>CALXRC010000044.1 GCA_944390865.1 uncultured Spirochaetales bacterium | reverse complement strand
AAACTCTCCGTTATTTAATTTCCTGTGCACCGAAGTGCACAAGTTACTTTACTTAACTTTCGTTTGTCCTGTCATTTCTCGCACGAACCGGCTCTTTACTTCCGTTCGTATTTTTCAAAATTGACAGAAGCCTCAAGCTTCTTTGCTTCTCTCTTTTCCTTCGCTCATCATCTGTTTCAAAAATCTTCGCTTCTTTTCAGAGCGCCTTGTCACCTTAGCACTCTTCCTTCTTCAGCGTCAAGATGTTTCCAACTCTTTTCTGTCACATCCTGTTTTTCTTTTCGTCTTCCTTGCGGTCAACGAATCTGGAATATAGACCGTTATGAAAAAATTGTAAATAGGTTTTTTGAATATTTTTGAAAAATTTGTATTCATTCATCTTTAATTGTATTGACAATAATAAATAATGGGTTTAAAAGCTCACTTGCTATGGACAAGAACATGACGAAGGGCAATCCCTTCATGCTGCTGCTGACGTTCTCTCTTCCCCTTTTTGCTGGCAACTTATTCCAGCAGGTCTACTCCATGGTCGACACTGTCATTGTCGGCCGCTTTGTCGGAGTTGACGCGCTTGCCGCCCTTGGAGCCGTAAACGGCTTCAGCTTCATGGTAGTGGGTTTTGCCCAGGGGCTGGGCTGCGGGTTTGCAGTCCTTGTCTCGCAGTGCTATGGCGCGCGGGACTATGACAGGATGCGCAGAGCCTATGCAATGAGCATTCTGGCATCTGTAGTCACCGGCATCATAGTCTCAGTCCTTTTCTTCGCATTCTCAATGCCGCTTCTTGAAGCCGTCAGGACGCCTTCAAACATAATCGGCATGGCAAATGACTATATATCCATCATATATATCGGACTGCTGGCCTCAATATTCTATAACCTTTTCTCATCAATTCTGAGAGCCGTCGGAGACAGCAGGTCTCCGCTGCTGTTTCTCCTGATCTCATCAGTACTCAACGTCGTGCTTGATCTTTTCTTTGTCCTTGTCATTCCCCTGGCCTGTGCGGGAGTTGCGATTGCAACAATCCTTTCTCAGGCCATCAGCGCTGTCATCTCCTACTTTTATATAAAGAAGAAGCTGCCGCTGTTCAGATTCAGAAAGGGAGACTTCAGGCTTGATCTGAATCTTGTGAAGATACTGATGAAGATCGGACTGCCAGGAGCAGTCCAGTTCTCAGTCTGCGCCCTTGGTGTAATAATAGTCCAGATCGCAATCAACGATTTTGGCAGCGACATCGTCGCAGCCTATTCCATCGGCACGAAGATCGAGACAATCATGAGCCAGATGTTCACGGCGCTCGGCATGGCAATCAGCACCTTTGCCGGACAGAATCTCGGCGCCGGCGACTACGGAAGAATCAGACAGGGATTCAGAAGCTGCTTTGCACTCATTGTCATCTGGTCAGCCATTTCCTATGTACTCTCGCTGTTCATCACAGAACCGCTTGCCTATATCTTCATCGATGCGGAGACAGCAAGCCAGACTGTCATCGACAATGCCATAATCTATGTCGATGTCGTCATCAAGTTCTTCATCCCGCTTGGAATGATCTTCCTGTTCAGGACAGGCTGTCAGGGGCTGGGCAGCGGAGCAATTCCGATGATCAGCTCCATAACAGAGCTTGCAGCCAGGGCCATTGCCGCCTTCACCCTTCCTATCTGGTTCGGCTATCTCGGAGTCTGCTATGCAAGCCCTGCAGCCTGGATCTGCGCAGCAGTCATACTTCCTTTCTGCTACTTGGTTCAGATGAAGGGGATAAAGAAGAAACTGAAAATAAAGGCCTGAGACCTGTGCGGGATCAGTCCTGCTCCGCCTTTGAGGCTCTGAGAACAGCGGCTTTCACTGCCATGATCAGGTCATCCCCGGCATTCAGACTGAAATCACTGTCAATCAGGACAGCTTCGCCAGGAAAATATGCAATGGCAGGATCAATCAGCTCATAAAGCCCCAGTCCGTTTTCGCCTGTAGCATACCGCTTGCCGTCAATCGTGCAGAAATTCTCTTTTGCATTTGATACAAAGTATTGTGATTGAGTTTGTCTTTGATCCACAGCACTACCTACATTTTTCCCTAATGATAGTTCTTATCAGAAAAATATTAAAGCGATCCGGCTGACGGGCAGCGCGGTGTGCACCGGCAGGCTTTCCTATCTTGCTGAATTGCGCTTTTCACCGGTTGACACAGATATTGTAATCTGCTAGTTTAACTCAGGTTACTGGGCCGTTAGCTCAGCAGGTAGAGCAACGCCCTTTTAAGGCGTGGGTCACTGGTTCGAATCCAGTACGGCTCACTAGTAACACATTTTACGTTTGTCTCCGTCGTCTAGTGGTTAGGACACCGGGTTTTCATCCCGGCAACAGGGGTTCAATTCCCCTCGGAGATGCTTAGTCAGAATGTCTCCGTCGTCTAGTGGTTAGGACACCGGGTTTTCATCCCGGCAACAGGGGTTCAATTCCCCTCGGAGATGTTTTTTATTTGCTGCAGTGGCATGCAGAAAGCTTTTCTTGACACATTATCCTTATTTTGTAAATATAAGCCCCATGAATGAAGAATACCTCAGCATACGCAGCACGATGCAGTCTTATTTTGACAGCGGGGCAACGCTTTCTGTCAGCGCAAGAATTGAGCATCTCATTAAACTGAAAAAGACAATCCTACAGTGGGAAGACAGACTCTATGATGCCTGCATGAAAGATCTTGGAAAGAGCAGCTTTGAGACTTATGAAACTGAAATCGGCATCGTGCAGGCAGAGATAAGCCATACACTCAGGCACCTGAAAAAATGGGCAAAGCCGAAAAGAGTTCCGACTCCGCTGGCTCATTTCCCCTCTTCTTCATATATCATCAGGCAGCCCAAGGGCGTCGTGCTTGTCATGAGTCCGTGGAACTATCCGATCCAGCTTTCGCTTGTGCCTCTGGCCTGTGCACTTGCCGCAGGCTGCTGCGTGCTGCTCAAGCCCTCGCGCTACAGCCGGAATGTGAGCTCGGTGCTCAAGCAGATGCTTGACTCATGCTTTGACCCGGCGCTTGTCAGCGTTGTGGAAGGCGGGCATCAGGCAAACACTGACCTGCTTCAGCTGAGATGGGATCACATCTTCTTCACAGGCAGTCCTGCAGTCGGAAAGATCGTGATGGAAGCAGCTGCCAGGCAGCTTTGTCCCGTGACGCTTGAACTCGGAGGAAAAAGCCCCTGCATCATTGACGGCAGCGTGAACATGAAGACAGCGGCAGTCCGCCTTGCCTGGGGCAAGTTCCTCAATGCAGGCCAGACCTGCGTCGCACCTGATTATCTTCTGATCAATGAGAAGTGCAGAGACGAGTTTGTCAATGAGTTCAGGAAGGCAGTCAGAAAGCTTTACCCGCAGGGAGTGAACAGCCCTGATCTGGGCAAGATCATAAATGAAAAGCATTTCCAGCGCCTCAGGCACCTTTTTGAGAACCAGAAGATCATCATCGGCGGAGAGATTGATGAAAAGACAATGAAGATAGCTCCTACGCTGCTTGATGAGACAGATCCGGAAAGTCCGGTCATGCAGGAAGAGATCTTCGGGCCCATACTGCCGATGATAACCTGGAAGGACTTTGATGAAGCGGTTGACTTTGTCCGCTCAAGGGAAAAGCCTCTTGCCCTCTATATTTTCTCAAAGGACAAAAAACATATCAGGCAGGTCCAGGAAGGGCTCACTTACGGAGGCGGCTGCATCAATGACACAATTGTCCATCTGTCAAACCCCTGCATGCCATTCGGCGGCGTAGGCGCTTCCGGAATGGGCAGCTACCACGCAAAGCAGGGCTTTGACACTTTCACGCATGAAAAGAGCACGCTGAAGAAGGCCCTCTGGCTTGACATCCCGGTGCGCTACGCTCCTTACAGCAGCAAACTGATCAGGCTGCTTAAACTTCTGATGAGATGAGGAAAAAATGAGAAGAACACTTTTATCCCGAAATTGGCAAGAAGACTCCATCCTCTGCAGGGTGAAAATGAATTGCCTAGATATGTGACTTGTTGATGACATTAACATAATATGATACAATAAGTTATGAATGAATCAGCACGCATCGAGAAGAATAATGCAATCAAGGAGCACGGCAAGGAAACCCGTGCCCGTCATGCTTCGATGCGTCCTGCTGTCATTGAAATGAAGCTGGACCTGAAATGCCTGAACAAGACAGAACAGGAAAAGCTCTGGCATTACTTCACACAGT
>CALXRC010000043.1 GCA_944390865.1 uncultured Spirochaetales bacterium | reverse complement strand
CCAGTTCTCCATCGTCTTTGGAGACAGGGTCAAACTATGATTGAGAATTCCATTTACACAGAATTCTTGACAGCCCCAGCCGTCCTGCCATGTATCATGCGTCTTCCGTCCTGAGAGTATCTCCGTTATATCATAGGAGATGATCCATCCGACAAGATCATAGATGTCTCTGAAATGGTAATAGAAGGTCATGCGGCTGATCCCGCACTGCGAGGCAATGTCCATTACAGTAATGCGGGAAAGAGGCCTTTGTGCAAGCAGCGATTTCAGGGAATCGGCTATCGCCTTTCTTGTCAGGTTGTTCATACAGGTATTCTAGGCCAGGCCAAGAAGCAAGGCAAGCGCATTCGCCCCGGATGCGTCACATGCAGCCTCTGACAGTCCAGAGAAAAAAATATCCTCTGCAGGCGGGAATAATGATTTATCATTTAATTAGAGAGGGAAAACATAATGGGCAGAAACCTTATCGTCGGCGACATTCATGCCAGCTATGACAAGCTTGCTTCTGTGCTGAAAAAGGCATCATACAATCCTGATGCTGACAGGCTGTATTCAGTCGGAGATCTCTGCGACCGCGGAGATCAGCCTGTTCAGGTGCTTGATTTCCTGATGAAGCTAGGCAGTTCGTTTTGTCCTGTTCTTGGCAATCATGACTCATGGCTTGAATACTGGCTTCATACCGGAACTGCGGATCCGAACTGGACTTGCGGCAACGGAGGAGACGTGACAGTCACAGAACTGTCAAGGCAGCCGGCAGAATGGCTTGAGGCCCTGAAGGACTGGTTTTCAGCCATTCCGCTCATCCGGGTCACTGAGAATCATATTATCATGCACGCCGGCATTCCTGAAGGAATGAATGAGAGAAGGCTTTTAAGCATTGCATCTTCGAAACGCCCCACCCCGCTCTACATGATGGAAGGCGAGTTCATGAATCTCATAAGGATGGGAATCGACATGAGGGAATACGAGGCGCTGGAAGCTGTCTACTGGGACAGAGACTATCTCCTCTCAGCTATTGCGCATGAACGTGGAGGCGAAGCCTTACTGCCGCCGCTGCCCACAGACAGGAACATCTGGGTCGGGCACTCTGTGCTGAGGTCAGCAAGGCCGTTCCACTCTGCCTGCTATCATCTTTACGCAATAGATACAGGGGCCGGAATGAAGGGACCTCTGACACTCATGGACATGGATACAGAGCAGTTCTGGCAGGCCTGAGCTCAGGCTTCTGTTTCACAGGCCAGGCAGCATGCAGGACTGCCGGAATGACAGCCTCATGCAATGCAATAAGAATCCATCCCGCTGCAGGATGCAGTCAGACTGTTCAAAAAGAAAACACAGTTTAAGCCAGACAGCCATGCTATAATGCATCCATGGACAAGGGCGAAAAGCTGCTGTTTGAAATGGATGGCCGGCTTCCCGGCTTAAGATACTCGCTTCCGCTTGCGCTCCAGCACCTTGTTGCCATGATAGTGGGCTGTGTCACGCCTGCGATCATTGTCTCAGGAGTTGCAGGGCTGAGTTCACAGGAGAGCATCCTGCTGATCCAGTCATCTCTTGTCTGCGCTGCCCTCTCAACCCTCCTCCAGCTTTTTGGATTAAAGGGGCTGTGCGGAGCAAGGCTTCCGCTGATCATGGGCGTGAGCTTTGCCTACCTTGCCACCATGACGAGTATCGCAGAAGATTTCGGCATAGCGCAGATCTTCGGTGCTCAGATAGCAGGAGGCCTCACTGCAATCGTAATAGGGCTCTTTGCAAAGAAGCTGGTGAAATTCTTTCCGCCGCTCATCACAGGGACAGTTGTATTCACAATAGGGCTGTCGCTCTACCCCACAGCCATTACCTACATGGCAGGCGGAAGCGGATCGCCGTCATTCGGCTCCTGGCAGAACTGGCTTGTATCCATCTTCACTCTCCTTGTCGTCACAGCACTCAACCATTTCGGCAAAGGCATGATCAAGCTTGCATCGATCCTGCTCGGCATTGCTGCAGGCTACATCTTCTCTTCATTCTTCGGCATGGTCGACCTGACGGCAGTCAGCGAGTCATCCTTTTTCTCACTCCCCGAGCCTGCACCATTCGGAATCGAGTTTGAGTTCTCATCCTGTCTTGCCTTCGCAATCCTTTTTGCAATCAACTCAGTCCAGGCTATCGGAGATATGTCGGCAACAACCATAGGGGGCCTGAACAGAGAGCCTGATGGAGATGAGCTCAGAGGAGGTATTCTCGGCTTCGGACTGTCAAATCTTGCATCAGCATTCTTCGGCGGGCTGCCCAATGCAACTTACTCCCAGAATGTCGGCATCGTGTCAGCCACAAAGGTAGTCAACAGAAAAGTCCTTTCCCTCACTGCCCTGATGCTTCTGGCAGCCGGGCTGGTTCCCAAGTTCTCTGCCCTGCTCACGACAATACCGCAGGCAGTGCTCGGAGGCGCCACAGTCTCAGTCTTCGCATCCATTGCCATGACAGGAATGAAGCTGGTGGCAATGCAGCCGATGAGCTACCGCAACACTTCAATCGTCGGACTCTCAGCTGCCCTTGGCATGGGAATAAGCATGGTGAGCGAGGCCCTCTCGCAGTTTCCTGACTGGGTCACAATGGTCTTTGCCTCTTCTCCTGTCGTGATCTCGGCGCTTGTTGCGATCATCCTCAATCTCATCCTGCCGAAGGAAGATCAGGCCTGAGAGGGATGAGCGCTGTGAAAAAGCTTCTTCAATGTTTATAACATGACATTCATATGTCATCTTTATCGGGTTATCATGAAGCAACAGGAGGAGAAACAGCTGTATCTGTTTTAAGAAGGTGAAATGCAGATAGAAAGGCTTTTTGAAATAGTTTATATCCTTCTGGACAGAAAAAGCGTGACGGCAGAAGATCTGGCAAGTCATTTCGGAGTTTCAAAAAGAACAATTCTCAGAGATGTAGAAGCGCTGTCAGTGGCGAACATACCGATATACACGAGACAGGGCAAGGGCGGAGGGATAGCCTTGCTCGACGGTTATGTTTTGGATAAGACCGTCCTGACTGAAGAAGAGAAGAAACTGCTCCTGCTCGGTCTGAAGACACTGCTTCCGACAGGGGAAGTCAGAAAAGGGATGTTATCACGGCTTGACCCGCTGTTCAGAATTCACGACACCTCCTGGATAGAAGTCGATTTCTCCCGCTGGAGCAATCCAAAGAAGGACAGAACAAAATTTGATTTGCTTACAGGAGCAATACTCAGCCATAAGGCGATCCAGTTCACATACCCCAGTGCTGCAGGAGAGGTGACAGAAAGGAAAGCATACCCGCTGAAGCTGCTTTTTCAGAGTCAGTCATGGTACATCTCCTCATACTGTCTCCTGAGAAATGATTACAGGACATTCAAGGTGAACAGAATCATATCACTTGATGTGCTGGAAGAGCATTTCAATCCTGAGAATTACATAGTTCCAGAGCGCGACAGGAATAAAGAGAATTACGCAAATGCCAGAATGATAGACTTCAAAGCTTCATTCTCCCCTTCCGTCGCATACCGCTTATATGATGAATTCGCGCCGGAGACGATAACAAGGAATGAAGATGGAACATTCTCCGTAGAGGCGAAGCTTCCTGATGATGAATGGCTTTACGGGTATCTGTTCACCTTTGGTGAGAATATAAGGATCACCGCTCCAGAGTCATTGAAAATCAAGCTGCGAGAAAAGCTGAAAAAGATGGAGACCATCTATGAAGAAACATGACAGGTATATGTCATATTCTCCATGCTAGACTAATAGCATGGCATACAATTTAGAGAGAGTGACTATAAGAGTTGACAACAGCAGAGAAGGCATGGAGAAGATAAAGGAACTCTGGCAGGATATCCAGAGCGGCAAGATTCCTCTTCTTTTCGATAATACTGGTGCATTCCGCAATGGAATCTCCCCGGTATCGTGCTATTCAGATTACGAGAATGATGAAAATGGTTTCTATGATCTTTCTATAATCAGCGCAGAAAGCAGCTTCTTCCAGATGATGGAGGAAAAAGTACAGAACGGAAGCTATCTGAAATTTGAAGAGACAGGAACAACGCCGGATGAATGCTCCATCAAAGCATGGCAGAAGGTATGGGAATACACCAGAGAAGGAAGAATAAGAAGAGCGTATTCCGAAGACTGGGAAAGCTCCGTCCCTTCTGAGTATACGAAAGACGGCAAGGCACATTGCTATCTGTATATTGCAGTCAAAGAGGCATGAGATGAAGAAATGGCTTGATGAAGAGTATGAATTTGAAGTTGAAGTTACAGGATATCTCAGAATAGAGAAAGCAGAAGGTTTCTGCCGCAATGGTGAGGAGATCGGAGATAAGTATTCCTGCACTTATGGCTGCCCCGTAAACGGACAGGGATACGGCATCTGCTCAAAGACGATGATGATGCTCTACCCTCTCATGGAAGCTGTGAGAAGCGGCGGAGACCTGAGAAACGTTGGAGGCTCTGACAAGTATGTGAAGGATATCGTCTGTCCTGACGGCTGTGTCATGTTCCGGCTGACTGTAAAGAAACTTGAAGGCAAGAATCCTTTCACAAACAATCTATTCGGATAAAACATGATGGAAACTGCAATCAGGGAAATACTGCCGTATGATATCAATACAGTCTGGACAGTCCTCAGGAATGTAGAAGACTATCCTGAGTGGAGAAGTGATGTATCCAGGACAGAGATTCCAGATGGCACTGTATTCATTGAATATGGGAAGAATTAATTTCAGACTGTCTTCACCATAACAAAGGAAGAGAGGCCATACCGCTGGGAATTCGATATTGATAATGCTAATATCTCCGGTCACTGGACAGGAATGCTGCAGGAGACAGAAAATGGGACTGAAGTGGCATTCACCGAAGCCGTATCTGTGAAAAAGTTCATATTCAAACCATTTGTGAAAACCTATCTGAAAAGACAGCAATCCCGTTTCTTGGAAGACCTGAAACACCAGTGTGAAATAAAAGGAGACAATTGAATTATGGCATTTGATTTCAAGAAAGAATATAAAGAGTTCTACATGCCAAAGCAGG
>CALXRC010000042.1 GCA_944390865.1 uncultured Spirochaetales bacterium | reverse complement strand
AGGACTGATGAGGAACTTTTATAATTTTATCCTTTTCTTCACGATAATAATGTTCAAACTATATTGACCAAACACAGGCATCAAGATGGAGACCGTGAAAGCGGAGTAAGTCGTATGCCGGAAGAAGGAGACTGATGAAAGGAGAAAACCCAGCAGAACCCAATACGGAATTGTGCAGGAAGATGCTCTCACCTCAAAACCTTGAAGTAGCCGTTCAGAACGTAAAGCGAAACAAGGGCAGTGCCGGTGTCGATGGAATGGAGGTCAGCGAGATTGACGAATACATGGAAGGCAACTGGACACGGATTGAGGAACAGATACTCGCACGCAAGTACAAGCCAAAGCCGGTAAAGAGGGTCGAGATACCGAAGGACAATGGAGGCGTCAGACTACTCGGGGTGCCATGTGTGATAGACAGGGTGATCCAGCAGGCGATGGTACAGGTTCTGAGTCCGCTTTTCGAGCCGACGTTTTCAGAATACAGCTACGGCTTCCGGCCGGGGCGGAGTGCGGAGGATGCGGTGAGGAAGGCGCAGGAGTACATGGCAGAGGGATACAAACATGTAGTAGACCTCGACCTGTCAAAGTTCTTTGATACTGTGAACCATGACTACCTGATGAGTCAGGTTGACAGGACGCTTGAGGATAAGGACATCAGGCGCCTGATATATGTCTATCTCAAAAGCGGAGTAATGACCAGTGGATGCATGATGGAAACAGAGGAAGGGACACCGCAAGGAGGCCCCCTTTCACCGTTACTCAGCAACATCTATCTCACGCCCTATGACAAGGAGCTGGAGAAAAGAGGTCATAAATTCGTCAGGTACGCCGATGACTGCAACATCTTCACCAAGAGCAAGTACGCAAGCAGGAGAGTCAAGGACTCTGTAGTCCGCTTTCTTGAGGGCAGGATGAAGCTCAAGGTAAACATGGAAAAGACAGAGGCAAGAAGGGCCGTCGGCTCTTCATTTCTGGGATTCACATTCATCAGCGCCAGGTCCAGAGAAGGTCTCGGCCTGTGCAAGCCCAAGACGAATAAGATTGAACAGTTCGATCAGAAGGTCAGGCAGATAACGAAACGCAATCGTGGAGTGTCTGCAGAGCAGATGATAAAGGAGCTCAACGCATACCTGAGGGGATGGTTGAACTACTATGCCCGTGGGAATTTCAAGAAGTGGCTGGCGCAGAAAGGGCAATGGATAAGGCGGAGGGTGAGACAATACCTGTGGAAACTATGGAAGAAAGCAGGAGCAAGAAAGAAACATCTGCTTAAGCTCGGAGTGTCCCAACTTTGGATAAACAAATACGCAAAAGGACTCGCGAGCAATCGATACTGGCGGATGGCAGGATGTCTCGGAGCCGGCCTTACTAACAGCATCCTTCATGAAAAGTTCGGACTGCTGAGCATCGAGGAATACTACGATAGGAAGCACAAGGAACGTAGGGAACTGGACAGGACATATAACTCGCAAATGGAGTTTATATTCTTTTGAACCGCCGTATACCGACCGGTACGTACGGTGGTGTGAGAGGAAAGCCCTCTGGGGGTAAAACCTCAGAGAGCTAACCTACTCGATCAGCAGGTGAAAGTGAAGCTGATTGTTCTGGTGAAGTCTGCTGTCACCTGCCGTTCGCTGCTGGCGGGAAGATCCTGAAACTCAATTGCGGCAAAGCCTGAAGGCACTGGCAGGTATCCTCCGGTGTAGATGACAGCAGCCCTGCTGTCGCTGTCTGCACTCAGGCTGACTCCTCCTGCCTTAAGTTCGACGGCAGGACTTCCTGCCAGCCTGTACGCATTGTTCAGGCCGTGCGAGAAAGCCAGTTCCGGCGCCCTTATTGCCTCATCAAGTTCCCTGAATGAGGAAAAGTCCAGACATGTTCCCCTCGGATCAATCAGTTCTCTGAACGTGTGGTCCTCATTGTTTATGGCAGCTCTGTCTGCCCTGATGCGCATGAGATGTCTGCCGACTGTCTCTTCTCCTGAAAGATTGAAATACATGTGGCTTGTCATGTCGCAGAGCACGGGAATATCGCTTTCCATGTGAAGCCTGATCCTGAGGCTGCTGCCGGACAGCGTGTAAGAGACAGTGTAAAGCCTGTGTGCAGGAAGGTTGTCTTCTCCTCTCCTCCTTTCAAGGGAGTACACGACGCTGCATTCGTCTCCGGCTTCTTTTCTGAATACGGCAAGATGAGCGTCCCGTCCTCCGTGAAGAGAGTTGTTTCCGTCATTCCTGTCAAGCCGGATGGAGTTGAAGAGCGCGTCTTTTATCCGGCCTGCGAAAGGAAAGATGACATTGCCGCTGTATGATGGATCAGTATTGTGATCCTCCTCTCTGTCCAGGACAAGCGTGACAGTGCGGCCTGCCTTTTTCAGGTAGACAGAGTGCACGGCAGCTGCGCAGGCAGTGGTCTCAACTGCCAGATCTTCATTCTCAAGGTAGTCCATACAAAGAAAATTATAGCGCTGCATTGCCTGCTTCTGCACAGCAGTTTTTCGCAATATTTCAGCAATTTACGGCATTGTCAGCACAATAGTGTGGTTGTATCCTCTGTCTTAGAAAGGAGGAATCGATGAGTTCTGCTTCAAAAATATATACACAGAAAGTTGTTATTCCGACATACGGAGTCGGCAAGCCGAACAGGAATCCGATGTTTCTGGAAAAAAGAGTTTACCAGGGCAGCAGCGGAAGAGTCTATCCATACCCCGTAATTGACAAGATCTATGATGAGAAGAAGGACGTGGCCTATGATGCGGTCATTCTGGAGAATGAGTATCTTTATGTCATGATTCTTCCCTGCTTCGGAGGCAGGATACAGAGGGCATACGACAAGACAAACGGCTATGACTTCGTCTATCACAATGAAGTGATCAAGCCTGCTCTCGTCGGTCTTCTGGGTCCCTGGATCAGCGGAGGCATCGAGTTCAACTGGCCTCAGCACCACAGGCCGACAACCTACATGCCTGTGAGTTATAAGCTGTTTGAAAATGAAGACGGCTCCGTGACTCTTGCTACAGGAGATGTCGACGAGATGTACGGAACCCGCGTCGTCACGCGCTTCACGCTTCATCCCGGCAAGGCCTACATAGAAATCGAGGGCCAGCTTTACAACAGGACAAACCACACTCAGACTTTCCTCTGGTGGGCAAATCCCGCAGTGGCCGTGAACAATGACACCCAGTCAGTCTTTCCTCCTGATGTCACAGCCGTCTTTGACCACGGAAAAAGAGATGTCTCATCATTCCCGATAGCGCACGGCGTTTATTACAAGCATGATTATTCTGCAGGCGTTGACATTTCCCGCTATAAGAACATTCCTGTGCCCACTTCCTATATGGCATACAAGAGCAGCTATGATTTTGTCGGCGGCTATGATTATGCCAGACAGGCCGGCATACTCCATATCGCAGATCATCATATCTCTCCGGGAAAGAAGCAGTGGACCTGGGGCTGCGGAGACTTCGGCCAGGCCTGGGACAGGAACCTGACTGATGCCAATGGACCTTACATTGAGCTGATGACCGGCGTATACACGGACAACCAGCCGGACTTCACCTTCCTGGCACCGTATGAGGAGAAGACTTTCAGGCAGTATTTCATGCCGTACAAGAAGGCCGGCTATGTGAAGAATGCCAATCTTGATGTGATTGTCAACCTGACTAAGGAGGACGGAAAGGCTGTGATTGCCCTCTGTCCTACCTCCCGCTATGAAAAGGCAAGAATCTCGCTTTGTGACAGAAGCGGAAAGACAGTCTTTGAGGAGGAGGCAGACCTCACTGTCGAGACCGGCTATGTGAAGAAGGTTGAGACTCCGCTTTCTGAGACTGAGCTCACTCTCAGAGTCGCTGACAGCTCTGGCCGCACCCTGATAGTCTGTGCTCCTGAGCCGAGAAAGGAGGAAGAGCTTCCTTCTCCTGCATCATCCGTTGAGAGCCCTGAGAAAGTCAGGACGAACGAGGAGCTTGTGCTCATTGCCCAGCATCTTGAGCAGTACCGCCATGCAACGCTTGAGAGCGAGCCGTACTATCAGGAAGCGCTCAGGAGAGACCCTCTGGACAGCAGGGCGAATCTTTTCTACGGCGAGCTGCTGATGAAGAGGTGCTGCCTTAAGGAGGCTGAAGCCTGCTTCAGGGCATCCATAAAGCGTTCCACCTGGCTTACTCCCAATCCTTATGACAGCGAGGCCTATTTTGAGCTTGGACAGGTCCTTGTCTACCAGAACCGTCTGGATGAAGCCTATGACGCATTCTATAAGGCCACCTGGAGCGAAAGAGAGTGCGGCAGGAGCTTCTATGCGCTGGCCGCCCTGGCTTCACGCAGGCATGACTGGGCGAAGGCTGAATACTTCATTGACAGGGCAGTGTCATACAACACGAACAACATGAAGGCCCGGAATCTCAGGTGCCTCATCCTGGCTCATCTTGGCAGGGAGAGTGAGGCAGTTTCCCTCGCAGAGGAAAACCTCAGGCATGATCCTTTTGACATCATTTCCCTTTCTTTCCTCGGCATGGAGCCCTCTGAAGCTGTGGCAGGAAGGACTGTGAATTATATCTATCCTGCCTGGGACCTGATCATCTGGGGCGAGTATGAGAGGGCTCAGGCCCTGCTTGAGAGCCTTGAGGCTGACACTCCGATGAAGTATTACTATCTTGCCTACTGCGCCTGTCTTGCCGGAGATGAGTCAAAGAGAAAAGCCTTCCTGGCTGAAGCCGGAGATGCAGATGAGACTTACTCTTTCCCCAATACTGTTGAGGATTTTGTGGTGCTCTCAAGCGCCCTTGAGGCTGACAGAGATGATGTGACTGCAAATTATCTTGCCGGAAACCTCATGTATGACAAGAAGAATTATTCTGAAGCCTACTCCTGCTGGAAGAAAGGCGAGAGGAAGAATGCGACAGTCCTGAGAAACCTCGCTCTTGTCCTTTACAACAAGATGGACAGGGGAGAGGAGGCACTGGAATACCTGAAGAAGGCATTTGACAAGGACAGGACAGACTCCCGCATTCTGCTTGAGCTTGTCCAGCTTGAGGAAAAGCTCGGCATCAGCATGGCAGAACGCAGGAAGCTGCTGGAAGACAATTATGCCGTTATGTCTGAGCGTGATGACCTGTTTGTCCTTTACATCTCCTTCCTCAACAGGAGCGGAGTGCATGATGAGGCTCTCAGGCTGCTCTCCTCAAGAATCTTCCACCCATGGGAAGGAGGAGAAGGCAAGGTCACGAAGGAATACATCGTCGCATGTAAGGACCTTGCGCTCCAGGCAATGAAGGAAGGAAGGCATGAAGAGGCCCTGTCCCTTCTGGATAAGGCCATGGTCTATCCTCATAACCTCGGAGAAGGCAAGCTTGAGGGCTGCAAGGATAATGAAATCCA
>CALXRC010000041.1 GCA_944390865.1 uncultured Spirochaetales bacterium | reverse complement strand
TTCGTGAGAGACGGGGCTCGAACCCGCGATCTCCGGCGTGACAGGCCAGCGCGATAACCAGCTTCGCTACTCCCACATGCGAGGATAAAAATACCAAGAATATGAAAGTTTGTCAACCAAAAATCGTAAAAAAGCAAAAAATTTTTCTTTCAATTTTCTATTTATTTCACTGGCAACAAATTAATTCAGCTCAAACAAGCCTGTATACAGCTCATAATACCTTCCTTTTCTGGCAATGAGGTCATCATGGTCTCCGCGTTCGATTATGCTTCCATTCTCCAGCACCATGATCGCATTGGCATTTCTGACAGTGCTCAGGCGATGGGCAATGACGAACACAGTCCGCCCTTCCATGAGCTTGTCCATGCCTTTCTCAATCAGATCTTCCGTTCTTGTGTCGATATTGCTCGTAGCTTCATCCAGAATGAGCACAGGAGGATTTGCCACTGCTGCCCTTGCAATTGCAAGCAGCTGCCTCTGTCCGCTGGACAGGTTTGCACCGTCAGAGACAATCGGAGTGTCATAGCCAAGCGGCATTCTTCTTATAAAGGAATCCGCATTTGCAATGACTGCGGCCTGTTCAACCTCTTCATCGCTGGCATCAAGCCGTCCATATCTTATATTCTCTCTGATGGTTCCACTGAACAGATGCGTGTCCTGAAGCACCATTCCAAGAGAACGGCGCAGATCTTTTTTCGATATCCTCCTGACATCAATCCCGTCATACAGGATCTGGCCCGAATCAACATCATAAAATCTGTTGATAAGATTAGTGATTGTAGTCTTCCCCGCACCTGTCGAGCCGACAAAGGCAATTTTCTGTCCCGGCTTAGCATAAAGACTCACATCCTTAAGAATCCTGTGTCCCTTGTCGTATGAGAAATCAACATTGATGAAACGTACATCGCCTTTGAGCTCTGTGAGCCTGCCGCCGTCATTCCAGGCCCATCCGCTGTCTGTTGTCTCAAGCGTAACAGTCCCTTCATCAGTCTCGCTCTTTCTGTCTGTAAGCTCAAAAATCCTTTCAGCGCCTGCAAGGGATGAGAGCAGGAAGTTACTCTGCTGTGTGAACTGGTTGATCGGAGCAGCAGCCTGTCTGACAAAGACAAGATAGCTTGCAAGGGCACCCAGGCTTGTCAGCCCATTCAGGACCATAAAGCCGCCGGCAAGGGAGACAATTGTATAGGTGAAGAATGAGATGCTGACAACAGCAGGAATCATCGTGGAAGCATAAGCCTGAGCCGCAGTGCCCATGGCCTGAAGGTCCTGGTTCCTGACATCAAAGCCGGCCATGTTCTGTTTCTCGTGGTTGAACACCTTAACGACCTTCTGGCCTGCAGTCATCTCCTGAATGTATCCGTCAAGCACGCCAATGCTTTTCTGCTGCTTCTTGTAATACTCCTTGCTTTTCTTCGCAGAATAGCGCACATAGGCGAACATGCACAAATATGAGAGGGCGACAATCAGAGACAGCCTCCAGTTAAGAACAAGCAGCATTGTCATTGTCCCGGCAATCTGGAAGCCATTCTTGATGACAGCGGAAAAGCTGTTGTTCAGGGCATCAGAAATAGTGTCAACATCATTCGTATAGTAGCTCATGACATCGCCATGCTGATGGGAATCAAAATACTTCAGCGGCAGTGTCTGCATGTGGTTGAAGAGATCCTTCCTGATATCATAAACAACCTTCTGGCTGGAAAAGGCCATGATCTGGCTGTAGCCCAGAGCCGCCAGCACGCCAACGATGTAGATCACTGCGGTGAATGCGACTGAGGAGACAAGCTGAGCCATTCCTCCCCCATTGACCAGATTGTTTATGACCGGGTTGATCATATATGTTCCGGCAAGGTTGCATACGACGGAAATGATTACGAGCACAGCCACTGTCAGCAGTGAGAACTTGTGCCTTCCCATGTAAGAAAGCAGCCTCTTCACTGTGTATCGCAGGTTCTTCGGTTTCTTTGCACTTACGATTCTCGGCATCAGAGACTTCCTCCCTTAAGCTGTGATGAGCATATCTCCTGATAGACCCTGCTGGACTTCATCAGCTGCTCATGAGTGCCTGATGCGGCAAGCTGCCCGTCATCAAGCACAAAGATCATGTCAGCAGACATGACTGTCGAAATGCGCTGGGCGATGAAGATCTTTGTCACTCCTTCAAGCTTCTTCAGCTCCTGTCTGATCTGGTTTTCAGTGGCGCTGTCCACTGCGCTGAGCGAGTCGTCGAAGATTATTATTCTGGGCTTTTTGAGCAGGGCTCTGGCGATGCAGAGGCGCTGCTTCTGGCCGCCGGACACATTTACCCCGCCCTGCCCCAGATCAGTATCGAGACCTGCAGGAAATGAAGAGACAAAGGCTTTCGCTCCTGCCGTCTCCAGGGCAGACCACAGCTCTTCATCACTGGCCTCTTCATTGCCCCACAGGAGGTTTTCCCTGATTGTGCCGCTGAAGAGAAGATTCTTCTGAAGCACCATCGCAACGCTTTCCCTAAGCTCATAGAGGCTGTAGTCTCTGACATCATGGCCGCCGACAGTGACTGATCCGCAGGACGCATCATACAGACGGTCAATAAGCTGCACCAGTGTTGACTTTCCGCTTCCGGTTCCGCCGAGAATTCCAACAGTGCTTCCATCTTCAATCTTGAGAGAAATATTCTTCAGCGTGTATTCATCCGCATCAGCATAGTATTTGAAGCTGACTGACCTGAATTCTATTTCTCCTGACGGAATATCCTTGATGGGATTGTCTTTCTCCTTCAGTGAGCTTTCCTCTTTCAGCACTTCATTTATCCGTCCTGCCGAGGCAAGGGATCTGGTAAGAAGCAGAAAGACATTTGAAAGCATCATCATGGAGTTGAGAACTTGCATGACATAGCTGAGGAAACCTGTCAGCTGACCGACAAGAAGCGTGCCTGACAGCACCATCCGGCCGCCGAAGAACATCAGCATAAGGATGCACAGATACATGACAGCCTGAAAGAACGGAAGGTTGAGCACTGCAGTGCTGTTTGTCCTGGTTGCAGTCCTGTAAAGCCGTTCATTCACTGCCTCAAATTTCTCTTCCTCGTAGTTTTCCCTGACAAAGGCCTTGACAGTCCTCACTGCCCTCAGGTTCTCTTCCACAACGCTGTTCAGACTGTCAACTGTCTTCTGCAGTCTGGAATAAAGCGGAGCGGCTTTTGAGACAATGAAAAACAGCACAATGCCGAGAATCGGAGTGAGTATAATGAAGACAAGCGCAAGCTCGGCATTCATTGAGAATGAGAAGAAAAGTCCGAGAAGGAACATCACGGGAGCTCTTACGAGAGGCCTCAGACCATTGTTGATGGAATTCTGCATGACAGTGACATCGCTGGTCATGCGCGTGACGAGCGAAGAGGTCTCGAAATGATCAATATTTGAGAATGCAAAACCCTGCAGCCTCTCGTATTCCGCACGTCTTATCCGGGCGCCCCAGCCGTATGCAGCCCTGGCTGCGAAACGGGCATAAGTCAGTCCGGTCGCAAGCGCAAGGAGTGCGCAGACAGCCATCTGGCCGCCTTTAATGAACATATAACGGGTATCGGCAAAGGCGACGCCATTGTCAATGAGATCAGCCATCATTGTCGGGATGATCAGCTCAAAGCATGTTTCAATCAGCACAAGCAATGCAGCAATGAAAAGGTCCTTCCTGTATTTTCCAAGATAAGACAGGAGCTTCCTGAAATCGTTCATTCGCTCAAGCTCCTTCCAAGGTTGTCCAGAATCCGTGAAAGCATGCCCTTGAGCAGCTTCACTTCGTCTTCGCTGAAACCGGAAAGCACAGTCTCATCCACCTGGGCGCAGACTTCAAGCCATCTCAGGGCTGCGCTTCTGCCCTTTTCTGTCAGGCAGACTTTGTTCGCTCTCCTGCAGCTTTCATCCTCAATGCGGGTCAGAAAGCCATTCTGTCTCAGTATTTCTGTCATCCGCGAGATGGATGCAGGATCAGTCTGAAAGTAAGAGGCAATCTCAGACTGAGAGCTCTGCCCCCTGCGCAGAAGAAAAGTGAGTATTCTCGGCTGCCCCCGTCCAAGTCCGAGTTCTTCCCGGACAGGCTGGAGCAGATTGTTCTGACCGTGAAAGGCACGAAAGAAAAGCTGATGCAGCGTCGGTTCCATATTGTTGACCTGTCAATTATTGATATATCAACAGTTGTAAAGAGAAAACAGCTTTGTTTCAAGAGCCGGAAAGAAAAAATTTCCTTTAAAAAGATCAGGCCGGACAGAAGCCGGCCTTGTCTCAAGAGATCAGAGAGAAAGATGTCCCTCAATGCCGCTGAAATCAATCACCTGAGTTTTTCCGCTCCTGAGCTTCAGCTTCACCGGGCCGTAACCGCCGCACCGCTCTCTGTCTGTGTACTCTATTTCAGAGATGCTGAACACCTCGTCATCAGAAAAACCCTCATCCCCTTCTCTGGTTATGATCTGGCTGATGAGAATATAGGGTTCATAAGCAAAGACCTTTTCCCTGTGCGCGTGAGCAAAGATGATGAAACTTTCCTCTGTGTCAGGATTTGTCCCCCTGCTCTTTTCTACAGACAGATCGCTCCAGCCGCTCCATACAGTCATTGCCATATGACGCATCTGTCCGTCGCTTCCATGTCCGCTTATGATCACAGCCTGGGCATCACCGTTTTTCTCCAGCCGCCACGAAGCATCCGGGCACGGGAAGCCGTAAGAACCCAGATAGATATCGGCAGGCTTATGGAAAAGCCGTATCTTGTCAGCTCTGACAAGGCCGTTCCTGACAGGGAAATCAGCCAGATCAATCAGGCTTGTCCAGTGCATGACGCCAGCGCTGTCAAAGCCAAACAGTGCCCTTCTGTAAAGCACTCCGTCCCGCTGTCCGCTCCACAGAATGCTGTTGATCTGCTCGGTCTTTCCGATATCCGGTTCCTTCAGCACATAAGAGGCGGCGCTGAGGCCTGACTCAAGATCGGACTCCCATGGGTAGCGGCTGTTGTAGCACAGCTTTGCATAGCACCATCTTCCATTGTCATCACCGATGCGCTTTATCACTTTTCCAGTACGCAGGATCATGGTTCCGTTGTCATGAAAATCAGAGACAGAAAGACCGGGACCGTCAAGCACTGTCTCAAGCACCTGACCTTCTTCAAGCTCATTCCACACTCCGTTCTTCTCCCTTTCCTGCCAGAACGGATGATCTTCAGGAAGCTCAAGACACAGGAAGGCCTTTCCCAGCCATAATGGGCTCTCAGCACAGCTGTAGCTCTGGATCATCGGAGTGAACGGACCGTAGAAGCCCAGGACAGGAGCTCCTTCATAAAGGATGTCATCGCGGCCGAAAAACTGAAGCAGGGCGCCGGATGCAATGCGTCTTGCCAGCCCGGGGTCCGCAGCCGGATGCCTCAAGTTGAAATTGGCAGCCAGCGGAGCTGTGGCGGCATTGCGGTAGATGCAGCTTCTTCCCCACATTGTCACGTATCCGCGCTCATCAAAGAGCCTGTCATATGTCTTCATCAGCTCATTTGAATTCTTCTCAAACTCTGCTGCGATATATGGCTCATTCTCATAGCCGTACCATTTGCACCAGATGGGAGCATAGACCTGGAAGGCCCAGGCGGAATAGTAGTCGAATGAGTGTCCGTCTCTGTACCAGCCATCTCCTGCGTAATATGAAAGTATTGCCTGAGCATGCTCCCTCATCAGATCCCTGTCGATTTCATAGCCCATCATATTGAGGAAAGCCAGATCCAGCATGTTGAACATGCGCCAGTTCTGTGTGGCTGTGGTTCCTCTGGCATAGTCACTTATGAAGGAGGCAATCAGATCCTGCTCCTGTTTTGTGTATGTGTCCCAGATTTCCTTTCTTGCTGCAGCCAGGCCGATCACGATTGCGCAGGTCTCGACAGTCTGCTGATATGTGTGAAGGCCGAACGAGGGAACAGAATCCTTATCCATATCGCTGTAGCTCAGGACATACTGTTCATCCCCCGGGGTGCAGGATCTGAGAATATGGTCCTTGTAATACTGTCTCATTGACTTCCCGCAGATCACCAGATCCGGCTCAATGCTGATCAGGGGAGCCGCAATGAAGAAACTGCGGGCAAGTCCCTCATAATACTCAGCCTGGACCTTCCATGCGGGGGTATGGCTGTTGGGATATGTGATCTCAGTCTCATAACGCGGCACAAGAACAGGTGCATCCATTGTCTTCACATGAGAAAACACCCCTTCAAGAATGTATTTTCCGGCCTCAATCCAGTGCTTTCTGGTCAGCCCGGTATAAGGACTTAAAGTGAAATCAAGATTCTCAGGTTCAAAATGCATAATTTATCTCCTTACTAAACTCATTTACAGCATACAACCAACGGACATAAATGCAAGAAAATGGCTTGACCTGATTGTTTCACACGGACTGCACGGCCATCCTGCTGAATGAAAAACACACTGCTGGATAGACAACGAAACAGAAGGTCCGCTCTCATATTCCTTAAACTTGGTTTATTCTCCGCATCTTAATATGAAAACAATTCTCACCGAACTCCTTCATGAGCCATGTTTTACCTACTTGGCGGGCGCCCCTGATGATCAACGGCTTCCGATCGGG
>CALXRC010000040.1 GCA_944390865.1 uncultured Spirochaetales bacterium | reverse complement strand
GATGCGGAGCGTCTGCAGCACGTTCTTGATCAGATACTCTGAGAAAAAGGGAACTCTTTTGACCGGTTCTGGATGACGTTCATCCAGAACCTTTTCTTTTTTCAGTTCTTAAAAAAAGATGTTGACAGGCGGGATAAAGCGTGAGAGACTTTTTTTAGATTCTAAATAAAGTATGAAAAAGAAGCACTTACTGTATATCAACCTAGACGGATTTGCCTATTACTATTTCAAGAACAGCGAGGACAGATTTCCTGTGCTGAAGAAGCTTGCTTCCCAGTCCGTGTTTTTTTCTGAGTGCTTCTCTGGCATTCCTTCAATCACAGTTCCGATGCAGGTTTCAATTGTCAGCGGCTGTACCAGTGCCTCAACGCATAACTGCTATCAGTATTATGACAGGACAGCTGGATCAGTCGTGTACTGTGCAAGGAATAATGACTCAAGAACAGCAGCGCAGGTGCTTGAGGAAAATGGCTGCAGCGTACTGTCTGTTCAGCAGTTTGCAGTTGAAGATCACGGCTGCAGGCGGGATGATCCTGAACATCTGTATATCCAGCCGGGCGGAGACTGTTGCGACCGTTTCAGGATCCTCATCGAATACTACAGATCCCTGAGAGCAGGCGGCATTGAATTTGACAGACTTCATGACATGGTGCTTTTCTACTGCGATGACCTGGATGCTGTCGGACACAATGCCGGCGGGCAGGAAAAGACAGAAGAAAGCAGAGTAGAGGCTGTAAGGAGCAGGCTTGAGATGATTGACTGCAGGCTGGCTGAAGTGCTTTCGGTCTGGGAGGAAAAGGGGCTGTCAGACAGCTGCGTGATGCTTATCACAAGCGATCACGGCATGGTTCAGTACAAGACGCCGTCGCTTCTGGGAAAGCTTGAAGAGGATCTGTCATCAATAACGGGCTTCAGCGTATCAGATACCGCAGGCAGCAGCAGTGACATTTTCCTGCTTCCGTCGACGATCCAGGCCCAGCTTTATTTTACAGGAAATGAGTACGATCAGGAAACGCTGAAAGCAGAGCTGGAAAAGCTTGATTATGTGGACAGGGTCATGACAAAAAGCGAACTTGAGGCTTCTTGCGTATGGAGCCGGTTTGCAGACATGCTGATCTCGCCTGTCGAAGGCTGCGCTTTTTACAAGGGTAAAGGAGATGAGGCTGAAGGTCTGCTGCTTGCATCCCATGACTCATTGTGCGAGAAGGCACAGCATGTCTTTGCCCTGATCTGGAATGGCGGGGCCGGAGCAGAGGTTATAAAGGAAAAAACACATATCTGGGATTTGATGAACATCGCACTTGGTTTTTCAAATCTTCCGCAGCTGAGGGGGAAGGAAAATGAAGACTGATCTGTCACAGAAGAGCAGAACAAACGTGATAAAGGCTTTTTCCATTAAGTCTGTGCTTACAAAAGGCGAGATTGAGACAATAACAAAACTCAGTCCTGCTTCTGTAAGCATTCTGATTTCCGTGCTGGAAGAGGAGGGCATTGTTGAGAGGTATGACTACGGCCTGTCAAACGGAGGAAGGCGTCCTCTTCTCTACAAGCTCAGGGACAGCCAGTTCACAAGTGCAGATTACAGGTTTTCCGTGAGCGGAATCACTTTTTCCGTAATTGACATAAACGGAAATGTAGCTTTCTCTCTGGACTGCGAGGAGCAGATAGACAGCCCTGACAGGCTGGAGAATGCTTTTTTGCAGCTGACTGAGAGAGCAGAAAAGCTTGCTCCTGAACTGATCGAGAACGTTTCTGCAGTGGGTATCTCAATTCCCGGCATAATAAATTATTCCAAGAACATCGTAACGCTGTCTGTTCCTCTGAGCCTTGAATCTTATCATATGAGGCCACTGGTGGAGAAAGTATACGGCAAGGACATTCCTCTCATGCTGTTCAATGATTCTGATGCCCTCCTGCTTGGAGAATACCATTTTGGCAATCACGGCTGCGAGAATCTTGCCTTGATAATGCTTGATGAAGGAATTGGCTTTTCTGTCATTCAGAACGGAAGCCTGATGACAAGCGACAATTGCGGGATGGAGCTCGGACATACTGTGATTTCGATGAACGGCGATCTGTGCCGCTGCGGAAGAAGAGGCTGTGCCAGCACTTTCCTGAATTCTGACAGAATCCGGGCGGACTACTCTGCTGAGACAGAGGGCAGGGGCTGTCTGGGCTCTCATTCATACAGCGATCTGGCCGCGAAGGCTAATTCAGGTGATGAGGTAGCCCTGAATGTGCTCAGCAGACAGATTTACTATCTTGCAGTGCTTGCGGCCAATACTGTCAATCTTTTTAATCCTTCAAAACTGCTGATAAGCAGCCCTCTGGCTGCCTATGACAGGTTTGAAGAGCTTTTTGACAGGGAAGTGAAGGGGATGGCGCTGGCTCCTTTTGCACAGAGCGTCAAAGTCTGCACTTCCTCTATGGACATTCCTGCCTCGCTGGCGGCGATGAGCCGGAGGCTGAACGCCCGATATTATTTCGAGACCATATAAAAAGGAGAAATATATGAAAAGACTTCTATCGGTTCTAATGGTGCTGATGCTGACATCAGCAGTTGTCTTTGCCGGAGGTTCAAGCGAGGAATCTGCAGCTTCTGACGGCGTGACCACAATAAGATACTGGCAGCATTCTTCAGCTGCCCGTGACGAGATGATGCTCAAGGTCATTGAGATGTTTGAGGCTCAGTACCCGCAGTACAAGGTAGAGGCTGAATTTATCCCGGAAGCTGATTACAACCAGCGTCTTATCCCAGCTCTTGCTACAAATACAGCTCCAGATGTATTTCAGATCCAGCAGGGCATGGTTTCAAAGCTGGCTGAAGTCGGGTCAATCCAGCCTCTAGACAATTCTGTCATGTCAACTGAAAGCATCCAGAGTGATTATCTTAACGCTGCAGTTGACGGTCTGAATTATAATGGAATGTATTATGGAATGCCAACTGACACGCAGACCATCATCCTTCTGTACAACAAGGATCATTTCAGAGCAGCCGGTCTGGATCCAGAGAATCCTCCTCAGACCTGGGACGAGTTTTTCGATGCAGCAAGAAAACTGACAATCAAGGATGAGAATGGAAATCTTGTGCAGTCCGGATGGGGCGGAAAAGGCTACTGGTGTGAAGTCGCGGCCTTTGTTGTGCAGCACGGCGGCACAATGAATGATGAGAACGGTGACTTCAACTTTGCTGACAATCCGGCTTCCGTTGAGGCAATCAGGCAGTACATCTCTTTCTACAAGGACGGCAATTACAGCACAAGCTTCACAGCTAACTGGGCAGGCTTCCGCCAAGGCCTGATTTCCATGATGCTCGGACATCCTGCAATGATCGGAAATCTGGTCACCACAGCGCCGAACCTTGATTATGGCGTGGCACTTATCCCGGCATATGAAGGAAGACATACAACCTGCATCTCATCATGGGCCTATGTCGCCTCTTCAAGGGCTGACTCAGTCGCTGCCACGACATTCATCCAGTTCCTCGCAAGTGAGGAGGTCGAGAGGATGTGGACTGAGGAGACAGGACAGCTTCCTGTGTCACTGTCTCTTGTTGATGATCCGTCAATCGCATCAGATCCGAAGATTGCCCTTGCCATTGATTCTTTGAAAGACAGCTTTGTCGGAACACTCCAGACTGGAGCCCTGAACTCAATCTGGGATGATGGAATGGAAAGAATTCGCGATACAGATGCTGATTTAGAGACTGTTCTTCATGAAATGCAGACAGCTCTGAACGAGGAATTGCACACACAACTATAACAGAAGGACAGAAACATTATGAAAAACAAAGCCATTAAGCAAGGTCTGAACAGGACCCGGCTGATCCCCTATATGTTTGTAGCTCCGGCAGTTTTGTACATCATTGCTGTGACAATGATACCTGCCGTCATGGCACTTCCGATAAGCTTCACAAACTGGTCTGCGCTCAGCCCGAACAAGAAATTCGTAGGATTTGAGAACTATATCAGGCTTATCAGCGATAAGGCATACTGGGAATCATGCCTCGTGATGGCGAAGTTTTTCTTCTATGTCCCTATTGTAATGGCTACGGGACTCGGGGCAGCTCTTCTGCTGAACCAGCAGCAGAAAGGCACGCAGCTTTTCAGGGTGATATTCTATGCTCCTGTAATTACGTCCACTGTCGCCGTAGCCATTCTCTTTGACTGGTTTTACCAGCCGACATTCGGCTTGTTCAATGCGATTCTCAAGTCTCTTGGACTGAGCCCGATCGGCTGGCTGCAGGATCCGGCCACTGCAGTGCCTTCAGTCATTCTTTTCAAGGTTTGGAAGGACTTTGGCACTGCAATGCTGATTTATCTGGCTGGTCTGCAGGATATCGGCAGCGAGGTGAAAGAAGCTGCCATGGTTGACGGGGCCAATGTATGGCAGCGCTTTATACACATAACATTCCCGCTGCTGAAGCCGTCACACACATATCTGCTTCTGACTAACATCATCAATGTTTTCATGATCTTTCAGGAAACGTACGTCCTGGAAGGCGCGCTCAACAGCACGCGTACTGTTGTCAACTATATTTACGAGCAGGGCTTCCAGAGCTTCAGGATGGGCTATGCTTCGGCAATGAGCTTTGTCCTCTTCCTGTTCATCATCATTGTCACTATCGTCCAGCAGCGCTTCTCCAAGATGGAGCTGGCATAAAAAAGGAGGCTATCATGACACAGAAAACAAAGAAAAGAGCCGGCGGCGCAGTCCTCCTTCTTGTGCGGGTGTCCCTTTCCGTGATAATTGCGTTTCCCTTTGTCTGGATGGTGGTGTCATCATTCAAGACAATTGAGGAATTCTATTATCTTGTCCCGACATTCCTTCCCAAGGCTTTCTCCTGGGACAATTATGCGGAAATAATCCAGAAATACAATTTCCTGGCCTATTACAAGAACTCTCTGATCGTCACTGCCTTTCAGGTGATCACGAATATGGTGATTGTGCTTTGTGCGGGCTATGGATTTGCAAAATTCAAGTTCAGAGGAAGGAATTTCCTTTTCCTGATGATTCTGTCATCAACAATGATTCCGTGGGTTGCGACAATCATTCCTCTGTACATCCTTGCCACAAATCTGAACCTGATAGACACGATGGCCGGACTCATGATTCCTGGAATGGCCAATGCATTCAACATATTCCTTGCCAGAAACTTCATGACAGGCATACCCAATGCCCTGCTTGAGAGTGCAAGGATCGAAGGGGCCGGAGAGGGCAAAATCTTCACAGCGATTGTCCTGCCTTCTGTGAAGCCTCTGATCTCAGTGATAACAATCCAGAAGATGATTGAAAGCTGGAACACCTTCCAGTGGCCTCTTCTGTGTGTTCAGAGCGACAGCCTCAGGACCCTGCCTCTGGCCATTGCAAAGCTTTCGAGCCAGTACTACGACGCGTATAACCTGAAAATGGCTGCGGCAACGCTGTCCATCATACCTGTGCTGATCATTTACATAATCTTCCAGAAGAACTTTGTGCAGGGCGTGACAATGAGTGGAATCAAATGAGAAAGACAGACTGGCATATACACTCAGATTTCTCCGACGGCCAGCTCAGCGTTGAGGAAATCGTGAGAAAGGCACAGAAACTGGGACTGCAGTCGATTGCAATAACAGATCATTTTGATCCTTATGACCGCAGTCTCAGGAACAGGACAGCAGGAGAAGATGAGCTTCTCAGGCATTTTGACCGGATCCGCAGGGCAGGAAGTTCAAGCAGCATTGAGGTCTTCGCAGGAATTGAGACCGGCTCTGACATGGATGGCAGCATGAGACTGTCAGAACGCATTCTCTCACAGTGCGACATTGTCATCTGCTCGCCTCATTATCTTGATCTTGAAAAGGAAGGTAGGTCAGTGTTTGACGCGGAGTACTGGAGCCATTACAAGACCCTGCTGCTGAAACAGGCTTCCAATGCCGGAGATGTGCTGGGGCATCCGGAAGGATATCTGCCTGCTCCTGGTCTGGAAGGAACAACCTTCGCTCAGCGTCAGGAAATCCGTGCAGAGATAGCAGAGAAATTTCTTGATGAAGCCTTCTACAGACAGCTTGGGACGCTGCTTGCGGAAAGCGGAAAGGCCTTTGAGCTTCATGGTGCGAGCGGCACTCCGAGGCAGTGGGTTGTTGAGCTTCTGGCTGATCTTGGCGTCTGCTTCTCAATCGGCAGCGATGCGCATGATGAGGCTTTTCTGGGCAAGAATGACAGAGCCTGGAGACTGGCAGAGGAAAAAGAACTGAAAATCAAAAATCCGTTGGGAAAAAGGAGATTTGAAATATGCAAAGAGTCGCGATAATCGGAGCAGGAACAATGGGCCGCACCCATTGCAATGCGTATTTGAACATACCGGATGCACAGATAGTGGCCGTGTGTGATCTTGACAGAAGCAAGGCAGAAGGGCTGGCTGTCAGACATGGAGCGGCGGTCTTCACTTCCTATGAGGAAATGATGAGTGCCGCGGAGTTTGACATCCTTGATATCTGTCTGCCCACTTATCTTCACTGCAAATATGCCCTGGATGCCATGGAGCACGGACTGCATGTGTTTTGCGAAAAGCCGATTGCCCTGACAGAAGAGGATGCCCTGAAGATGATAGAAAAGGCGGAAGAATGCAATGTCAGGTTCACTGTAGGACATGTGCTTCGCTTCTTCCCCTCATACAGCAATGCAGCTGAACTCTGCAGAGAAGGAAGAGTCGGTGTGCCGCGCCTTATCCGTACGACAAGGAACCAGGCCTTCCCTGGATGGAGCTGGCAGAACTGGTATGCTGATTATGAAAAAAGCGGCGGTCCGTTTGTTGACCTTGTCATTCATGATATCGACTGGATCATTCACAACTTCGGAGAGGTTGAGCGTGTCTATGCCTCTTCCTTCAACGGCAAGGCTGAAAGGCAGGAGCACGGAATTGCAATCCTGAGACTGAAGAATGGAACAATCTGTCATGTAGAAGGTTCCTGGGCATACCCGAAAGGATCTGTTTTCAGAATGACCTATGAAATCGCCGGCACAGACGGAGACATCGAGTATGACAGCGTCAAGGACGCTCCTGTCTGGATACAGAGTTCGGAAGACGGCCAGTACAGAAGTGACTTCCTAAATCCGATGAGCGGGCCGGTTGAACCTTACATGCTGGAACTCAAGTCATTCATTAATGCTGTAGAGGAGGGCAGAGAGCCTCTGATCAGCGGACAGGAAGCGCTCAGCGCTCTCAGGGTTTCTCTTGCTGCCCTTGAGTCTTCAAGAACAGGTTGTGCCGTAACAGTGTAGGAGGTCTGTATGAAGGAAATTAGAATAGGCGTGATCAGTTTTGAACATATGCATGCTCTCAGCTATACGACAGAGCTTGGAAAAATTGAGGGTGTGCAGCTTGCCGGCATCGCTGATTCAGATGAATACCGCGGGACAAAGATGGCCAGCCGTTTTGGCACGAAATACTATAATGATTATCATGATCTGCTCACAGAAGGTCTGGACGGCGTGATCATCTGCACGAACAACAGCATGCACTGCCAGGTGAGCTGCGATGCCCTTGACAGCGGATGCCATGTTCTTGTGGAAAAGCCCTTTGCCATCTGCAAGGAAGATGCCGAGAAAATGCTCAATCATGCGAAAGCGAATGGAAAGAGGATAATGAATGCCTTCCCGATGCGTTTCAATCCCAATGTCATTGAGGCAAAAAAGGCTGTTGATGAGGGAAGGATCGGAACCATTCTCTCGATAACAGGAATCAACCATGGAAAAATTCCTTCAGGATGGTTCATAGACAAAAAGCTTTCCGGAGGCGGCGGCGTCATGGATCACACGGTTCATCTTGCGGATCTGATAAGATGGTTCACAGGCAGTGAGTTCAGCTCTGTCTACTGCGAAAGCGGCGACCTGCTTCACAACAGGAACATTGATGATACAGGCCTTGTGATGGCACATATGGAAAATGGAGCGTTCGTGACGATTGACTGTTCCTGGGCTCATCACAGGAATTATCCTATCTGGCCGCAGGTTGACATGGAGATAATCGGAACAAAGGGAACAATCGAGCTGAAGGCCTTTGCCCAGGTCAACCATGTCACAGATCAGAAAAACAGCATCATCGAGGATCTCTGCTGGAATGAAGATGGAGATGCCGGACTGATCAGGGAATTCGCAGATGTCATAAGAACAGGCAGGGAACCAAATGCCTCGGGGCTGGATGGAGCAAGAGCACTGGAAGTCGCTGAGGCCGCCTACCGCTCTTCGAAGAGTCACAGGCAAGAGCAAGTCATTCATGTGGAGGCCTGAATATGAGCAAGCTGAGAGCAGGAGTCATTGGCTGCGGCAAAATTTCTGTAATGCATGCGGTGTCAATTCAGAAACAGCCTGATGCTGAACTTGTCTGTGTCTGCGACATCAGAAAAGACAGGGCAGAGGCTGCTGCCGAGGAATATGGATGTGCCTGGTGCACTGACTGGAAGAAAATGATTTCTGATTATGATCTTGATGCAGTGCATATCTGCACTCCACATTATCTTCACCCTGAAATGGCTGTTTATGCCCTGGAGCATGGCCTGAATGTCCTTTGCGAAAAGCCGATGGCCATAAAATATGAGGATGCTCTGAGGATGCAGAATGCTGCAAAGGCCAGCGGAAAAGCACTTGTCATCAGTTTCCAGAACAGGTTCAACCCTGGTTCCCTGCTGATAAAAAGCGCGCTGGGATCAGGAAGTCTGGGCAGGATAATCAGCGCGCGGGCTATGGTTACCTGGTCAAGGAGCGACGAGTATTATTCAAAAAGCGACTGGAAGGGCACCTGGGACAAGGAAGGCGGCGGAGTGATAATTGATCAGGCGATCCATACTCTCGATCTTATGAACTGGTATATTGATTCGCCTTTGAAGAAAGTTTCGGCGTCTCTGCACAACCGGGCTCATTCAATAATCAAGGTAGAGGACAGCGCGGAAGGTTTTATTCAGTATGAAAACGGTACAAACGCCTGTTTCTTTGCCATCAACTACTATGGCTACGATGCTCCTGTCGAGCTGGAACTGTACTGCGAGAACGGAATAGCGAAGCTCGTCGGGGAAAAGGCAACGCTGACTTACAATGACGGAAGAGTCTTCAGCCAGGACCGCAATCCGAATATCCTGTTCGAGTTCAGGAATGCAAAGCAGTACTGGGGAGTGGGGCATATGATGGAGATAGAGAATTTCTATTCAAGCCTTAAGAATGGCACCAATCCTAGAAACCTCTGCCCGGAAGTCATGCAGACACATCAGCTTGTCTGTGCGATCTATGATTCTTTCAGACAGGGTCGCGACATAGTCTTCTGATAACAGTCCGGGAAAATGAGTCAAGCTTCAATCCTGAGGGCCTGCAGCCTTCAGGATTGTTTTGTTTGCCCTGCATGGGCATTGATTTGGTGGTGAAAGTCCACTGCGAGAACAGTTCAGAGTAGGAAGCTACTCAAAATCGCTAGCCAAGAGCAAGGGCGTTGTCGTGAGGCAGGGTCTGAAGGAAGCTGGAGGCAAAATCGCGGGCCTACGGACAGGAACCGTATACAAGGCTAATCAAGCGGATGAGTCTGCAAGATAAGGCAAAATCCAGAACTGGGCTTGAAGAGTAGATACGGAGGCTATATGCGAGGAAGATCAATGTTCTTAACGGGGGAGGTCTCACAGGCGCCGAGGCTGCAATAACGCTTAAGACAGCGCAGTAACAACGAACTGTGAGAAGTCAGCAAAGGCCATAGTAGTCACGAGAGAGGTGGCAAAGGGCCGAACAAAAGAAAGCTCCGAGTAAACGGAGGGAAAGCTGCGGCATCTGTTCATAATAGTCTAATAGTGTCCTTCGTTATAAACGGGATTTCCACACAGTTATAGAAGGGAGGGAATATAGTCT
>CALXRC010000039.1 GCA_944390865.1 uncultured Spirochaetales bacterium | reverse complement strand
TTGCTTCAGTCTCTTCTGGCCGTCACCAAAAGATTAGCATCGCTTTACTTCTCAGCTGAGGACATCTTAATTTTTGTTTTTTCTCCCTCCGCTTTTTTCTTTCTTCAGGCAGCCGGGTGCAAAAAGAAAGATCCGGCATTATCCAAAACACCGGATCTGCTTCATAATTCAATGATTGAAACTAATGTTGTTCATTGTTTTCTGAAAGACTGTATGTGACAATGTTTTCTTTTCCTGATTCGTTGAATACGGTGATTGTTCCGTATTCATTGTTTCTTATAGCAACTTCTAACGTTTTATATTTATTGGGGGATAATGAGCCCTTGCTGAAGTTTGTGCAGTAAAATAGTTTGATTTTATCAATATTCTGATTACTGTATCTCAGATTCCAATCTTTGCCTGTTTTATTATCAAAATACAGTGTCTTGGAATAAACTTCATTCTCGAAAACAATTACGTGTTCAGTTTCCGGGGTCTCAAAATCAATTTCCACTGATTCAGGCTCTGTTTCTTTAGCTTCTACCATACTTATTTTTCCGAAATTTTTGTCTTCAGGGATATCTCTGAAATAGACCTTGCTGATAAAAGATTCATTAACATCGTTGATAAGGAATGAGATATTCCAGGTATTATCATTGTTTTTTTCAATAGAAGCTATCTGTGGAAGAGATGTAATAAAACCACCGTTTTTATCTAAGCCTTGTCCTCCCTGCAGGAATCCTGAGACTATATTATCAAAATATCGGTCAGGAATTTCACTAAATTCAATCAAATAACTATTATAACTACTGTCACTGGTATTGAATTTAAAAACATTGGGCATTGAAGTAATCACGGTTGCAGGTTGCCCAGCTTGTATTTCCTGAGGAACAATAAAGAATGTTCTCAGATATTCTTTATCACCTTCGTATACAGATGTCCTCAGATAGGAATAAAACGTGAATGGTTCATTGAGTGTATATAACCCGTTAAGGCTGGAATCATAGGATATTCCATCGTCTGTAACAAGACCGAATCGGTCAGAGTATTTTCCACCTCTGTACCCGTTTGATCCTTGCTGAACGTACTGAATGATTGCAACCTCTTTTCCTTTAAATTTATCTAATTCTTCAGGGTTAATTGTGTATTGTTTTTCGTATGTCGGCCAGGTGTATTCAGGATAGCCTGCTTTCTCATAATCAAAACCAGTCGGTTCGATTTTTGTTTCGAAATAGAATCCTCTGTCATCGTAGAAATGTTCAAAAACTGCCTGCTGAATGCTTTTTACTTTCACATACGTGTAAGTACCAGTGAATCCGTAATCTATTGGTGTCAGCTCAATTTGTTCGTTTTCTGCAAGTCGGATCAAATAGACATTATCACTTACTTTGATAAGATTGGAATTATCCGGCTGGGGGAGTGTAGGATCAGCATTCCTGCTGCTTCTTCCATCTGATGAGAATTCTACAGAGTAAAGCGTGCTTTCACCTGCAGCTGATTCAAGAGTGAGTGTTCCTCCCTCTTTGACAAACATTGCCTTTCCTTCTTCATTCAGACTGGCGAGAGCAATTGTCTCATCTTCAACAAATGGAATATCCGGCAGGCTGGCATCCTGAGATGATGAATCAGGCATGGAACATGAAACGATGAAACTGGAAAAAGCCAGCAGAAACAAAGCTGCCAGATATCGGCTCAAGTGATTTTTTTCATAAAATATCCCTTTTTTTATTTCCCTCTTAACTGATCTATACAGTTATCGTAAACCCTGAAAACAAATAAATCTACAGCACAATCAATCCAGCAGGATCGAATTCAGCATGAGTTCTGAAAACAGCCGAAGTGAAGCCTTGCTCATCCTTTATGTGTGCTTGAAAAGTGCAGGTACTGTTATAATATAGTTATATTGTTTTCCATAAGAACTTAACCTGATATTGTATCATAACAAAGTGGTGTATACATTTAAGTAAAATGAATATAAATACCTGAAAATCAATATTTCTTTCTTGACAGGTATACATTTGGGGCTTAAGATTACTGTAATTTCAAAGATGAAAGAGCAAGGGGATGCAAAATTGAGCAGTACACCACGGGATATGGCCAGCATAATCTATGAAGATATAAAGGACAGGATTCTCGATCTTTCCCTTGAACCGGGCTCCCCGATTTCTGAATCAGAAATCTGCGACCGGTATGAAGCCTCCCGCACTCCAGTCAGAACAGCCCTGCATCGTCTTGCTGACAAAAACCTCATTGATCTTCTGCCGTATCAGCAGTCCAGAGTATCCCTGATTGATCTTGAAGCCGTCAAGGAATTCATTTATGCACGCGTGGCAATTGAGAGTTCTGTCATCAGGGATTTCATTGACCTGGATCAGCCGCTGCTGATTGAGGATGTAAATCATCTGATAAGGAAGCAGGAAATCATCCTCAATGACAGTGATTTCAAGCCTCAGGATTTCTACTATCTTGACGTTGCGATGCATGAGGTCTGGTTCAGGGCCGTGAACAAGCTTGCTATCTGGAAAATGTTCAACGTCTCCACTGATTACATACGCGTGCGCATCCTTGACATCAAGGAAGAGAAGGACTATCAGGCGATACTTGCGGATCATAAGGAGCTTGTCGATGTGATCAGAAACAAGCAGATTGATTCTGTTTATCCTATAATTGACCGTCATCTTAACGGGGGACTGTATAGAATTGAAGCCCGCATGGATGATAAGATAAGGAAGTATTTCAAATAAAGAGGAGTTTTTTATGGATATTCGCTATTCAACTGGAAAAGAGCCGTTTACAAGAATGAATACTGAAGAGCTGAGAAAGGAGTTCCTTATCCAGAACATCTTCGTCAAAGATGATGTCAGCTGTGTTTACTCTCATGTCGACAGAATCGTGACAATGGGTGCAATGCCTGTTGATGAAGAGGTCAATCTCGAGAAGAACATTGATCCCTGGAAGAACTTCGGCGTCAACTATCTTCTGGAGAGAAGAGAGCTTGGAACAATCAACATCGGCGGAGACGGTATTGTCAAGGCTGACGGAAAGGTCTATGAAGTCAAGCATTATGATGCACTCTACCTGCCGATGGGAACAAAGGAAGTTACATTCGCAAGTGCAGACAGCAAGGCTCCTGCAAAGTTCTACATTCTGACATGCCCTGCCCACAAGGCCTGCCCAGTCCAGCTCATTCCTTATGAGAAGGCCATTCACAAGCATCTTGGCTCTCTCAAGGACTCAAATGAGAGGACAATCAACCAGTATATCCACCCGGATATTCTTGAGACCTGCCAGCTTTCAATGGGCCTGACCCATCTTGAGGAAGGTTCAGTCTGGAACACAATGCCGGCTCACACTCATGAGAGAAGAATGGAAGTCTACTTCTACTTCGATATTCCTGAAAACCAGTGTGTTTTCCATTTCATGGGCGAGCCTGATGAGACCAGACATATTGTCATGCACAATGATGAGGCTGTCATCAATCCTTCATGGTCAATCCATTCTGGCTGCGGCACAACAAACTACACATTCATCTGGGGCATGTGCGGAGAGAACCGTGCATACGATGATCAGGACTGGATCAAGACAGAAGATCTGAGATAGTCCGGCTTATTGGTTTCGGGGACGGATGGTTTTCCGTCCCTTTTTCTGTATTCAGGTTTGCAATGGCTGCGAAAAAAGAGTTTTTCAGGGGAATAAGAAACGGCCTGCCGGTATCTGCCGGCTATTTTGCCGTTTCATTCTCTCTCGGCATTTTAATGCGCAACGCCGGCCTTGATCCGCTTGAGGGACTCGTGATGAGTCTGGTCAACAACACTTCTGCAGGAGAGGCCGCGGCTGTCGGGATCATCGCATCAGGCGGTTCCTATCTTGAAATGGCTGTCAACCAGCTTGTCATAAACCTGCGCTATTTCCTGATGAGCGCTGCCCTGACTGTGCACCTTTCAAAAGAGCTTCCTTTGTCAAGGCGGCTTGTTGTCGGCTTCGATGTCACTGATGAGATATTTGCCTGCCTGATAAGCCAGAAGAAGCCTGTAAGCGAGTTTTTTGCCTACGGACTGGCAGTGATAACGATTCCAGGATGGGCTGCAGGCACAGTGCTGGGCATCATTTTCGGCGATATCCTGCCTCCCTCGGTTGTAAGCGCCCTGTCAGTGGCACTTTACGCTATGTTCACCGCAGTAATCATTCCGCCTGCAAGAAAGGACAGGAGACTTGCCCTGCTGGTTGTCGTATCAATGCTTGCAAGCCTGGTTTTCACATTTGATCCTCTTTCCCGCTTCATAAGCGAAGGAATGAAGATAATCATACTGACCCTTGTACTGTCAGCTGCAGCCGCACTCATCTGGCCGGTGGAGGAGGAGACATGAAGAGCACCTTCCTCTATATCTTTGTCATGGCGGCTGTGACTTATGCTGTCAGGGTCATCCCCCTTGTCTTCTTTCATGGCCAGATCAGGAGCCGCTTCTTCAGAAGCTTTCTGCATTACGTTCCATACGTCACGCTGTCAGTCATGACTTTTCCCGCAATACTGAATGCCAGCGGAAGCCTTGCAAGCGGCCTTATAGGTTTTGCTGTGGCTGTCGCTGTATCTCTTGTCAGGGGCTCTCTTCCCTTAGTCGCTGCATGCTGCTGCCTTGCAGTCTATCTGGCCGGCCTGATCTGAAACCGGCCGCATGAAAAGTGTACTTTCTCTTAATTGTTAATAGGTCCTCACTGTGCTAATATTCAGCTATGGATCTGATCAGGTTTTTCAAGCCAACATTAAGAAGAAAGGACATGGACGCTGTCCTTCAGACAATGGTCGATGAGAAGATAGGACCGGGGGAGAGAAGAAAGGAGTTTCTGAAGCAGCTTGCTGCCTTTCTCAATCTGAAGGACGGAATCACGAACCGTTCTTATCCGGAGGCGCTTATCCTGGCGCTGAAGAGTGCCGGCGTCAAGGCCGGAGACAAAATCATTGCAAGCGTTCTTTCTCCTGAGATATACAGAACCGCAGCAGAATCGCTTGGTGCTGAGCTGCTGCTTGCAGATGTTTCTGCTGAGACAGGCTGCCTGAGCGAAGAGTCAGTCAGCAGGGCCTTTGAGAAAGGAGGCTCAGCCATTCTCCTTCATGAGCCTGTCTGCCAGCTTCCGGCAGGACTTGAGAACATCAGGGATCTGGGCCTGCCTGTGATAGAGGATGTGACTCAGTCATTCGGTTCACGCATCGAGGAAGGCAGTGAGGAAGACAGGACTCTCATCCTTGCTCCCGGCATGACAGGAGACATCGTTGTCTGTGCCTTTGAGGAAGACTGCATCATCTCCACAGGAGGAGGCGCGGCAGTGCTGTCAAAATCAGAAGAGAGGATAGATGCGCTTAAAAAGCTGGCTTCTGCCTGGTCTCCTTACAACGATCTGCCTGACATGAACGCTGCACTGGGCATAATCCAGCTGAGTTCTCTTGACTCCCTTCTTGCGCGCCGCAATGAGCTGTACAAGATGTTCATGCAGTCAGTGATGAAGACAGAGAACAAGATTTTCGGCCTGAAGAGTGTCGATTTCCTTTCAAACGGCTATGTGTTCCCAGTCGTCGTCAATTCAAAGCCTGATGACTGCATAGCCTTTGCTAAGAAGTATTCAGTCTCATGCAAGCGTACATTCACCAAGAGTGTAGGAATACATTATCAGGACAGATTTGATCTTTACCCGAATGCAATACCGGCTCTCAACAGGGGCCTTTCCTTCCCTCTGTATCCTTTCCTGCAGCAGAAAGAGACAGAGGCCTTGAACAAAGTGCTTTCCCACTTGCCGTGAACAGGAGAAGAGCCGTGGAAGTCAGGAACGTTGTCATTGTCTCGAACGAATGGAAAGAAAACAGCATGCAGGTCTCACAGCAGATCAGGGCTTATCTTGAGGGCAGGGGGATTGCCACAAGCATACTGGTCACCCGCAATCTTGATGAGAAGTTTGATATATCAATAAGGACAGACCTGCTCATTTCTGTCGGAGGGGACGGCACGGTTCTTTACTGCGCCCGTCTGGTTCAGGATCTCGGAATTCCCATTCTCGCAGTCAACCTTGGAACTTTCGGCTTCATCACTGAAATCAGCTGCGACGAATGGCAGTCCTCTCTGGACTGTCTTCTCGAGGGAAAGGAAAAGATCTCAAGACGTCTGATGCTGAAAGTGAGCGTCATGAGAAATGAGGAGCGCGTTTTCCAGTGCCAGGGACTGAACGAGGCCGTCGTCACTTCGTCCGGCGTGGCCAAGGTGGTGAATATTGACCTGTATATCGGAAAGACAAAGGCTGGAACCTTCCGCTCTGACGGAATAATAATCGCAACTCCGACCGGATCCACAGGCTATTCACTGGCGGCCGGGGGACCGATACTTGACAGCGAGATGAGTGCTCTGATCATCACGCCTGTCTGTCCTTTCACTCTTTCCAACAGGCCTCTGGTGCTTGGAGCGAATGAAGTCATAACGATGAAGGTTGATGAGGGCCAGCGCACTGAGCTCATGCTCACTGTGGACGGACAGCAGTACTTTGAGCTTCAGGAGGGAGATGACATCATTGTCGAGAAAAGCCGCAGCCGCGCTCTTCTGATCTCTTCAGGCGTCAGGAACTACACTCAGGTCCTGAGTACAAAGCTCAACTGGTCAGGAGGAATGCATGCTTGAACGGCTTGAGGTAACAAACTATGTGCTGATCAGATCCCTTGTCATGGATTTCTCTTCAGGCTTCACTGTCATAAGCGGAGAGACCGGTTCAGGCAAGTCAATCATACTTGGAGCCCTTGGCCTCATTCTCGGAGAGAAGGCCAAGAGCGACATTGTGCGTCAGGGGGAGAAGGAGAGCCGCATAACCGCGCTTTTTTCTTACCGTCCATCAGGTCCTGTCGCAGCGTTTCTCAAGGAAAACGGGCTTGAGGGAGAGGAGGAGAGCCTCATCATCCAGCGCATTGTGCGTTCATCCGGCAGGTCCATCATGACTGTCAACGGAATCAGTGTCGCAAGGGAGATCCTTGAAAGCCTGGGCCGTCTGCTTGTCGATGTATCCGGTCAGCATTCCCATCACTCCCTGCTGCACAAATCTGTCCAGCTCAGTCTGCTTGACAAGGCTGCAGGCAACAGCAGCCTGCTTGCTTCCTACCGGGAGGCATACGATGAGTGCCTCAGGCTGTCAAAAAGGCAGAAGGAGCTTATAGAGGAAAATGACAGAGCCGGTGCAGAGGCTGACTATATCAGCTTCTGTCTGGCAGAGATAGACAAAGCTGATGTCAGACCGGGAGAGGATGAGGAGCTGGCTGACCAGCTCAAGCGGATCAGCCAGTCGGCAGAGCTGAAGGAAGAAGTAGACGAGACAGTGTCGGCAATCAGGGGAGGGATGGAGACAGGAGCGCTTTCAACCCTGTCCAGGGCCCTGTCAAGCCTTGAGCGGGCAGCGCGGATTGACTCCGGTCTTGAAGAATATGCCAGGCGTCTTGAATCCTCTGTCATAGAAATAGAAGATATCTCATCATCCCTCGGTTCCTATCAGGCCTCGCTTGATGTGTCCGAGTCAGAGCTGGATGCAATGAACGGCAGGCTTGCCCTGCTTCAGCGGCTGAAGAAGAAATACGGCGGATCTCTGGAAGAAGTAATCCGCCACAGGGAAGAATTCAGGTCCCGGACAGAGGCGATTGAGAATTTTGATTCCCTTCTTGAGGAGAACCGGAAACAGCTTGAGAGCTGCCGCACAGCCAGGGACAGGGCGGCAGCAAAGCTGTCTGAGTCAAGGAAGAAGTGTGCTTCAAGGCTTTCTCCTTTGATTGAAGGGAAACTCAGGCAGCTGGGCCTTGCCGGTGCTTCATTCACCATTGAGCTTTCAGAAACTGAAGCCTCAGCCTCAGGAACTGACAGCTGTGTCTTCACTCTTTCCGCAAACAAGGGAGAGAAGGCAGGGCCTATCAGCCAGATCGCCTCAGGAGGCGAGCTGTCCCGGATCATGCTTGCCATAAAGTCAGCACTGAGCCGCGAGGATGACATTGAGACCCTTCTTTTTGATGAAATCGATACAGGCATCGGAGGTAATGTGGCCATCAGTGTTGCCGGTGAGCTTGAAAAGCTGGCATCCACGCATCAGGTAATTGCAATCACTCATCTTGCCCAGATTGCAAGCAGGGCTGAGAATCACTTCCTTGTCTCAAAGGCTGAAGAAGGGCAGAGGACTGTCTCGACAATCAGGGAGCTGGACAGGGATGAGCGGGTGAATGAGATCGCAAGACTGCTTTCAGGCCAGGTGAATGAGATTTCCCTCAATCATGCCAGAAGCCTGCTGAAATAAGAACGGGCCTGCCTGATTGGCAGACCCGCTGATTCACTGGAAGTTCAGTATGTCGTACACCCGCCGCTGGACTGCAATGTCGACATTTGTACTGGCCTGTCCGGTATAGTAGAGATAGATGACATTCTGGATCTCCCTCAGTTCAGGCTCAAAGCCCTGAGCCCTGCTCTGGCTCATTATGTTTATGATCTGATCTGCCGCAGTCTCTGTCAGGCCGTTTTGCTGGATCTTTCCGGCCAGCTTCATGAGCGCATCCGAGAAAATAGCCTTGATCGTGTCTTTTTCCGCATTGCGGCCGCACTTGCTGATGAAGTTGAGCAGCACATTCATGTTCTCGTACATCTGACTGTCATCAAGCTCATCAAAGAAACAGTTGAACAGACTCTTGAGAATCTTGAGCGAAAGGCCAAGATTCTCTATCATCTGCGTTTTCATCGGAAGATACTGGTTATTTCTGCTGAGCATTGAGTAGTGCTTGAGACAGTCAGTCATGTCGCGGATTTCCGACAGAGGCAGGTCAGAGATGGCCCTGTCAATCCAGACATAGGCCTCATCAAGCATCCTGAGCGGAATGTCATCATTTGTGATCCTGTAGCGTCCAGTGGCGCTGGAGGCGTTCACTCCTTCGCAGATATAAAGATTCAGACCTGACTCGATAGGGGATGAGGAAAGGACAGTGAAGGAGTAGTTGATCATGTTCACGCAGTCTCTCACTACCTCAATGTAGTTTCCGTCATCATCAAAATAGTCCTCCATGAGCGTGAACCGCCCGTACTGGTTCTGCCAGTCGCTCTGAAGGGCAAGCAGATGATTGAGATAGAAGTAAATAGCCGCTTCTGTCTCGCCAGAAAGGCCTTTCATCTCCTCCTGGGCAATGCTCATTCCGTCTCCCTGGCTCTTGAGGTTGCTCTTTGCCAGACGGAGATCCGACAGGAAGGAAATCATCAGATCTTCATTGACATAGCTCTGGAACATCTTGATTGCATAAATTGCATACTTGATGTTCTGCCGCGTCTCGATTCCGGACAGGTCAGAGAAGAAGAAGCCGCAGCTTGTCAGCGAGAAGTGCTTGTTCATGATTCCGCTGATCATTGAAGAGACCTGGCTGTCATAGCTTTTGTCAAAAGTGTATTCCTGGTGAAGCTGTTCGATGAACTGGCTCATCGGAATCATTCCGCAAAGTGTCTTTCCCGCCTTTTCAAGCAGGGTATAGGGATTGAGCCTGTTGCTGAAGATTTCCTTGATGCGCTTACTGAAAATCGCATCAAGCTTGTCGCCAAGGTTCCTCAGGGCATTGCGAAGCGGTGTCCTCCATGCCTGGTTCCATCCTTCTTCTCCTCCGGTGTGGCAGCCGCAGTCCTTGTACCAGCGGCTCACGCCGTGAGAGCATGACCAGCTTGTTCCCTTTCCTTCTTCTCCCCTGTGCAGCTGGGCATGAAGCCTGGCAGGATGAGAGGAAAGGTAGGTCGCGTAGTTTGTCAGCTCGAAGTCGCCGCGCTCTTCCACCTTTCTGATCAGAGCTGCAAGGGCCATATCTCCAAATGGCTCATGGTGGCCGTATATCTCTCCGTCGGTCGCTGTATGGATGAGCGGTCTGCCGTCAGCGTTCCTTATGTTTACAAGGGTCTGGTAAAGGCTGTCCGCATCGCGCAGGGCGTGTCCGAAGCTGATGCCTTCAGCAAGTCCGGGATGATAGAAGAATGCGGAAATCTCCCTGCCTTTCTCTCCTGTAAGGATATAGCTCTGGCTGTAAGGGGCAGGCTTTCCCTGCAGGCTTTCCATCTGGTGAGTGTCCGGGTTCTCAACGCAGTTGCACTGCCAGGGGGAGAGCACAACGAACTTTATTCCGGCTTCAGCAAGAATGTCGATGACCTTCTCGCTGATTCCGGCTTCCGGCAGCCACATGCCCTCCGGCTCACGGCCGTAGCGGGCGATGAAATCCTCAACGCCCCACATTATCTGGAGCCTGGCATCTTCGACTTTGTCCAGCGGCAGAATAGTGTGATTGAATGACTGGGCCATCGCATTTCCATGACCCAGCCTCCTGATGCTGTCCCTGTCTGCCTGGATGATCATCTCGTGCACAGACGGATGATACTGCTGCAGCCATGAAAGAAGCGTATGTCCGAAGTTGAATGATATATAGGCATAGTTGTTTGTCAGGGACACGATCTTTGAGGAAGGAGACAGATACCTTGAATTTGCGTTTGCCTCATA
>CALXRC010000038.1 GCA_944390865.1 uncultured Spirochaetales bacterium | reverse complement strand
AATACTCCACCGGCCTTCTCAGAAAATCATAATTCATATCTTCCGGCTCTGTACACCTGAAATCATGCATCAGCTTCTCCACCTCATCACCTCTGCCTCTGCTCTCTCCATTCACAAAGACTATATGAGACCCGTCATTCAATGGCTCATCATCTTCATTTCTCCTTGTGTACTTTGCAACCGTCCTCTTCTGCTTCAGCTCATTGTTCGCCATTATTATGATCACAAAAGACTCTGGCAGCTTCCTGTAATCTTCTGACGGCCTGAGAAGAGAATAATCCAGCAGTGCTGAATAAAACCTTGCCCTCTGAGGCAGTACTCCTGAGTATGTGTTCTGCACTTCTATCTCATAGTACCTGCCCTCATCATCTGCTGCCAGCACATCAAACCTCCCTCTCCTGGCAAACAGCTGCCCCTCTTCCTTCTGGGCATTGACAGTGACAATCCTCAGGTCTTTCATTCCAAGGATTATCCTTATCATCGGCTCAAGGGTTTCAGGGAATGTGCTGATGCAGTGGAAGAAGAACGTGTCATCAAAGAGCTTGAGCTCCTTCAGCTTTGACAGATACTTCTGCCTTCTGTCTTTTTCTGTGCCATGCAATGATCTTTCCATATCATTACCTCCTGACACTGTATACAGAATAACTGGACAGAATGGCTGACAGGACACATGACTTGCAGGAGGAATGAAGTTTAACCCCTTTGCTTCACTGCACTTACTTGTTTGCAGCCTCAATATGTAATATCCTCTTACTAAAGGAGGGGCGAAATTGGAACTGAACTTTTCCAGGCCTGAGAACGCAAGACAGATCAACAGGCTCAGAGTGCTGAACGCATTAAGGGAGAATGAAGGTGTCTCCAGGGCACAGCTGGCGAGAATCCTCGGCATCAACAAAGTGTCCATGGGCGAGATTGTCCAGGCCCTGATCAGCGAAGGCTCTGTCATTGAAGGCAGCAAGCAGGCTGTTCAGGCCGGCAGGCCGGGCACCACCCTTTCCATCAATCCTGATCACGCATCTGTCATCGGCGTTGACATCCAGACAAGGGTTGTTAGCACTACGCTGTACTCAATACTCGGTCAGCCGATCAGGATGGAGCGCTATCCCAGCAGCAGCTTTGCTGATGAGAAAGACTACTTCGATACAATCAACAAGGCAGTCGAGAAATTCCAGTCCTTTTCCACTCGTCCGATAATAGGCATGTGCATTGCCGTCAACGGAGAGATCGGACAGAATGGCAAGATCATTTCCTCTTTCATTCCGCCGCTGAACGGCAGCGAGAGCTTTATCCGGCTGTTTGACTCATACCCCTTCCCTGTAATAATCTCGCCGGCCCTGATCTGCGCGGCAGAAGCAGAACGCTTCTACTTCCAGACCTCGCTGGAGAACATGCTTTTCATCAACTGGGGCGAGCACCTTTCCAGCGCACTCATCCTGCGCGACAGAATACTGCCCTCCCTCAACTTCGCCCACATGCCTGTATCCCGCCGAGGTCTCTGTCACTGCGGTTCTGTAGGCTGTCTTGAGACAGTTGCCTCCGGCTTCGGACTCAGAATTGAGACAGAAAGGGAATTCGGCACTGCAATGACAGGACGCGACCTGATGAGAAATGAGGAAAAGTTCTCGCCTGTGCTCTACAAGGCTTCCGAAGCTCTGGCAAAGGCTCTTGTCTTCGCAATCTGCTCAACAGGAGCAAATGCCATTCTCATCGGAGGAGGACTGTCCAATCTTCCGGACATGTATTTTGCCTACATGCTTGACACATTCTCAAAGAGCGCGGCCAGTCCGTTCAGGGATGTTCCCATCTACCGCTCTTACTACAAGGAGAAAGGCACTGCTCAGGGAGCCGGCCTTACTGCCCTGGAAGAGTTCTTCTACAAAAAGAACCTGCTTGCGCGCCTTGGCATCTGACTGCAGGAAAGCACGCCCTTACCTGGAGAGCGTCGTTGACTGCCTGATCACAAGCTCAGTTCCAAGAATCAGGGACTGAATGTCGTCTGCATTGTTTTCAATCTGCTTGATGACCATTTCTGTGGCAAGAGTGCCAATCTGGGTTGTCGGCTGCCTTACCGTGGTGATTGACGGATTTGCCATATGGCTTGCGATCACATCATCAAAGCCTACAATCGCAATGTCATCAGGAACGGAGAGCCCTGCTTCCAGTGCGGCTTTCTCCGCGGCGCAGGCAAGCACATCCGATATGCAGAAGAAGGCGTCCGGCCTGTCCGGAGAGTTCAGCATGTTGATTGCAATGGCCTTCGCAGTCTCGAAATCCATATCAGGACCGACCTCCCCGACCAGAGTCCTGTCGCAGGCGATTCCTGCCTCTTCAAGAGCCGCAAGGTAGCCCCTGTTCCTTTCTTTGGCATATTTAAAGGAGGCAGGACCGTTGATGAAGGCAACCCGCCTTCTTCCCAGCGAGTGCAGGTACTTCACCGCATTGTAGGCGGCGCCTTCGTCATCGACAGTGACATATGTGACGGAGGATTCCGGCACAGCCTCGCAGCACATTATGGTAGGAATGGCAGAAGCAACGCGCTCAACGCCCTCACGCGTCATCGGATTGGCAAGCACCAGTCCTACAGCCTTTGTGCTTTTCAGCAGGCGCAGGAAAGAATCAAGGCTCTCGTAAGTCAGCGGATCCTCATTGACAAGCAGGTTGTAGCCCTTGCTCATCGCCATTGCCCGGGCAGAGGTTATGATCGGGGCATAGAACATGTTCTTCAGGGAAGGAACGTTGAAGATGATCAGCCGCTCATCCGGCTGGCTGCGGATCTCAAGGGAGCTTACGTCAACCCCGCACTCGGCAAGGGCGGACAGCACTCTGGCTCTGGTGTCATCGCTGACCAGGCTCGACTTGTTGACAACTCGTGAAATCGTGGCAATGGAAATCCCTGTCTTCTTAGACAAGTCAGAGTATGTGAATTTCTTTCCGTTTGCCATTTTTCCTTTCCTTTACATCTGTTCAAGCAGTCTGAGAGTCCTTATTATCTGATCTGATTCTACAACAGATTTTTCTCCTCTTTCCAGCGCCTTTGCGATTTCTTTCAGCTCCTCGTAATACCAGCCGGTAGGAGGAACGTTGATTCCTGTGGAAATAACGACGCTGTAAGAGATGTCATACTCAGCTATATTCCCGCCTTCCTCATACATTTTAAGGCTGGTGCCGTCGTAGACAAGAGTTCCATGCTCAAAGATGATCCTGTAGCATGCGGTGAATGGAATCGGAGAATGTATCCATCCGGCCTCAGACCGCACTGTGAAGCCGTCATAGCCATACTCCGCATTCAGATAATAGCCGCAGCTTTCCCTTTTGGTGCACCTGAATGACTCCGGTTCGCCAAAGGCCGCCATTATGATGTCAAGATCATGGATGTGCAGGTCAAAGGGAACAAGTCCGCTCTTTTTTCTGTCGCACAGCCAGGAGTCCTTTGACCAGGAAGGCCAGGAAGAAAGACGAGTGAACACTGCATCAGCGACCCTGCCGTATTTCCCGCTTCTGACCAGATCTATGACTGCAGAGTATTCTTTTGTATAGCGCAGCACCTGAGCCACAAAGACTCTTTTGTGCCTTTTCTCAGCAAATTCGAAGATCTCCCGGGCATCTCTGGAGCTCAGCGCCAGAGGCTTCTCGACAACCACGTCAAGCCCGGCCTCCAGAGCCTGAAGCACGTGCTCCTTGTGCAGGAAGGTCGGCGTCGTGATGTCAGCGGCATCAAAATGCTCCCTGCTGCAGGCCTCAGCGATAGAAGAATAAAAGGCAAGGCCGCAGCCTTCAGCAGTCAGCCTGTCAGCCTCCCCGCTTCCGACCGCGGCGGCAATGCTGTACTCAGGAATCTTCTGCGAGTTGATGAAATGAACACGGCCCATTCCGCCCAGGCCCACCAGAAGTATCCTCATAGGGCATACCCAAGACTGATCAGGTACTGTGCACTGTCGCGCACAGCCTGATTCACTTCATCAAGGTCTCTGGCACCCTGCTGGGTGAATTCAATCTCTATTGAGAGAGGACTCGGGTTGTCATGCTCGTCAAGGACCCTGAGCAGGGCCGGGAAGTCCACATAGCCCTTGCCGAGAGCAGGGAAAGACCACTCCTTTTCCTCTCCTGCCTTGTCCTTGATATGGACGTATCTCACCCAGTCGGCAGACGCCTCAAGGTCCTCCGTTCCCTTCACTCCGCCGTAGAATATGACATTTGCAGTGTCATAGCAGATTCCCACAAGCGGACTGTCTATCTGCCTCACTACATCCCTGATCGCGGTTCCAGTGCCATGCTCGCCGTGTGTTTCCAGCACAAGATTCATGCCGTACCTGTCAAGCAGCGGAAGCACCCGGTCAAGATTTCTCCTTATCGTGTCGATGCCGCCCTTCTGCCTGTCCTGAAGGTGTGCCTCTCCGATGCTTGAGACAATGATGGATGCGCCAAAGAAATGAGCAAGCCGGATATTGTCCAGAAAGTCATCAATGCGCTGGTCATCCATCAGGTTGACATGTCCGCTCATGGAAGGGATTTCAAGTCCCTTCTTTTCAATATAGGAGGCAATCGCAGCCAGCTCATGAAGGCTCATTGAAGGAGCCGCATGCTCTGTCCAGCCTTTCGTCGCTGTCAGCTCGACTGCATGAAAACCGCAGCCTGCTATTCCGTCAACAGCGTCGTAAACGGAATAAGAATGATAGCAGTTTGAGTTTACGATAATCCGGCGGTCTTTCATCAGTTCACAAAATTCCTCAGATAGTGATAGCAGTGCTTCATTGAAGCGACGACTCTTTCCCTGGAGTCCTCATAGGCCTTGTCCTCAATTTCCACGGCTGTATAGCCTTTGTAGCCTATATCAGTGAGGGCAGAGACAAAGGCGCCCCAGTCAACATCGCCCAGACCGGGAAGCTTCGGAGTCATGTAGTCCAGCGGATAGGCCATGACCCCGCACTCTGCCAGCCTCTCCTTATGAAGCTTGATGTCCTTAAAGTGGACATGGAAGATCCTGTCAGCAAAGTCATAAAGGGTCTTGATGTAGTCCATTTGCTGCCATACGTAGTGGCTTGGGTCAAAGTTGATGCCGAGATTGCTGTATGGAAGGATGTCGAAGATCTTTCTGTAAAGGACAGGAGATGAGAACAGGTTCTGTCCTCCCGGCCACTGATCGCCGGTGAAGATCATCGGGCAGTTCTCAATCGCGATCCTGACGCCCTTTGAGGCTGCATACTCAAGAATCGGAGGCCATACCTGAGCGACAATCTTCAGATTCTCCTCGACATTCTTGTGCTGGTCCCTGCCGATGAAGGTGGTGACAAGATTGACCCCAAGACGGGCAGAGGCATCGATGACCGTATAGAGATGGGCAATGTTCGCCTTTCTCTTTTCCTCATCCGGATCAAGAGTGTTCGGATAGAAGGCAAGAGACGAAATCTCGATGCCATGACTCTTCGCATAGGCAAGGATCTCATCAGCCTTCCTGTCATCCAGGCCGGCCGTATCGATATGGCTGACTCCGGCGTATCTCCTTTCGCCCTTTCCTGCAGGCCATACGGCCACTTCCGCTGATTCGTATCCGATTGCGGAAATCTCATCGATCATTTCCTCAAAGTTCCAGCCGTCAAGTATGCTTGTAAGAATTCCGAGCTTCATAGTTCAACTTCTCTCCTTTCCTCACTGCTTCTGATTGCGGCGAAAACGGCTTCCATGCTCTTAAGCACATCGTCAGCGCTGATTTCCGCCCTGCGTGCCTTCAGGCTGCGGACAAAGGCATCAATGACTCCGCTTGATGTCTGGCTGTCGTTAGTCTGAATCTTCTCAACATCGTAGTAGTCCCTTTCTCCTGAGGCCTTGACGATTTCAATGGAGTGCTCTGGACTGGCGAAGATCTTCATCACTCCGTCCTGTCCGAAGATCAGAGTCGAGTTGTCCTCTTCTCCATAGTTTGTCCAGCTGGCCTTCATTGTGCCGATCACGCCGGACTTCATCCTGTAAATGACAAAGGCGTTGTCATCAACGGCAATGGGTGTGCCGTCTGCGCCTTTCTTGTCAAGAGTTGCAAGACAGGCGCTGACGCCTGCGACATCATCGTCAAGCAGGAAGCGGATCAGATCAGTCTTGTGGATGCCGAGATCTGCCATGGCTCCCATGACAGCCTTTTTCCTGTCAAAGAACCAGGTGTTCCTGCCGGGATCCACGCTCCAGGTCTCAGGGCCGCCGTGGGCGAACACCGTCTGGAAGGAAAGGACCTTTCCGATCTCCCCTCTCATGATAAGCTCCCTGGCCCGCACATGAGTTCCATTGAGGCGCTGGTTCTGGCCGATCATGAGCACCTTGCCGCTCTCCCTTGCCGCCTCTGCCATTGCCTTTGCATCCTCAAGCCTTGTGGCCATCGGTTTCTCGCAAAGCACATCCAGTCCCTTTTTCAGCGCCCTGATCGTGATTTCAGCATGGCTGTCATTGCTCGTGCATACGCTGACAGCGTCAAGATCAGCATCAAGCAGCTCGTCCACACTGGTGCAGGCTGAGGCATTCAGGCTGTCTGCCAGAGAGCGGGCCCTGCCGGTGTTCAGGTCGTATAAGGCAGTAATCTCAGTATCAGGGTTTGCCAGATATTCAGGAATATGCCTGACCTGGGCGATTTTTCCGCATCCGATGATTCCGATTCTGTACATAATTCCTCCTCAGGCTGTCTTTTCCTTCTTCTGCAGAAGGACTGCGGCGATGACGATGACCCCCTTGAACGCCTCACGCAGGAAGGGCGGAACACCGATCAGGTTGAGCAGATTGTTCATGACAGCAATGATCAGGACGCCGAGAATTGTTCCCGCAATGCTTCCCTTTCCGCCTGCCATGCTGGTTCCGCCTACGATTACAGCCGCAATGGCATCCATCTCATATCCGTTGCCGGCATTGGCGTAGTCCATGGCTCCGATTCTTGAAACCTGAAGGACAGCGGCAAGAGCCACAAGCACGCCCATAATCGCATATACAGATCTCTTCACTCTTTCCACATTGATTCCGGAAAGCCTTGAGGCACGCTCGTTTGAGCCGACGGCAAACACATGACGTCCGAAGGCCGTGTGCTTGCTTATATAGTTCATGACAAAGGCAAGCAGCAGCCAGTAGATGATGGGCATGAACATCTGGCCGCCGACTGAAAGGTTGGCGATCTGCGTGAAGCCCCGCGGAACGGCAGGATTGACTGTCTGCATGCACTGCTGGGTCACAGAACGGCAGATCTTCATCATGCCCAGCGTGGCAATGAAAGGCGGAAGCTTTCCCTTTGTTATGAGGACGCCGGTGAACTCGCCAAGCAGGAAGCCGGCGATGATGCCCATCAGGATTCCCACTATGGCGGCAGGTACTCCTGTGATGCCGATCTGTGTCAGAAGGCCGGTCTGAGATGAGTCAATGAAGATCATGACGATGGCGCCGATTGCCACCAGAGTAGAACCGACGGCAAGATCAATGCCTCCTGTTATGATGACAAAGGTCATGCCCAGGGCGATGATGCCGATTGTCGCGTTATTGCGCAGGATGTTGATCCAGTTGCGGCTCCAGATCGAAAACCATTCTCCGAAAGAGCCCTGATCAAAGCCCAGGGCCGCTGTCTGAAGGATGATCATCAGCAAAAGGGCACAGGTGGTTGAGAAAAGCGGATGGCTCGTCCACATTTCTCTGAACCAGGTGATAAAATTAAATCTCTTGTGCGTGTTTTCCATACTATTCCTCAACTCCTGTGGCGTATTGCATAATTGTCTTCTCATTGAGAGACTGGTCCTTAAGCTCCCTGAGTATCCTGCCGTGATACATCACATAGCAGCGCGATGCGATGCGCGTGATCTCTTTCGACTCGCTCGAAAGCACGACTACGGCCACTCCTTTCTGAGCAAGGGCCGTGATGATCTGATAGATTTCTTCCTTCGCTCCGACATCAACACCCTGCGTAGGGTTGTCGAGGATGAGGATGCGGGGCTGACTGGACAGCCAGCGTGCCAGGATCACTTTCTGCTGATTGCCGCCTGACAGACTCAGGATGGAGTCGGTGTCTGCCTCCATCTTGATGTGAAGGTCCTTCTTCTGCGCTTCAAAGTCCTTCAGAATCTGTTCTTCATCAAGGAAGAAGCCGTTCTTCCTGCGCCTTGTCAGCGTCACGAGAGAGCCGTTTGTAAGGATATCAAGATCCTTTACGATTCCGTTCTCCTTCCTGTTTCTGGGCACATAGCCGATCCCGAGCCGCACAGCCTGCTGCGTGCTCCTGATCTTCACTGCATTGCCGTAAAGATAGAGCTGGCCGGTCCTGATCTGGCTGCCGCTGCCGAAGATCGCCTGAAAGAGCTCGCTGCGGCCGTCTCCGAGCAGACCGGTGAAGCCCACAACCTCTCCGCTCCTGATCTCAAAGTCAATGTCAGCAAAGCTTCTGCCGTCGCCAAGGCCCTCAGCCTTCATGACAACCTGCCCTGCCTGGCTGGAGGCAGCTTTCTCGCCTTCATTGACCTCATGTCCGACCATGAGGGATGCAATCTGCTTAGTGCTTGTCTCACTGACCAGTCCGCTCCTGATCATATGACCGTCGCGCAGAATGGTGTAGCTGTCGCAGATCTCCATAACCTCGTTGAGCTTGTGGGAGATGAATATGATTCCGACGCCCATATCGCGCAGCTTCCTCATCAGAGTGAAGACCCTTGATATCTCGCTGCCTGTAAGGCTTGTGGTCGGCTCATCCATGATCACGATGCGGGCATCCATCAGCATCGCCCGCGAAATCTCCGTAATCTGTTTGTAGGAAGCATCAAGATCCCTCACCATCGTCTGCGGATCAAGGTCGAGGTCCATTTCCTCAAAGAGCTTCTTTGTCTCTGCTATCATGGCCTCGTGATCCAGAAAGTGATTGGGCTTTCTCAATTCCCTTCCTATAAATAGATTCTCATAAATGGGCAGGTCATTGATCAGGTTCAGCTCCTGATGAATGAAAGCGATCTTTCTGTCCAGGGATTCCTTCGGATTTGAGAACGTGATCTCCTCTCCGTCAAGAAAGATCTTTCCGCTGTCAGCCTGGAGCACTCCGCCCAGGATATTCATCAGGGTTGACTTGCCTGCCCCGTTCTCACCCAGAAGGGCCACAATGTGGCCCTCCGGAAGAGTGAAGGAGACATCGTCAAGAACGAGATTCGCTCCAAACGATTTGAAGATATTTTTCATTTCAAGCTGCATTGACGACTCTCCTAAGTGAATTATTCAGCCATTAATATGGTGAGTTCGGATCCAGGAAATCCTGGTAGTTTGTCTTGTCGACGATTGTTGTCGGGATGATTCTCACTGTCTCGACTTCTTCACCGTTGAGGATGGAGACTGCCATGTCGACTGCCTGTGTGACCATCTCAGGGCTGTAAAGGGCGCTCTCAATCCAGAGATTCTCATACTCAGGCATCATGTTGAAGTATTCCTGGCATCCGCCGCCGCCTGTGATGACCTTGATGTCTGTCCTTCCGGCTTCAGTGATTGCCTGAATGGCTCCGATGCTTGTCTCGTCATCCATGCTGTAGACAGCATCGATGTGCGGATTTGCAGTCAGGATGTCTGCCATGTCAGAAAGTCCGGCCTCTCTGGTGAACAGCGTTGCATATGTCAGGACTTCCATGTCAGGAGCAATCTGGGCAAGAGTGTCAAGGAATCCGGCCTTTCTGAGTTCTGCGACAGAACCTGATGTCGGAACGTCAAGAATGACGACTGTGCCTTCTGTGCCAATCTTGTCGACGATGTACCTGGCGCCTTCCTCACCCATGTTGTAGTTGTCGCCGGAAACGCGGTATACGCCTTCTGCTGCGATCTCAATGTCGAAGTTGACGACCACGACGCCAGAATTGATCGCGTTCTGGATTGGAACTTCCATTCCGGTCCACTGCGGGAATGCGACAATAGCATCTGCGCCCCAGACCATCAGATCATCAAGCTGGGAAGTCATCTCTGCTGCATCATTGCTTGTGGAGACGCGGTACTCGATGACGCCTTCAGCGCTGAGTTCCTGACATCTCTGCTCTGCATAATATGCAACACCGGCTGACCATCCATGAGTTACTGCCGGAGCAAGAATACCGATTTTGTAGACCTCACCGCCCTGTGCGGCGGCAGTTGTTCCCTCGGAACTTCCGTTAGCGAATACGCTGGTAAGGGAAACCATCGCAATAAGGAAAAAAACTAATGCTTTTTTCATTTTTACTCTCCTTTTCGTTATCTGATTATCACCCTGGATTTTTCATACGTCAAACAATTTTTTCAAAAGAATATGAAAATATTTCACCTGTTTTTCATCGCAGACGGCATTTCAGCCGGAAAAAAGCCGGTATCATGCAGAAATTTTTCAAACTTTTCAGCGCTGTCAGAGTAATAAATGCTTTTGCAGCAAAGCCGGCAGATAGACAGGAGCCTCAGCAGACAGGCTTCAGCCGGAGCGGAGACATAAAAATTAAGATGTCCTCAGCTGAGAAGTAAAGCGATGCTAATCTTTTGGTGACGGCCAGAAGAGACTGAAGCAAGC
>CALXRC010000037.1 GCA_944390865.1 uncultured Spirochaetales bacterium | reverse complement strand
CAAGATCTGGGATGCTTCCAGATTGCATCCCAAATCCAGATCCTACTCAAGATTCCAACAAAACTGTGCATGAACCAGAAAGATCTGAATACGATCCGTCAGAGACAGACTGCTCAGGATAATTCATAGAGCAGGAAAACAACAAAAGAACCACCATAAGTGAAAAAAGAACGTGAAAAGGTTTCTTCATTGTTTTCCTCAACTTTTATCTATTGTGTATCAGGCTTGATGATGCCAAGCTCACTCAGGGCCACATGGGCGGCATTCTGCTCAGCATTCTTCTTGTTTGATCCGCTGGCAGGTCCATAGCATTTCTGGCCGATGAACACCTTGACGTAGAATGTCGGGTTATGCTCAGGGCCCTTCACCCTGTCAAGCAGGTACTCAGGCACCTTTCCCCTTGTCTTCTGGGCATAGGCCTGCAGCATTGACTTGTAGTCCTTGTTGGTGTTCCTGCCCTTGAGGACGTTGTCAACCTGTCCCGTAAGCCAGGAGAGAACATAGTTCCTTGCGCTCTCAAAGCCCTGATCCAGATAAATGGCGGCAATGATAGCCTCCATGGCATCTGCCAGAATTGCCTTCTTGTTTCTTCCCCCGTTGATCTCCTCACCGTGGCCGATGTGGATATAGGAAGGAAGCTCAAGCTTTCTTGCAACTTCTGCAAGGCTGTCTTCCGAGACGACAGTCGCCTTTATGCGGGAAAGGTCACCCTCCTGATGTTCAGGAAGAAATGAGTAAAGATAATCCGCACAGACCAGCCCCAGCACACTGTCTCCAAGAAATTCCAGGCGCTCATTGTTCATGCAGCCCGTCTCATTGGCATAGGAAGTATGCGTAAGCCCTGCCTCAAGCAGTCTTATATCGTTAAAGCTGATGTTGATTATCTTACAAAATGATAAAAGCTCCTCCAATCGTTCTTTTGAAGGAGCCTTCAGGCTGTGATGATTCATTACGTCAGATTATTTCAATTCCTGAGCAAGATACTTTACAGCATCCTCAACTGTCTCGAACTCATTTGCCATGTCATCCGGAATTGTGACACCGAGTTCTTCCTCGATTGCATAGACAAGTTCATAAGTATCGAGACTGTCTGCCCCCAGATCCTTTCTGAAAGATGCGCTTGGGACAATCTTTGAAGGATCCACAGACAGCTTCTCTGCTACCAGATCTCTGACTTTCTCTAGAACCTGAGCTTCAGTCATTTCTTTCTCCTCTTACTCGGCATCCTTCTCTACAACCTGCTTGCCATTGTAGTAACCGCACTTAGGACAAACCTGATGTGAGGGAACAAGGTTTCCGCAGGTCTGGCAAGGAGAAAGGGTTGGAGCTGAAAGCTTCATGTTGGTTGCCTTGCGTGAAGCAGCCTTTGATTTTGATGTTTTATACTTTGGAGTAGCCATTACTTAACCTCTCTGAATAGTAATCTAAAAAGACACTTTCAGGATATTAACCAAAAAGACTTTCCTTGGTCAACACACCTGCCCTGTCTTTCTGACATTTCCAACCAACATTGAATAAATCTTACCACATTAAACCTTATTGTCAACGCAGGATGAGAAAGAGAGGCAGGCTGATGCAGAGATTCATGCTGCGCCTGCACTGAGAAAGGCAGCAGGAACGTATTCCAGAGTGCTGCTTTTCCGCTGCATGATAATTGACTGCAGTTTCATGGACTTGCGTTCATTATTGGTATTGTCAATTATACTAGAGTCAATTATACTAAAACCAGAAAAAGAGGACACTGATGTTTATTGGACGAGACAGAGAACTTGCAATGCTCAACAGAGAATACAGCAGGAATGCATATGGCTGCATAGTGTTGTATGGCAGACGGAGAGTAGGAAAAACCGCACTGATAAACGAATTCTGCAAAGATAAGCCGGCTATAGTGTTCAGTGCGCTCAAAGGAGGAGAAAGAGACAACCTCCGGGAGCTTTCAAGAGTGATATCTGAATATCAGTACGGCCTTGACCATGAGATTGCGGCATCCTTTTCTGATTTCCGCTCTGCACTTGCTGCCATAAGCCGCCTTGCAAAGGACAGCCATATAGTGTTCTGCATTGATGAACTGCCATATCTTGCAGTCTCGATTCCTTCTGCGTTGTCCATGCTGCAGCACTTCCTTGACAGTGAAGCGAAAGAAAAAAAACTTTTCATCATCCTCAGCGGCTCGTCAATGTCATTCATGGAAGAAGGCGTCCTTTCAGAAAAGAGCCCGATATACGGACGGAGGACAGGTCAGATCAGACTTCAGCCGTTTGATTATCTGGAGTGTGCTCAATGGTTCCCTTCCCTTTCTAATGAAGAAAAGGCTGTCCTTTATGGGATCACAGGAGGAGTGCCATATTACATGGAATGCTTCACGAGAAAAGGCTCTATCAGAGAAGCCGTGATAGAGTCTGTTCTATCAGCAAACGGGCTTTTGTTTGCTGAACCGTCATTTCTGCTCCGGGAAGAGCTCAAAGATTCATTTGTCTATGACTCAATACTCCGGGCAATTGCCGAAGGCCTTACAAGGATGTCTGAAATATCATCAGCTCTTGGCATTGAGAGCGGAATGTGCAGCACATACATGAAATCATTAATCGAACTGGGTTTTATCAGAAAGGAGACTCCTGTCGGAAATCATAACGGAAGAAGAACACTGTACAGAATAGATGATTTCTTCCTCCTTTTCTGGTTCCGCTTCGTTTATCGTTTCTCATCATCCATCGCATCCGGCAGGGGAGAAGAAGTGTATGACCGCATAATCTCGGAGAGGATCAATGAGTACATGGGGCCGGTATTCGAGCGCATGGTGCAAGATTTCATTCTGCGATACGCCTCTCTTCCCTTCCTCATCGAAGAAAGCGGAAGATGGTGGGGCGGAAATCCAAGGACCCGCAAGGAAGCGGAAATTGATGTCGTCGCATTGTCTGCAGAGGACCATGAAGAAGGAATCATAGCATCCTGCAAATATAGAAACAGACAGATGGACTCAGATGAGCTTGAGCTGATGAAAGAATACGGGGACGCCATGAATCTGCTGAAAAAAAGACACTACTGGTTCTTCTGTAAGGGAGGATTCACTCCGGCCATGTCTGCCTGTACAGGAAAAAATGTAAAGCTGTTCACGCTTGACGACCTGTACTGCAAGTGCAGGCAGTAAGTCACTGGCACACATTGGCTGATGTGCCAGGAAAGAGGTCACCCTCCTCTGACACTCGAATAGGGAGGTCATCAACAAAGACGTCAGGACAAGCCTGACGGTACACTGCCGGCTAAATTCACGGAACTTTCTCTGCCGCCTTCAGGCTTACTTCAAAAAAATTTTACGGAGATTATGTATTACATATGCAAATCTCCGTAAAAATGATATCATCAAAATTATGATAAGAAGACAAATCGAAGCCCAGATCATCCAGTCCATGAAGGATTTCCCTTCAGTTACAGTCTATGGACCGCGTCAGTGCGGAAAGACCACTACTGTGAAAAAACTGTTTCCTGACTTCAGTTACGCAAACCTTGAGGACATCAGCGTCAGAAGGCTGGCTGCAGATGATCCGGCAGGCTTTTTCGCCAGATTTCCAGAACCTGTGATAATCGATGAAATCCAGAGAGTTCCAGAACTGCTGTCCATGGTTCAGGTCAGGATCGACAGATACAGAAAAAAAGGTCAGTACATTCTCACAGGCAGCCAGCAGATTTCACTGCGTGAAGCAGTTTCACAGTCTCTTGCCGGAAGAACAGCAGTGCTCAACATGCTCCCCCTGTCGCTTATGGAGCTGGGAAGGGAGAATCTGATTCTGGACAGAGATACCCAGCTCCTTGCAGGCTGCATGCCGTATCTTTATGTGAATGAGGGAATATCTCCTTCCGAGTATTATAAAAGCTATATAGAAACATATCTTGAACGAGACATTGCCATGCAGCACCATGTACATGACATGGCTCTTTTTGAACGCATGCTCCACCTCCTTGCTTCCAGAGTGGGACAGCTGGTTAACGAGTCCTCACTGGCATCAGATGCAGGTATTAATTACAGAACGCTCCAAGGCTGGCTTTCGATACTTGAATCCACACACATTATCTATCGTTTGAAGCCATGGAGCCTTTCCAGAGGCAGTCAGGAAATCAAGACCCCTAAACTGTACTTCTGCGACACAGGAATAGTTTCCTGTCTTCTGGGCATTGAGACTCCACAGCAGATGAACAGAGATCCACTGATGGGACAGATCTTCGAGAATCTCATCGTCATGGAAGCGCTGAAAGCTGAGTATGACTGCAATATGATTGACAGTCTGGCCTTCTTCAGGAACAGCAACGGCATCGAGGTTGATCTCATCCACAACCGTCCTGAAGGCAGGAATATCTTCGAGATCAAGGCTTCGATGACGCCCAGCCGCGATTTGCTTAAAAACACAGAGTTTTTCTCACGCAAATACGGGGCTGCTTCCAGCGCTGTCATATATGCAGGAGAGGACTGTCCTGAGTATCTTGGAAGCAGGTTCATTAACTTTCACGGCGCATATGACTGTTTCGCCATGAAAGAGGAAAAGTTCCGCCTCCGCCTGTCCTGATGCCATGCAGGCGGCCAGGAGAGACTGCAGCTGCCCCTTGCTCAACGCTCATCATCCCGTATAAAGCCTGACAACAGAGGCGTGAACCATTTCTTCCCGTCCTTTAAAGCTCTGCACCTGCGTGTTTTTTTCTTTGCTTTTTTTCATTTCTGCCCTATCCTGTTGTCGGAGGCAAAAAGTATGCTGATAAACCTCGAAAAACATGATGACATAATCAAGAAGAATGTCAGACGCTGCAAGGAAAGAGGAATCCTCCTTCCGACATTCAGGGAAATGATCAATCCTGCCCTTGTAAGTAACGATATCAAGGCAAAGCTGAAGGAAACAGGGCTTTGGGATGTCAATCCGGTCAATCTCTACCGCATCACCTGGCACAATGAGCCAAAGGAAAAAGGAGGTCTGTTCGGACCTGTCAACTTCATCGAGATTCCGCGCGCCATCACAGGAACCAGGGCAAGAATCCTGGCCCTTGCCGGCAAGTTCTTCCCCTGCGGCGTTCATAAAGTCGGTGCCACTTATGCCTGTCTTGCGCCTGCTCTGGTCACCGGAAACTTTGACGCATCCAGCCAGCAGGCTGTATGGCCAAGCACAGGCAACTACTGCCGCGGCGGTGCCTACAACAGCGCGCTTCTCGGCTGCGACAGCATAGCAATCCTGCCTGAGGACATGTCACAGGAACGCTTCAACTGGCTCAAGACAGTTGCCGGAGAGATCATTGCGACTCCGGGCTGCGAGTCAAACGTCAAGGAAATCTTCGACAAGTGCCACGAGCTGAATGAAAAGCGCGGCAACCACATTGTCATATTCAACCAGTTCGAACAGTTCGAAAACTACCTGTGGCACTATGAAGTGACAGGCGCTGCAATTATTGAAGTGCTTGAGTCCCTTGGAATAAAGAGCGAGAACGTGCGTGCTTACGCATCCAGCACAGGCAGCGGCGGAACGCTGGCTGCAGGTGATCATCTCAAGGATGTGTATCCGGCAATCAAGATCGGAGCCGGCGAAGCGCTCCAGTGCCCCACTCTGCTTAGAAACGGATTCGGAGCTCACAGAATCGAGGGAATCGGAGACAAGCATGTGCCATGGATTCACAACGTGAAGAATACAGACATGGTGCTCTCTATCGATGATCAGGACTGCATGGACATCTTCCGCCTGTTCAACGAGGAAGAAGGAAAGGATTACCTTTCAAAGTGCGGCGTGAGCGATGCTGATATCGCAAACCTGTCGCTGTTCGGCATTTCCGGAATCGGAAACCTCCTTTCTGCCATCAAGATGGCCAAGTACTATGAGATGGATGAGGATGATGTGGTCTTCACTATTCTCACTGACAGCAGCCAGATGTATACAAGCCGCCTTGCAGAGCTTACAGAACAGCAGGGTCCGTTCACTGCGACAGAAGCAGCAAAGGTCCATGCGGCAAGCCTTCTGCATCAGGGCATTGACAACGCCCTTGAGCTCGGCTACTACGACAGGCTGAGAATCCACAACCTTAAGTATTACACTTGGGTCGAGCAGCAGGGAAAGACATATGAAGAGCTCAACAGGCAGTGGTACGACAGGAACTACTGGAAGGAGCTGCCAAAGCTCACTGGAGAGATTGACAAGCTGATTGAAAGCTTCAATGAAATGATTAAAAGCTGCTAGACAGCACACAGGAAAGGGGCCTTCCCCCTTTCCTGTATTTATGCGGAACAATTGACATGAGATTCAAATACAAATGCTATGACTGCGGTTTTGAGACAGTCACTGATGATATCATTTATCTCTGCCCGCACTGCGGCTCGACAGAAAAGGAAGGAGAGTTCAGGAAGGGAATACTGTCAGTGATCTATGAGGATGATGAGCTGAAGGCACTGGCAGCCAGGCCGGATCTGGGCGTCAGCGACTTCCTGCCCTACCCGATTGTCGATGCGGACACATTCCCGCTGGGACCGACGCCTGTCGTGAGAAGCAGGAGAATCAGGGAACGCTGCGGACTTGATGTCTGCTTCAAGATGGACAGCCAGCTGCTCTCCGGCTCCTTCAAGGACAGGGCCAGCCTTCTGGTCGCAATGCAGGCCATGGCTCACGGCCAGACAAAGATTGCACTTGCAAGCACAGGAAATGCAGGAGCCGCCATGAGCGCCATAGGCGCGGCCTACGGTCTTGACATCGTCCTCTTTGTACCTGCATCTGCTCCGGTGAACAAGCTGATGCAGTCCGTCCTGTACGGCGCCCATGTCGTGCCGGTCAGAGGCAGCTACGATGATGCCTTTGCCCTGTCTCTTGAATACACGAGAAAGAAAGGCGGCATAAACAGGAACACGGCCTACAATCCGATGACGATCGAAGGCAAGAAGACATCATCGATCGAGCTTTTTTTCCAGCTTGGCAGAAAGGCTCCGGATGTAATCTATGTCCCGACCGGAGACGGCTGCATCCTTGGCGGAGTTTACAAGGGATTCTATGACCTTCTGCATGCAGGCCTGATTGAAAGGCTTCCCAGGATAATCTGTGCCCAGTCAGAAGGCTCAATGGCCATTGCCCAGGCCATAGAAAGCGGGGAATACAGGAATGTGAAGGCAGACACGATTGCAGACAGCATATCCGTATCATCTCCGGCAAACGGGAGGATGGCTGTAAGGGCCGTAAGGGAAAGCGGAGGCTATGCCGTCTGCGTCAGCGACGGGGAAATCCTTGCAGCGCAGCGTGAGCTCTGCTCATCAGCAGGCCTCTTTGCAGAACCGGCGGCAAGCGCCGCCTATGCGGCATTCCTGAAAGACAGGAAAAATCTTGATCCATCACAGACAGTCACCGTCCTGCTGACAGGAACAGGCTTCAAGGATATGGCTGTTTTCGAGAACAAGCTCAGCCTTCCTCAGGCTGTTGACAACGACCCTGCCGTCATTGACAGCCTGCCTTTCTGATACTAGAAACTGGTGACGCATTTGCGTTAAGATAAAGTGTCCTGAATACAGGGCTCAATCAATTTTTGGGAGAACGCGCGATGAAATACTCAAAAGAAGTTGAGAACATGTGCACTGTAAAGTGTGGTGCACAGCACGGTTGTGCCCCTATCCCCGAAGAAGGGAAATGGGTCTATTCGAAGGAAATCAAGGATATTTCCGGACTCACCCATGGCGTTGGCTGGTGTGCTCCTCAGCAGGGTGCCTGCAAGCTCACGCTCAATGTCAAGAACGGAATCATCGAGGAAGCTCTTATCGAGACACTCGGCTGTTCCGGAATGACACACTCCGCAGCAATGGCTGCAGAAGCCATTGTCGGACGCACAGTTCTTGAAGCAGTCAACACAGACCTCGTCTGCGACGCAATCAACACTGCAATGAGAGAACTCTTCCTGCAGATCATCTACGGCCGCTCACAGAGCGCATTCAGCGAAGATGGTCTTGTCATCGGTGCAGGCCTTGAAGACCTCGGAAAGGGAACATGCTCACAGGTCGGTACAGTCTATTCAACAAAGCTCAAGGGACCAAGATACCTGAATCTTGCTGAAGGCTACATCCTCCGCCAGGCTCTGGATGAAAATGACGAAATCATCGGTTACGAATACGTCAACATGGGAGTCTTCATGGAGAACGTAAAGAAGGGTGTCGATGCAAATGAGGCTCTTGAGAAAGCAAAGAAGACTTATGGACGCTTTGCCGATGCTGTCAAGTACATCGATCCCAGACACGAGTAAGGAGGAGAGTTAAAATGGCACTGTTTGAAGGTTACGAAAGAAGAATCGACAAGATTAACGAAACACTCAAGAAGTATGGCATCTCCTCTATTGAGGAGGCTAAGGAAATCTGCGACAAGGCAGGTGTTGATGTCTACGGCATCGTGAAGAGTGTCCAGCCTATCTGCTTTGAGAATGCCTGCTGGGCCTACATCACAGGTGCGGCAATCGCCATCAAGAAAGGCGACAAGACAGCATATGACGTTGCAAAGAGCATCGGCGAAGGACTTCAGAGTTTCTGTATTCCAGGTTCTGTCGCAGAGGACAGAAAGGTCGGTCTGGGACACGGAAACCTGGCAGCCATGCTGCTGAGCGATGAGACAAAGTGCTTCTGCTTCCTCGCAGGTCACGAGTCTTTCGCAGCTGCTGAAGGCGCAATCGGCATTGCAAAGAATGCCAACAAGGCAAGAAAGGAGCCTCTGAGAGTCATCCTCAACGGCCTTGGAAAAGATGCTGCAAAGATCATCAGCAGAATCAACGGCTTCACCTATGTCGAGACAGAGTTCGACTATTTCACAGGCAAGCTCAAGGTTCTCAGCCGCACACCATATTCAAAGGGTGAGAGAGCTGCCGTCAACTGCTACGGCGTTGATGACGTAAGAGAAGGCGTTGCTGTCATGCACTATGAAGGAGTTGATGTGTCCATCACAGGAAACAGCACCAACCCGACAAGATTCCAGCATCCGGTTGCCGGCACTTACAAGAAAGAGTGCTGGGAGCTTGGCAAGAAGTACTTCTCTGTCGCATCCGGCGGTGGCACAGGCAGAACACTGCATCCGGACAACATGGCTGCAGGTCCTGCAAGCTACGGCATGACAGACACAATGGGAAGAATGCACTCAGATGCTCAGTTCGCAGGTTCTTCATCAGTTCCTGCTCACGTTGAGATGATGGGACTCATCGGCATGGGCAACAACCCGATGGTCGGTGCTTCCGTTGCAGTTGCAGTCGCAGTTGCAGAGGCAATGAACAAGTAAGCCGGACTGCCGCGCATCAAAGGAGCTGCTGCATGAATTTGCACAGCTCCTTTTTTTGTCAGAAAAGTCCCCCTTGCCTAACACAGGGGGACAGCATCAAAGGAGGATTCTAAACGGTTAAGGAACTAACCTTGTTCCTGCATCCGCATAAAGCGCATCATAAATGTGAGAGGGATCTGTTATCAGGCCGGTATTGCCAGTGGAGCGGACAAAGTCCGCAGCAGCCTCGATCTTCGGAAGCATGCTTCCGGCAGGGAACTGCCCCTGAGCAATGTATTCTTCCGCCTGCTCAAGCGTGATTGTGTCAAGTTTCTTCTCATCAGGCTTGTTATAGTTCAGACATACTTTTTCGACTGCTGTCGAGATCACGAAAACATCAGCATTGAGATCCTTGGCCAGCAGACAGGCGGCAAGGTCCTTGTCAACAACAGCCTCTCTGCCGTACAGAAGCCCGTCAGCTTCTCTCACGACGGGAATTCCTCCGCCTCCTGCGGCAATGACAACGACATCGTCGTCAAGGAGCTTTCTCACCGTTCCGGCCTCTATGATTGAAAGGGGCCTCGGGGAAGCCACCACCCTTCTGTATCCTCTTCCGGAATCTTCGACGATTGACCATCCGTCATGATCACGGTGGTATTCGGCCTCTTCCTTCTGCATGAAAGAGCCAATTGGTTTTGCAGGAGCCTTGAAAGAAGGATCAGCATCATCCACCAGCACCTGGGTCACGACTGTTGCCAAATCTTTTTTTATTCCCAGCTTGCCAAGTTCGTTTCCGAGTGCTCTCTGCAGCTGATAGCCTATTGCGCCCTGAGTATCAGCGACACAGCTGTCAAGCGGAACGGCGTGCAGAATCTTTCTGGCATACTCTGCCCTGAGGAGGATATAGCCTACCTGAGGACCATTGCCATGCGCAATGACGACGCGATGTCCGTCCTTGATGAGGCGTGCAATATGATGGGCTGTCTTGCTTGCAGCCTCATACTGGGCGCTTACCGTAACATGCTTGCTGTCTTCTATGAGAGAGTTTCCTCCGATTGCTATGACAATGAGCTTGGATTCCATTTTCTTTTCTCCACAGCTGAATCATAACACAGATGCAACAAAACGCAACATAAAAAGACATTTTAAGCCCATTTTTATCCCGAAATTGGCAAGAAGTCTCCATTCTCTATAGGGTGAAGATGAATTGCCAGATATGCATGAGCTGTTGATACTGCTAACACAATATGATATAATAAATTATGAACGAACAGGCACACATCAGGAAGAATAGTGTTATCAAGGAGCACGGCAAAGAAACTCGCATCCGTCATGCTTCGATGCGTCCTGTTGTCATTGAAATGAAGCTGGACCTGAAATGCCTGAACAAGACAGATCAGGAAAAGCTCTGGCACTACTTCACTCAGT
>CALXRC010000036.1 GCA_944390865.1 uncultured Spirochaetales bacterium | reverse complement strand
GCTGTCTTCACAGGAGCCGGTGTCAGCACGCTTTCCGGAATTCCCGACTTCCGCGGTAGCCACGGCGTGTACAATTGCCCGTGGAACGGGCTTTCTGTGGAGGAAATACTCTCGATTGACTATTTCTATTCTCATCCCGAGATCTTCTATGCCTGGGCAGAGGAGGTCTGGTATCATCTGGAAGATTACGAGCCGAATATCGTTCACTATACGCTTGCTGAGCTTGAGCACAGGGGAATGCTGCAAAACGGCCTGTTTACGCAGAACATTGACTTCATGCATCAGAGAGCCGGAAGCCGGAGAGTCTATGAGCTCCATGGTTCTGCAAAGGCCGCATACTGCACTAACTGCAATGCGTACTATACTTATGACACAATCGCACCGATTGTGAGGGAAGGGAAGGTTCCCAGGTGCACAACCTGCGGCTCACTGATCAAGCCTGATATTGTGTTCTATGGCGAAAGTCTCTCATCATCAGTGCTGAAGCAGGCAGAAATCTCTTTCTCTCAGGCTGATCTGACTTTGATCTTGGGATCAAGCCTGACAGTATATCCTGCAGCGGCCTTTCCAGAGCTGACAAATTTCTATGGCGGGAAGACTGTCATTGTAAACGCCCAGCCGACGAGCCAGGACAGCAAGGCTGAAGTCACGTTCCGTGACCTTGAGCAGTTTTCTTCTGCGCTTAAGGAATATCTGGAAAGAAACTGAGCGGTGCAGGCAGATGCTGACACCGCTCAGATATGGAGGTGAGGAGACTCGCACTCCTGTCCTGCCGGGACATTCCGGAACTTCTACAGGCTTAGCCGCATTTTAAGATTTTCCCAAAGCTTGGTAATGCTGCCAACCGCACAGTGGGTAGCCGCCGGAAAGTCCCCGCAGCCTGACGGCCGGATACGGGCAAGACCCTGTTGGTGTCGGACAGCTTCAGGTTAGGATCAGCACCCTTAGCGCCGCGCTCCTATACTGCTTTAGGCAGCAAGAGCAAGTGCTTCGTCAGAGACGTACTCGTCTTCTTTCTTGGCATTTAATTTTTTTTGGTAGTTTTACAAGTTGCCGCTTGGCCTGCCATCCCAGACCTGCTCTGCCGGCAGTCGAAACTGGAACACCCCCAGAGTATTGTCTAGGCGACAGATGAGAATATAACAGGAAAACATCGAAGTGACAAGGAAAAGAAAGCAGGGGCAAGCATGCAAAAACTTTTCAAAGAAAGGGCAGGTTGCATGTAAGTTAAATAATTCCTAAAAAGGTTCTTTTATTTCTGATAATTTTCTGCCATCGGTCATAGTTCCTGAATCATGTTCATCTTGTCCGGGCCATGAACAGAAGGACAGGGAAAAACTGAGCAGAGTCATGACATCAAACGATTTATGCAATTTTGTAAATTTTTATGCAGTCTTCTTGATTATCGACCGTCTTGTATAGTATTTTTTCTGTTAATCAGGAAATCAGGCGAAACAGACATGAGTGAAAAGACGGATGCTAGGATAGCAAAGACAACAGACAAGCTTAGGAAGGCCCTGCTTGAGCTGATGACAGCTCAGCCGGTTGATTCAATTACAGTCACAAGCCTCTGCAAGGCTGCAGGAATCAACCGCAATACTTTTTATGCACATTACAATGAGCCGGTTGACCTCTTGAATGAAATTGAGAACGGTCTGCTGTCGATTATGTGGAACACGCTGAGCCAGGTGGATGCCTCCATGCTTGACATCAAGGCTTTCGTCCGCTCAATCATCCATACAATCGCTTCCTATAAGGACGTCTGCTATGTCATTCTCTCTGATCACGGCAACCGCCACTTTGTCAGTCAGATCGTTGACATGCTTCATGACAAGACAACAGGCATCTGGATCCAGAAAGGCATGACTGAGGAGGAAGCGGATGTCACGTATCATTACTGCGTGGCAGGGGCGCTCGGCGTGATTGAAAACTGGGTCAAGTCAGGCTACAAAATAGGAAGTGATGAGCTTGCCGACATGCTTTCCGACCTGATCGAGTCAGGCCAGATCAGGAATATCAGCAGATATTAATAGTTGAGGTTCTTCAGCTCTCTGCGCTGTTCACGCTGAAGATCCCTTTCCTTGATTGCCGCTTTCTTGTCGTACACAGCCTTGCCTCGGGCAAGGGCGATCTTCATCTTCACGAGATTGTTCTTGATATAGATCTCAAGGGGAACAATAGTCATCCCCTTGGCCTCCACCTTCCTGTTGAACTTCTTGATTTCCTGCTTGTGTGCAAGAAGTATGCGCTTCCTGTCTCCCTGATGATTGAAGGCCTGTCCGCCGTGCGAGTAGGGCTGGATGATGAAGCCGATAAGTTCCAGCTGTCCGTTCTTTATCTGTATGTAGCTGTCAGAGAAGGAGCAGCGGCCTTCACGGACACTTTTCACCTCAGTGCCGACAAGCGCAATGCCGCATTCCAGCTCTTCAATGATCTCGTAGTTGAACCATGCTTTCCTGTTTTTCTGTATCAGTCTGAAATCCTTGTTATCTTTTGACATCAAATTGACCTCACAAGTCTGAAACCGGCATAATCGCTTGTCACGCTGCGCTGCATGACGCCGACAGTTTCATTGTTCACTGCAGCCGGATCATTGATATAGCTGCCGCCCTTGACAATGATATCGCTTTCGGGAATGGATGAAGCATCTATCACAAGACCCTCCGCCCTGGAAAGAGGAACATAGGCAGTGGAGGTGAACTCCCACAGTCCGCCCATCAGCGAATCCGGACAGCTGCCATCAGACCCCACGGAAATCAGGCTCCTTGAATATGGTCTGCCTGAAGCTGAAAGACTGGCCAAATACCACTGCGCTTCAGAAGGAAGGGAGTAATCAGTTCCTGTCTCACTGCTCAGCCATCTGCAGTAGGCATCAGCCGCATACCAGCTGATATTCCTTATGGGGCTTGATGAGTGCACTGCAGTGCTTGGATTCAGTCCCGCAAGGTAATATTCGTCAGCCATCCCGTCCTCAATCAGGGCCGCAATGTTTGACTTTGCCCAATACGGATTGGCTTCAATGAAGAGCGCCCAGTCATATTCCGTCACATAACCTCTTGACATCTCAAATGGCTGGACAGTGACGCTGACCGGCAGGGCTGCCGGATCTGAACTGTTCCCGCCCATTGTGAAAGTTCCTCCTTCATAACGGAAGAAACCGTCTGAGAGGGCCTGTGCTGTCACCTCAGTGCTGACTGCCGGGCTGTCTTTCTGTGCAGTGCCGTCAATCACTGCCAGAGTCATTTCACTGTCAGCAGCCCTGAAGCTGATGCCTGCAGAAGAAAGGATTTCCTCTGCCCTCACAAGATCATCATACATTGTCCGGTTTGTGACAAAGAGGCTCAGCGTGTAGAAGTCATCTGAAACATCGCTGAGGCCCATGGCCGCGGCGTCCCTTGCGTAATTCTGATAGACAGGACGGTAATTGTAGCCTGAGTCATATTCAAGCACTCCTGAGTACGAGACCAGATAGCTCAGGGCAGAGCTGTATACAGAGGCATAAAGCTCTGGAGTTGAAACAGGATCAACAGTGACTTCCTGAGTCCGTCTTGCAAAAAGAGTCGCAAAGACAGGATGGTCTACATGCAGTGTCTGTGTGCAGACCTCAATGCCGTTCTTTATATAGCTGATCTGGTGATCACCGCTTTCTATGAAATAGAGGGAGCCTGATGTTGAGCCGACATAGCTGCCGTCCACAATGACGCCCACCTCAGTCATTTCTGATGAGAAAGAAACCCAGCGTCCTCCATTGACAATTCCCGGAAGAAACAGGATCAGGAAAAGAATGAGAACGATAATAAAGCTATAGAGTATAAGCAGGTATTTGCCCGGCCTCATCCCGAGGACTTTTGGAAGCCTTACCGGCTCGACATCAACTAATTCTTTTTTCTTTCTCATAATCCATCAAAGGGTAACTAAAGCACTTTCTATTGTCAACAAAGACATGTTGTGCTAATTTCAGATCTGATGGACAAGCTGTACTCATTCCTTGAGAGGAAAACCGAATCATATCTGACACACAAGAAGGCTGTGAAGGCTACGCTGAAAGCTGAAAAGCACGGTTTCTGGGCTGAGGTCTGGTCCTGGCTTGATGCCTTCATTTTCGCCATTGTCGCAGTGCTTCTGATCAATCAGTTTCTCTTCCAGCTCTTTGTCATCCCGTCTCCTTCCATGGTTGACACGATCAACGTTGGCGACAGGGTTGTCGTGAGCAAAATGAGCTACGGCACGGAAGTCTATCCCGCAGGTCCGAAAATCTTCGACTCATCCAAGCGCGTCCAGCGCGATGACATCATAACTTTCTATAATCCTGAGTACGAGTCAAAGGGACCTCTTTTTGACATCCTTTCGCAGATCGTCTACATGGGAACTCTCTCTCTCGTGAACATTGACCGCAATCCTGACGGCACAATGGCAGAACGGCTGTTCGTGAAGCGTGCATCAGGCTTCGGCTCCGATCAGGTCTATTTTGAGGATGGAAACGTTCTGATCCGTCCGGCAGGCTACGGCGAGAGCATTGATGAACAGACATTCAGGAGTGAGAACGGCTATTCTGACGCACCGTCCCGCCTTCTGGACTCATCATACTATCCCGGGCTTCAGGCCTGGGCCAGGCTCTATGCCCTGCAGGATGCGGGAATGACTTCTGCCCCCAATCATCTTATCAGCAGTTATCAGGAGATTACCGGCAGTCAGGTCGGCGATTTGTATGAGTTCTCAAAGGAGCGTTATCTCTATTCGACGCTGATTGATCCGTCCGACAGGGAAGCACGAAGCAGTTATTCACGCTACAGGGCAGGAATCTATGTGCCTGAAGGCTATGTCCTGCCTCTTGGAGACAACAGGGACAATTCACGCGACGGCCGCTATTTCGGTCCTGTCAGCGAGGATGTGATCAACGGAAAGGTCCTTTTCAGATTCTGGCCGTTGAACAGGGCAGGAGCTGTTGAATAGCAGTGAAAGAGTATCTTGACCTGACAAAGCCTGTCTCACTCTACATACATGTTCCATTCTGCACGACAAAGTGCGGCTACTGTGCCTTCTACTCTCTGCCTGAGGCCAAGTGCGGAAAGAATGACATCTCCTCTTATATGTCAGTGCTGACTTGTCAGCTGGAGGCGCTGACAGATGAGCTGGATTTTCCCTTTCACACAGTCTACATCGGTGGCGGGAATCCCGGCCTGCTCGGTGCTGAAAACCTCAGCGTGATACTCAATCTTGCCTGCAGGAGGGGAAAGAGCAGGGAAGTCAGCATGGAGATCAATCCTGAAACGCTGGATGAGTCTTTTTCCCTGCTTCTGGACAGGCTGACGCGCATCTCAATCGGAATACAAAGCTTCGATCCTGACTGCCTGAAGATCCTGGGCAGGAACGCGACTGTAAGCCAGTGCGAGCGTGCATTGAGGCTGCTTCAGGATTTCCGCTTAGGTTCTGGTCTTGTCTTCAATGCTGATCTGATGATGAACATTCCGGGGCAGACGCGAAGTTCCCTGTTCAGCGGAATAGAGCGGCTTGCATCATATACTCCGGAGCACATCTCTCTTTATTCGCTCACCTTTGAGGAAGGCACACAGCTGGTAAAGACGCAGTGCCCGCTGGGCGAGGATGAGGAAGCTGACAACCTTCTCAGGGCCTGGGAAAAACTTGAGTCGCTGGGCTACGAGCAGTATGAGGTCAGCGCATTTGCCAGGGACGGACATTACTGCATGCACAACCTTGTCTACTGGAATCTCGGGCAGTACATCGGACTTGGTCCTTCAGCAGAGTCAAGCACTGGATGGACAAGCGTCATTTCATCAAGGGAGAACGAAGAGCTTGAGTCCTATCTCAGGAATCCTTCATTCAATTCCACCCGCCTCAGCCTTGATGAGACGATAGAGGAATACCTGATGACAAGGCTGAGGACAAAGTGGGGGATAGACAAGGCAGAGTTCAGCTCCCGCTTTGCAAGGGACTTTGACCAGCTCTTTTCTTCTTCAGTCAGAAGGCTTGATGAAAGCTGGTGCAGAAACAGCGCGGAAAGGTTTGTCCTGACCAGAGAGGGAGTGCTTGTTCTTAACAAAGTCCTGCTGACTTTGTTCATGAGTCTGTAGCAATTGACAGCCAATTTTTCTTTATGATAAGTTTTCAAAGGTTTTAAACATCAAAAGATTCTAATAACATAGAGGTTTTAAATGTCAGGCCATAGCAAATGGGCAACTATCAAGCACAAGAAAGGTCTTGCTGATGCTAAGCGTGGACAGAAGTTCACCAAGCTCATCAAGGAAATCACAGTTGCCGCCAAGATGGGCGGCGGAGATCCGGATTCCAATGCCAGATTGAGAACCGCAATCCTCAAGGCAAGAGCAGAGAACATGCCTAAGGACAATATCGAGAGGGCAATCAAGAAGGCAAGCGGCGAGGATGCCAACACAACATTCTATGAACTTACCTATGAAGGCTATGCTCCGGGCGGAGTCGCAATCATCATCGACACTCTCACAGACAACAAGAACAGGACAGCTGCCGATGTCAGGAGCACTCTGACAAAGCTTGGTGGCTCACTTGGCGCCACAGGCTGTGTTTCCTACATGTTCCAGACAAAGGGTGTCATCACATATGACGCATCAAAATACACAGAGGACCAGATTTTCGAAGCTGCTCTGGAAAACGGTGCCGAGGATGTGACAAGCGATGATGGAGTCATCGAGGTCACGACATCTCCTTCTGATTTCGCAGCAGTCCTTGAGGCAATGCAGGCTGCCGGCTTCGAGCAGGACAGCGCTGATGTCAACAAGATTGCTGACACGACTGTCACTCTGGACAAGGAGAAGGCCAACAAGGTCCTCAAGATTGTCGAGCGTCTGGAAGATCTGGAAGATGTCCAGCAGGTTTCAACCAACCTTGACCTTCCTGATGACTTCGAAGAGGAGTGAGATTTGACCGTTCTTGGAATTGATCCAGGATTAGCTAATACAGGCTGGGGTGTGGTTGAGTATACAGGCCAACATTACCGGCCTGTTTCTTTTGGAGTGATAAAGACCTCGACGGAATTTGAGCTTGCAGACAGGATTCATGCCATTGCCTGCGAGGTCGGCAGGCTTGCCGACAGATTTCCTGTCGAGGCTGTCGCCATTGAAGACATTTTCTTCGCAAAGAATGTCTCGTCATCCATATCCGTGGCCAAGGTCATCGGAAGCATCACGCATGAAATGAAGACGAGGAAGCTTGATGTCCAGTACGTCACTCCGCTCCAGGTGAAGATGGCCATAACAGGAATAGGCCGTGCAGACAAGAATCAGGTGCAGCAGATGGTTGCCATCCTGCTGAAGATGGACAAGATTCCGCGGCCTGACCATGCTGCCGATGCGCTTGCGGACTGCATTACATACGCTGTCCTTAACAGCACGAAGAACAGGATGAAGGGAGGTCTTCTCAGATGATCAATGCTCTTAATGGTGTGATCACTGAATGCGGTGAGAACAATATCGTGATCAATGTCTCCGGTGTTGAGTTCTATCTTGAGACAAGCGGGAAGTGCTCTTCCTTTTTTTCCACGCGCATAAACAAAGAGCCTGTGAGGGTGCTCACTGTCTTCCAGGTCAGGGAAGATGCCATGACGCTGTACGGCTTCATGGACAAATGGGAGAGAGAGTGCTTCACCCAGCTCGTCAAGGTTCCCGGCATCGCAGGCAAGGGAGCTTTGAAGATTCTCACTGCCATTTCCGTAACGGAGCTGGTCAAGGCGCTTGACAACAGAGACATCTCGACGCTTTCGAAGATTCCCGGCATCGGATCAAAGACTGCCCAGAAGCTTGTCCTGCAGCTGCGCGATACGCTTGTCTATGACGAGAATGATGAACCCTCCTCATCCGGCAGCAGCCAGAAGAAGTCTGTGAATGACTATGAAGATGTGATAGAATCATTTGTCGGAATGGGCTTTGACAAGCGTCTTGTCGTGCGCACGCTGGAAAAGATCGTTGCAAAGGAACGTGAAAAGCTCATTGCAATGGACAAGAGGGAAAGCGAGAATTATATCTTTCCTCTGCTGCTCAGGAGCCTAAGCTGATGAATGACGATTTTGATCCTTCTGAAACCAGTCCTGTCGCCGTGACTTTTCAGTCCGGAGATGAAAAGAATGAGAATATACTGCGTCCTCAGTATCTTGAGGACTTCCAGGGCCAGAAACAGCTGAAGGAAAACCTTTCAGTCTTCATCAAGGCGGCCCGGGACAGACATGAAGCCCTTGACCATACCTTTCTTATCGGCCCTCCTGGCCTGGGAAAGACGACTCTTGCATCCATCATTGCGAACGAGATGCATTCTGAGCTGAGGATGACAAGCGCGCCTGCGCTTGAAAAGCCCAAGGATCTGGCCGGAATACTGACGAATGTCACAGAAAACTCGATTTTCTTCATAGATGAGATTCATCGTCTCAAGCCTGCTCTGGAGGAAATGCTCTACATAGCGATGGAGGATTTTGAGATCGACTGGGTTATCGGGCAGGGGCCAAGTGCAAGGACGATGAGGATTCCTCTTCCCAGATTCACCCTGATCGGTGCCACTACAAAGGCAGGTGCTGTGTCGACGCCGCTTTCAGAACGCTTCGGCATAACAGGCCATCTTGAGTACTATGATGCGGATGAGCTGAAGAAGATCATACTGCGCTCAGCCGGAATCCTCGAGTGCGACATAACTGATGACGGAGCATCCCTGCTTGCACGCTGCTCACGCGGCACTCCGAGAATCGCGAACAGGCTGCTCAAGCGCCTCAGGGACTTTGCTGACGTGCTCAAGGACGGAAAGATCGATACTGATATCGTGAAATTCGGCCTTGAGAAGCTGGCTATTGACAGCAACGGCCTTGAAAAGCAGGACAGGGCGATCCTGCGTACAATCATTGAATATTACAACGGCGGTCCTGTCGGGGCTGACACGCTCTCGATTTCCGTAGGCGAGGCAGTGGAGACTCTTGAGGATTTCTATGAGCCGTATCTTATCCAGCAGGGCTATCTCATGAGGACGCCCAGGGGAAGAATGGTCACGCGGAAGGCCTATGACCTGCTTGGAATTACCTATACCGGGAGTGAAGCGAATGCTGACCAAGGATTATTATTTTGACCTTCCTGCCTCTCTGATCGCACAGGAGCCGGTCGAGAGAAGGGGAGATGAGCGGCTTCTCACCCTGAACAAGCAGACAGGTGAGTTTTCTGACAGGATGATGAGGGATTTTCCCTCCCTGCTTGAGCCTGGCAGCATTCTGGTCGTCAACAATTCCCGCGTGAGGAAGGCCCGCGTCTATGCCCAGACAGAACATGGCGGCAGCGTCGAATTCCTTTTTCTTGAAGAGAGGGAAGACCACAGCTGGATCTGTATGGTGAACAAGGCTAAGAAGCAGAAAGAAGGACGCTCTTATTTCTTCTATGACAAAGACGGCAGACTTGCTGAGAAGGGTGTGCTGACAGGACATAATGAAGACGGGACAAAGATCATCAGCTTTGAGCATCCGCTTGATGAGGAGTTCTTCTCTGCCTGCGGCCATGTTCCGCTTCCGCCTTACATCAAGAGGGAAGACAACTTTTCCGATGAGTCGCGCTATCAGACTGTTTACGCCTCTCAGGCCGGCTCTGTCGCCTCTCCGACAGCAGGCCTTCATTTCACTGAGGCGCTGCTTGACCAGATCAGGGAAAGGGGAATCGAGATAGCCGAGGTCACACTTCATGTCGGAACCGGAACCTTCCTTCCTGTCAGGACTGAGAACATTGAAGACCATCATATGCACTACGAGCGCTATACAGTCAGCGAGGATGTGGCTGAAAAGCTGAACAGGGCAAAGCAGGAAGGCCGGAAGATTGTAGCTGTGGGCACGACGAGCGTGAGAACCCTTGAAAGCGCCACTGACGACAGCGGTCTTGTGAGAGCCGGAACTGCCAGAACCAATATCTTCATCTATCCCGGCTACAGGTTCAGGACAGTAAACAGTCTTCTGACAAACTTCCACACGCCTGAATCAACACTGCTCATGCTTGTCAGCGCACTTGCCGGAAAGGAAAACATAATGAAAGCTTATGCTCATGCTGTGAGCGAGGGCTACCGCTTTTTCAGCTACGGCGATGCGATGTTCATAGACTGAGGAAGCTGCTGATTTCCTCTTCCTGCTCGCTTATTGTCTTCTCTCCGTCTACGCGCAGGTACTTCACCCCTGCCGGAAGGGCGGAGAACACAGAAAGGAAGTTTGCCCTCACTTTCCTCAGGTAGTCCAGGCGGTCAAACAGTTCCTTTTCCTCTCCGCGTTTGTCGATGCGCTGCATGCAGACTTCTGCCGGAGTGTCGACAAAGATCACAAACTCAGGGTGGGGGTAGTCGTTGATGCGGGCAAGAAAGGTCCTGTCCTCCGTAACGCCCTGGTAGGACAGCGACGAGTAGAAATACCTGTCGCTTATTACGGTTTTTCCGCTTTCAAGCAGCTTTGTGATTCCGTAGTTTCTGTTGAAGAGGTGATCGCTCCTGTCCGCTGCATACAGAAGGGCAAGCGCCTGGGATGTGGTGTCGACCTGATGGCGCAGCACCTGCCTTACGAGGCAGCCCACCGGGTTGTCTGTCGGTTCGGCCGTAAGTACGGCATCAAGCCCCTTTTTCTCAAGATTCCTGCACAGAAGCCTGGCCTGAGTGCTCTTTCCGCTGCCATCCAGGCCTTCAAAGACAATAAATGATGAAAGAATACTGTTCATGTGTGTATCCATTTTGTTATGTTTGAGATTAACTTGAATTAGTCTATAATATTTGCAGAGCGAGATGAAGTACCATACGACGCTTTCCACAATCGTTATCTCACTGTTCGTGCTGTTGTGTTTTTCGCTGACAGTGCTTTTCTGTGTCTTCGTCCTCAGCGTGCAGTCACCGGGATACCTGATAGCTGACCAGATTATCTCGCATATAGACAACAGCTCGGATTTCTCCGTCTCTTTTTCCTCCATTGACAGAAACATTTCATCCCGTACCGTGATAAACGGAATCTCGCTTGACTACAAGGATGAGAATATCCTGTATGCAGACAAAATCACGATTTATCAGGGACCTTTGTCCCTTGTCTGGTTCTTTCTGACAGGAGCCGGAAGGGTGGAGACAGATGTGACCGGACTGAGGGTGACCCTTGATCCACTGCTGGAAGACGGCAGCAAAGGCTCCTCTTCTTCCATGAGCATTGAAGATGTGAACAGGCTGATCCAGTCCGTGGAGTCATATGATGCTGTTCTCAGCCAGATGGCCTTTTACAATCTTTCCTACTCGATAAACATTGAGGACTTCAGCCTGCGCATGGGCTCAGGCCTCACTTTCGAGAATCTCAGAATGAACCTCAGCCTGAACGAGGGACTTGAGCTTGATTCCTTTGTGTTCAGCGCGCCGTCTGCAGGCATCAGTCTTGCTGATGCGGCTGTGAGTGCTGACAATATCAGCCTGTCACTTTCCAAAGACGTCTCCGGCTACAGGACACGCTTCAGCATTGACCGCCTCAGCGGCTGGTATCAGGATATCAGTCTTGATGCTGAAAACACTGCGCTCACCCTTGATTTTGAATCCTTTGCCTCCCTTGATCTCATGCATCTTCCTCTGGGGCTTTCCGCTTCTTCCATCAGTTTTGAAGCGGCAGACTGGCAGGCCGGGGCACAGCGCCTGTCTGCAAGCACGGATGCTGAGGGAGGGGACATTGTACTCATCGGACTCAGCCTGGCTTCTCCGGATCTTTCTGCATCAGCACCGCGCACTGAGATTAATCTTGTGCAGACTGATGAAGGCTATACTGTCAGCTTTGCACTTCCATCCGGTCCTGAGCTCCGGCTTGCAGATCCTTCAGTTGATGTTACTGCCGGCTCTGTCAGCGGCTCTGTCTCGCTGACGGGCGTCATGAGCTGGGATGTCAGCCTTACTGACACGTTTGTCAGCGGGCTTGACGGCCTGACAAAGGGGCTTTACAGCTCTGCGCGAATCAGCAGTCTCACTCTCTCAGGCCAGGCCAATGACACAGCAAGGTATATTGAGGCCGGCATTGATGTCACAGGAGGCAGCAGTGCTGACTTCTTTGACGGCACAGAACTTTCTGGCATGGTCTCTTTTCTCTTTGAGGAGGGAAGCCTTTCTGACGCTTCTGTCAATGTCTCCAGCCTCCAGTTCAGACGGCTGTCGGCTCCTGTGACTGCCTCTGTCATTTATTCGCAGCAGGCTCTGGACGGCTACATCAGCTATTCAGACAGCGTGCTTCTCAGCTTCAGCTCAGAAGGCGGACGCACTGCTGAGCTTGCAGTCAGCTCGCTGTCTCTTGGAGAGTTTGCGCCTCTGCTTGAGCTATGGGCTCCTGTGGTCAGCTCATATATCGATGAAGAGACCTTCCTCAACGGAAGCCTTGAATTCAGCTACAGCTTTGACAATGGCTTTGACAGCACGCTCTTTGGTTCTCTGGCCGTCAGCGGAATCAGGTTCAATCAGTACAGATTCAACTTCGCCAGCTCCCTGAGCAGCACAATCAATGATGAGCGTGCATCAATAGACTATTTCACGATAACGACAGAGTGGCTGAGGCTCAGCTACTCCGGAGACATAAACTTCAGGACTCAGCTTCCGGAAGGTTCTCTGTCTCTTGAGATGACAGGCTCAGGAGCCCAGCTGCTGAACATTGACTTCAGCCTGGACAGCGACAGCGAGTACCTGCTGAATGCCTATATCCCCAGATTCACGAACAGCTATCTGAGAGGTTCGATCAACTGGGCGAATGAGGGGATGATCACAAGCAGCGGAGAGCTCAGGAGCGGAAGCACTGTCTATCCGTTTGAGCTTGTCTTCGATCTGAACAACGCGGACTTCCAGCTCAATTCTGCAGGACTCGATGTCTCAATTGATTTCTCGCAGTACCTGAACATTGAGATCAGCTTCACAAACTTCACCCTGCCAACTATTTCCCCGCGCAGTACT
>CALXRC010000035.1 GCA_944390865.1 uncultured Spirochaetales bacterium | reverse complement strand
ATGAACAAGACAGATGCAGTCACACAGTCATAACGCTGCTTTGAGAACATCAGGGCTGTGCTTGATGAAGCAGGCTCATCCATGGACAAGGTTGTGAAGGCAACTGTTTTCCTTGCCGACATGAACGACTTTGCTGCTATGAATGCTGTTTATGCTGATGCCTTTGCCGGCTGCCAGATCCTTCCGGCCCGCTCAGCTGTGCAGGTCGCTCGCCTGCCTAAGGATGTAAGGGTGGAAATCGAGGTTATTGCAGCAAGGTAACCCTGCTACACGAATGATGCATAGCTTCCTTCGCAGGCTGTGACCAGATCATCCGGTCTCAGCCTGAGCTGGAGTCCCCGCTGTCCTGCGGAAACATAGATGTGATCTTCCAGCTGGGCAAGCTCTTCGACAAATACAGGGTATTTCCTGATCATTCCCAGAGGAGAGCATCCGCCTCTGATATAGCCGGTATATTTCTGGAGCAGGTCGAGCTTCAGGAGTTCAAGGTTTTTCTCCCCTGTCAGTTCGCGTGCTTTTTTCAGCGAGATATTGAAGAGGGCAGGTGTCACGAAGACATAAAGCTGTCCGGAAGAAGACACCATCACAATTGTCTTGTAGACAAGTTCTGGATCAAGGCCTGCTGAGGCGCTTGCGCTCAGCGCATCAAGATGCTCCTCGCTGAACTCGTATTCCACAACCTGATACTCAAGTCCCTTCGCCTCAAGTATTCTCATAGCATTTGTCTTTTTCTCTTTCATCGGCTGGAAAGATAGAATGAATTGGAAAAATAATCCAGACTGAATGAGCTGCGGGCTTTCTGCTGTTTTCCTGTCTGGCAGTCTCTCATAAAGCGTCTGTGATGCAAAGGAGCACAGCTGTGTTCTTCCTGTAATTAACTGTGAAAACTGTTTTCCACTATGCCGGGGAGCAGATCATAAACAAAGCCGCCGGTTTTCTTCTCAAAGTCTGCTTTGATCTCCAGCACTTTTTTCCATCGGTCTACTGTACAGGGATGGACACCATATCGGATTGTCACATCAACAAAACGCTTTTCCAGAATACAGAAGCCATCAGGCAGTGCCAGTGAGTCGCACAGCTGCACGAGACGGTCATAATCATCGTATACTGCGTTCTGGATGAATTTTTTCATAAAGCAGAAATCATCTTCTGAAACGTCAAAGGTGCCAATGGAAGTATGGATGTCCTGAATCATGAAAGCGTGTGAAATACAGATTTGCGCTGCTTTTTCCCAGCCCCGGTCCATACAGAAACGGTAGCCTTCAATCAGGTGGCGCTCAGAGCAGACGCCCGCATATCTTCCTATATCGTGGAGCAGCCCGAAGCAGTACGCCAGCTCTTCGTCCAGGCCTTCGCATCTGGCTGCAATATTCTTGCAGGCAAAAGCTGTAAATCGTGAATGGCTGATCCAGTTTCCCGGATTCTGCTCTCCGGCCCATGTTAATGCAGCTTCTGCTGCACTGCAGTTTAATTCCAAGTGAAGCCTCCTTTTTTTTCAGAAAAAGACACCATGCCTTTAAAATGGGCAGAGGGCAGTTACGAGTATAATAGCATACAGCTGCCATGCTGATCCCTGCCTGTTTTTCTGAAAAGCAGTGCTGTTCCTCATGCTTTTGTGCTATATTCTCATCTGGGAGAATTGCCATGCCAGAAACAGTCGCAATTGCAGGTCTTGGTTCCAGAGGTCTTGACAGCTATGCGGTCTATCAGAAGAAGCATCCGGATAAGATGAAGATCACGGCAGCCGCTGACCTCAGGCCTTTCAGGCTTGAGAAGGCGGCAGAGGAATACGCCATAGCAGAAGAGAACTGTTTTTCTTCTGCAGAGGAAATGCTTTCCAGGCCCCCGCTTGCTGACTGTCTTATAATCGCGACACAGGATCAGGACCATGTGGCCCATGCACTCATGGCAATCAGGTCAGGCTACAGGAAGATCCTGCTGGAAAAGCCTGTCTCTCCGGTCAGGGAAGACTGCCTGAAGCTGCTGGAGGAGGCACAGAGGAATGATGTCTCAGTGACAGTCTGCCACGTGCTCAGGTACACGCCTTTCTATCAGACAATTAAAAAGCTCATTGATGAAGGCCGCATCGGCAGAGTATTCACTATCGATGCGGTTGAAGCTGTCGGCTACTTTCATATGGCGCATTCGTTTGTGAGGGGCAACTGGAGAAGCGAGGAGTCGACAAGCCCGATGATCCTGCAGAAGTCATGCCATGACATGGACATCATCCGCTATCTTGCAGGCAGGCCCTGCAGGAAGGTTTATTCGACAGGCAGCCTTTCGTTTTTCAGGGCGGAGAATGCGCCGTCAGGCTTCACAGCGCGCTGTCTGGATCCCTGCCCTTATCTGGACAGCTGTCCTTTCAGCTGCAAGGCCATTTACATCGACAGTCCTGAGTACGGAGTAAGAACACGCTCTCAGCCTGTCTGGCCGACAGATGTCGTCGCTCCTGAATTCACGCTGGAGTCAGTTGAGAATGCTCTCAGGACAGGGCCGTACGGCCGGTGCGTCTTTGCCTGCGACAATACTGTTGTTGATCATCAGAGCGCAGTACTGAGCTTTGATGATGACATTGAGGCGACTTTCACAATGACTGCCTTCTCTGAAAAGAATCACAGGACAATAAGGATCTTCGGCTCTGAGGGAGAGATTGAGGCTGACACCCTGTATCCTGTCATAAAGCTCAGGCGCTTTGACAGCGGGGAAGAGACAGTCAGCTGCAGCGATAACGGTTCAGGGCATGGAGGCGGCGATGAGCAGATTGTCTCAGATTTTCTCCACGGCAGAAATCAGAGCTCTCTTGCCGTCTCGCTCGAGAGCCACATGATGTGCTTTGCCTGTGAGCAGTCCCGCCTGAGCGGAAAAGCCGTGGATCTCAGATGACAGACTTGGTTTTCCAGCCGCCCTTAAGCCAGCGGTAGGAGAAGAAGATAATCCTTGCATACCAGTCGATAACCATGGCCCAGCTTGTTCCGTACAGGCCCAGGCCAAGGTGAGCGAAGAAGTAGGAGAGGGCGACACGGCAGATCCACATGCTCAGCATGGCGACTGTCATTGTATAGCGCGCGTCTCCTGCGGCCCTCAGGTAGTTTGGAAGCGTGAAGGACAGCGGCCAGAAAATGGCAGTCTGTATCAGCAGCATATGCGTGCATTTCACGGCCAGTCCCATTGCCTCGTCTGAAAGGTTGTACAGCGAGCTGAGGAAGGGGGTCGTGATGTAGAATGCGAGGCAGGTCATAGCCATCAGCACATATGTGAGGATCATCAGGAAGCGCGCATACCAGCGTGCCTGATCAAGCTTTCGCGCTCCGCAGCACTGTCCGATTACTGTTATTGAAGCCATTCCGACCACAGAGCCGGGAATATTGGCGAAAGAACAGATATTGTTGATGACAGCATTTGCGGCAATTGACGGAGTGCCGAAGGTTGAGACAAGAGACTGGACAAGGATCTTTCCTATGTGGAAAGTGCTGTTCTCAACGCCTGAAGGCAGTCCTATTCTCAGAATCTTCCTGATCATTGCCCAGTTCCATTCAAAATGGAAGAGACGTTCAATGTGAATGTCGAGTTTCCTGTTGCAGACAACAGTGAGCATGATCACGGCTCCTGCGATGCGGCTTGCAAGAGAGGCAATGCCTGCTCCTGCAGTCCCCAGTCCGACTGAATAGATGAGAACCGCATTGCCTCCGATGTTGATGATGTTCATGATCAGGGAGACTGTCATCGTGATTCTGCTTCGTCCCATGCTCCTGCACAGCGCGTTGCAGCTGTTGCACAGTGCCAGGAAGGGGTAGGACAGGACTATGAAGATGAAATAGTTTTCCGCAGCAGTCATGACGTCAGCCTCGATTGAGCCGAATACCAGCCTGAGCAGGTGCCTGTTGCCGATGAGGCAGACTGCAGAGATGACGCCTGAAAAGAGTATTGTGATGTAGACAAGCTGCTTTGCCGACTTGCTTGCCGATATCTTGTCCTTGCGTCCCAGATACTGGGAAGCGACGACCGCACCGCCTGTGGCAAAGGCTGAGAACAGCTGGATGAACAGGTTTGAAATACTGTCGACAAGTGAAATGCCGCTTACAGAGGCTTCACCCACAGCCGCAACCATTATCGTGTCGGCCATGCCTATCGTTATTGTCAGGATCTGTTCAAACAGAAGCGGGATGATGAGGGATCTCAGGTACTTGCCCGAGAACATTCTCTCAGGTGCTGCAATGCTCTTCATAGCCGCTATAGTAGCGACTCGGCCGGTTTGTGAAAACTATGTAAAAAGGAAAAGGACGGAAAAAAACAATCAATGCCCGGGATTGTCGGAATGTTGTCCTGCAGAATGAAAAAAGAGGCACCTTTTCAGGTGCCCCCTGGCCTCAGTCTCCTTCAGTCAGCAGCTCTTCATCAGAAGCGAAGTCCTTGTTTCTGATCTGCTTGAAGCGCTGGATGAGATCAGGAACAGTCAGCTTCTTCTTTTCCTCTCCGCTGACTTCCAGGATGATCTTTCCCTCATCCATCATGATCAGCTTGTTGCCGAACTCAATGGCGAACTGCATGTTGTGAGTGATCATAATGGCTGTATACTGACCATCGCTGATCGCCTTTTCAGTGAGATCCATGACAATGCGTGCATTGCCCGGATCAAGGGCGGCAGTATGCTCATCCAGGAGGAGAAGCTTCGGATTTGACAGACAGGCCATGATGAGGGTGAGTGCCTGACGCTGACCTCCTGAAAGCAGTCCGACATTGTCTTCAAGCCGGTTCTGCAGTCCGACAGGCTCAATGAGGGAACGGAACATTTCCTTCTTCTCATTTGTCAATGAAAACCTGATTCCCCTCATGCCCTTCTTCATTGACAGCAGCAGATTGTCCTGAATCGACATGTTCGCGCTTGTTCCCTTTGTCGGATCCTGGAAAATGCGTCCGATCTCAAAGGCCCTCTTGTATTCAGGCAGGTGAGTGATGTCCTTGCCGTCAAGGCTGATAGTTCCTGCAGTGACAGGAAAGGTTCCTGCGATCATGTTGAAAAGCGTTGACTTTCCGCTGCCGTTGGAACCGATGACAGAGACCACGTCGCCTTTGTCAATATGAAGGTTGATGTCCTCCAGAGCAACCTTCTCGTTGGCTGTGCCGGGGAAGAAGACCTTTGTCACATGTTTGATATCAAGCATCTTTTCCTCCTTGCATTACACGCTGCACTGCATCCTTTCTGGCCTTGCCTTCAGCGAATTTCGTCCTTGTGGAGGCAACGATGAGCGAGATGATGACAAGAAGTCCTGTAAGCAGCTTGAAGTCATTAGGCGTGATTCCGACAAGATAGCCATAGCGGCGGCCGAGGAACATCAGTCCCTTGTAGATGATGGAGCCGAGTATGACTCTCAGTGTGATGAGCGAGATCCTGTTGGTCCTGAAAAGGAATTCGCCAAGCATGATCGCGGCAAGGCCCTGAACAACCATGCCCTGCCCGAGATTGGCATCGGCAAAACCCTGATACTGGGCAAGCATTCCTCCGGAAAGCGCGATAAGTCCGTTTGACAGCCCAAGTCCGATGTACTTGAGGACGCTCGGATTCATTCCCAGTGAAATGACAACCTGCTCGTTGCCTCCGAGCGCGCCGATTGAGACGCCGAGGTCTGTCCTGAAGAAAAGGTCGAACAGGACCTTGATGACAAGCACGATGACCAGCGTTCCGATCAGCGATGCCGCAGATGGAGGCAGGAAGGACAGGCCTGACCTGAACCAGTCGTACATGGTGTTTACACGAACGAGAGGCACATTTGCCTTGTTTCCCAGTATTCTGAGGTTGACAGAGTAGAGCATTGTCATTGTCAGAATGCCTGCCAGAAGTCCGGGCAGGTGAAGATGGTTGTGGATCGCTGCAGTCACGAGGCCGCAGATTATTCCGGACAGGAAAGCCATGAGCATTGCAAGCGGAATGGACCAGCCTGCAGTGATGCACATGGCGGCAACGGCCGCCCCGGTGGCGACCGAACCGTCACAAGTCAGGTCTGCTATGTCAAGAATCCTGTAGCTTATCAGGATTCCCATTGCCATCACAGCGAAGATCAGACCTTCTACGAAAATACCTTCTAACATTTCAATCCTTACTGGCGGACCTGCACGCCGTCCTCAATAAGCACGCTGGCCATGTCAAGGTATTCCTGAGGAATCTCGATGCCGAGCTTTGCTGCTGTGTCGAGATTGAACCAGAGCTCAAAGTCTGCAGGATCATCGAGAACGACAGAACCCAGCGTTCCCGGATTTGCTCCGTTGATGATCTGTTCAATCATTTCACCTGTTCTCAAGCCGAGGCTGTAGTAGTCAAAGCCCCAGCTGATCAGACAGTCAAGTCCGTCAACGCCGCTCGGGTCTCCCGAGAAGAGAGGAATGCCGGCATCTGAGCAGACCTGGTCGACAGCAGGGAGGGCAGAGATGACTGCATTGTCAGTGGCGATGTAGATGGCGTCCACACGGTTGACAATTGACTGGGCCGCCTGACGCACTTCGGAAGAATTGGAGATTGCGACTTCGACAAAGCCTACGCCGAGCTTCTCGCAGGCAGCCTTAGCCTGTTCCATCAGGTTGACGCCGTTGGCCTCGCCAGAGGCATAGATGTTTCCGATTGTCTGGGCTCCTGTCACGTCGACAAGAAGCCTGATCTGCTCTTCAACGGGGTTAGCATCTGAAACGCCGCACACGTTGATGTCCTCACTGCCTTCCCAGGAAGGGACAAGACCTGCATCGACAGGATCTGTCACTGCAGCGAATACGACAGGAATATCTGTGAATACATTGGCAAGCGCCTGTGCAGTGCCTGTGGCAATGCCGAGGACGATGTCACAGCCGGAAGTTCTGAACTGCTGTGCGATGGAAGCTGCAGTGGAGACATCTCCATTGGCATTCTGCAGATCAAACTCAACAGGAAGACCTGTGCTCTCAAGGTAGTCCATGACACCCTGTTCAGCCGCATCAAGGGCTGCGTGCGACATAAGTTTGGAGATACCGATTCTTATGACCCCGTCATCAGCGCTTTCGGCAGAACCGGAAGCGAACACTGACATGACAGCTGACAGAACAAGAACAACAGTCAGAGCATATTTTTTCATAGGAAAACCCCCTTAGTCAGATATGGTACTGACTATAGCATGAAGGGGGTTGTTAAGCAACATATGTATACAATATTGTGTATATTATTACATAAAATATGAATCAGAAATCAATGTCGAACTTCTCGTCCTCCTCATCCTCGTAGAAATCCTCATCCTCATCATCCTCTTCAAAGTCATCTCTGTCGACAGAGTACCCGTTGTCTTCGAAGTCATCATCAGCAAACTCTTCGTCATCGCTGATCCATTCTCCGTCCTCGCTCATGTAGCCGAAGGCATCAGGATCATCTTCCTCGTCAGAGAAGAGGCTGGCCTCTTCGTCATCATCCTCGTCATTGTCATTGAGGAAGAAATCGTCATCATCATAAAGCTCGTCGTCTCTGTTTCTCATATTGCGTTTTCTCCTTGTGCCTAAGTTAAGAATCAGCTGAGTAATGCCGGCCGTCAAGAGCAAAACAGCCGTCATTCCAATTTTATATGCAATGTAATATTATTATAGCCATGACGCGTTACATTGTATTGCCAATGGGGGAAGCCGCCGGTGTCGGCCCCGAACTGATTGTCAAGGCTCTCCTCAGTGATGAGAGAGTCAACTTCGGTCCTCTCACTGTTGTAGGCGACAGGGCCGTGTTCAACAAGCTCTCAAGGGATCTGCGCCTTCCGCTGCCGTTCACCAGCTACGTGGAAACAGATGAAGAGCTGCTGGATGCTCTCAGACGGGGAGAGGATACGGTTTTCTACCATCACCAGTGCATTGACATGGACTTTTTCGAGTACTCGAAGGCTGATGCCGTGACCGGACGGGCCTGCTATGAATGCACCAGAAAGGCTGTCAGCCTGATTCAGAATGCCCTGGCCACTGTTCTGGTCACTGTGCCGCTTGATGAGAGGGCGCTGGCGCTGGCCGGCTATGACACAGTGCGCTATGAGACGATGGTCAGCGATTTCGCCAGCTGCCAGAGAGGCCTGACTATGCTGGATGTCAACGGAGTCAGGATTTTCAGCCATACCCATCACATGAGACTGCGCGACGCGCTTGATACCATAACTTATGAGAAGATACTGGACACGATAATCAAGGTTGACTCGCTGACTCAGGACAGGAAGATATTCAATTCAGACAAGCCTCTTGCAATTGCTACTGTCAATCCTCATCATGCGGACTCGCTGACCTGGGATGAAGAGGAAAGGGAGGCGATCATTCCCGCGATCAGGAGCGCCAGGGACATTGGAATCAATATCACCGGTCCGGTAGGAGCGGATCATCTCATGCACAGGGCGGCAAAGGGACAGTACAGGGCAGTGATAGCGCTTTTTCATGATCAGGCCCATATAGCTGCGATGAGCATGGACTATGAGCGTACAGTGACAGTCAACTGGGGCTGGCCCTTTCTGGCAGTGCGCGTTGACCGCGGCGCCCGCCTTGACAGGGCGGGGCAGGGCAGCATGATACCTGTATCCCTGATCCAGGCGCTGAAAGTCGCCAGACAGTATATTGAGATGGGAGTTGAAAGCTGATGAAGAGACTCTTTTTCCCTCTGCTTCTTGCCGTTGTTTTCCTGCTTGCAGGCTGTTCGACTTCTGTCAGCCTGACTTATGACAATCCAAGCGAGATTGATATGGGACGCTACCGCACGGTCGCCGTTGCCTCCGCTTCTGCCTTCGAAGGACTTCATGAGCCGCCATCTTACGTCAGAGCGGCAGACAGGCCTGCGGCCATTTTCAGCAATGTGCGCTCTTCATACGACAGAGGCCTGGCTGATGAAGTCGCCGATGCCGCCACACAGGCTCTTGTGGACAAGCTCCAGCAGACGAGGTTTTTCTCCATCATTCCGCCTGTTACTGCAGACAGCCTGATCAGGAGAAGCCGTGCAGGCGCTGACATCAGCCAGGACATAACCCGCTACGGAATTGATGCCTTCATCATTCCTCGTGTCGTGAGCATGGATGTCAATGAGTATGTCTCATCCCAGTGCGAGTATGTCCTGGATTACTCCCGCCCTGACAGGAACGGCAGGCCGCTGAGGATTCCCGTATATACGTATTTCCTGACTCAGACAGTCTCTCTTGTCTACTCGTACACAGTTGTCGATGCCTCGACAATGACTGTCTATGCCTCGAAAACGTTCTCTGACAAGAGGGAATATGTCAGCGAGTTTTCCAGTTCCTTCTTCCGTGCTCCTGATCCGATTGGCTACTTCAGATCCATGCTGGATGCGATGACGACGCTTGTCTCCTGGCAGCTTGCCCCTCAGCAGCTCACGCTCGACATCACGCTCATGGACAACAAGCCCAAGCTGAAAGAAGCTTCAGATGCCTGGGATCTTGTAAAGGACGGAGCGATCGGCCAGGCTTCGGCTGAGTTCAAAGAATACTGGCAGGACTATGATCATCTGCCTTCAGGCTACAATTATGCCCTGCTCACTGCAGTGTGCGGAGACATCGATCAGGCAATCAGCATTCTTGAAGAGATCAGGACCCGTTACAGCAGCGATGAGGTCAACGAGCTTTACGACACCTTCCTTATCATCAGGGACAGGGAAGAGGAGGCCAGGGCGCAGTACGAAGGCACTGGAGACGCCAGGATCTACAGCGACAGCGGGGACAATATCTTTTCCCTCATCATAGGAGACTGAGATGATAAGACTGACAAAAGAAGAGCGCATTGAGATGATTGAAGGCAGGAAGGCCGCCCATCTGGCCATGGGCAGCCCGGCTTTCTTCACTGCAGGGACAAAGAGGTTCTCAGACGGAAGAAAGCTTTACGAGACGCTGAAGAGGTTTGTCTCATCAGGTGATTTCGAGGTGATTCTTATCAGCAATTTTCCCCTTGTCCTTGCCGGCTGCGACAGAAATGAGGTCATGAGCTGGATCGCTGATCACCTTTCTCACAATGATGCTTGCACCCTCATACTCAGTGGTGTTGACGGGGCAGAGTGCCCTGAACTAGCGTAGTGCTTAGTATTTATTAAGTATTTTTGTGAAAAAAAACATTAACGATGTCCTGAAAGCTGACGTCAAAACCTCTTTTTGAGGGTAAATTGAGCTAATTTGCCTTCGTTTTCTGCTCCTGAATGCCTTTTTGAGGCACTTTTCAGCCAGTTTCAGGCATTTTTTCAATTTTCTTGCAATTTTCATTTTGACATATTTAAACTTCTTAGTATGACAATCATTGATATCCACACCCATCTGCTTCCGAAAGTGGATGACAGCACTATGAGGAAGTGGAAGTTCTCTTCCATGATGGGCAAGTACAAAGAGGTGGGAATACAGCATCTTGTCTTCTCTCCTCATATAGATGATCCCTATGTCGATACAGACAGGAGCAGGATCGATGGAACCTTTGAGTGGGCCTGCGAGAAGGCGGCGAAATACGGAATAAAGTGCTATCTGGGAAGCGAGTTCTATGTCCGCGACCAGAATGAGCTGTCATTCATTCCTCATTTCGGCTCTCATGTGCTTTGCGAGACGGACACGACCTTTGCTCCGGAACACTATCTTGAGACAGTGGAGAAGATCATCAGCCAGGGCTACAAGGTCATTCTCGCCCATGTGGAGCGCTACAGGTTCCTCTCTCCGGAAAGCGAGCTGTTTCACAGGCTTCATGACGAGCTCGGCTGCCTTGTCCAGGTCAATGCGCGCGGCGCCCGCACTGATGCAGGAAGAAAGTGGCTGAAGGCCGGAGTAGTGGATTTCATTGCGACAGACAATCACGGCGATGAGAGCCTCCCGCTCGCACTGTATGAGATTCTGGGTCAGTACCCGTACGTCGCAAGGAAAATGGATTCTTTCGTCCAGGACAATCTGGGCTAGAGTATAATAACCGGAAGGTGTGTTGAAGCTGACCGGGAAACAACAGGAGGTGGCTATGCTGCTGAATATGACTATTGCGAACTTCAAGTCCGTAAAGTCCCCTCAGAAAATAAGTTTTGAGGCCCTTAAGGACAACCGTCTCAGTGAGAGCAAGGTTGTCACAATCAATGACAAACTCAAGGCCATCAAGACAAGTGCCATTATTGGCCCGAACGGAGCCGGCAAGAGCTCCTTCGTACGTGCTCTTGAAGTTCTTAACAGAGTTGTCACAAGTCCTGACGAGAATGAGAATCCTCTTTCGGGTGCTCTGGCAGGCACTGTCTTCGCTTACGGCGTTGACAAGGCCACTCCGGCTCAGATTGAGATTGAAGTTCTGCTGGACAGAGGCGAAGGCACAGAAGAAGATCCTGTGACCGTTGCCCGCTACCGCTTTGTGGCAAACAAGGACCGCATCTGGGAGGAGACGCTCTACTACATCGTAAACGGTTCGAAGAAACTGCTGTTCGAGCGCAAGTACATTGAGAGCGAGAACGCGTACTCCTACCGCTACGGCAAATTCTACCGCGGTGAGAAAAAGCGCCTTGCAAACCGCATTCCTGACACAGCCAGCTTCCTTGGAATGTCAGCACGTGCAGGCAGCGAGAGCTCAATGAAGCTGTACAGCTGGTTCACTGATCAGCTTCACATCATGCCAATGGGCGTATCAAGCGCCACTGAGGCCTATATCGCAAAGATGCTCACTGAGCACCCGAGCTGGAGGGAGCAGCTTTCCAATTTCTTCTGGGCCGTTGACATCACGGATATCCGCAGGGTAGGCGTGAGGGATGACGGAAAGGTGGTCTTCACACACGTCTACATAAATGACAAGAAGGCTGACGGATATTCAAATCTCTTCTCTCTCGAGTCATTGTCGCTGCGACGTCTGACAAGCCTTGCTGTCGCTTTCTTTGAATGCTTCACCAGCCACAAGACGCTTGTCATTGACGACTTTGGAATGCTGCTGCATCCGGACGTCCTGTGCCATATCGTTGAGATCTTCGAGGCCTGCAACAAGGAAAGCCAGATGCTCGTTGTAGACTGCAATCCATCTCTGCTCAAGGAAGGCCTGCTGAGAAGAGACGGCGTATGGTTTGCCCAGAAAGACCATGAGTCAAGCACTGAGTATTTCTCTCTTGCTGACTTCAAGGCTTCCCGCGGCAAGGCAAGCACAAGAGAAAAGTATCTTCAGGGCGCATTTGGAGCTCTTCCAATCACCAGTGAATTCTACTTTGTCAATGATGAGAAGGAGGCAGACTGATGGCAAACCGCAAGAGAAACAGTACAGATTCAAGAAGAACGCTTCTTCTGGTCACCGCCACACAGACAGAGGCCCTGTTCTTCTCACAGATGAGAAAGGACTGCCGCTACGGCAACCTGACGGTTATCAGCGCCAATGCAAGAGACCTGAAGCATCTTGTTGCTTTCACAAGCAGGGAGAAAAACAGAAACAGATACGATGCCGCCTGTGCTCTCTTCGGGCTGGATGATGTCGGCGCCACAATGGAAGAGGTGAAGGAAATGGAGCTTGCCTGCGCTACAAGACGCATCCAGCTGTGCTGGTTCAATCCTTCCTTCAAGCTCTGGCTCTACCTCCATCTCGGAAAGCCGCAGAGCTTCATCAGCGATGCAGGAGCCTTCGACGAGGCCCTGAAAAAGGCTGTGGACGGCTTCAGCTGGACTCCTGACTGGCTGCTTACCGACGGACTGAATCTTCACATGAAGCTCTTCCCGCGCCACTCTGTCGCAGATCAGAATGCCCGCGACTACAATGTCCTGAGCATCCAGGCCACCGGCGAGAAGGCGACAACTATGCCTGAGCTGAACAAGGTGATCATCGAAGTCTGCGGACAGGCTGATATGTCGCACAACACAAAAGTATTCAAGTAAGCGTTATGGCAGTATCCATAGCACTTCTGCTGGGAATGCTGGCTTTCTGTATGCTCTCAATGGATCTTGCATTGAGCATAGTGTACAGGAAGCTGGCCCGTAATATGAGGGCAGCGGCTCTGATTGTCTTTACAGCAACAAGCCTTGCCCTTGTTTTCTTTATGATTCTTGACTCCTGGTCGGCACTTTCCTTTCAGGAAGGCGTGTACCAGGTGCTTGCCTACATCTGGACAGGGCTTGTCATAGCGACAGGCGCCTTCCTGCTTACCTTTGTCCCGTATTTCTCGTTCAGGATCACCGCAAAGCCGTTCACGCTCTGGCACAGAATAGTGTTCATAAGCTGCTCTGCCTTGTTCGCGGCAATCTGCATCCTTGCCCTGATCTTTCCTTCAATGGCTCTGGACAGGGCGGCATTCATCATCTGCCTCGCTGTCGTTTTCTGCTGCGTTGTCACAATGTTCAGAAACAGCAGGGGAATTGAAGACAGGGATGTGAAGATACTGATCAGGAGCTTTTTCATTGTGGGGCTTTCTCTTCTGCCTGTGATAATCAGCGGAATCTTCATTCCCTTCATCCGCTCAATTTCCCCGCACATCCTTTTTCTGGCCTATTCAATTGTCATTCTGGTCTTCCTCTTTGTGGCCATAGCCCGGCTGATAAGAGAGTCTGGAAAGAGTGAGGAGAAGGAGGGGGAGCACAGCGGCAGGCCGGATCTGTCCCAGTACCATATCACAGAGCGGGAGATGGATGTCATCGAGCTGGTCGGGCAGGGACTGACAAACAAGGAAATTGCCGCCCGTCTCTCTCTTTCAGTGAATACTGTAAACAACCATATTGCCAATATCTTCAGCAAGACAGGCGTGCGCAGCCGTGTTGATCTGCTGAATCTTATCCATAAAGGCTTCTGGCAGACCCAGAACTGATCAGGCAGGTGAACTGTGAAAGTCTTTGATTCTTTTTCTTCCTGGTATGAAGGCTGCTATGCTGACAAGGCTGAGGTGATTCCTGCAGCCAGATCATTTGCGCTCCTTCATGACTGCCATTCCAGAGCAAGGGAGGCAGTGCTTTTCATCCATGGCTATGCCGGTTATCCCGGTGAGCTTGTGTCTGCGGCGCAGGCGGTCTATGAGAAAGGCTTTGACTGCTTTGTCCCGCGCCTTCCCGGCATGGGAACAAGCGGCAGGGATTTCATGAATACTGACAGAAATGACTGGCTGACCTTTGCCCGAAGCGCGCTCGTTTCCCTGCTGGATGAATACGGGTCAGTTAGTCTGGCTGCTCATTCCATGGGCTGCCTCATTGCGTTTCTTCTTCAGGCTGACCTGCCGGTAAGACGGGCTGTCCTCGCCATGCCTGCTTTCAGCATGCCTCAGCTGGACAGGGCTGAGCTTGAGCGCCTTGCGCTTAGCAAGCCGGATATTCCGGCTGAATGGAAAAGCGATCCGCGCTACCATCTGAAGTATGAGAACGCGCCCTGTGATGATGAGAAGCTGGGGCATGAGTATTACAGTCATGTCTATCCAAGACAGCTTGTCAGTCTTCTGGACCTCAGCGATGAGGTGAAAAAGCACTCGCTGAGAGTGCCGGCGCTCATCCTTGCATCAAGGCAGGATGCAGTAACAGACTCTTCCGCCTGCAGCCGGTACGCCGCAGATGCGGAAATTGTCTATTTCAGCGGCGCCACGCACTACATTTATTATGATATTGACCCTCAGTGTGAGGCTGATGCTGTCCGCATGACAGCGGACTTTCTGCTCTCCTGATATGTTGAGCAAGAGCGGCTAAGAGATTATCATAGGGGACAATCATATTTTAACCGGAGTTTGACAAATGGAAGTTCGAGTACGCTATGCCCCGTCGCCAACTGGGTTACAGCATATCGGAGGAGTGCGCACCGCACTTTACAATTATTTCTTTGCCCGCAGCCAGGGCGGAAA
>CALXRC010000034.1 GCA_944390865.1 uncultured Spirochaetales bacterium | reverse complement strand
CCCTTAGGAATCTTCGCTCCGATTTTCACATAACGGTCCGGGTTTTTAAGAAAGTCCACGACTTCCTGAAGCTCGTACTTGCTTTCCTTCTGTCCGGCAACATCCTTGAACAGCACCTTGTTTTCCTTGGGGCTGTACTGCATGGCATGGCTCTTGCCGAACTGGCCCATCATCCTGCTTCCTCCCGCTGCGCCGACCTGGCGGTACATGGAGAAGATGATCACGATGAAGATGATCCACGGCAGGAGATTGATCAGGATGTACCAGAAAGATACGCCTGCTACGGAGCCCACAACTTCAATGCCCTGATCAGAAAGAGTCTGCATCAGCGCAGAATCATAATACGGGATGCGGCAGGTTCCGTAGAAACCGCTGTCTGTCACAAAGCTTATGACGCTCTCATCCTGAATATCGACCTGAGTGACAGAGCCGGAGTCAACAGCGCTCATGAAGGCCGTATAGCTGACTTCCGCAGCCCTCTGGCCTGAGCCCTGACTGAAAAAGAGGAAGGCGAAAGAGACAATGAGCGCGAGGAAAATGAAGAGCGTGATGCGGTTGCGGCCGTTCATCTTCATCTTGCCGTCTCCATCCCTGCCGCTGTCAGAACCCCAGTAACGGTACTGATCATAGACATTGGTCTTCTTCTTGTCTTTCCTGCCGTCATTCTCAGGCTTTGGAGTGCTCTCATCCTTCTTTCCGGAAGGATTTTCATCTATTACATCTTTCTTTTCGTCGTCTTTGTGTTCGTCCATAAACAATCCAGAATTAAGATTACAATACCGCTAATATAATAATTAATACACTATCTTGCAAGGAAGCATGACCAAATTTCAGCCGGCCGGGACTGCAGGGAACAAGAAAAAAGGCGGCTTTGTCCCGGCCCAGGTCAGAGGACCGGCTCAAGCTCGAACGCCTCAAGCTGCTGCCAGGCTTCACTGCGCAGACTGTCACAGACTCTGTTTCTGCCCCCGAAGCTGCGGGCAAAGACAGCCTTAACGGCCTGCTGATCCTCAAGCACGGCCGCATAAGGACATTTGAATGCAGAAAGCAGTCTGGAAACTCTCACAGTCCTTCCATCTATGCATATTTCATCGCTGCTGCGGCTGAAGCGGAGCACTGCCCGGCCTGAAAGGGAGGCCGGATCAAGGTGGACGGCCTGACTGTCCCTGCCGTCTGCAAGCATAAGGCGCGCCGTGAGCCTGTTTCCCTTCTCAAACTGACAGCATGCAAAGGAGTAAGGACGATAGAAGCGCACTTCAGTCTCTGTCACAGTAATGATGAGATCACGCCCGGTGAGGCTTTTTCCCTCTGATGCGCATTTTCTTATCCTTTCCAGGAGGCTTGAGCTTATGAGCACGTCCGCAATCTGGCTGACGGCAGAGAACACTGACATCTGAAAAGCCTGGCTGCTGCAGGCAAGCAGGGCTTCTCTGCTGACAGAGACGTAAACAGCATGGTTCACAGAAGGAACAGGCCTGATGCGCGCCTCTGCTTCGCTCATATTATCTGCAATGCCGGCCAGCATCCTCAGCACTTCAGCGCTCAGCTTAGGCATGACAAGAGTGCGGACTTTGTTGCGCAGGCAGAAAAGCTCATCATTCGTGCTGTCATGGCTTGGAGTCAGGCCCAGACAGTCAACATAGGCGGCAATCTCGCTTCTTGTGCATTCAAGCAGCGGCCGGATGATGCCTCCTCTCTGTTTTCTGATTCCTGCAAGAGACAGCAGGCTTGAGCCTGTAATGAGCCTCATCATGACAGTCTCTGCCTGATCGTTGAAATTATGGGCTGTAGCTACAAGCGGATATCTGGACAGCACCTTGTACCGCAGCTCCCGTGCAGCAGCCTCAATGCTTGTCCTCTTTTCCTCTGCAAGCCTTTCTACCTCGCCTTCAGCCAGCTGTGAGACCGTCAGCGTCAGCCCGAGGGCCTTGCAGTTTGCCCTGTTCAGGGCCAGCTCTGCACTGAGTTCCTGCTCGCTTCTCAGCCTGTGGTTCACATACACAGGCTGGACAGAAAAGCCAAGGCGGACCAGCACTGCCGTCAGGCAGAGCGAGTCGCAGCCTCCAGAGAAGGCAGTGACTATTGTCTCTTTTCTGGTTATTCCCGCCCCGGAAAGAAAAGCCTCAACCCGCTTCTCAATCGCCAGAGGGTCTGAATGAATTGGCCTTCTGCTCAACTTTTCTTATATCCTCGCCGCTGATGAGCTCCCTCAGGGCGCTCACTGCAGCATTCTCTGCCTGATCGACAAGCATCCTGTCATGTTCATTGAAACGGGTGAGGACATGATCAATGACGCTCACATTCTCCTCAGGCCGGCCCACTCCGATATACAGGCGGATAAAATTGTCCGGAAGGGCTGCAAGCATCGACTTGAGTCCGTTGTGGCCGGCGGATGAGCCGCCTTCCCTCAGCCTCAGCCGTCCGCAGGGAAGATCCATCTGGTCACAGATGACTATGACCCGGTCGCCGGGGGCCGTGACAGAAGGCACGACCTCGCCTGAGCTGTTCATGTAAGTCAGGGGAAAGACAAGCCGGACATCAGAATCAAGCTGACAGAGCCTGTATGAAGAAAAACAGCGTCTTACCAGTTTTTTCCGGTAAGATGCTGCCAGTTTTGAGAGTGTTTCCACTCCGGCATTATGCCTTGTGCCTTCATACTTGCGTCCGGGATTCCCCAGTCCGAAGATTACCAGCATTTCACTTCTGTGCTGCTGTGTCTGCGGCTGCGCTGTCAGCTGCTGCACTTGCATCAGTGCTCTCTTCAGCTGCTGCAGGAGCCTCTTCCTTGACAGCCTTGACTGTTGCAACTGTCTCGTCTTCAGGTGTGTGGATCTTCACGCCGTCAGCAACCTTGATCTGACCGACACGGATGCCTTCGTTGATGTCAAGAGCTGTGACATCGACCTCGATGACGGAAGGCAGATCCTTTGGAAGACACTCGACCTCAACTTCATGAAGGACCTGATCAAGAACGCCTCCGTTCCTGACGCCGACAGGAGTTCCGACCAGCTCGATAAGAACATTGGCCCTTACCTTTGTGCCTGCGGTAACTTCGTAGAAGTCAATGTGGTTCACGATTCCCTTCAGCAGGTTCTCCTGGAATGTCTTGACGAAGACTGTGTGCTCTGTTCCGTCAACATTGAGCGTGAGCAGTGTTGAACCTGTGATGAGGTGCATCTTCATCATGAAGTCCTTTGCAACTACTGCACAGTGAACAGGTGCCTGCTTGCCGTAGATGACTGCAGGAATGAATCCGGCTCTGAGAAGACGGCGGCTGCCGGCAGATCCGAAATCCTCAGTTCTGGCCTTGGCTGTGAAAATGACTCTGTCGCTCATTTTTCTTTCTCTCCTTGTACTCTCATTGGATGAGTCCAATTACCATGGAATAGAATGTGCATACGCACGGGTAAAAAGAATACAGAAAAAACAAAGCTCGTGCAAGAGAGAAAAAACCTCACCCGAAAGAGTGAGGACAGGCACTGGGAAGGCAGGACTCGAACCTGCGGTGCCGGCACCAAAAACCAGAGCCTTAACCACTTGGCGACTTCCCAAACTGTGACCAAGAATAGCAGAGACCCCGGCTTCAGTAAAGCCCCTCAGCTGTGCTCAGCCTGCTGCAGCTCAGCCTCGTAAGCAGCCAGGACCTTCCTTGAAAGTTCTGTCCTGAAACTGCTTGTTATAGGATGAACGATGTCTTTGTATTCACCGTTGGATACCTGCCTGCTGGGCATGGCAATGATGAGCTTATCACCTGTTGAGACAATCTTGATGTTGTGAACGACGAGAGCGGAGTCAAAAACAACTGTGGCAAAGGCCTTAAGCTGGTCAGCCCCGTTCACTAAGCGGATTTTGATATCTGTAACTTCCATTTGTCTGCACCTTGAGTAAAATATTACCACTGTGAGCAATGATTATCAATCAAAAATCACACCAGTAGCGAAATCTTTTAACAAGTATGTGCGCATGACATCAAAATGCGATTCTTTTTTCCTGAGTCCGGATTCAATTCTGTCCCTTTCAGCTTCATCCCTGCAGACAACGACCTGGCAGGCTCCGGAGCCTGTCGTGGAGTGGTAGAGGCTCCCGCTGACCGCATCCAGATAGTCCTTTCTCTCCAGCACAGGCTGGATGAGGTCAAAGTCATTCGGATAAAGCTCCATCCATTCCTGCGCATCAGCTGTCCAGGCCGGCAGAGGAGAAGGCACAAAGGCCCTTTCATCAAGTTTTCTGAAGCCCTCTGCAGTGCTGACAGCCCCGCCATGAGGGCGGACAATCAGGGCAGGAAGAGATACGGCCTGCCTTTCGCTGAGCCTTTCTCCCCTCCCCGATGCATGAGCGCAGAAAAAGCCTGTCACGAAGAAGGGAACGTCTGAACCGAGCCTCAGCGCACCATCAAGCAGCTGCTGCGGCCCCAGCGGAAATGAAAAAGCCTCATTCAGCAGCTTCAGCACGGCTGCGGCATTGCTGCTGCCGCCTCCGAGGCCTGCCTGAGAGGGGATGTTTTTCTTTATATCAATATGGAGGGAGAAGCTTTTTCCGCTCATGGCAGAGAAAAGCACTGCGGCTTTTTCCATCAGGTCTGTCCTGCCGGCCGGAAGATAAGCTTCGCTGCCGCTTATGCTGACGCGGGTCTTCCAGTCTTCAGCAAGAGTCATAGTGATCTTGTCATGAAGACTGATGAGATGGAAAAACGTGTCGAGATCATGATAGCCGTCAGCTCTCCTGCCCAGCACGCGCAGACCTATGTTCACCTTTGCATAAGAGTTGGAAGTCAGTATCACATAAAAGACTATAGCATATTAGGCTCTTTCGTTGTACTCTTAATGATACTATGGCGGTTAAAGGCATCATCTTTGACAAGGACGGAACGCTCTTCAGCTATGCTGAGGTCTGGGGTTCTGTAATCAAGGACTACACAGATTCCATCCTGATGACCTTTAATGTGAAAAATGCTGATGAGGCCAGACAGCGCATTTATGAAATAGTCGGAATTGATGACAGGGGCAACAATTATTCAGACGGCTTCCTGTTCAACCATGACAAGGTCATCAGAATATTTTTCAAGATTCTGGCCTTCTGCATCTGGAACGGCATCAGTCCTGTCGCAATGTACAACCAGCTCAACAGATTCATCAACCAGAAGAATCCGAAAGTGCTTGTAAAGCTCCGCAGCATGGACTTCTCAGGCGTGCAGGAGCTGATGAAGAGGCTGTGTGACAGAGGAATTGTCATTGGAATTGTGACAAATGACATTTCATCAAACACCAGGGCCTTTCTCGAGATAATGGGAATCGACAAGTATGTCCGCTTCCTGAGGACCAAGGAATCGAACTGCAAGAGAAAGCCGAGCATTGACTCGATTAAGCAGTTCTCATCCATCTACGGCCTCAGGCGGGAAGAGATCGCAGTTGTCGGCGACTCGATAGTCGATATGGAGTATGCGAAGGCAGGCAGTGTGGGCTACACGATCGCTGTCATGACAGGCTATGGAAAGCGTGAAGTGCTTGAGCGCTACGCAGATGTCGTCTATGACACTGTAGCCCAGCTGACTGATGACCCTGTCCTATTCGCTCCAGAAGTCAAGTGAGAGATAGCGCTCTCCTGTGTCAGGCATGAAAGCCAGCACTTTCTCTCCCGGCCTTGACGTCTTGATGGCGGCTGCAAGCGCTGCCCCTGATGACAGGCCGGCAAGAATTCCTTCCCTGCGGGCAAGCTGCCTTGTGTACTGAGCTGCTTCCTCATCTGTCACAGTGACAACTTCATCAACGACAGAGGCATCGAAATTTGCAGGGATAAAGCCGGCGCCAGTGCCCGGGATCCTGTGCCTGCCTGCCCTGCCCTCTGTTATCACAGGAGAAGCTGCAGGCTCATAGCCAACCATTCTGGCTTTCAGCCCGTGTTCCCTGAAATAGCGTGCAACGCCGCTCAGGCTCGCTCCGCTTCCGATTCCGGCTACAAAGCGGTCAAGGCTGTCGCCGAAGTCTTCTTCAATCTCAGCCGCTGTCGTCGAATAGTGGGCAAGACTGTTGTCCGGGTTGTCAAACTGGGAAGGAATGAAGGCATTCTCAGTCTCTGCCTTAAGCTGCTCAGCCTTTGCGATTGCGCCTTTCATTCCAAGCTCCTGCGCAGTGAGAATCACCTCAGCTCCATAGCATTTCATCAGCTGGATTCTCTCTTTTGACATATTCTCAGGCATGACGATCACAGCCTTCATGCCGTACAGTCCTGCCAGGGCTGCAAGCGCACAGCCGGTATTGCCGCTTGTCGGCTCTATGATGGTGGCTCCTGGGCTTATCTGGCCTCTTTCAACTGCTCCTTTCAGCATGAAGAGAGCAGCCCTGTCCTTTGAGGAGCCGAAGGGATTGAAGCGCTCGAGCTTTGCATAGATCTCAGCGCCCTTTGTATCGATATTGCTGATCCTGACCACAGGACTCGATCCGATTAACTGTGTTACTGAATTGTAAATCATGACTCAAAGTTAACCCGAAAAGGCGGCAGGGAAAAGGGAGGAATTGCAAATAGTGGAAAACAGCCCCTGACAGTTAATTTTAACTACTGCCTAACTTGAAAAAATAAAAAGAATTAGCTTTTATTGACATTTTTCCCTCCTTTTGTCATATTAAACTCCGTAGTAAAATATCATCATTCAAGAAGAGGGAAATTAATGGACAAGATCCAGAATGAACTCAGCCAGTACCGCGGAAAGTACTTCAGCTCACAGTGGCCTACCATTTATGAAATGTTCTCTATATCAGCTGCGCGTTTTCCGCAGCGGCCCTGCTTTACGACCTTTGATCCGCACAGGAAGACTCTCACCTACGCACAGGTAGATGAACTGATCAAAAAGGCAGCAGCCCACATGATCAGCGCAGGAGTCAGGAAGGGCGACAAGGTGACGCTCAACGGAAAGAACTCCGTGCAGTGGGCAATAGCCTATCTTGCAATCAACTATATAGGAGCTGTAATCGTTCCGATCGACAACCAGCTTCATATCGACAGGGTCCAGCGCCTTGCATCCTTTGCCGACTCTGTCTATCTCATCGCCGACTTTGACGTCATCAGCAAGATGGACAAGGAAGATGAATGGTTCAGGAATCTGAAAGGCATGATGTGCCTCAAGGGTCATATGGATGGAGCTGACAACATCATGGAGCTGGAAGAGGAGCAGATCTGCCCTTCTCAGTCACATGAGTGCGAGGATCTTGCCGCCATCCTGTTCACCAGCGGAACGACCGGAAACGAAAAGGGTGCCATGCTTTCAAACAAGAACATTGTTTCCGATGTCTACGCCGCAGCCTGTGACATGAACGTGAAGGAAACTGATGTGCTTTACGCACTCCTGCCTCTTCACCATTCCTATGCCTGCACGACAGTCCTGCTTGAGACAGTCAAGCACGGCGCAGAATGCGTCTTCGGCCATGGAATCATCGTATCCAGAATGATCAACGACATGAAGCAGGGAAAGGTGACTGTCTTCATGGGAATCCCGCTTCTGTACAACAAGCTGCTTGCAGGCATCATGAAGCAGGTGCGCGAGAAAGGACAGCTCACCTGGATCGTTGTTAAGACAGCCATGGCAGTCAACGGCTGGTTCAAGAAGCATTTCCACATCACGCCGCTCAAGGGCTTCTTCAACAAGAAGATTCTCTCGAATCTCGGCATGGACAACAACAAGTTCCTGATCTGCGGAGCAGGTCCCCTCTCCCCTCAGGTCTTCAAGCAGTATCAGCAGTTCGGCCTTGACTTCCTGCAGGGCTACGGCCTTACAGAGGCTTCTCCCGTGCTGACACTCAACCCGATCGAGAAGTTTAAGGTGGAGTCAATCGGAAAGGCCCTGCCGATGATGGACATCATCATCGCCGAGCCGAACGAGGAAGGCATCGGAGAGATCAGGGTCAAGGGACCGAATATCACCAGCGGTTATTACAAGGACAGGGAAAACACTGAAAAGCTCTTTGATGAAAACGGCTACATGAAGACAGGCGACCTGGCCATTGTCGACAAGGACGGTTATTTCATCCTCAAGGGAAGAGCCAAGAACATAATCGTCACTGAAGGCGGAAAGAACGTCTACCCTGAGGAGATCGAGGATGCCTTCCAGACCTGTGCCAACATCGAACAGATCCTTGTGCGGGGCTACCAGCAGAAGAAGGATGTTCCCTGCGAGGCCATTGAGGCGGTCATCTACCCCAGTCCTGACTATTACAAGGAAAAGAACATGGACAAGGCCGCAGTCACTGCGGATATAGAGGAGACCGTGAAGCTCGTCAACAAGTCGCTTGTCGGATACAAGAAGATTGAGAAGATAACAATTCTTGACCAGCCGATGGATATGACAACGACAAAGAAGATCAAGAGAAACACTGTGGCAAAGTGACAGAGCCCAGAGCAACTGAGACCGGAGGAGGCTTCGAAGCTGACCCTTCGGTCTTTTTTTTAACTGTGCTATACTCTTTTTCATGAAAACTCTGCTGAAAAACCTAACTGTCATCCCTGTCACAAGGGACAGCCTCAGCTTCAATGCTGACATTCTGATCAGCGGGTCCGTAATCGAGGAAATCGGACCAGGCCTGGTCTGCCCTGAGGCTGATGTCGTCAGAGACTGCACAGGTCTCATCGCCCTGCCCGGCTTCGTCAACGCCCACACACATCTTTCAATGACGCTCATGAGGAACTACAAGGATACCTGCAGCAATCTCCAGGACTGGCTTGGCGAGATCTTCCCCATTGAGGACAGAATGACTGATGAGGATATTTACTACGGCTCGCTGCTGGGACTTGCCGAGCTTATCAAGAGCGGAACGACGAGCTTTGCCGACATGTACTTCCATCAGTGGATGACTGCCAGGGCCTGCAGGGAAACAGGTATGAGAGCCTTCATCTCCCAGACTCTGTTCGGTGATCTTGAGGAGACAAAGAAGAGACTTTCAGAGACGCGTCTCGACAGGGAAATTGACAATGAGCTGCTGAGAAAGGACTATGCAGTGCATGCAGTCTACACCTGCACAAAGGAGACCTACGAATATACGGCGGCAGCGGCCAGAGAGCGGAAGGCCGTGGTCAACACGCACCTGAGCGAGACAAAGAAGGAAATGGACGACTGCCTCAGGCAGACAGGCATGCTGCCGGCAGTCTATCTGGAGAAGACAGGCTTTTTCGATGTTCCCTGCTACGCTGCGCACGGAGTCTGGCTGCAGGAAGAAGAGACAGAGATCCTCCGCTGCCATGATGTGGGAATTGTGCACAACCCGTCTTCGAACTGCAAGCTTGCAAGCGGCATCGCACCAGTAAGCCGTTTCAAGTCAGCCGGGCTGACTGTAGGACTGGGCACGGACGGAGCCAGCTCTAACAACAATCTGTCAATGCTCAAGGAGATGAGGCTTGCGGCAATGATTTCTGCTGTCAGCACGATGAACGTCGGAGCACTCAGGCCTTACGACATCATAAGGATGGCGACACTCGACAGTGCGAAGGTGCTTAAGGCTGATCATCTGATCGGCTCGCTGGAAAAAGGCAAGAAGGCTGACATAGCAATCATCAATCCTGACAGTGCGAACATGACCCCGATGAATGATATTTTCTCAGCCATAGTATTCTCTGCAGATGAGAGGAACATAGACTCGGTCTATGTCAACGGGAAATGCCTTTTCTGTGAAGGAAAGCTGACCACAATCGATGAGGATGCCGTGATTCATGAAGCACTGAAGAGATGGGACATTCTCAGGAAGGAGGGCTGAATGATAGACATTGTGATTGAAGATTTCAAGGCACTGGACATGCAGCAGGAGCGTCTGCTCCTGCTTGATCAGCGCCTGCTGCCTGTCAGGCAGGAGACCTTTGTCTGCACCTCAAGCGAAGACGTGTGCTGCGCAATCAGGGACATGGTGGTGCGCGGAGCTCCGGCCATCGGAGGCGCTGCCGGCTATGGCGTCTACTTTGCCGCGAAAGAGGCAGAAGGAGACAGGAATAAGTTTGACGCGCTGTGCAGCCGTCTGGCCTCAGCCCGTCCTACAGCAGTCAATCTGTCCTGGGCCGTTGAAAGAGTCAGGACAGCAGTGCTGGAAAGCGGACTCGATCCGCTTGCTGCCAGACGTGAAGCTGATGCAATTGTCAGTCAGGACATAGCGATGAACCTGAAGCTCAGCGAGTACGGAAATGAAGTCATAAGACCGGGTGCGTCAGTGCTGACCCACTGCAATGCGGGAGCCCTTGCCACCTGCGGCTGGGGGACAGCCCTCGGGGTCATCAAGTATGCCCACCAGAGCGGGAAGAACATAAGAGTATACGCTGACGAAACCAGACCCCGCCTTCAGGGCGCAAGGCTTACAGCCTGGGAACTTGCAAGAGCAGGAATTCCGGCAACGCTCATCGCCGACAGCACGGCAGCAAGCCTGATCAGGGACGGGAAAATCGACTGCGTCATTCTCGGTGCAGACAGAATCACTGCACAAGGAGATGTGGCCAACAAGCTGGGCACCTTCGCCCTCTCAGTCATCTGCAGGCATTACGGAGTGCCCTTCTACTCTGCCGCACCGACAAGCACCATCGACTTCTCCATCAGAAAAGGAGAAGACATTCCGATTGAGGAGAGAGACAGCAGCGAGATCACGCACATAGAAGGCGTGCAGGTGGCTGCCAGCGGCGTCGGCGTGTACAACCCGGCCTTTGACGTCACCCCGCACCAGAACATCACCGGAATCATCACGGAATGCGGAATCATACGCGAGCCCTATGATGTGAACCTTGAAAAGCTGAGGCTTGAGCTCGGACGCTAGAAGGCCTGATAGAACAGATAGAACGACAGGGCAAGGATTGCAGCGGCAAGCAGGATTTCGACCGCCCTGGCTGCCTTTGCATAGCCCTTTCTGCCGCTCAGGGATGAGACGAAGCCTGTGAAAGTGCCGGCGAGGAGTGACAGCACTGAACAGCCTGCAGAATAGCAGAGAAGCATTGCAGCAGAAAAAGCCAGACTTCCTGAAAGGCTTGCCACAGAAAGGATGGCGACAAGCACAGGTGTCGAACAGGGAGAGGAGAAGAGGCCGGAAAGTATGCCCATCAGCACAGCTCCGGCCGCTTTTCTCCTGGTATTCCTTGTCTGAAGGTAGCTTGAAGGAATGAAGGTGAAAACACCGAGCATCTGCAGTCCCATCAGCAGCATCAGCACAGCCAGGACAAGATACCACAGCCTGCTGGCCGTTCCGATAAGAGAGCCGAGTGCAAGGGCAAGGGAGGCAAGCACTGTATACGTCAGGCTCATTCCCAGGGCAAAGAGCAGAGAATACCTGAAGGCCTTGCCCATATTCTTCTCACCTGCTCCGACATAGCTGATCACAAGCGGAAGAGAAGAAAGCGAACAGGGAAGAAAGCTTGCCAGCAGCCCGCCCGCGAATGCAATGAGATAAACAGCCGGACTGGACGGGTCAATGAGGCTGCCCAGCCAGCTGAGGAGGCTGTCTATCATTCACTCCTCCCGGCATCTGCCGCAATGCGCTCCATCTGGCTCTTTGTGAGCACACCCTGATGGACGACATATGCAAGTTCTCCTGTATCGCGGTAAGTGTACTGCACGAAGTTTCCGACAGAGGCGATTATCCTCTGGCTGGGGATATAGTTCTCGCCATCTGAAGTGAAAAACAGCTGGGTCGGAATGACGCTCACAGGATAGGACATGGCGGCTTCAGGGTACTCTCCGATATTCAGCGCAACAACTCTGACCGAGCCATAGTTCTCGCTGTAGAAGGCTCTCAGGTCATCCATCATCGACATGCACGGAACACAGGTAGTGCTGAAAAACTGTATCATCACAGGCTGTCCTGAAGAACGCAGCGCCTCTTCATCAATCTGCGAGACGAAAAGAGGCTCAGGCTCTGCATACGCCTGTGATGCGGCTTCTTCTTCCGGCTGAAGACTTTCCTCTGCCGCTGCGGCTGTCTGCACAGACTCCGCCTCAGGCTGAGAGGCTGCAGCAGGAGCAGCTGTCTGCGCCGTGGCTGGAAGCACAGGCTGGCTCAGCTCAGCAGCAGTGCTGGCCCGCTTGAGCACAAAGAGCAGAGCAAGAATAATGATTATCGCAATTACAACGGTTATTTGTACTGTCCTCTTTTTCATAGCTCAAAGATAACACAGGGCAGGTCTGCGTTTTTGTGACAAACCAACAGACAAAAAGAAGTCAGGGTGCCGGAAAAAGCACCCTGACTGCAGATCACTTTACAATGAGGCGGCAGAATTTCTTCTTTCCGGCCTTCAGCATGATTTCTCCCTTATCATCAAGATCATCAGCTGTCAGCCTGCGCTTCACATCAGTCACCTTTTCGCCGTTCACTTCTGCACCGCCCTGCATGACAATTGTTCTTGCCTCGCTGTTTGACTTGCAGAAGGAGGCAAGCACAAAGGCCGAAAGCAGTCCGATGCCCTCATTCAGCTCATCCTGGCTGATCTCGACAGTCGGAATTCCTTCCCTTCCTGTCCCGGCTCCTGCAAACAGGGCCCTGGCCGCCTGGCGTGCCTTTTCGGCCTCTTCCTCGCCGTGGATGATCTTTGTCTGCTCGAAGGCAAGGCGCTCCTTGGCCTCGTTGATGTTTCTGGCAGGATCATCATACTCAGCAATCTCATCAAGGGACATGAAGGTGAAAAGCTTCATGAACTTGATCACGTCAGCATCAGGAACATTTCTCCAGTACTGATAGAAGTCGTAGACAGAGCAAAGGTTCTTGTCCAGGAAAATCGCACCCTTCTCGCTCTTGCCCATCTTCTTTCCGTCAGCCCTCATGATGAGATTGAATGTCAGGCCGAAGCACTGAGGACCGCCTGTGCGGTTGATCAGGTCGATGCCTGCGACAATGTTGCCCCACTGGTCAGCACCGCCGATCTGGAGACGGCAGCCTTCATTTTTGTTGAGCATGTAGAAGTCATATGACTGCAGCAGCTGATAGTTGAACTCAATGAAGCTCAGCCCCCTCTCAAGGCGCTGCTTTGTGCCCTCGAAGGTGAGCATTCTGTTGACTGAGAAGTACTTTCCGATATCGCGGAGGAAGGGGATGTACTTCAGGTCAGCAAGCCAGTCAGCGTTGTTTCTAAGCACGGCATGACCCCATCCGGCAGGCACATTGTCAGAAAAGTCCACAATCTTTGCGAACTGGGCCTTGAGCGCTTCGGCATTGGCCTGAATCTGCTCTAAAGAGAGCAGCTTTCTCATCTCTGTCTTGCCGGAAGGATCGCCGATCATTCCGGTCCCGCCGCCGACAAGGGCAATCGGGTTGTGGCCATTTTCCTGCAGATGCCTCATTGCATAGACAGGAACAGTATGTCCCACATGCATTGAAGACCCGGAAGGGTCAACTCCGAGGTAGAAGGTGACGGCCTGACTGTCCATGAGATCGCTGAGCTGGTCAATATCTGTGCAGGCGTTTACAAAGCCTCTGTCGTACAGTACCTGAAGCGCCTTGTTCATACGTCAGCCCTCTTGTATGTCTTCATCTTGTTTCTGATGTACTCAGAAAGATTTGACACGCTTACCCTCTCCTGCTGCATGCTGTCCCTGTCGCGGACTGTCACTGTGTGGTCTTCCATTGTCTGATAGTCAACTGTCACGCAGTAAGGAGTTCCAATCTCATCCATTCTCCTGTAGCGGCGTCCGATGGCGCCTGACTGATCATAGAATGTGACAAAGTCCTCTCTGAGCTCGTGCTCAAGCTTTGAGGCATACTCTCCCAGTCCGTCCTTCTTGACAAGGGGAAGAACTGCAACCTTGACAGGAGCGATCTGAGGATGGAAATGAAGCACTGTCCTGACATCTCCCTCAGGAGTCATCTCCTCATCATATGCGTCGGAAAGAGCCATCAGGACATTTCTGGTAAGGCCTGCTGAAGTTTCGACAACATAAGGAATGTAGCGCTCATTTGTCTCTGGATCGAGATATGTGAGATCCTTGCCGCTGAACTTCTGGTGCTGAGTCAGATCATAGTCAGTCCTTGAGTGCACGCCCTCAAGCTCCTGCCAGCCCATCGGGAAGAGGAACTGGATGTCATAGGCATCCTTGGCATAGAAAGCCAGCTCATCCTCGCCGTGGCGGTGCCAGCGCAAGTGTTCCGGATGGATGCCCATCTTATAATAGAACTGCATTCTCTGCTCTCTCCAGTACGGGAACCACTCATCTTCAGTGCCGGGCTTGCAGAAGAACTGCATCTCCATCTGCTCAAACTCGCAGGAACGGAAAATGAAGTTCTTTGTGGTGATCTCATTTCTGAATGACTTTCCCACCTGGGCGATGCCGAACGGGATCTTGACGCGTGAGGACTGAAGCACGTTCTTGAAATCGACATAGATGCCCTGGGCTGTCTCCGGGCGCAGATATACGACTGATGCGCTGTCCTTGTTTGCACCGATATGAGTCTCGAACATCAGGTTGAAGTTTCTCGGCTCAGTGAAGCTGCCGCGGTTGCCGCACACAGGACAGGGAGCATTGAGATCAATCTGGTCTGCCCTGAAGCGTGACTTGCAGACCTTGCAGTCAACCATCGGGTCAGAGAAGTTGGAGACATGGCCGCTTGCCTCCCAGACACGGGGATGCATCAGGATAGAGGCGTCAAGACCGACAATGTTGTCATGCATCTGGGTCATTTCCTTCCACCAGAAGTCACGGATATTGTTCTTCAGATCCACGCCGAGCGGGCCGTAGTCATAAGCGCCGTTCAGTCCGCCGTATATTTCTGAGGACTGGAAGATAAAGCCTCTCCTGCGGCACAGTGAGATAATCTTGTCCATTGTCACAACTTGTTTTTCTTCTGCCATTTTCAATTCTCCTCTTCAAGCAGCCCTGCCGCTCTCTCAATCCTTCTTTTTGTCTCTTCAAGGCCAAGTATTGCGATGGAATCCTTCAGAGGAAGGGAGACTGTGCTGTTGGTTATAGCGACCCTCACAGGCTGGAAAATTCCATTCACCTTGATATTCATGCTCTCTGCCAGAGCCTTCACATCATCTTCAATCTGGGCAAAGTCCCTGCCTGCTGCAGTGCCCTCAAGCACAATCTCCGCTCCTTTTGCAAAGGCTTTCCTTGTACTCTCAAGATCCATGCCCTTGGCAATGTAGAGGGCCTTGTCAGTGCACGGCTCATCCCTGAACAGGAAGGCTGAAAGCGGGACGGAGTCGGACAGCACCTTCATTCTCTCCTTCAGCGGAGAGGCCAGCAGGCGGACCTTTCTCATTTCCTCGTCATCAGGCGTTGCAGAGACAAAGCCTGCATCCTTCAGATAAGGCAGGATGAGGCTTACGATCTCCTCATCGCTCTTCATCCTTATGTACTGGCCGTTGAACCAGTCCAGCTTCTTGTAGTCAAAAGTGCCGGAAGAGACATGTATGTTCTCAAGCACGAAGCACTTCTCAAGCTCCTCGCGGGTGAAGAATTCCCTTGAACCGTCCAGCGACCATCCGACAAGAGTCACATAGTTGATGATGGCTTCAGGAAGGTAGCCCTTTGCCCTGAAGTCCCTGACAGCCGTGTCTCCGTGCCTCTTGCTCAGCTTCTGGCCGTCCTTTCCGCAGACCATCGGAAGATGACAGTAGACAGGAGGCGTCCAGCCGAAGGCTTCATAAAGCAGAATATGAAGCGGGCCGGAGGGAATCCACTCCTGAGCGCGCATGATATGAGTGATGCCCATGAGATGGTCATCGATGACATTTGCAAGATGGTAGGTTGGATATCCGTCTGACTTGAGCAGGATCGGATCAGGAGAGACATCGCTGTTCTTTCTTGTGATGTCGCCCATCAGGACATCATGGAACGTTGTCTTGCCCACTGTCGGCACCTTAAGTCTGATCACTGGCTTGATGCCTGCCTCCTGGGCCGCCTTTCTCTCCTCCTCGCTGAGGTTCGCGCAGTGGCGGTCATACCCCTGATAGCGGCTCTTTGAGGCGGCCTGTTCCTGTCTCAGGGCTTCCAGGCGCTCCGGTGTGCAGTAGCAGTAATAGGCCTTGCCCTCATCGACAAGCTGCTTTGCATACTTCTGATAGAGCTCAAGACGCTCGCTCTGGATATAAGGGCCGCAGGGACCGCCTACGACAGGTCCTTCGTCCCACTTGATGCCGAGCCAGTCAAGCGTGTCATAAAGATCCTGAAGCGACTCGTCTGAATAGCGCTCCCGGTCTGTGTCTTCAATTCTGAGAATGAACTTTCCGCCCTGACTGCGGGCAAAGAAATAATTGTAAAGTGCCGTGCGCACTCCTCCGATA
>CALXRC010000033.1 GCA_944390865.1 uncultured Spirochaetales bacterium | reverse complement strand
TTTACTATCTTCTCTATGTTTTCAGGCGTGAGTTTGTTATTGTTTGTGACCTTCTCAAACTCATTTGATGCATCGATAAAAAGAACTGAGTTATCGGTCTTGGATTTCTTCAGAACCATGATGCATGTAGCGATTGAAGTGCCGAAGAAGAGATTGTCTGGAAGCTGAATTATGCAATCAACATAGTTGTTATCTATAAGATACTTCCTGATTTTCTTCTCAGCACCTCCCCTGTACATGATTCCAGGAAAGCAGACAATCGCTGCCGTTCCATTCGTGGCAAGCCATGCAAGAGAGTGCATTATGAAGGCGAGGTCGGCCTTCGATTTCGGGGCAAGGACTCCAGCAGGACTGAATCTCTCATCATTGATGAGGATAGGATCGTCATCACCTTTCCATTTGATGCTGTAGGGCGGATTTGAGACTATTACTTCGAAAGGCTCATCATCCCAATGCTGAGGATCAAGAAGAGTATCCCCATAGGCAATATCGAACTTATCGTAGTCGATATCATGGAGGAACATGTTGATCCTGCAGAGGTTGAATGTCGTAGGATTGATTTCCTGCCCGAAGAAACCATTCCTGACATGATCCTTGCCAAGTATTTTCGCAGACTTCAGCAGCAGGGATCCCGATCCACATGCCGGATCGTATACCTTGTTGACTTCCTTCTTTCCGACAACAGCAATCCTAGTCAGCAGTTCTGAGACTTCCTGCGGAGTGAAGAACTCTCCTCCACTCTTTCCAGCGTTTGAGGCATACATGCTCATCAGGAACTCATAAGCATCACCGAAGGTATCAATATTGTGGTTCTTATAATCACCAAGCTCCATATCAGAGACACCATTCAGCAGTTTGACTATTTTCGCATTTCGCTCTGCAACTGTCTTGCCAAGCTTGTTGCTGTTTACATCAACATCCTCGAAAAGTCCGGAGAAATTCTTTTCGCTTTCACTGCCCTTTGCAGACTCCTCTATGTGTTTCAGAATTCCTTCAAGCGTGACATTCAGATTCTCATCATCCTTAGCCCTTTTCTTCAGATTGCAGAACAGTTCAGACGGGAGGATGAAAAACCCTTTTGTCTTTACCATGTCTTCCCTGGCTGTCTCTGCCATTTCATCAGATATTTCCGCATAGCTGAAATCTGGATCGCCAGCCCTGTGCTCACCTTCATCTATGTAAGCAGCAAGATTCTCTGAGATGTAGCGATAGAACATCATTCCAAGCACATAAGCCTTGAAATCCCATCCATCAACACTTCCTCTGAGTTCATCAGCAATTGCCCATATGGCACGATGAAGCTCTTCCCTCTCCTGGTTTCCGTTAGCCATCTATTCCTCTCTTTCTATTTCTCATCAGCAATTATTTCTACGATGTCATCAAGGGTGCACCCCAGACACGTGCAGATCTTTGCAAGCACTTCAAGCCGGACATCCTCGTTCTTTCCCATCTTTGCAATGGCGTTCGTGCTTACACCAGCCATTGAGCAAAGCTGGCTGCGCTTGATTCCTTTATCAATCAGCAGTTTCCACAACTTGTTGTAACTTACAGACATTGGCATCCTTCAAGTCATTATGCAGTAGACTTGCCTTCAAGCATACAATAGAATATTGAACATCTCAAGAAAAAGTAGAAAAGTATGAAAGAGATTCAAATCAGCACCGGATTCTCACAAAAGGATATCGGTATTCTTGGAAACTTCATCGGGAAAAAGCTGGTGAAGATACGCCATGATACCTTTGATGTGGATAACATCGTCATGTGTGTGTTGTGGAACTGGTCTTCGACAACTCCACTTACTGCATCATAAACAGCCTAGACGCCATCCGCTATTATTCATGCCCCGTCGAAGATATCCCCTGTTTCCACATACATGAGGGCCCCAACCCATATGATATGATCAAGCTGATTGACGACGCAGTAGAAGACAGCATTGAAAAAATCTCCATAGTCACTGACACGGTCAATGCCATAAAGAAAGATGGAACCGATACTTTCATCAACACTATCATCTCTGGCGTGATATTCACCTTCTCAGATAAGCATGAACTAGGATTCGAACGCTATAGTGATTTTATTGAAGGAATCAACATTCACAAAGGCTACAATGTGCTGTCCCAGTTCGAAGGGCCTGAGTACTGGCTTGACGGTCAGGAAGAAGACTTTGATGCAACTGCGGAACGGGCAATCTCCGTGTTCGAATGAATCTATGCGCGTGGCTCAGTGCCGGGCCACGCATTTACCCAGCTTTCAAAGAATCAATACCGTCATAAATTCCGTCACAAAAGATTGATATAACTTGATAATGACTGTAACGTCCGATAGCAGACGAATAGGTTCAAGTGATTGAATTATAATGAATTGACCAATTCTAGCAAGATTATGCAAACTTGCTTACTCCATTCGATCCCGATCAGCTCCACTCAAAGCAACTCCCTCAAAGTCAGGGAGTTGTTTCGTTTATAGGCGTCTATACCAATTAAATGGCTCAATGTGATATAGGACGCCTCAAGTGTGATCAATCCGCAACTGTCGGTAGTTCAAACAACTTCCCAATGCCAATCCTTATCGCTTCCGACTCTTCTGACAACACCCGCCTCACTAAGACTTCTAAGATAATTCGCTGCAGAAGCTCTTGATATGTTGAACATCTTACTGAGTGTCTCATATGTACATGAAGGAGCTTTTTTAAGAACTTCTGCAATCCGAATCTTGATTTCAGCACGAGATAGTCTTTCTCTGCTTTTCAATCCAGAATCAGATTTAGAGTCTAAGTTAGACTGTAAATCAGCAGATCCTTCATTTTTAGACTGTAAATCATCTTCAAAACCTGGAACAAATCTGAATACGACCTTGATCATCTCATCATGTATCTCAAAGATGCTCCTGTCGTAATACCGGAGTATCCTGTTCATGCCAGATCCGAGCTGTTACACCATCTCAACGTCGTGGAAGATTCTCATGATTTCCCTGCTGCGAGGACGGCTAACACCGGAGAAGAAGCGCTCTGCAGTCATCCCATCAGGCAGTCCTAGGATGTTCAGTTTTGCATTCCCGCTGTGGGACAATACTCCAGCCGTTTCCACGGGCAAGGGTTTCTGTGACGAAATGGGAATCTGAGGAGGCGTATGAATTCAGGAGCTTGATGTATTTGGGCTTCTGGTAAATATCCTTGCAGATACGGTTCGCATTCCCTGGCAAGCCGGCTGATGCATTGCTTCGTGTTGCTTGGGTCACTTATTCCACAGAAGTCACGCATGGTGAAGATGCTTCTAACTGACAGAAAAAATGATCGCTTCACTCAACAAATGGGTTTTCAAGAAGTGACAGACGTTTATTAGCTGCATCAAGCTCAACTTCACATCCAACAGGAAGCGTAAGCATCGGATGTGTATGACAGCAGTCAAACTCTGCCAGCAATGGGACGCGGCAGCTGCCTAACACTTCAAGCAGAATCTCATATGGCTTCCGTCCTGTTCCATTATCGTCAAACTTCTCATGCTTTCCCAGAACAATTCCCCCGACTTTCTCAAACACTCCCGCCAGTTTCAGCAATGAAAATGATCTTTCAATTGTACAGGCATCCTTAAGAGAATCTTCAATGAATAAAATGTCTCCCTCCCTGATTTCGGGCATATATTCTGTCCCGAAGAAGCCTTCCATCGTATTCAGATTCCCGCCTATCAGCCGGCCAGTACAGATACCGGGATTTACGCATACCCAGCTGTTTTCATACTCTGTCTTGCCCCGGTCCTGCTGACTCCAGCTGATGAATTCATCCGTCCATACAGATGGCATTTTATACTCGTAGGGTATTTCAATATAACCTAAGATCACATTAATGAAATTTTCATATGTCCAATCGACAAATGGAGGGAACTCGCCGAAGGATGCGGCCAGTGCAGGTCCGTAGAATGTTACGAGACCTGTCTTTGCATATATTCCAAGTAGAAGTGCTGTTGTATCTGAATAGCCGACAATGACTTTTGGATGATGCCTGAGATACTCATAATCAATATAAGGCAGAACTGAGTTTGTATTGTTGCCGCCAATAGAAGCCATCAATACTTGTATTTCGTCATTGTACAACAGCTGATTGAACTCAGCAGCCCGTTCTCTGATGCTGCCGGAACGATAAAAGTCCTGTTTCCCGCAGAGATTTCCGTCTATAACATCAATACCTTTAGACCGCAGATATTCTTTTCCCCTCTCATATCGGACAGGAACTGCTGCGGATATGGGAGAAGAAGACGAGAAAACACCTACCGTCAGTTTTCCTTTCAGCTTGCTGCATTTCATACACCGCCTCCCTCTGTCTTTTTCAAGTATGAGTGATATACATGGGATAATGCAACTATTACCGAACAAGGCACCTGACGATTAAAGACATGGCAGAAGATTCATCGTCAAAATGACTTGCCTTTGCTGCTCACGGTTTGAACTATCCGGAATTTCCGGATAGTTGCGTCCTCCGATAACTCACAGTCGCTGTAAATCTTCTTTATATGGTCATTGATTGTCCTGACATCAACTCCATAGAGCGTTGCCATCATCTTCTGTGTAAGCCAGATGGTCTCATCCTCATAGCGCATCTCAATGCTCTCCTGAGATTCCCATGTGGATGCAACGAAAGTCAGATACTCAGCAGCAGAAGACTAGACAATTGATTTTTCTTTCTATGCGAGGATATTGGAACAAGCTGGGACAAAATTGTCACGGCAATCGAAGCAATGCAGCTTCCGGCACCGCAGATGATCAGATACGAGGAAAGCACAAGATTGATCCTCTTTCCAGCATGCCGTTCAGCATGAGAGCATCAAGCATCTCCAGAATGATGCTTTTTACCAATAAGTCCCACAGAGAAAGATTTGGACTCTCTGACACCCGCTCAGCAGTATATCAAGGCTTATCAAGGAAGCTTTGAAGGAACAGATGATAAAGCAACTGGATGAGTCAATCACGAACAGATACATCAAGTATATCCCCTTCTGGGCATAGGCATTTGTTGCCAACTTGCTGGCAACTTGCTGGCAATTTGCTGAAGAGAATGATCGCATACTATTTCTGTATAGATGCAAAGGCTATCAAGAATTGTTAATAGAAGGGACAATAGCTGAAAAATTGCTTACAGCAGTAAAGTTTGCCAATTATTGCAAAGCTACAATTGTTTTCGATCCCCAGCTCTAGCCAAACCAAATCCCTCATTCTATCAGACTAGACGCCATAAGAAGATCAACAGCCTAAATCCATTTTTAGCTCAACAACCATTTCAGGTCTTTATCCTTTCGTTGATGGTCATGTGCTTGTTCTTCATTGATCCGGGCCTCCTTGTCCCTGACAAGATAGTTCCGACCATCAGCCCTGTTATAGTGATTATATACGCATTAAATGCCACTTTGCTCTTGTAGAAGTAAACGCTGTGTTCCTACTTGGTAAGAGTTGCTTTTAACTTTTCAATCGACCTCTTTCTCTGTATGCCGCATATCCTGAAATGGCAGGGCTTCAGAAAAGAAGCCGTCTTCGCGCTTGCAGGCCTTTGCGGAGTCTGCCTGTACTATCTGTTTGAAAACATCGCCCTGACTTTCACGCTTGCAAGCAATGTCAGCGTGATCATATCGGCAAGCCCATTCTTCACAGCATTACTGTCACATAACTGCATCAGGGAAGGAAGCAGGCCGTCAGCACGCTTTTATCTGGGCTTTGTCCTGGCTATGGCGGGCATTGTGATGCTCAATTACGGCCAGTCAGGCTGGGATACCGGCATAAGCGGAAACCTGCTTGCGCTGGCAGCCGCTTTCATCTGGTCCTGCTATTCGCTCCTTTCAAGAAAAATCTCCTCATTCGGGCTGAACCTCATCCAGACAACAAGAAGGACCTTCATTTACGGACTGATCTTCATGATTCCCTTCCTTCTGGCTATGGACTTCGCGCCGGATCCGGATTTCATACTCAGACCTGATGTGCTGGCAAATCTTGCCTTCCTCTCATTCGGAGCATCTGCACTCTGCTTTGTAACCTGGAACAAGGCTGTCAGCGTGCTGGGAGCACTTGCGACAAGCATATACATATATCTCGTGCCTGTCGTCACCGCTGCAGCATCAGTGCTTGTGCTCAAGGAGCCCGTAACTGTGCTGCGCACAGCAGGAATAGTCCTTGTGCTTGCAGGCCTTGTCCTCTCCCGGCAGAGACAGAAAGACTGATTAATTATGTTTTTTCCATACATTTCATATTTTTTTCTATTTTAAAGCACTGCAAAGGATTGACCAGAAGTTCAAATACAGGCAACAATGCGTCTCGTGAAAGCGTAATTGTTCTGAATCTTTACAATTTCACTGTGAAATCTTCACAGAAAACAACTACAGTAAATTTCGGGAAGCGCATGAAGAAGATCGATCACCTGGCTCTGGCCGATTATCTTGTCCGTATGAGCAATGATGAAGAGCTGAAGGCACACAGCCTTGCCTTTTCTCTGGGATCCATTGCTCCTGACGTGAATCCTTTTTCCTATCTCATGGGAATGAGAAGCGAGAAGAAGTTCCACGGCCACAATGCGGAAAACAGTGCAAAGCATCTGAAAAAGTGCATCTTCAGCCTGATGGCAAAGGGACTGAACAGCTCTGTCTCATACTTCCGCCTGGGAATCATCCTTCACTATATTGCAGACAGCTTCACGGCCGTGCACAATGACTTTCTCGACGTAAACATCAGGGATCATCTGGCTTACGAGAATGAGCTTCATACAGTTCTTCTTGAAAAGCTGGGAAGCAATGCAGTATCTGTCACCGCTCTGCCCTATTCCCCGATAAGCTATCTTCTGGAATGCCAGAGAGAATACAAGGCCGGAAAGCACAGCACTGATGCGGATTCATCCTATATCATCCGCACCTGCGCCCTTTTCCTGCACTGCGCCCTGCGCTACAGACGCTCGCAGAGCACAGAACTGGCTTATCAGGCAGTCTCTATCTAGAATACTCCCTGTATCTGGCTGCGATAATCTCAAGGCCCTCTCTTACAGTCTCCTCGTCTCCGCTGTAGTTCAGGCGCAGGCACTTGTCGTAATGAGGATGAGGATATGGCCTGCCCTGCTTCTGCTCTTCGCTGCCGAAGAAGAAGTACTCGCCGGGGACAGTGATTACGCCGTCTTTCATCAGCACTGCATAGAAATCAAGGGTCGGAATCTTCAGCTGCGGCAGATAGAGCCAGCAGAAAATCGAGCCCTGGATCACATGAAAGTAATACTGCGTTCCCTCAAAGCACCTGCGGATCATTTCAACAGTCTTATCTGCCTTCGCCTTGTAGAAAGGACGCACTGTGTCCTGAGCCAGCCTCACAAGTTCGCCTGAAGCAAGAAGGTTGTGAGCCAGCGCAGGTCCAAACGAACCTGTTGCAAGAGCGGCAATGGCATTAATGTTCCCCACTGCCCTGATGATCCTCTTATCGGCGATGAGAATGCCCGTCCTGATTGATGGAAGCCCTATCTTCGAAAGACTCATTGAAAGCACAATATCCTCATTCCATACAGGCCTTGAGTCATCAGTGAAGATGATGTTCGGGAAAGGCAGTCCGTACGCGTTGTCGATGATCAGAGGGATGCCGTGCTTATGGGCAAGGGTGCTCAGCGCGCTGATCTCGTCATCTGTCAGCACATTGCCGCTGGGATTTGTCGGCCTGGAGACTGCGATGGCGCCTGTCTCGGGATGCCCGTCAAGCCATGCTGACACGGCAGACACGTCAAGGACATATTTGAAAGTCCTGTCATCATAGTACTCGCAGCGTGCGGGAATGCTGACAAAGCAGTCCTCTTCTATTGCCTGATCCGCATAGCCTATGTACTCAGGCATGAGGGGAAAGAGAATTGTCTGTTTCCTGTCCCCGGTCTTCCCGCAGAAAAGATTGAACAGATAAAACATCGCACTCTGGCTTCCATTAGTGAGCGCGATGTTCTCGCTTGTTATGTTCCAGCCATAAGCTGAAGAGAAGAAGGCGGCAGCCATTTCAAGAAAGGAGACTCTGCCCTGAGGCGAATCGTAGTGTGCCAGCAGGTTCTCAAAATCCTCTCCGCTTGAAAGCAGCCTCTCCATTTCTCTCCTGTAGGCTTCCTCCACTTTGCCGACGCGGGCAGGATTGCCTCCTCCCAGAGGCAGCGGCTTTATCCCGTCAGGAAGAGGACGCGCTATATCATCCATGAGCTGGAGGATACCTGAGTGAGATGATAATTTGACTCCGAAATCTGAAAACTGCATAACAGGAATTCTAATCTCTTGCTTCCTATGGGAAAAGTACCTCAGCCTCCCTGTCCAGCGGAAAAACCGGCCTTTTCACCTTTCTGTAGTCAAGCCGCTCAAGCACTTCATCAGTGCTTCCCCTTGTCAGGACAAGACAGCTGGAGGCGGCAGCTGCCCTGATCTCCGGCTCAAGATAGCCGAGCTTGACGACAATGACAGACAGCTTCTCTGGCTGCAGCCCCACTGACCTCATCATCTCAGGATCATAGCAGCCGGTATGACTGCCTGTGACAATCACATCAACACCGCCTGCATGCAGCAAGGCAAGATCAGTCTCAAACAGACCGCTTCTGAAGCCGCGCTTCAATGCCCTGACCCGGGCCTTCAGCCTGAGGCTGCCGCCTGTGACGCGGTCATACTCGGCACCGAGCGAAATATCTATGCAGGCTCCCGGGCCTGCCTCAAAAGCCTGCCTGACGACCTTGCTGTCAAACACTGCCTGATAGCACAGCGGAGGAGACAGAGTGCTCAGGACAGGATCATCCATCAGCTCCTTAAGGAAATACACCACATCCTGGCTTGACCCGGCTGTAGGATTGTCGCCGCTGTCAGAAAGCACAACAGGAACAGTCCCCTCCGCCAGCTTCTCCTTTGTCCACTCAATCGCGTCAGATTCATTGAGGGCAGTCGTGCAGAAGGCAAAATCCCAGCGGGCATTCCACACCTCCTGTGCAATTGAAGCCGCCTGCCTGTCCGCTTCTTCCTGACTTGCAGCCGAGACTGCAAGCGTGCTGACAGTGCTGCTGGCGCTGTCTGCCCAGGGGAAGCCCATCAGAATGGAAGCAGCAGCCAGACCCGCATTTTCCTTTTCTCTCAGCATTGCAGTAAGCGTTTTCATCGGCTCTGTGCCTGTCTCGCTCTTTTCGCCGGCCATGAGCATTGGAAGGGAGAACCAGGCCTTGTAATGCCTCACGCCGTTCATCAGATGATCAAGCAGCATTGATGCGGCCAGAGCGCCTGTCTCCTCTTCATCTGTATGAGGAGCGCACTTGTATGCAGCTGCCGCATCAATGCAGGAGAACATCTTTTCCGTCATGCTGCAGTGCATATCAAGAGAGACATATACCGGGACTTCAGGACAAATGCGGCGGATATGCTCAAGCAGGTCTCCTTCCGCATCGTCAATGCTGACAGAACGCATGGAGCCGTGCAGCGCCAGACAGATCCCGTCCAGAGGAAGAGAGGCCTTCACTGTCTCAAGGATCTCATCTCTCAGAAGGCAGAAGCATTCATCTGTCCAGGGACCGCCGGGAATGGCGCGTGCAAGCAGTGATGGAATCACATCACAGCCTGCTTTCTTCAGCGTGCGGATGATTCCTCCCGCAGCATCACTGCTGTCTGCGGACAGCAGCTCATCTCCCCGGAGGATGACAATATCCTGCCAGCCGGTGACCAGCGGATTGAAGGTGTCTGATTCATGATGAAGTCCGCCTGTAAGGATGCGCAGTGCCATATCAGTTCTTAAAGCTGTGCACCGGAGCAGGAATCCTGCCTCCGCGGCTGACAAAGTCGTCGCAGCTGAATCTGTTTACAGCCATTACAGGTGCTGAGCCAAGCAGTCCGCCGAACTCTGCGCTCTGCCCGACATCCTTTCCGATGACAGGAATGATTCGCACTGCGGTCGTCTTCTGGTTGACCATTCCGATTGCCATCTCGTCGGCGATGATGCCTGAAAGGGTCGTAGGCTTCGTGTCTCCAGGAACCGCGATCATGTCAAGGCCGACAGAACAGACGCAGGTCATGGCTTCCAGTTTCTCAATAGTGAGGGCACCGGCCTTCACTGCCTCAATCATCGAATGGTCCTCGCTGACAGGAATGAAGGCTCCGGATAGTCCGCCGACATAGCTTGATGCCATTATTCCGCCCTTCTTGACCTGATCATTCAGCAGTGCGATAGCCGCGGTAGTGCCCGGAGCTCCAGCCTTCTCAAGGCCCATGACCTCAAGGATCTCTGCAATTGAGTCTCCGACTGCAGGCGTGGGAGCAAGGGACAGATCAACAATGCCGAAGGGAATGTTCATCCTTCTGCTGGCCTCCTGAGCCACAAGCTGGCCCAGACGGGTGATCTTGAACGCAGTCTTCTTGATTTTCTCGCACAGCGTGCCGAAATCCTGTCCTCTCACGCTCTCGAGTGCGACACGGATTACGCCGGGCCCGGAAACACCGACATTGATGACATTGTCAGTCTCCGTCACACCGTGAAAGGCGCCTGCCATGAACGGATTGTCATCAGGTGCATTGCAGAAGACGACAAGCTTGGCACAGCCGATTGAATCCTGAGAAGCTGTCCTGACTGCTGTCTCATGGATTATCCGGCCCATGAGCAGCACGGCATCCATGTTGATTCCTGTCTTTGTGGAACCGAGATTGACTGACGAGCAGATATGCTCTGTCGTGCTGAGCGCATACGGAATAGAGCGGATCAGCAGTTCTTCCGCCCGGCTCATGCCCTTTGCCGGAAGGGCGGAATAGCCGCCGAGGAAGTTGACGCCTGTCTCCTTCGCCGCCTTGTCCAGAGTCTGTGCAATGCAGCAGAAATCCTCCTCTGACCTGCAGGCGGAAGCACCTGCTATTGCCACAGGCGTCACGCTGATTCTCTTGTTTACTATCGGAAGTGCGTACTCCCTCTCAATCTCCTCGCCTGTGGCGACCAGATTTCTGGCAGTCTGCGTGATCTTGTCGTAAATCTTCGTACAGAGCCTGTCAAGATCGTCGCTGATGCAGTCAAGAAGTGAGATGCCCAGAGTGATTGTCCTCACATCCAGGTTCTCCTTCTCAATCATCGTGTTGGTCTCAATTACTTCATTGATGTTGATCATGCCTCAGATCCTCTGCATCTGGTTGAAAATATCTTCACGCTGCAGCTTGATGATGCAGCCCATGGAGGTGCCAAGTTCCTCAAGTCCCTGGGAAAGGGCAAGAAACTCCACATCCGCATTATTTGTATCCGTGATCATCATCATGTTGAAAAAACCGTCAACGATAGTCTGGCTGATGTCCAGGATGTTGACATTGTGCTTTGCAAGGTAAGTGCATACGCTGGCGATAATACCTACCCTGTCTTTTCCTACTACTGTAATAATTGACTTTCTCATATCTGGAGTTTGCTCTTTTGAAGAGAAAAAAACAACTGCGCAAAACTACACACAAACTTCATTCTCTGACCGGCCTTCCATTGTTATATCAGAAGGAAGAAAGGAGAAAGTACAATGAGATCAAAAAAGACAATAACAGTTATCACAATGCTTCTGCTTTCAGCTGCGCTTGTCTTTGCAGCCAGTGCAGAAAGCCTTTATGCAGATTTCCAGACTGCAGTCGCAGCCTCAGATGTCCAGGCTGCCATTGACGCCTGGGACAAGCTTCAGGATCAGATTGATGATGAGCGCCAGGATGCTTACAAGGATATAGATAAGGCAAGAGACAAAAACGACAGGCAGCTTTATGCGTCAGCGGCAGCTGAGCTCAGAAGGCTCAACAGTTACGCGATCACGCCTGAGGACAGTGACGCCCTGCTGACTGCCATGCTCAACAGTGACAGCGTGGATGATTCCCAGACAGCATGGCTTTACGAGAACTCGGCAAGCTATCATCCTGTGCTCACACTGAGCGCGCAGACAAATAATGAAGGCTACAGCCAGACATACAGGAGAAGCTTCTCAATGGCACCGGGTTCACAGATAACGCTGCCTTCCTCCACTAATGTCAGTGCGCGCCATGCAGGCGTGCTCGCAGGCTGGGGCCTGACACCGGATGAGGTCACATATCAGCCGGGCCAGACAATTTCAATGCCGGCAACGGACCAGACACTGTATGCAGTCTTCACAAATGAAGTGACTTTCACTGACGGGGACAATGTCACCTCTGTGACAGATGTGGCAGAAGGCGATGTAATTTCAGTGCCGGCTCCGTCAGTTCCTGAAGGCGCAATTTTCGACGGCTGGTATGATGAGTACTCAGGCCTCTATCTCGCTCCTGACGAGACAAGCTACACAGTGCAGGGCAGCGGAGCCAGCTTCAGGGCGCTTTACGTAAGCGCTGAGGCAAGCGAGCTCAGCAGCGGGAATTACAGCACAGACAGCATTCCGTCAAATGTACAGATTCCGCTGTCAGCAGCGCTTGTCAACACAGGCACAGAAGACCTGCACGATGTTTCCGTAACAGTCACATCCGACAGCCAGTATGCAAGACTGCTGAACACAAATGCCTTCCTGCGCTCATTCCCGGCAGGCGGCAGCGTGACAATGAGAGGCACACAGCTGGTAGTCTCCGCTGACTGTCCTTCAGGAACAGCAATCCCTGTCACTGTCACTATGACAGACAATGAAGGCAACAGCTTCACAAGCTCATTCACACTCACAGCAAGATAAAAGCAGTCCGCTTTTTCTTACAGCACACCCCTCTTCTTCCCTCCTGAAAACGGAGGGAAGATTTTTTCACCAGACGATGGGGTTAAAGCCGTTTCTGATCAGAAAGTCATTGCAGGCCCTGAAGTGGCCGTTGCCGAAGAAGCCGCGGTAAGCGCTCAGGGGACTTGGATGTGCAGACTCGAGCACCAGATGGGCAGGATTTGCAATCAGGGACTTTTTGCTTCTCGCATAAGAGCCCCACAGCATGAAGACCCGCGGAACAGAGTCGCTGCCCAGTTCTGCGATGCAGGTGTCAGTAAAGCGTTCCCAGCCATGTCCTGAATGGGAGGCGGCTCTGTGCGCCTGCACTGTCAGCGTGCTGTTCAGAAGCAGCACGCCCTGCTTCGCCCAGCGCGACAGATCCGGTGACCATGGTCCCTGAAGCACCTTCTCATCAATGATTTCCTGATGGATGTTCCTGAGTGAAGGCGGCTCTTCCGTTCCCTCTCTCACGGAAAAGGACAGGCCCATGGCCTGACCCGGCTCATGATAAGGATCCTGGCCGACTATTATGACTCTTGTCGATGCAAAGGGCGTCAGCCTGAATGCGTTGAAAATCTCATCCATTGGTGGGAACACAGTCTTCGTCCTGTACTCGCCTTTCAGGAAGCTTCGCAGTTCAAGGTAATAAGGTTTGACCTGCTCCTGATCGAAAAGGGGCTGCCAGTCATTTGCCACATTAATCATGAAAAAAGCCTAACAGAAGGGCTCAGGCAATTGCAACTGTTTTCCCCTGCTGATATCATCCTCTCTCTGTATGAAAGCTTTTATCAGGAAAGAAACTGTCTTCTGCATCTCACTGCTTGCCGCCGTTATCAGCGCCTTTTTCAATCCGCCCTCCGCAGCCTATCTGCAGGCGCCTGACTACAGGACGCTGGCCCTGCTTTTCTGCCTGATGGGAATCTCCGAGGGACTTAAAAGCGCAGGCATCTTCACTTATGCGGCAGGTCTTCTGGAAAGAAAGGCCTCAACATGCTTTTCACTTTCCCTGATGCTTACAGCCCTGGTCTTTTTCATATCAATGTTTTTCACCAATGACGTTGCCCTGCTGATGCTCGTTCCATTCACGATGATGATCGCAGCAAGGGAAAAGTTTGATGAAAACTATCTGATAAGACTGATCGTCATTGAGACTGTTGCGGCAAACCTGGGTTCCATGGCGACACCTGTAGGAAACCCGCAGAACATCTTCATCTGCTCCCATTTTTCTCTATCTGCCCCTGACTTCTTCTCCATCATCCTGCCATACTGCATCATCTCTGCACTCCTGATCGCCGTCTGCTGCTTTCTCTTTCTGAAATCAGGAAAAGACCTTGAAAAGGCAAAAGAGGAAAGAACACAGCCTGAGCGCAGGCAGAGCATGATTTACCTTGCCTTTCTCGCCCTTGCGCTTCTTGCTGTCTTCAATGTGCTTGACTGGCGGATCCTTCTTGCCATCATGCTGGTCTTTCTTGTCCTCTTCGACAGGAAGACGCTTTTCTCAGTTGACTATATTCTGCTGCTTACCTTTGTCTGCTTTTTCATATTCAGTGCGAACATCAAGAGCATTGATGCCGTCAGCGCGCTGCTGACAGAGGGAATGAAGACTCATCCTCTGGCCCTTTCTGTGCTTGTCTCCCAGGTGATAAGCAATGTGCCGGCCGCGATTCTCCTTTCCCCCTTCTCGTCATCGGCAGCACCTGTCCTCATCGGCACTGACATCGGAGGTCTCGGCACTCCGGTGGCATCCCTCGCCTCCCTGATATCCCTCAAGCTTTACTTCAGGAAAGAGGATTCAGTAAAAGGCAGGTACCTCGCCTTCTTCCTGGCAGTAAATCTCGTCCTGCTCATTCTGCTCTGTCTGTCAGCCCTTTTCCTCTCTCAGGAAACACAATGCGCATGAAGAGCGCGCCTGACAGCGACAGGACAGCAGCAAGGACAATGAGCTTTGCAAAAAGATCCGGATGCAGCGTATAGAAAGTCAGAGGAGCGTCTGTGACGACAGGCACTGAATAGATGTGCCAGCTCTGCGTAAACGGCTCCATAGGCTCAATCACCTCGCCTGTTGTGCTTATCAGGCAGCTGATGCCGCTGTTTGTGCTTCTCAGCAGAGGCCGTCTGTTCTCTACAGCCCTGTACACTGACAGCTGCATATGCTGCATTTCAGCGGGAACAACGCCTGACCAGACATCGTTTGTCATGTTCAGCAGGAAATCAGCTCCGTTTCTGACAAAACCTGCCGAGATATAGCCGAAAGTGTCCTCAAAGCAGATCGGAGTCGAGAAAGAGACGCCGTCATACTCAAAGACAGTCGCCTCGCCGCCTTCTTCCCACCAGTTATAGTCATTTTCCAGCAGGATCTCATACAGCCATGGAAGCTCATCCCTGTATGGGAAGTGCTCTGTGAACGGCACAAGGTGCTGCTTGCGGTAAGTATCCACAACCTGCCCGTCTGCAAAGAGTATGACTGTGTTGTACTTCTTCCAGTTGTAGGTTCCGTCATCCAGCACAGGAGGAAGAGTCTCATCTGCAATGACGGATTCAGGATTTCCGGTTACAAGCGGGACAGGAAGCGAGAGACCGAAGTCGACAAACTCCCTTGTCAGGCGTCCCCTTTCCGGCGTCACGGGGTATTCCATATTCCAGGTGACAGAAGGCACGAAGGCAGTTTCCGACCAGGCGACAAGATCTGGATCCTGCTGCAATGCCTCCTCTGTCAGGGAAGTGAGCGTCTCAAAATTCTTCCTGTATGTAGCATCTCCTCCCTTCCAGGAGTCGGCGCTGTGCTGGACGGCTGCAATGCGCACTGTCCTGTCAGGCACGGCGGAATCATAGCGCCAGATGGCGAACAGGCCGTAGATGATTATCATCAGCCAGCAGGCAGTGATCCACATAGCATCTGTGAACCAGGACCTGAACGTTCTGTCTGTCACCATCCTGGCTGCAAGCGTCTGGCTCACAGTCATGAGGAAAGCCGGCCCCCAGATTCCTGTGATGTCTGCGATCTGGAGCAGCACGAGATAAGGCGTCACTGCAGAAGAGAGATTCCCATAAGGATAGCCGATAAAGCCCTGCTGCGTCAGATAAAGATAAGCTGTATAGACAAAGGCCTGCACCAGATAGGAACGTTTCCGGAACAGGGCACAGCAGGCTTTGAGACAAAGAAAGAGAGGGATATACTGCACGCCCTTAAGTATCGGGGCAATGAGAATGGCAAGCGGATGAAAGGTGCTGAGCCAGTAGTTGTAAAAGATGAAGAACATGAAGCCGTAAATGAAGCCGAGAAACGGCGCATGGATCCAGGATGTCCTGTTTATGACGACGAAGACAGGAATAAGGGAGAAGAAGGCAATCCAGGAAATGCCTGTATCACTTGCGGGGCCGGGAAAGGCCAGAGAGGCGATATAGGCACAAAGGACCAGAAAAAAAGCTTCTATGATAAAATATAAAGACGACCTGAGGAATTTCTTCATATACTAATAATAAGCACGTGGAGGGCCTGTAAGATAGTTTGTGTAAATGGGAAATGCTACTGTAAGGAAGGAGATACAGCAGATGACCAAGAAAAGC
>CALXRC010000032.1 GCA_944390865.1 uncultured Spirochaetales bacterium | reverse complement strand
ACAATCCTCAGGTCTTTCCTTCCAAGGATTATCCTTATCATCGGCTCAAGGGTTTCGGGGAATGTGCTGATGCAGTGAAAGAAGAACGTGTCATCAAAGAGCTTGAGCTCCTTCAGCTTTGACAGATACTTCTGCCTTCTGTCCTTTTCTGTGTCCTGCAATGATCTTTCCATATCATTACCTCCTGACACTGTATACAGAATAATTGGCCAGAATGGCTGACAGGAGCTGTCAGCATGATAACGAGTGAACTTATTTAAGTTTTTTCTGTCTTGTCTTCTTTTTCGCAGATGCAGTTGAGACAACCAGTTCCTGAACAAAAGAATACTTTGCCACGACAACCTCAACGACTGTGCCTCCGCCGGGGCGCGCTGACAGTTTAATGTCGCCGCCGCGGGCGCGAAGGAACTGGCGTGAAATGGAAAGGCCGATGCCTGAGCCATGAATCTTGGTTGTATAAAAAGGATCAAAGAGTTTCTCCACATCTCCCTGTATGCCATCGCCCCTGTCCCTTATATACACATGATACATTCCCATTCTGCCGAGAATGATCTCGACCTCCACATTCGGGTCCCTTCCCTCGCAGCTTTCTACCGCATTCTTCAGTATATTCTCCAGCACAGAGCGCAGACGGTCAGGATCAAAGAGGATGTAAGCCTGTTTTGCACTTGTCTCAAGCACCCTGATCGGATAGGGAAACAGCGGGATGAGCTGGTTGATGAGAGCTGCCATGTCAATCTGCTCAGGCTGTCCTTCAGGATTGCGCAGAAAGTCAGAAACCCTGTTTGTAAGGGATATGAGACGCTGTGTCTCCCCTTCAATCAGCTGAAGCTCATCAAGATACTCAGAATCCCTGAGCTGACGTTTGAGAAGTGCCAGCTGTATTGTTATCGCACTGAGAGGGTTCTTGATTTCATGCGTGAGAGTCCTTGCGGCCTGGCCAAGATTGACGAGGTTGCTCTGCTTCACCATCTGTTCCTTGTACTGTCTGTTCTGCCTGTCAATTTTCATCACAAAGACATAAAGGAAGATCACGGCGACAAAGGCAAGCAGGCTGATAAAATAGACCAGCCGCAGTCTGGATGCATAGGCTGAGCCGTCAAAGGAGATGAAAATTATTGAGGAATTGTCTGTTATCTGCAGCGAACCGAAAAGCCTCGACACTGTCAGATTTGTTATCGGCAGCGGCTGACGGAGGAAACGGATGTACTCCATTGTATTTGTATCGCTGTCATAATTCATTATCGTGTCGCTTCCGCTTGCAGCTGTTTCTTCAGCAATAGAGGAAACAGGCAGGAAATTGTAGGCATTGCCCCAGCTCATGATAAGCGAGCCTGAAGAATTGTAGACGCCTATTCCCGTGACATTGTCATCAATAATGCCTTCTGCGGCGATGTCCATATTCTGCTGCAAGGCCAGCGCGATGTTGTTGAACTGGCGCTCGATCTCATTCTGCTGCTGGAGCTGCTGCGAGCGGACGAACACCACAGACAGGGCGACAATGAGAATTGCAAGAGCCAGAAAAGCGAGAGTCAGCACAACATCGACCATCAGGGCCTCACGGTTTTCCTTTGAGAGCCAGCCGGTGAATCTTGTCTGCTTTTTTTCCTTCCCGCTTTCTTTCCTCTTGCTAAACATTACTCATAACTCAGTGATTCAATTGGGTCCAGCTTTGACGCCTTCGCGGCAGGATACCAGCCAAAGAATACGCCTACAAACATGCTGAAGGCAAGTGAAATTATTATTGCACCATAGCTGAAATAGAGATTCCAGCCTACCACATTGACTATGGCATAGCTTATAAGAGCGCCGAAGAATATTCCGATCACTCCTCCGATGATGGTGAGAGTGAGAGCTTCGACCAGAAACTGGCCCATGATCACACGAGGGCTTGCTCCAAGAGCCTTCCTTATTCCGATCTCCCTCGTACGCTCTGCTACAGAGACAAGCATTATGTTCATGATGCCGATACCGCCGACAAGCAGTGAAATTGCAGCAATGGCGGCAAGGAAGCTTGCAAAAGTGTTTGTGACCTGGCTCGCCATCTCGACAAGGGAAGCCGCACTGAATACAGAAAAGTAGTCAGAACCGATCAGATCATCAAGATAAGCCTCAATCTCATTTGAGACAACAGTGGCATTGTAGCCTTCCTGCACCTTGCAGGTATAGCTGGACATTGTCGTCACATGCCTGAAGCGCTGGTCATATGTGTTCAGCGGGATGAAAATGGTTGTGTTGAAGGAGTTTCCCAGTGTCGCGTCTTTCTCATCCAGCACTCCTGCGACAAGATAACGCTTCGAGGAATCCCTGAATATGGATACGTAGCTTCCGACAGCATTGCCTGCAGGGAAGAGTTCATCGGCCACGTCATGACCGAGAACAACAACCTGTCTCCTGTTGATATTGTCAAGGGCAGTGAAATACTCGCCATACAGCAGTTCCGTACTGTTTGCCTCAAAAAAGTTTGAGGTGACGCCGGAAATTGAGACAGAGAGGATATCCTGTCCGCTTCTGATCCTCGTGGAGGAGCTGGCTGTGGGCAGCACAGTCTCAATGCCCTCGACGTTCCTCATCAGTGTCTCGCCGAAGGACTCATCAAAGACATTGAGCTCTCTGGCGGATCCTGTGGGAAAGATATTGACCATATCAATTCCGCCGACATTCATGCTCTCTGTGATGGATTCGTTCACGCTCTGTCCAAGATTCAGGATCGCGACAACAGACCCGACACCGATGATGATGCCGAGCAGGGAAAGCAGAGTTCTCAGCTTATTGTGAACCATGGAGGTCAGTGCGATTTTTATATTCTCCCAGATCATATCAATAGCCCTCCACTATCCTGCCGTCATGGATGTAGATCTGTTCACGGCAGCGCATTCCAAGACTTCTGTCGTGAGTGACGAATACAATTGTCTTTCCCTCATCATTCAAGTCCTGAAACAGCTCCATAATCTGGTCTCCGGTACGGCTGTCAAGCGCGCCAGTAGGTTCATCTGCAAGCAGTATCGCAGGATTGTTGACAAGCGCACGCGCAATGGCAACCCGCTGCTTCTGACCGCCGGACAGCTCGCTGGGAAGATGCTTCATCCTGTCCTTAAGCCCGACTCTTTCAAGCAGGGCTTCTGCCCTTTCCTTCCTTTCCCTTCCTTTCACGCCTGCATACAGCAGCGGAGTCATGACATTGTCCAGGGCAGTCTGCTTTCCAAGCAGGTTGAACTGCTGGAAGACAAAGCCGATCTTCCTGTTCCTGATGTCAGCAAGCTCCTTTTCTGTAAGATTGTTCGTATACTCTCCGTCAATCCTGATGTAGCCGCTTGTCGGAGTGTCCAGACAGCCGATGAGATTCATCATTGTACTCTTTCCAGAACCTGACGGTCCCATGATGGCTGTGAAAGTTCCTTTCCTGATCGAGGCGGAGACTCCGTCAAGAGCCTTGACGCAGAAGTCGCCCACAATATAAAAGCGGCGTACATTCACAAGTTCGATTACATTATCCGCCATGTGCTCAGAACCTCATCATTCCAGGCATCATTGAAGATGATCTGGTATAGACAAGCGTATCTCCTTCCTGCAGGTTGCCTGAAAGCAGCTGGCATGTGCCCTCCCCAAGATACTGGACACGCACAGAGACTGTTTCCGTAGTTCCATCTGCATTGAGCCTGTCCACAGTAGTCAGGCCGCCGCGTCCTGTCGTGACTGCAGCCTGAGGAATGAGAAGCATCTCGACCTCTCCCTCGCTTGCGATAGTACCCTCAAAACTGTATCCGGGCTTCAGGCTGGCCGGAGGATTGTCAATTGTGAGTTCGACGTTGACAACTCCGATGCCCTGCGTCGTATAGGTGCCGAGGGTCGGGATGTAGCTCACAATGGCCTCGACAGTCTGCCCCGGCAGAGAGTCAAATGTCAGATAAGCTGTCTGGCCCTGATAGACATACTGCATGTCAATTTCATCAATCTGGACTGTGGCTTTCAGCTTGGACAGATCTGCAATCGTGATGGCCGCATCTGTCGTTCCGGCTTCAAAGTAGTCGCCCTCGTTGATGTTCACATCTGCAACCATTCCGTCAAAGTTGGCGACAAGGTTTGTGTACTCAAGATTGTTCAGTGCGGTTGTCAGCTGAAGGTTAAGCAGTTCGACCTGTGAAGGCGTTCCGCTGAGTTCAGCCTCCCTGATCTGCTGCCTGAGGTTCTCAACAGCATATGTCTGGCTTGTACTATCGATTGTGGCAAGCACATCGCCCTTGCTGACACTGTCTCCTTCACTGACATTCACAGCTGTGATAGGACCTGTAGCTCTGAACCTGGCCTCCTGTATGTCATAGGCTTCAACATAGCCGGACAGGTCAATAGTCGCAGTATAGACGTCTCTTGTCACTGTTGCAGTCACCTGCTGGCTCTGGTTGAGCGCAGCCTCCTGCTGTGCCTGCATGTTTGCCCTCAGCTGAAGATACCAGCTCAAAGCACAGACCAGGACGACAATGACAATTGCCCAGGTGATCAGTTTCTTTATGCGGCGGTTCCTCTTTTTCGCCTTGAACTGCTCACGCAGAATCTTTTCCTGCTTCTCGCTTTCAGTAAGCACGACATCATCGTTTACTTTAGTTTCCTTGTTATCGCTCATCACACTGTTCCTTTATCTATAAGTTAAGCTGCTCAATCTGAATCTGGAGCAGCAGACCATCTATCTGATCTGTGATTTCTGTGACTTCTGCCCATTCAACCTGCTTTGAGGCATCATTGACATCATCCTGCGAACAGAGCCCTGCATCAAGCAGCGTTTTCTGATACTCAAGATTTGACTCATAATAAGACTTCTCTGCAGCATGGTTCTGCACTGTATAGTTGTGGTTCAGAATGCTGATCTGCAGGTTTTGCGCGCTCTGGACATAACTGGTACGGGCATCAGCCAGATCATTCTGTGCGCTGATCAGATCATTGTTCAGCTTCTGCAGCTCAAGGTCGTCACTGCGCTTTGTTGTCTTGTTTGACCAGCTGCCGGCAAATGTAAGAGACGGAGTGAACTTATCAGTCCTATTTGAATAAGTTCCTCCAAACCCGGCACCAACAGACCAGTTGCCAGCCTGATATGAAACAGCACCGCTGCCACCTACAGTTTTGCTCTGTTCCGATAGAGAACTGTTTACATTGCCGCTGACAGAAATGGAAGACGGGCTGACCTCATGCTGCTTTTCCGCAATCGCCTGCTGGGCAATCTCAACATCAATTGAGGCAAGAATAACCTCCGTATTGCCATTTGGCAGAATGTTCAGCGTCAGGTCAGGAGAAGGAAGATTCTCAACGCCGTCCCATTCCAGACCAGTAAGGGTCGTGTACTGCTCCTTGGCTGTCGCAATCTGCTTCTCCGTGGCATCAATTGTCCTCTTCTGCAGATTAATGTTGTTCATTGTCTGCAAGTAAGTGACGCTTGTCTCGCTGATGTTTCCAAGCTCAAGAGCATTGGAAAGATTCTTCTCTGCCTTTGCAAGGTTGTAGTAGGCTTCATCAAGAGACTGCTGTGCCGAAAGGATTGTCTTGATGCTTGTAAGGACCTGAGACTCAAAGGTCAGCTTTGCATTTCTGTATGTCATCTCACTCTGAAGCGAAGAGCGTGCATTGGAAAGGCTTGAGGCAAGGTCCGAATCATAACCGGTGAGATCGAATTTGTGAGAAATGGATAGATCTGGGGCTACACTGTAATATGATGAATCTCCATATTCGAAGCCTAGATTTGCACCAGCTGTGATCGTTGTCGCTCCATCATTTGGAAGAACAACCTCCACAGAAGGGCTCATAGTAAAGTCTGCACTCACAGATCGAGAAACGATTGTACTAAGTTCTTGCTCATTGAACCTGCTATAGATATCAGGCAAAACAATCTGTAAAGCTCTGATTGAATCACCCACAGTTGTTGATGAATTTTCGTTTGGAAGAACGGATATTGTACCTGTGCTGACTGTCACCTGAGCCACGTCGCTCAGATCATTCTGCTGCTGCGTGAGCAGACTGTTCTGGTATGTGAGTTCCGCATTCTTCATCTGCGGACTGTTTGCCATCGACTTGGACAGGATCTCATCATAACTTGCGGCAAACAGCAATGTTGACAACAGCAAAACCGCAAGAACTGCTGCTAGCTTCTTCATATATTTCTCCTCAAAGGGGTTACAGCACAGCAGGGACAGTCCCCTCGTTTTCATCAGCTCCTGCGTGCCAGACTGAATTCTTCACCAAATTTAATCTAATACATGAGCAATCGACAATAAAGTACAGGAATATTTAATAAATAATTCATACAAAATACAAAAAACTCCTTGAGTGTCAGAAAGCGCTTTTCTACACTCTGCCGCTGTCCGGACCACCCCTCTTCCTTCTCTTTCTGACAGCATCCGTCAGAAGATACTCAATCTGTCCGTTGAGCGAGCGGAAGTCATCCTCAGCCCAGCGGACCAGCTCGTCATAAAGAGAAGACGACAGCCTCAATGGAACCTGTTTTTTTGCCTTATCCCTGTCTTCTGCCATCAGTAAATTGATCCTGTATTGATAATCGGATTAGCCTCTTTGCTGGAACAGAGCACGACCATAAGATTGGAGACCATCTGAGCCTTTCTTTCCTCATCAAGCTCGACCACTCCGTCTTCCTTGAGCCTGTCAAGAGCCAGCTGGACCATGGAGACAGCACCTTCCACTATCTTCTTTCTTGCAGCAATGACAGCAACAGCCTGCTGGCGCTGCAGCATTGCGGCAGCGATTTCCGGCGAATAGGCAATCTGATTGAGCTTGACATCCTCAATCTCAATGCCGGCATCAGCAACCTTTCTCTGCAGTTCCTCCTTCATCTCAAGGGCAACCTGACTTGCAGATCCTCTGAGAGTCGTCTCATCATCCTCTTCCCTCGCGTCATCGCTTACCACATCATAAGGATAAAGCCGGGCCACATTGCGGATCGTGCTGTCTGTCTGGTTGGAAAGGTACTCAAGATAGTTGTCAACATTGATGACAGCTTTTGTGGCATTCACGACCTTCCAGATGACAATGGCGCTGACATCAACAGGATTGCCAAGCGCATCATTGACTTTCTGATTGCCGTTTACAAATGTTGATATTTTTGTGGATACCTTCTTATTCGGCTGCACCTTTGCGTTTCCAGACGACAGCTTGGCAAGGCTTGCCGCCAGTGACTTCTGCTGAGTCTCCTGATCCCTGACTTTCGGATAAACAGCTGATGAAAACGGATTCACGAAAAAGAAGCCGGACTGATAGATTGTGCCTGAATAGCGTCCAAAAACGGAAAGTACCAGCGCTTCATTAGGATTGACAATCTTCAGGCCAGCAAAGCCGATGCAGGCAGCGCACATCAGCACACAGGCTGCAGTCAGTCCAAGAGCAAAGCCGCCTGCATAAATAATGTCCAGGTCATAGAGGATGGCAATGCCGACCATGAGAACCAGAGATGCAATCAGCAGCAGTACAAGCAGCGCAAGCGCGGCAAAACCGTTCACGGGTTTGATTATTTTCTCTTCTATATAGTTCATGACAATTCTCTCCTCATGTTTCATTATGATATCAATATGATATCACATGACAGGACAGAGTCAAGAGACATGAAAAAGGGCCGGACATCTTCGCCCGGCCCCGGATGCAGACTTGTCTGAATCTGCTTCAGTTCTTGTAAACAGGAACCTGCTTATACTCTGTGTGAAGCAGATGATGTGATTTCTCGGAAAGCGGAGAACCAAAGTACTCCTTGTATGCCTTGATGACAGACGGATTCTGATGACTGCAGCGGACCTTTGACTTCTTGTCATCGGTATAGGAGCCGCTGCTTCTCTTGCTCCTGACCTCATCATTGGTTCCGAGAGGCTGACCGCCTCCGGCAATGCAGCCGCCGCGGCATGCCATGACCTCAATGAACTCATAAGGAGCTCTCTCACCTTTCTCCTTTGCGGCTCTAATCTCATCCAGAATGCCCTTTGCATTGGCCATTCCGTGAACCACGCCGAAGCGGAGAGTTGTCTTGCCGTCAATGTCTATCGCACCGTGCCTGAACTCATCCTTGCCGCGGACTGTCATAATGTCAGGATCAGAGAGATCCTTTCCTGAGATCTCATGATAGGCAGTCCTGATCGCAGCTTCCATGACGCCTCCAGTCACGCCGAAGATCGTGCCGGCGCCAGAGTATTCTCCGATTGGAGAATCAGCCTCGCTTTCAGGAAGGGCGGCAAAATCGATTCCATACTGGCGGATGATGCGGGCAAGCTCGCGTGTGGTGAGCACAAGATCGACATCGTCATATCCGCTGCTTCTCATATGCTCGTCACGATGAATCTCAACCTTCTTGGCTGTGCACGGCATAATGGCAACAGAATAGACTTTTGCAGGATCGATGTTCATCTTCTCGCACCAGTAAGTCTTTGTGATCGCACCCTGCATCATCATCGGAGACTTTGCGGACGAGAGATTCTCAATCAGGTCAGGATAGTATTTTGTCACATACTCAATCCAGCCTGGGCAGCAGGAAGTGATCTGCGGAAGGACTCCTCCCTTTGTCACTCTCTCAACCAGTTCGCTGCCTTCTTCCATGATGGTCATGTCAGCACCGAAGTTGGTGTCGAACACATAGTCGGCACCGAGACGCCTGAGTGCAGTGTAGATCTTGCCTGTAAGCAGTTCGCCGGGCTTGAAGCCGAACTCCTCGCCGAGGGCGACACGGACTGCAGGAGCTATCTGGACAGCGACGATCTTCTCGCTTGCAGCTGCCTCATGCAGGAAGATGCCTCCCTCATCCAGCTCATAGATTGCTCCGACAGGACAGTGAGCCGCACACTGGCCGCACTTGATGCATGGGCTGTCATTGAGCGGAAGAGAAGCGGCGGGACACATCTGTGTGGCATCACCCCTTCCGATGAACTCAAGCGCATACACACCCTGCAGGCTCTGGCAGACCTGAACGCAGCGTCCGCACTTGATGCACTTGCTGGGATCAAGCACGATGGCTTTCGTTGATGTGTCTTTCGGAAGCTCCTTGATTCTTGTCTCAAACGGCTGCTCCCTGATTCCATACTCGACGCACAGTTTCTGCAGCTCACACTTGTTGTTCCTGACACAGGTCAGGCAGCTTGCCGGATGGGTGCTCATGATAAGCTCGAGGATAGTCTTCCTCACTTCATAAAGCTCATTGTCATGAGTGATGATCTTCATTCCCTCTGCTGCGGGAGTGGCACAGGCCCTGATGATCTTTGCAGAGCCTTCCTGCTTGCAGATGCACAGTCCGCATGAGCCGAACGGCTTCAGATCGGGATGATAGCAGAGGGTGGGAATCCTTATGCCGGCCTTGAGGGCTGCCTCAAGGACAGTGGAGCCCTGCTCTACTGCAACTTCAATACCTTGTATTGTCAAATGTACTAGCATAATTTCACCTTCCTTTACTCAACAGTGATGGCAGAGAACTTACAGGTCTGGCGGCAGACACCACACTTGATACATGCACTCTGGTTGATTGTATGCGGCTTCTTGAGCTCACCGGAAATTGCACCGACAGGGCATTTTCTGGAACAGGCTGTACAGCCGATGCACCTGTTCGGGTCAATCTGATACCTGATGAGCTTCTTGCACTTGCCGGCAGGACACTTCTTGTCCTTGATGTGTGCCTCATACTCTTCAGGGAAATAGCGCAGCGTTGAAAGCACCGGATTAGGAGCTGTCTGGCCGAGGGCGCACAGAGAACCCTTCTGCATTGCATGAGCAATTGTCTTCAGCTCTTCCAGATCCTCTTCTGTTCCGTTTCCGATCGTGATCTTGTCGAGCAGGTTGTAAAGGCTCTTTCCGCCGATGCGGCAGGGGAAACACTTTCCGCAGGACTCATCACGGGTGAACTCAAGATAGAACTTGGCGACATCAACGATACAGTCGCTGTCATCCATGACGATCATGCCGCCGGAACCCATCATTGAGCCGATGCGCTGCAGTCCGCCGAAGTCAATTGGAGTGTCAAGGTTTTCTTCTGTGATGACGCCTCCAGAAGGTCCTCCTGTCTGGACAGCCTTGAACTTTCTTCCGTTTGCGATGCCTCCTCCGATATCAAAGACGATCTCGCGCAGAGTCGTGCCCATCGGAACCTCGACAAGACCTGAATTGCACACCTTTCCTGTCAGGGCGAAAACCTTTGTTCCCCTGCTGTCAGGAGTACCGATCTTAGCAAACTCGGCACCGCCTTTTGCGATGATGACCGGAACATTTGCCCAGGTCTCGACATTATTGATTACAGTCGGTTTGCCCCACAGTCCCTTTGAAGCCGGGAATGGAGGTCTTGGCTGCGGCATGCCACGGTGGCCTTCAATAGACTGAAGCAGGGCTGTCTCCTCGCCGCAGACAAAGGCGCCGGCTCCGAGACGGATCTCAATGTCATAGTCAAAGCCTGAGCCGAGGATGTCCTTTCCGAGAAGGCCATACTCCCTTGCCTGCTTCATGGCGACTTCAAGGCGGTGGATTGCCAGAGGATACTCGGCACGGATATAGATAAAGCCCTGATGGGCACCGATCGCCTTGCCGCAGATCGTCATGGCCTCAAGCACTGAGTGCGGATCGCCTTCAAGCGTCGAACGGTCCATGTAGGCACCAGGATCGCCCTCATCTGCATTACATACGACGTACTTCACATCGCCTTCGGCCTGCTTCGTGAAGTTCCACTTCATCCAGGTCGGGAAGCCTGCACCTCCGCGCCCGCGCAGTCCTGAAAGCTTCATCTCGTTGATGATATCGTCCTCACTCATCTCGAAGAGGGCCTTCTCAAGAGCGACATAACCGTCATTTGCGATATAGTCATCAATATTCTCCGGATCGATCACGCCGCAGTTGCGCAGGACGACGCGGATCTGTTTCTGGTAGAACTGAATGTCCTCAACCTTCTCAAGCGGCTTCTTTGGTGCCTTGCTGTAAAGGAGGCGCGTCACTTCCCTGCCCTTGATGACATGCTCGCTGATCAGCTCCTTCGCATCCTCAGGCTTGACCTTCACATAGAAAGAGTCTTCAGGAAGAACCTTGACAATCGGTCCCTGTTCGCAAAAGCCGAAGCATCCTGTCTTGATGACCTGGACCTGATCAGAAACACCCTGAGCAGCGGCTTCCTCAATCAAGTTCTTGTAAATCTGATCGGATTTTGATGATTCACAGCCTGTACCGCCGCAAACCAGAATATAGTTCTTGAAACCCATCTTAAACCTCCAGGCTGATCTTGTGGTCACTCAGGACTTTGCCAGCGATGATGTGCTCATCAACAATCTGCTTGGCAAGTTTAGCATCCACCTTACCATATGCGACAGCTCCGAGCTGCGGCGTATATACTTCAACAACCGGTTCCTGATCGCACTTGCCCTGGCATCCGGCCTGGGTCACAATCACATTTTTGAGGCCCTTTGCCTCAATTTCATCCACAATACTGTTCAGAGTCACCTTTGCACCAGCCTGAATACCGCAGGTACCCATACCGACCACAACGTGGATATCCCTGCCGTGGATATCACGTTTCTCAATGCGCTGGCTTTCTTTTTTCCGCAAGGCTCTGAGTTCTTCAAGTGAAAGCTTTGCCATATTTCAACTCCTATTGTCTTTTGAGGTAATTTCCCTCTTCATCCTGGCTATTGCACTTCCTTCGTTCAGTGCTCCGAACTCAAGGGCGAACTTCTCAGTAGAGAAGAATCTGTTCCCAAGCGTTATCCCGAGCTTAACCCCGTTCTCCCAGCACAGGGAGAAAAGAAGCGGCAGTGTCTCTTCTGCTTCAAGCGGTCCGTCTGCATCCAGGCAGAAGGAAAGGATTGTCTTCCCATTCTCTCTGGCAAGGCTCGCGCCTTCATCAAAAGATTTCAGCAGGCTCAGGCCCCTTCCTCTTCCTTTGCCCTTAGTCGAATAGCCTGGTGCAAACGGATCAGAGGTGACTGAAAGCTGCCCGTCATCCACAACAGTGACATGAAGACGGCCTTCAGCCTGATCAAGGCTGACGCAGATGCTGTCTGCTTTAGCCTCAATGCTGTTCTTCACTGCTTCATAAAGGAAGTCCAGAGCCTCCATCAGCTGAATTTATCAAGGATGCCAGGGATCTGATCCTTAGTCACCTTTCCAAAAACCTCACCGCCTATTGTCATGACGGGAGCCAGACCGCAGCAGCCCACGCAGCGGACAGCCTGCAACGAAAAGAGCCCGTCATCTGTAAGGCTGTCAACCTTGAGGCCTTTCAGTTTTTCGAGCTCTTCAACAATGATGTCACCACCCTTGAGATAGCAGGCAGTGCCCAGACAGACTTGGATGTTATACTTGCCAGGCTTAGTCAGCTTGAAGAAATGATAGAATGTGACGACTCCCCAGATTGTCGAAAGAGGGACATCCAGAAGCCGTGAAACTTCATCAGCAGCCTCCCTTGAGATGTATCCGACTTCAGACTGGACACGGTGAAGAACCATGATCAGGTTGCCCGGTTTGTTCTTCCACTCGTCAATAAAACTGAGCAAATCATCAGAAAACAGATTCTGTGACATTAACTCCTCCTGTTTTTGTTCAGATAGCGTAAATGATAAAAAAAACAGGCTGGATTGTAAATGCATTATTCCCGGATAATATTGAACGAAGAAACATCTTGACCGGCTAATTCACAGTTAATTGACATAAAACACATGAAAATGTTACGTTCATCACATAAAGGCAGATAAAACAGATGAATAATGACATGCTTATCCGAGTTACACGCTATTACCGTGCTCTGAACAGGCTCAGATCAATTGGTCTTGAGAAAGTGTTCGCACATAACCTAGCTGATGCAGCAGGCGTCAGTGCGGCTGTCGTGAGGAAGGATTTCTCCCAGCTTGAGATCCATGGGCAGAAAAGAGGCGGTTATGAGATCACTGACCTGATTGAGAAAATCGGGATGATTCTGGGCAAGGGAGATGAGCAGCATGTCATCGTTGTAGGCTGCGGGAGGATCGGAAAGGCCCTGATGCATTACACAGGTTTTGAGAGCGACGGGCTGAGGATTGTCGCAGGCTTTGACAGCGACCCGGTCGTATATTCCGATGCATCGCAGCCTATACCGGTCTATCCTATGAGCAGACTGGATGAAGTCATTCATGCCCTCAATGTGTCTGTAGCCATCATCAGCGTGCCTGAATCCGCCGCAACAGACACTTATACGGAACTGCTCAGTGCTGGAATCACAGGAATTCTCAACTTCTCTCCTGTCACGCTGAAGCCTGTCAGGACAAGAGACGGCATCATTCCGGTAGTCCACAACATCAACATAGGACTGGAGCTTGAGCAGATCTTCTATGAGCTGAAGTTTCCAAAGTCCTAATCAAGTTTGAGATAGCGTGCGTAGCTGAACAGATACTGCTGACAGAGCGCAGGATAAGGCTCGAAGTAGCTCAGCTCCTTGTCAGGATAATATCTGTCCAGTACTTTCCGGATCCATACATCGACAGGGAAAGCCTCCATGCGGTGAAAGCCAAACAGCAGCACGCAGTTTGCCACTTTCTTTCCTATTCCCTTTATCTTCATGAGCTGTGCTTCCGCTTCCTCGTAAGACAGCTCATTTATTCCCTCGAGCAGATAGGCCTTGTCAACAGCATCAAGGATGTACTTGTCCCTGAAGCCGACCTTGAGGTCCCTGAGCTCCTGTTCTGTGGCACGTGAAAGCTCTTGTGCTGTAGGAAAAGAGTAATACCCCTTCTCAACCTCATGCCCATAGGCAGTGCAGAGTTTGTTGTAAAGCCCTGTTATCCTCTTGATGTTGTTGTTCTGGCTCAGGATAAAGCTTATGAGCGCAGTCCAGGGATCCTGACGGAGGATGCGCAGCGCCGGGAAAGCTTCAACTGCACTTGCCAGCAGGGCATCTTTTGCCTTTATCTCCACTCTCGCCTTGTCATAATCAAAATCACAGTCAAAATAATTGCGCAGAAACGGGTCGCTGCAGAAATCATCTTCTTTTCTGACAGTGTAGACCTTCTCATTAAGCACTGCAGAAAAGCTTCCATCGTCTTCTTCCTTCCAGCTGAAAGACTGGCCGCCGCACAGTATTTCTCTCAAATTCTCATTCATAGCCAAGGATTTTCCTCTTCTCAGTGCAAAAGAGTCAACCGGACAGGGAAATGATCTGAAAACCCCTCTTCCGCTTCCGGGTCATAGACATAAGGGTAATGACCGTTGAAACAGATGCCGGTCTCAATCTCAAACTCAGTCTGTCCAAAACTGCTGCACGCCTTTGCGTTGAGAAGGAACCTGTCATAATCGTAAAACTGACCTTCAAAGAAATAGGTCCCCTCTGCATTGATGACTTGTGCAGGATCCGCTGCCACATCATAGAGAACAGAAGAAGATGCCCGGGTTCTGTCGCGAACGACAGGGATGCACCGCGAGCTGATGATATCATCGGCAGTGTAATAACCTTCAAAGCACAGCATGTCATCAAGAGAAGATCCCGGCTCGCAGTTAAAGTCCCCGAGCACAACAGTGTTCAGCACACTGTCGCTGCAGATGAGGCTGTTGACCAGCGCTGCCAGCTCTCTGCGCGCATTTCTGTTGTCAGCGTCATCTCCCAGATTGCTCTTTGCATGGAGATTGTAGAAAACGATCTGGCAGGAATCAATCATGAATTCACAGCGCAGTATAAAGCGCTGGGTCCCAATTGAATGAACAGAAACAGACATTGGCTTATATTTACTTATAAAACCAACCGAAATAGGATTGTTAATATCAGCAACACAGTAATAAAGATAACCACGTCTGCGTAATTTGCTGTCAAGCAGGTCTTCAAGCACTTTCTCGCTTTCTATTTCCTGAAAGAAGATGATATCCGCATCAAGACTGTCTGTTACCGCATTTCTGAGGGTGGACAATCTGGCGCTGTATTTTCTGCTGTTCCAGCCTTCATATCTTCTGAACGGGGAAAACTCATCACCGTCATCGATATCATCAAAAAATGTCTGGGCATTAAAGCTGACGACAGTGATTCCTTCAGGCCGTACTGTCTTTTCCTCGCAGCCTGTCAGCAGCAGGCAGAGAGTCAAAAAAAATGAGATGAAGATCATGTTTCCTCCTCATCTCACATACAAAATATTTTTGAAAACCGGCTAAAGCTCTGTCCTCGTCTCAATAACTCTGCTGATAAGGCCGTACTCAATTGCCTGTGTGCTGTAAAGCCAGTAATCGCGCTCTGTGTCTTTTCTGACCTCTTCGACGCTCTTGCCGCAGCTTGAGGCAATGAGCTCATCTGTAAGAGCCCTGCAGTGCTCCATATTTCTCGCATGGATGGCAATGTCTGTGGCAACGCCTTTCATGCTGGCCATAGGCTGATGAATCAGATAGCTTGAGTGCGGAAGGCCGATTCTGCGTTCTGCAGGCACAGCAAGCAAGACAATGACTGCAGCAGAAGCAACCAGGCCCATGCCGACCATGGTCACCGGGCTTGAAATGAATCTCACTGTATCGAAAATAGCGAATCCCGCATCCACATCTCCGCCGGGGCTGTTGATGTAAACTGTGATAGGGTCACTTGACTCGCTGTCCATCACCAGCAGATTGCGGATGACTACATCAGCACTTTCCTTGCTGATCTCTCCTGTAAGCATGATGGAACGGGTCTTCATCAGTCTGTCGTTCAGCGACGGATCAGCTGCGACATCTTTCTTCTTTTCTTCACTCATGCAATTGAGTATAATCAAAAAGCTATGGAAAGAGAAGATAACAGGCTTGTCAAATGTGCCACCGTATCCCTTATCGGACGCCCCAGCGTCGGTAAATCGACACTTGTGAACACAATCTGCGAGATGAAAGTAAGCATCACTGCATCAACCCCGCAGACAACGCGTAACGCAATCAGGGGAATATATACTGATCAGAGGGGACAGCTTATCTTCACTGACACGCCAGGCTTCCATCTCGGAGGCCGCGAGATAAACAGGAGGATGCAGGAAATCACTGTATCTTCGCTTGATGACAGCGACGTTGTCCTCTATCTTGTCGATGCAAAGCGTCAGGCAGGCGATGAGGAAGATGCGATCACTGAGATACTGTCCAGGGTGAGAGTGCCGGTAGTTGCAGTCATCAACAAGGCTGACATCCTCACGGAAGATGAAGTGAAAGCGGCAGAAGCCTACGTCAGCTCTAAGCTTCCAAAGGCTGTCCTGCTTAAAGCCAGCGGCTTAAAGGATGAAGGTGTGGATGAAATTCTTATCGCTCTTTTCAGCTTTGCACCGTACGGCCAGCTGCTATATCCGGAAGACAGCTATACAGACCAGAATCTGGAATTCCGCATCAGCGAAATAATCAGGGAAAAGACAATCAGCTCGCTCACTGATGAGCTTCCTCATGTCATCTATGTCGAGGTTGCAGATATAGAATACAGTGAAGCAGACTCTGAAGTCTGGATCAGAGCCTTCATAGTCACTGAACGCGACGGGCAGAAGGGCATCATAGTAGGAAAAGGCGGAGAGAACATCAAAAGAATAAGAAAGGAAAGCTTCAAGGAAATAAAGCGGATCTTTCCCGGCTCAAGGCTCAACCTTGACCTGAGGGTAAAAGCCCAGAATAAGTGGAGAAACAATCAGGCAACGCTTGACAGGATCTTCCGCCAGAATCGTTAGGACGATTAACTTAACGTTTCATTCTTTCTCAGATATTCTGGCCCGCCTGAATGCAGGCCAGAATGTTTGTAATAGCCGCTTACTATATTTATTTCTTTACAATAAAATAATAAGACTGAATCTGTTTATTTTTTGCAATACGAACCAGCAGAAGAGCCGGCACATGTTTTTCATCTGCAGTGCTACAGCTTACTGCGTTATGGCATCGGAGAAAAAAAAAAACATAAAGAACTCTTGCTTTTCGCCATTCATGCAGAAACAGAAAGCTTGACTGCTGCAAGTCTGAATCCAGCATTCACGGTGACAAGCATACAGTCTGGAGGATGTCAGCACAGCCGGTACGGACCACGGTGCAGGGAATTACATTATACGTGCTGACAATGAAAACGGAACACCTGATCTTTCTGCACTGACAGCTGCAAACGACCTTAAGTTCTCATCATTGAACACAGCAGCAGAAGGAATGAGAAAGAGCACGGGCAGATCACCCTGTGCTTTCTGGTCTCAGGTTATGACATAAAAATTATTGCTTTTATCCTGACAATATATTACTTTGTATATACAGGAGAAATAAAAAGATGAATGTAGTGTCATTCAAAATAGATGAGAACGACAAAAAGCAGGCGCAGGAACTTTTTGATTCAATGGGCCTGTCATTTTCAGGTGCAATCAATCTTTTTATTAAAGCCTGCATAAACACACGCAGCATACCCTTTGAAATAAAGGCTCCCTCTTACGGACAAACACTGAAGAACAGACTGAAAGAAGCAGAAAGACCGGAAAACCTCAGTCCGAAGTTCAATGACATTGATAAGCTGATGGAGTCTCTTGATGCTTGAAGTCCGCTATCTGAATTCCTTTAAGAGGGATTACAAACGGATTAAAAAAAGAGGCTATGACATGTCAAAGCTGGCTGATATCATCAGGAGACTTGCGTCACAGGAACCTTTGCCTGAGCGGTTTCATGATCATTCTCTGAGAGGAAGAGAATTCAAAGGATGCCGTGAATGTCATATTGAGCCAGACTGGCTGCTTGTGTACAGAATAATAGAGAATGAACTGTTGCTGGAGCTTTTATCCCGAAATTGGCAAGAAGACTCCATCCCTCTGCAGGGTGGAGATGAATTGCCAGATATGCATGACTTGTTGATGACATTAACATAATATGATACAATAAATTATGAATGAAACGGCACGCATCGTAAAGAACAATGCAATCAAGGAGCACGGCAAGGAAACCCGTACCCGTCACGCTTCGATGCGTCCTGCTGTCATTGAAATGAAGCTGGACCTGAAATGCCTGAACAAGACAGATCAGGAAAAGCTCTGGCACTACTTCACTCAGTGCCGCTGGCTGTGCAATTACCTCATTTCACTTTCAAGTGACGATTTCAAAACATTCAATACGAAAACAAGAGACATCACATCACTCGATAAGGAAGGCAATCCTGTTGAACGTCAGCTTACAATGCCTGCCAAGTTCATCCAGACGGTATATTCATCCATCAAGCAGGATATGGCATCCCTTGCCGCAAAGAGTAAGAAAACAGGGAAGAAGAACGGCAAGCTGAAGTTCAGAAGCGAATACAATGCAATAGAGCTTAATCAGTATGGGAATACTCATTGGATCTGCTATGGCAATGATGGCAACAGGAATGGGAAGTACAGGAATACTGTTCACATCTCAGGTATCAAACGGCCCATAAGGGTATTCGGGATGGAACAGATACCGAAGGATGCAGAATTCGCCAATGCAAAGCTTGTGAAGAGGCCATCAGGCATATACCTGATGCTGACATGCTATGTACAGAAAGGTGGATGCTGTCAGTGTCAGGAGAATAAGCCAGACATCGGCCTTGACTTCGGCATCAAGACGACAATAACAACCTCTGAAGGAGAGAAGTACGATATATCAGTCCGAGAACCGGAACGCCTCAAGGGGCTGCAGAAGAAGCTTGCCCGCCAGAAGAAGGGCTCCAGGGGCTGGTATGACACAAGACATCTCATCAGAAGAGAATATGAGAAGCTTGCCAATAAACGGCGGGCAAAGGCCAATCAGGTGTACCATGACATTGTTACTGGAAGAAAGCTTATCGTCA
>CALXRC010000031.1 GCA_944390865.1 uncultured Spirochaetales bacterium | reverse complement strand
GAGTTGTATAACTTGTTGATTCTGTAAAGTGCTTTTTAGCCTTAAAACTTTCTAGTGCTAAAACTCAAAATACGGGTATGGGATGCTGATGCCATTAGAAGGATTGCGAAGATGTTGCAATAAGATTTTTATGGCCTGAGGTGCTTTTCCTGGAAACGATACAAAAACATGAGGCACGTTTTGACGAATGACTACCTTATGTAAAGGGGATAAAACATTGACGGGGGGGGAAAGTTCTTATACTGGCAAAAAAAGGAGATGAAATAATGAGAAAATCAGTTTTTGTTTTTCTTGCCTTACTTATGCTCTTTGCATTCACTTCGTGCGACAGCAGTACACCCGAAGTCGAGACATACACAGTCACCTTTGACTCAGACGGTGGCTCTGCCGTCAGCTCTGTGACGGTCAATGCTGGAGACAGTATCACGGCTCCACAGGATCCCACACGCCGTGGTTATCTGTTTCAGTCCTGGCAACTTGACGGTGAGGACTTCAACTTTAACAGTACAATCACGAAGAACATTACCCTGAAAGCAACCTGGAAGATAAACCATGAGCACGTGTGGAGTGATAAATACTCAAGTGATGGAACCGAGCACTGGAAGACCTGTTCCGGGTGCGATGACAGAAGTGAAGTCGCGGTCCATGTGCCAGCTGTTTGGATTGCGGACCTCTCAAGTGACACCGCAAGTGGAACTTGCCCTATCTGTGGAAATGAAGCGGAAAAGAAAATTACAAGCGGTGTCGTCATCACTGGTGTGGAAAAGTTTGATAACCGGCTTTTTGCCACTGCATATGAGGCCTACACCACCATCAGGGCCTACCTCGAAGAAGAAGGAAATGGAGGTCTTAAGGAGGGCTCTCTCGATGAAGAAAACTTCAACAGGGTCTACTCAGAAAAAGGCAAGATAGGCTGGCATATCTACGGCGAGCAGAGAATGGATGGAGAAAAAAACAGCTACTTCCTTTCTTTCGGTAGAGAGGCCATGCACTATGGCACAGACCTCCACATTGACAACATCAGCGTCACTGGAGAGAACGAGACAGCTAAGCTCATCTGCAACGACCTGCACTTCAACTATGAATGGTGGGGAGAGAATCATAGCCAGGAAATGATGTTCAAGGACCTGGCTTTGGAAGGTATTGCCGATAAAGATGGAAACATAATGCCATCCCAGGCTTATGCTGATGGTGTTAAGATTACCTTCGAAAACTGCACTGTCAAGGGCAAGCTCTATGTCTACCAGAATCATGATTACACACTAGATGTCATCAACTGTGAATTTGATTCTATCGACCCCAAGAGCTACTCTATCCACTGTCAGGGATCTGAGAACGAAGCAGCCACAATCAATATAAAAAACAGTGTCTTCAGGAACAGCCGCGGCATCAACATCGACCAGAAGACTGCTGAGGCGACCATAACAGGCAATGTGATTGAGAACTGTGGCAACCGCACTGACAATATTAACAACAACTACTACGGTGTCCTTCAGGTCACTCTGGGTGTCAATGTCACGATAGAGAACAATACCATCAGGGACTGCACTGGCAATGCTTTCTGGCTTTACAGCAGTAGCAGCGGAGCTCCATCATTCACCGGAAGCCTCACCATCACGGACAACACGGTCCAGAACTGCACCTATGCTTTCTGTGCATACGGCTACAACGACACAGATTACAAGCTGACTTCTTCTGGTAATACAGTCACGGGAACAGACACGGACAAGTGCTTCGTCAGAGGATATGATGCCGAAACTCAAACAAATTTCTATGGAGAAGCTACTGCCACTGTGAAGTTACAGTAAGATGAAGTTGTGCAATTATGGAGCTGATACACGAAAGTTTGAGTAGCTGCTCCTCTCATCAGTAAAGATGAATTACATAGCCGGAACGGAGATTGACGATGTTCCGGCTATCAAATTTTCAGCGGTTCTTTTTGTTGAAAAGAAGCTATAACCATCCAAACAAGTACCTGTAGTAATGGCCTTGGTTGTGTGTTTCAGGGTTGTAGCTATAGGTTTTTACTTACCTCGGTTATCATTCTGTTGTTGTTCGCGTATTATGCGCACCTCAGTAAATATTTCGGTATGCAATTATAGGTGAAACAGATCGTATTGCAACTCTGTTCCTATATCTAAGATTTTATATTATAAAAATTTATTTTCTAATATAGTTCTCAATTCCAAGGGTAATAGAAATGAGCAGCTTACGTTATCTCGTGTTACAGTCCCTTTGGAAGTAAGCAGTAATGTCTCCTTCTGCTTGAAATTCGTCAGCCGTGGCTGACGATTTGGACTGGAAGAAATTTCTGACTTTTGCTTTCAGTCGTCAAATGGAAATCATCATCAAGGTGAAAGATTATGATGAGCGCATATTCTGCATACATCATACAAACAGGTAATCTGGAATGTATTTTCTAAATTCCCACCTGCAAGGGAGATTCCTTTTACTCTTCCGGAACGTACTCACTGCTGCTGTTCATGTAGCCGAATGTCTGGCCGCGTGTCTGGCAGATGTAGAAATCATCCTTTGTGTTAGTGTCGTCCTTGCCAAGCCTGCGGTTTATGGTTCTGGTGCTTGTGGTGTAATGGCTGTTGACAGGTTCCCCGATCCAGTCATATGAACCTGTCAGGTCATTGTAGCTTGCTTCAATGCGGCTGTTGCCGAAGCCTCCATGGCTTGTACTCTCTCCGCTTGAGTAGACAAGACAGTCCCTGTTTCCTTTCCTCAGCCGCAGCCGCCGGATGGGAACGGCATCTGTGCCATGAGGGCAGGCACAAGGCCGTTTTGTACGGAAAAATGCTATTTTAGGGATGCAAAAATTCTTGAACTAGTGCGGCAGTGATGTTAGAGTTAAATTACTACTATGATTGAAAAAGCACCTTACACTGTAGCCACATTTGAGCTGATTCCGACTCCCAGCGATGTCATGATAAGCGGAGAGCTGGACGAGATTGTCCTCCAGCGTCTGCATGACTGTATTGAGATTGAGGCTCCGATTACAAGGGCCCTTCTGCTGAAGCGCGTCATAAATTCATTTGACATCCACAAAGTCGGCTGGCGCGTCAATCAGTATTTTGACAGGATGCTCGGCACATTCGACTCGCAGCTTGTCGTCGAAATGGGCGTGCCTGTCTACCACAGCGCAAACGAGAAGAAAGGCTGCTTCCGTCCAGGAACGAAGGATATACGCTTTTCCCATCAGATTCCGCCCTCAGAAGCCGCATACGCCATTGTCAGCGTGCTTGAAAGAGTCAGGAGGAAGCTGCGCCGCAAGGCCCTTTACCCGCTTTTCTATCGTGAGCTCGGCTACATGAAGTCAGGCAGTGATCTGGACGACCTGTTCTCAAAATCCCTGAAGTGGGCATTCCAGAACGGACTTATCAAAAGAGTACAGACCTCAACATACTACGTCGAGAGAGACAGTTCTCCCGCCTGAAGACAGAAATTTTTTCCCTTCCATTACCTCCCTGCAGATAAGGCCTCATGTACTCTGAGCTGCATGAGGCCTTAATGCTGTTGACGGCAGCCGGTGACTTGGCCTATTGTAGGAAAGCTCTACTTAGCGGGGAGAATTTATGAAGAAGCATGATCTGGCAGCTGAAAATGTCTTTTCTCTTGTGCTTGCGCTCAGCCTTCCGACCTGTCTCAGCCAGGCAGTGAGCGTGCTGTACGCTGTAGTCGACAGGATGTTCATCGGCAATATTCCTCAAGTCGGCGACATCGCGCTGTCAGGCGTAGGCGTCGCGGTTCCTGTCACAAGCCTGATCAGTTCATTTGCAGTCCTGATCGGACTGGGAGGAAGTCCGCTTATGGCAATCAGGGAAGGCCATGGCGAACATGAGGAGGCAGAGAGAATACTCTCTACAGGTTTTATCCTTCTGGCTGGCCTTTCCCTCATCCTCACTCCCCTGTTTTTTCTGCTGAAGACCCCGCTGCTTCACCTTTTCGGCTCATCCGCCCAGACCTTTCCCTATGCCGATGAGTATCTGGGATGGTATCTGACAGGCACGCCCTTTGCCCTTCTCTCATCAGGGCTCAACAGCTTTGTCATCAATCAGGGCATGAGCAGGAGAGCAATGTTCTCAGTGATGAGCGGCGCCGTGCTCAACTGTCTTCTTGACCCAGTGTTCATCTTTGTTCTCGGCATGGGCGTGAAAGGGGCTGCAATAGCCACAGTGCTGAGCCAGGCGGCAAGCTTCATCATAACAATCACCTGCCTGCTCAGCCCCAGAGCACCGATCAGACTGAGACTGGCAAGACCCAGAGCAGCGATTATCCGCAGGACAGTCATTCTCGGCCTGTCTCCATTCATCATCATAGCAACAGACAGCATAATAATGATTGCCCTCAATGCTGTCCTGCAGGCTTACGGCGGAGAAGGCACGGGAGACCAGCTCATCGCGGCTTCCACTATTATCCAGTCCTGGCACCTTCTGGTGATGAATCCGCTGGGAGGAATCACAGGCGGAAGCCAGGGGCTGCTGAGTTATTCATATGGTGCGGGCCGTACAGACAGGGTGAGGCAGACCTGGCGCTCAGTGCAGCTGCTGGCAACGCTTTACACCATCATTATGACGATCCTGGCCTTCAGCGTGAGCGATGTCTTCATCTCGCTGTTCACTCAGGACGAGGCCCTCATATCGCTGACAGGCCGCTATCTCAGAATCTTCACGGCAATGATTATCCCGCTGTCATTCCAGTACAACACTGTCGACACCTTCACGGCCCTGGGCAAGAGCAGCATATCACTGCCGCTGTCACTGTTCAGAAAACTGTGCTTCGTGTTCTTTCTCTTCCTGGTGCCTTTCATGACGCAGCAGGCAGGTTCCGCCTTCCTGTCGGAGCCTGCTTCCGACCTGATCTCGGCCTGCGTGAGCACCACAGTGCTTGCAGTGATGCTTCCACGCGTGCTGAGAGAAAGGGAAGAAAACGGGCTGAGGCTGTGAAGATCTTCATTTTATCCTCAAATTGCTGATACACTTAGCTTATGGGTGAAGCAAGGAACATTCTGATAATTGACGATGATGAGATCAACCGCCTCATCCTCAGCGATATCTTCCAGCCCTCTTTCAGCATCACTGAAGCCGTCAACGGCGAAGACGGGCTTGAGAAGCTCAGAAAGACGAACTGCAGGTTCTCAGCTATCCTTCTGGATTACATGATGCCGGTGATGGACGGGCTTGAGTGCCTCAGCATTATGAGGAACTCAGGCATGATTGACCAGATCCCGGTCTTCCTGATCACCGCAGAGACAGACGGAGAGGTCACGAGAAAGGCCTATGACCTCGGCGTCATGGACGTCATCTCAAAACCTGTTGTCCCCTATATTGTCAGAAGAAGAATTGAGTCTGTCATAGAGCTTTTCGAGAACAGAATGCGGCTTCAGCTCACTGTGAATGAGCAGGCTGAGAAGCTTCTGAAGCAGTCTGAGAGGATCATCAGGCTGAACTACGGGATGATTGAGGCGCTTACCACGGCAATTGAATTCCGCTCAGGAGAATCCGGCGATCATGTCAGGCGCATTCATGACATGACTGCCTACCTGCTTCACAACACAAAGCTCGGCGACGGCTTTTCGGATGAAGACAAGACCCAGATAGCCCTTGCCTCAATCATGCACGATGTCGGCAAGATAGCAATAAGCGATGCGATTCTCAACAAGCCCGGCAGGCTCACCCGGGAGGAGTTTGAGATCATGAAGACGCATACGGTCAAGGGAGCCCAGCTGCTTTCGCAGATTCCGCAGCTGAGGCAGCTGTCGGCCTTTAAATACGCTTATGAGATTGCCCTTCATCACCATGAGAAATGGGACGGAGGAGGCTATCCTGACGGCCTGAAGGGAGATGAGATTCCGATTTACGCCCAGATTGTCTCTCTCGCAGACGTTTATGACGCACTGCAGTCAAAGCGCTGCTATAAGGAAGCCTATTCGACGTCTCAGGCGATTGAGATGATCACAGGCGGACAGTGCGGCGTATTCAATCCCCGGCTGCTGAGCAGCTTCCTTGAAGTGGAGCCGCAGCTCAGACTGGCACTGAACTGGAGCAGACCATGATCGATACACAGTACCTGAATGAAAACGGAATTGATGCGGCAGCGACGCTGGAACGCCTGAACGGAAATGAGCGCCTGTATGAGAGAATGCTCTCACTCTTCCTGAAAGACAGCAATGCCTCCCTGCTCAGGACGGACACAGAGGCTGAAAGCGCGCTGATGCACTCTCACACTCTCAAAGGCCTTGGAGGCAACCTCGGCTTCAGCAGGCTTTATGAGCTGACTGGCCGCCAGTGCACTCTCATTCGCGAAGGCAGGCTCAGCGAGGCCCTGAGCATGAGCGGCGAGATCGCAGCGGAGGCAGAAAGGCTTCAATGCGTGATAAGGAGGATGACAGGTGAGAGAGAAGCATGACAGCGGCAGGCACTACATCCTTGCGCTTGTGGTCTACGTGCTGCTGTCAACGCTGTGCTTCGCGACGCTGCGCAGCACGCTGATGGAAAACGCCGACGACCTGGCAGGCTCGCTCGCAAACTCATACGCCTATGAGATGGAAAGCAACAACAGGACCTATGAGACACTGCTCTCATTCACTGTCGAGTCGATTGACGAGCGCATTGCCGATGGCTGGGATGAACAGCTTCTCCAGCTGTATGCGATGAGGATCTTCAGCGAGATAAACAAGACGCTCGGGGCTGACCGCGTCGAAGCTTACATGATCTACCACGGCCAGTATGTCAGTCAGGACGGAGTGCAGGATGACGACTCGACAGACTACACTGCCCGTCCCTGGTACAACACAAGTCAGAGCCTCACCTATTCACCTGTCTACGAAGACATTTTCACAGGCGGGCGCGTAATCACTCTCAAGCGGGCATCAAGCCGCGGCGACATCATCATTGCGCTTGACATCCGCCTTGACCAGCTGGACTTCACGACAAGCATTGACAACCTGCCTGAGCAGGCCTCGCTTTACCTCATTGACAGCGAAGGCAATCTCATTCTCTTTGAAAGCAACTGGGCCGGAACCTACAGCGATGAGGAAGTGCAGTCCTATATAGGACGCATGGAACAGGTCATAGCCAGCGGCGGGAAGGTCATCAGCGGAATTGACGGACAGCGCAGGAGCCTGCACTACAGCCTTCTTGACAACGGCTGGACGGCAGTCATCACGATACCCTACTCTGTCATCTTTGCCGGCCTCAACAGGCTTTACGTGATTTTCAGCATTGTATTCGCGGCAGGCCTGACTGTGGTGACGCTGTATATCATCAGGGAAAGAAAATACAAGAAGGAAGCTGACAGCAAGAACGAGACAATCAGGATCATAAGCAATATGTATTACGCGCTTTACCGCGTAAACTACATCAGCTCCTCTTATGAGATGATCAAGGGTTCTGCCGAGATGGCAGAGCGCATTCCCCGCTTTGGCTCTTATGACAGCTTCCTGGAGACTCTGGATGAGTTCATCGAACAGTCCAGTGCCGCTGATTTCAAGCAGACCTTCTCTGCCCAGGGACTGAAAAAGCTTGTCGAGGAGAAGAAAAAAGACTTTGGCGGCGATATCATGAGACGCTTCGGCAGCGAGTACAAGCCTGTCAGCGTCAGAATGATTTACGACGAGTCGCTTGCCAGCGGGGAAGTCATCCTCGCCTTCAGGGAAGTCGAGGCAGAAAGGGAGGAGGAAATGCGCAAGCGCCTCCTGCTTTCGGATGCGCTTGCGGCGGCAAAGCAGAGCGAGAAGGCAAAGCAGGCCTTCTTCAGCAGCATGTCACACGACATGAGGACACCTCTGAATGCCATCATAGGGCTGACGGAGCTGGCAAGGAAAAAGACAGACGAAAAGGACATGTCATCGTATCTGGAGCGCATCAGCTCCAGCAGCAGGCAGCTGCTGCAGCTTGTAAACGACATTCTGGAAATGAGCCGGCTGGAGATGGGGTCCCTCATTCTGGACAACGCGAGGCTCGATCTGATAGACACAGTGGAAGAGTGCGCATCCGCCTTTACGCATATCGCACAGCAGGACGGAAAGAAGTTCACGACTCAGTATGATGTTCAGGACAGGATTGTCATGGCTGATGCCTTCCGTCTGACGCAGATAATGAACAACATACTTTCGAATGCATTCAAGTACACGGAAAACGGAAAAGGAGAAATCAGGCTTTCGGTGCGTCAGTACAAGAACAGCTCTCCTGTCAGCCAGTATGCGATCACAATTGAGGACAACGGCATGGGCATGAGCCAGGACTTCCTGAAGCATCTCTTTGAGCCCTACGCAAGGGAAACGCGCTTCTACTCCCACCAGATAAGCGGAACCGGACTCGGCATGCCCATCGTACGCAGCCTCGTCACACAGATGAGCGGGCAGATAAAGGTCGAGAGCACTCTTGGAAAGGGTTCTGTCTTCACTGTGACGATTCCGCTGGAGACAGCAGAACCAGACGGTTCAGAGGCTGCGGCCAAGGCTGAGCCGGCTGTGCAGAAGGAAGAGTATTCGCTGAAGGGAAAGCGCATCCTCCTTGCAGAGGACAATCTGATAAACATGGAAATCGCCACAGAGCTGCTTGAAAGCGAAGGAGCCAGCGTCACTCAGGCATGGAACGGCAAGGAGGCCGTAGATATCTACACCGCCTCGGCTGAACGCTTTGATGCAGTCCTGCTTGACATGCAGATGCCTGTCATGGACGGCTGCGAGGCTGCCAGGGCCATCAGGGCCTCTTCCCTGTCTGATGCCGCTGACATTCCGATCATCGCCGTCACTGCAAATGCCTTTGCCGAAGACATAGCACTGACCCGTTCTTCCGGCATGGATGCCCATATATCAAAACCGATAGATTTCGCTGTTCTGACAAAGACGCTGAGCGAGCTGACAGAAAAAGGAAGGAATACAAATGCATAAGATAATTGCCGCAGCAGTGCTGGCGCTCAGCACGCTGTCTTCTCTTCAGGCCTTCGACCTGATAGTCCCAGCCCCTGGCGAGAGTGAATATGTCCTGCTCTCAGAGGATGATGAGGTATTCCGGGTGGATGACAGCGTGTTTTACAAGAAGGGCCTGAACGGAGAAGTGCTCGTCGAGCGCTACAGTGCCGGAATAACCGTCGTCAGCTATAAGGGAGGAGAGAGACAGCTCATTGTCTTTCTCAATGCAGGAGAGGAAGAAATCAGCACTTACGCCTCTTCGCTGGAATTTGCAACCTCAAAGCCGGATCTCCTCATCGTCAACAGTCCAGTCCCTGCCCAGTTCATTGATGAGGCCGGGGTGCAGAACCTGTTCATCTCATCAAGCATGGAGGCAGGAGCGCGTGCGATGCTGCGACGCAACAATGTCAGCTTTACAGAACTGAGCGGCAACAGCATTCTCCAGATTCATGACAGGGGAATCAATGTGATCAGTGATGAGGAAGGCTCATCCGGCAGCTGCATAACTGTCACCTGCCCGGGCTGCGGCCAGCTGATCACAGTCTGGCTGTGAAGTCTCAGATGAAAAAAGTGAAGGATTTTTCTTAAAACTAGTTAGCAAAAGCTAACTTATATGATATTATCTGGTTAATCACTGAGCATAACAAGCAGAAATAACAGACATTGAGCCTGTTTTCCAGTGATAATCTTTAATAATTATGTTAGCCATAGCTAACTAATGGAGAGCCAATGACACTCACCCAGCTGCTGATTCTGCACGCTTCCCCCACCCTGGCAAACCTGAAGCCGGCCTCGCTTGTCTGCCTGAAGGGGCTCGATGAGCCGGGAGAAGATCTTCAAAGGCTTGAAGAAAGGGGCCTGTCCTTTCTCCACATAGTCAGCAGGACAGGATGCAGGCTGCTTCTTGTCTACAGGAGAAAGAAGCTTGAACAGACAATCTCGACGCAGCGGGCACAGGAAATCCTGCGCTCAGGAGGCTTTTCAGGAGACCTTGACTGTGTGCTTGACCAGCTGAGGCAGCGGTTCCTGACACAGGACTGTCCCCATGAAGTCGGCCTCTTTCTAGGCTACCCTGAGGAAGACGTTGCCGGCTTTATCGAAAACTGCGGGAAAAATGCCCTCAGATCGCTTTTCTGGAAGGTGTATTCAGATGTCCAGCGTGCTGAGCGCATAGCTGCCTGCTGGGCAGAGTGCAGGACGAAATACCTTGAATGCTATGCCAATGGTACGGATATTGAAAGACTGTGTGTCGCAGTCTGAGGAGGATATATGAAAGTCGCACTGGTTTACTATTCGCAAACCGGCAATACAGAAGCGATGGCAAACATTTTTGCTGACGCTCTGAATGGGAAGGCTGAGGTCAGCATAATTGATCCCTCAGCATTCACGTCTGCTGATATTCCAGCCTATGACGCCTTTGCCTTCGGCTGTCCGGCAATGGGGGATGAAGTGCTGGAAGAGGCTGTCTTTGAGCCCATGTTCGAGGCGGTTGAAAAGGAGCTTGCCGGCAAGCGCGTCTTCCTTTTCGGCTCCTACGGCTGGGGGGACGGACAGTGGATGAGGGACTGGCAGGACCGATGCCTGGCTGACGGGGCACTGCTTGCGGCAGAACCTGTCATCGCAAATGAGGCGCCGGATGAGGAAGCCGCTGTGCAGCTGAAGGAAGCCGCGCTCAGGCTGATAAGCTAGCCTCTTTCTGCAGCTCCCTGCTGAAAAATACCAGCCAGGGAGCTGTCTTATCTGAAAATGAAAAACTTGCCTGCAATGTAGTTGAACAGCCCGACAACAAGATTGGAGATGAACTTCCACAGCGTATGGTTGAGGCTGAGAAGATCAACGGCAATGAACATGATGACCACATCCAGCACGCCGCTGGAGGCGCGGCATGCATAAAACCAGCCCAGCTCGCCCATAAGAGAGCGCTTCCTGTCCTCCAGGGCTCCTGCAGCCCTGAAAACAATGAATTTGTTTGTGAAGAAGGCGAAGGTCACAGCAAGAAACCAGCTCAGGGCTGTGGACGGAACATTCATAAGCCCCAGCCTCTTGTACAAAAGCTCATAGCTGAGCATGTTCACAAGTGTCGCCAGAGCCCCGAATATGCAGTATACGAAGAAATCCCTGAAAGAGGAGAGCTTCATTGAGCCTGCTCTGTCTGCTCTTCCTTTCTGGAGAAAGTTGACAGACCCGCTGTATTGCGGATCAGATCTGCTTCATCGCCCTGCTCAATTTCCTTGAAAGCCTTCATCATATTTATGAAAGCAAAGGCAGAGGAGAAGAAGCACGGGGAGCTTATCACGCTCTTGTCAGTATGCATCGTGATCAGGGAATTGAGGTAATAGTCCTTTGAAGCCTGGCCGAAAATGTAGATTTCAGGGCAGAATGCCTCATTGATCTCATCGAGAAGCCTGAGGGAGCCTGCAGTATAGCGGGCTACGGAATTGTAGAGCAGGCCGATGGCCACTTCCCTTTCTGTCTTCTCCTTGTTCTGCTCCTCAAGCAGGGCGTTCACCGCTTCAATGATATCCCCGCTCTTCAGTCTCTCATCCCTTATGTCAATATATTCAAAGACCTTGTTGTCGCGGGCGATGTCTTCAATAGTGTCAAAGGTTGTGCCTTCAGGGCTCTGCCTCTTCACGCGCTCGATCAGGCTGTAGCCGTCAAACGGAAGCAGAAGGATGTTGTCGCCGCAGCAGGTCTTCACGTTCTGCGCACGTGAGCCGTACATCTCGTCATTGATGATCGGGCTGTGCGACACGAGGCCGATCTTTCCGCCCTGCCAGCTTGTTATGAACAGATGCGGCTTCATTGCGCACACCGCCTCTGTCACAGGATCTGCATCAGCACAGATCACCTGCGCATCAAAGCCTGTCTGCCTGGCAGCCTCAGCACTAAGAGCACCGAGCACTGCACCGGTCTTGGCAAAGGCCGGAAAGAGATTCCGGATGCCGGCTGATTCGAAAAGCTCATCGTTCCACTCGCCGCTGTGGTAGCAGACAAGGCCGTTCACTGCAGCAAGGGAGCGGTCGCTTGCCTTGCATCCTGTCAGCTTCGCTTTCAGCCAGTCGCTGACAAACATATAGCAGGCAGCACGGGAAAACAGATGCGGCTCATCCTTGGACAGTGCCATCAGATGATAAAGGCTGCTCCTTGAATCAGGCACCAGGCCGGCAGCATCAAAGAGCTTTCTGTCATCAACAGCGGACTTGTCCACAGCGTCGATTCCGGGATCCCTGGAAGCAAGACAGAAAAGCACGTCATCATTCTCATCCAGCACGACGACGGAAGACTGAGCGCAGGTGACGCTGATATAGTCCACACCGCCGCTGTTTCTCAGGCCTTCAAGCGCTGCAGCGAGAATGGCGGACAGATCGAGAGAGAAAAGCCTCTGGGCATAAACCTCATTGAGCCTGCTTTTTGCCGTACATGTCAGATTCAGTCTTCTGTCCTTCAGCTCTGACACCCAGACACTTACTTCCTTTGTTCCTATTTCAATATTTGCGTATCTCATGGTTCACCTCAATTTAACACCGCACTTGTCATCAATTGACAACAGATATTCTAAGTATAAAATGCTTAGCATGGAAATTGAAAGAGCAAGTTTGCATGAGATTGAAATTATAATGCGCATCTACGCTGAGGCCCATAGGATAATGTATGAAAGCGGAAACAGGACCCAGTGGCCTGCCAGCTATCCCGATCAAAGCCTGATTGAGGAATCTGTGAATGAAGGCAGGCAGTTTGCAGTCAGAGGTGAGGACGGCCTGATCCATGGTTCTTTCTATATGGCAGAGGAAAAAGACCATACTTATGAAGTTATTGACGGCTCATGGTCAAGCAGCAGGCCGTATATTGTCATCCACCGCATTGCTCAGGACGGGTCGCTCAGGGGAATGCTGGCCTGTGCCGTCTCCTTTGCTCTGGAACGTACTGACTACATCAGGATAGACACGCATGAGGACAATGCGATAATGCGCCACCTGCTTTCAAAGCTGGGCTTCAGGGAGTGCGGCATAATAATCACTGACAACGGCACTCCCCGCATAGCCTATGACTATCTCAGTCGGCAGCCCTGACAAGCTCTCCCCTGCTGTTCTTCCTGACCCTGCCCTTTCTGAAATACAAAAACAGTGTCACGGGAATCGTCGCAGCGTCAGCAGCAGCAAGCGTGAGCCACAGGCCGTCTCCGCCGATGGCAAGCGGCAGGATGAAGATGAACGCGGCAACAAAGATCAGAGAACGCAGCGTACTTATGACAGCTGAGGACAGTCCGTCCGAAAGGGCCGTGAAATAAGACGAGAAGAAGACGTTTATTCCGCAGAAGAGATAGACCGGACTCGTCAGTACCAGAGCCCTGATGCACAGCTCTCCGGTTCCGAAAATCGAAGATATCAGGGAAGAGGACAGCAGGGCAAAGAGGAAGATCACTGCACTGCTTGCCAGAATTGTCTTAACAGAAAGGGACAGCATGCGTCTGATCGCCTTTTCATCTCCTGCTCCGTAGTCATAGCTGATGACAGGCGCCGCGGAGACAGCGAGGCCCATGTAGAAGGCGATGAAGAAATAATAGACATACATCACGACAGTCACTGCAGCGACGCCCTCCTCCTGATACAGTCTCATGCTGATCAGGTTGAAAAGCAGGGTCGCGATTCCGGTTGACAGCTCGCTCATCATCTCGCTGCTTCCGTTTGTCATGCTGTGGCCAAGACTTTTCCACTCACTCCTGAAGCGGACGAAGCGCAGGTTCCTGCCACGGAGGAAGTGCATGAAGCCGACAGCAGCAGAAAATGTCATTGACAAGGTGCTGCCCAGACCGGCGCCGAATGTTCCCATATCCAGCACCATGACAAAAATGTAGTCCATGATGATGTTGAGAACCAGACCGCTGAAACTCATGAAGAGTGCCACCTTCGGATGATTGTCAGTTCTGGCCAGATACTCAAAATAGAGCTTGAATGCCATAGGCACAAAGCCTGCCGCCATGGAAATGAGATAAGGGATCACATGAGGATCAAGTCTTTCAGATGAACCGAGAAGCCTTGCTGTCCTGGCAGGAAAGCAGAGGATGACCAGCGTAAGCACTGCTGAAAAGACGAAAAGCACAGTCGTGATGAAGGAAAAGAGTTCATCAGCCTCTCTCTTTCTTCCCTCTCCCAGCCTTTTTCCGATAATTGCGCCGGCTCCTGTCGCAAGCATCACGGCAAGGCCGAAAAGCAGACAGGTAAGCGGAACGACAATATTTATCGCAGCCAGTGCATCACTGCCTGCAGCGCGCGAGACAAAGAAGCCGTCAAAGGTCGTGTAAAAGGACAGAAAGACCATTGAAAGCACTGAAATTGAAGCGTTTCTGACATAGTTTCTGAATGTAAGATTCACCAGCATAATAGTTTTTTTCCTTGTTCAATCTCAGCCTAAAGTATATAGTTACTATACAGTCAAGAGGCAAAACTATGAGAATGTATTTCACGGTTTCGGAACTGGCGAAGGCACAGGGAATCAGCAGACAGACGCTGATTTACTATGACAGGATAGGACTTTTCCATCCTTCATACACAGATCCCTCCAACGGCTACCGCTACTATTCATCAGACCAGCTTGATGAGCTTGACACAATCTCAATGCTGAAGGCGGCAGGGCTCAGTCTGGATGCGATCAGAAAGGAGCTTGCGGCATACACAACCTCATCCGCACTGAAGATGCTCAATGAAAGGATCAGCGACATTGACAGGAAAATCGCCGGCCTCAGGGACATACGCGCACGGCTCGTGCACAGGATGGACAGCGTCGCCCAGGCCCTGAACGGCAGGATCGGACAGGTCTCGCTCGCCCGTTCAGGCGATATTTATATCTTCAAGCAGCAGGTGAAGCCTCCGTACAGCTATGACGATGTGTCCCTTGCGACAAAGCTGTGCCTGACACGGGCAAGAAAGGAAAAGGTCTCGGTGCACTTTCAGAGCGGAGCAATCCTTTCGAAGGAAAAACTCCTGCAGCACAGGTTTCTGGAAACAGACCATGTATTCTTCCCCTGCGACAGGGCGGCAGGAAAGAACTGCGAGAAAATACCGGGCGGCCTGACTGCCTCTATCCTTCACAAGGGAGAATACAGCAGGACAGGAGAAAGCTATGAAAAGCTTCTTGCCTATATTGAGGAACACGGCCTGAAGCTCTGCTCTCCGGCCTATGAGTTCGCGCTCAACGACTATCTGACGACAAATGACGAGAAAGAATACATCACCAAGCTTACCCTCTACGTTGAAGAGGGGTCCAGCGGACTGGACTGAGACCGTCGAAATCAATAACAACGCCAAGCCCGTTCGCAACGCTCATTCTGTTGAAGTCCTCGCGCTCAAGGCCGAAAAGCGCGACCAGACAGGCCCTCATCAGACCAGAGTGCATCACAACAGTCGCGCTGTGCAGCCCTTTGGCCTCGCATTCAGCGACAGTGCCGAGAACAGCCCTGCTGCCGCGCTCCATCACATCTGACAATGTCTCCTCATCCAGATAGGCTTCATCATTCACCCAGTCTGCGAAATAGGCGTCCATCTCCTCTTTCGATGAAAGGATCCAGCCTTCAAGCATGCGGAAGTTTATCTCCCTGAATTCATCCCTGCAGATGATCTTTCTGCCGGGAAAGAGAATTTCAGCAGTCTCCCTGCACCGCTTCAGCGGAGATGAGAAATAGATGTCGCTTTCAGGATAATCCACGGCTGAGGCCAGCTTCTCAAGCTCCTTTCTTCCCGTCTCAGTCAGTTCAACATCCTTCCATCCTGCCAGCATATGCCGGATATTGGCCGTACTCTGTCCATGGCGGACAAGCGTGAGTGCAAAGTTCAAAGGCAGACCTCCAGCAGAGGAGAGGCAAGCATTGCGCTGCCCTCCCAGTCTTTTTTCACAAAGGAAAGTATTTCCTTCCTGTCGCCATAGACAGGAAGATGAGTCATGACAAGCAGTCCGGGCTGCGCCTGCCGGGCAAGCTGCAGCACATCCTCAGCTCTCATATGCCCTGCGCTGCGGCTTCCCTTTCCGGGATAAAAGCTGCATTCACTCAGCAGGAGATCGGCTCTGGAGGAAAAGGCAGCGAGCCTTTCATTCAGCGCGCCGTCTGCTGTGTAGCAGACAGTCTTTCCTCCTGCTGTGACTTTCACGGCATAGGTTGGCACAGGATGCTCTGTCCTGAGATAGCTGACTGAAAAGGAGCCGATCTGCTCTGTCAGGTTCTCATCTATCAGCGTTTTTACCGCGTAATCGCTGTCCATGACAAGCTCAGGCTGAGGCAGATGGAAATGCAGGGGAGAAACACAGCGTCCGAGCTGATCTGAGATGAGGCGTGAATAGACGGCGACACCGGCATCCGCAGTATGGTCTGCATGTCCGTGAGTCAGGATAATGTCATTGACAGAATCAAAGTCAACGGCAGACATAAGCCTGCTGAGCGCCCCTGAGCCCAGATCAAGGACGAGGTGTTCATTGCCATAGGTCAGAAGATAGCAGCTGGTCGCTCCTCCCGGCTGAGGGCAGCCGCTGTTCTCACCGATTACTGTCAGCTTAAGTTCTGTCATAGCTGTCTCCGATAAGAAGTCTGGTGTAGTCGCTCTGCGCCTGCGTGAACAGTTTGTCTGAATCAAGAGTCTCTACGATGCGTCCGTGCAGCATCACATAAATCCTGTCGCAGAAATAGCGCACAAGCTCAATGTCGTGGGAGATGAAGATGAATGAGGTGCCAAGCTCATGCCTGATGGCCCTGAGCGTGTTGATGATCTGTGCCTGCACTGACAGATCCAGTGAAGAGACACACTCATCCGCGATTATGATGCCAGGCTGAAGCAGGAGGCAGCGTGCAATTGCAATGCGCTGGGCCTGTCCGCCAGAAACTTCCTTTGCAGTGCGCGTCAGGATATCCTTCTCCAGACCGAGCTTCGTCACTGTGCGCTCTATCAGGCTCCTCCGTTCCTGCCGTCCCAGATCCCTGCGGTTGATTATCAGAGGCTCTTCCAGCACTCTGTAAAGGCTGAAAAAGGGATTCATGCTTGCCCTGGGATCCTGAAAGATGTACTGAACATCTCTCCTGAAAGCTTTCCGCTCTTCCCTGCTGAGAGAGGAAAGCAGCCTGCCGCGGTAAGAGACTGAACCGGAAGTCGGCTCATCCAGACCGCCGATGATATTGGCAAGAGTGCTCTTTCCGCTTCCGCTCTCGCCGACAATGCCCACAGCCTCTCCGGCTTCCAGCCTTATGGACACGTCCTTAAGGGCGGCAAAGCCGCCAGGCTGAAAGATCCTCGTTATTTTCCCACATTCCAGCAGACTCATAAGTTGCACCTCACAAAATGAGTCTCTGAAAGCCTTCTGTAGCTGACAGCGCGGGCGCATTCATCGCGGCTTTCCCTGCACCGGCCGGCAAAGGCACATGAAGCGTTGTCTCTGGAAACAGGCCTGACATAGTCGCCCAGACAGTCAAGGTCCTCATCCTTGTTCTTCCTCACAATGTTTCCCAGGCTGATCAGAGCTCTGGTGTAAGGATGTGCGGGAGACGAAAAGATCTCTTCGCACAGGCCTTCCTCGACAAGCTTGCCCGCATACATCACATAGACTCTGTCTGCAAGCGACCTGACAAAACTCAGATCATGGCTGATCACGAGCATAGCAAACTGCTTAGTGTCAGACAGCCGGGCATAAAGCTGCTCTATCTGCCTTCTGACATGAGCATCCAGCGCGCTGGTCGGCTCATCAGCTATCAGAAGATCGATGTCATCCATCATTGCAGATGCGATGTTCACCCTCTGTCTCATGCCTCCGGACAGCTGGCCCGCCCGTGAGGACAGGACTCTGTCCGCATCCTTCATTCCTGTTGAGACAAGCAGCTCTCTCGCTCTTGCGGCCGCCTCCTTCCTGCCCGCCTTATGGCGCTGGCGGTAGGCATCGCAAAGCTGTGTTGACACTTTCATCAGCGGATGAAGGCTTTCTGTCGTGTTCTGGGCGACAAAGCCTATGCGGCTGTACAGCCTCTCCCGTCTTTCTCTGGCGCTGCAGCCCAGCACGTCAGTTCCGTTGAAAGTGATTGAACCTGATGTGATCTCAACATCAGAAGGGAGAATATGAAGAAGAGATCTCAGGCTCATTGTCTTTCCTGAGCCGGATTCGCCCACAAGTGCCACCTTCTCTCCCCTTGCGACCTTCAGAGAGAAGCCTGACAGGATTATATGGCGCTCATCCCTTACTGATAAGCTGTCGATAGTCAGAAGCTCAGACATGGCGCGCTCCTTTGTCAGACTGAATAAGCTCGTTCAGCCCGTCGCCCAGCAGGTTGAAGCCGAGCACTAGTATGAGCAGGACAAGGCCTGCCGGCACTGCCTGCCATGGCTGCGTCAGGGCATATGAGCGTGCTTCCGACAGCATCATGCCCAGAGAAGCGTCAGGAGGCTGTATGCCCAGCCCGAGGAAAGAAAGGGAGGACTCGAGCAGGATGGCAGAGCCGACAGAGCTTGTGAACTGTGTCACAAGACGTGTCATCAGGGAAGGAAGCAGGTGGAAAAAGGCTATGCGGAACACATTCGCCCCGTAGCTCTGGGCCGCACGTATGTACAGCGCGTTCCTCCCTTCCAGAATCATTGTATAGGTCATCCTTGAGAACGAGGGAATCATTGCAAGACAGACAGCCGCAACAGAAGGGAAAAGTCCCTTTCCGATCACTGCAGCGAGAGTCAGGGCCACAAGAATTGTCGGAAAGGCCATAAGGGCATCCACAAGTCTCATCATGAGAGAACTGGCAAAGCGAGGAGCCAGAGCGGCGGCAAGCCCGGCAGCAATCCCGCAAAGCGCGCCCAGCGTGACTGAAAGCAGTCCTGAGCCAAGAGCCGTCGCGGTTGCGCTCATTATTCTGGAAAGGATATCGCGGCCGAAATGATCGCAGCCCAGCAGATGCCGGGCAGAGGGACCGGCAAACCTGCTTTGCAGGTCCATCACCTGAGGATCACAGGGTGTCCAGATGATGGAGAGCAGACTGATCAGCAGGGCAAGGCTGACTA
>CALXRC010000030.1 GCA_944390865.1 uncultured Spirochaetales bacterium | reverse complement strand
CGGCAGACGGTTCAGGCGATCAATGACAGCGATACGGCTGCTCTGGAAAGCCTTTTTTTTTTTTTCGAGGCTGATGCAGAGGCCCTGATCACAAAGTTTGCCCTGCTGGATGAGGAAGGGAAGGCTGACACAGCCCTGCTGCTTGACGATGCTGTGGACTATTTTCTGAGACAGGGGATTTTCTCCTCCTCTGAACTTGATGACATCAGCGGACAGGGGTACACGACTGTCTATGCCCAGCTGCCTTCCGACTACAAGTACACGCTCACCCAGACAATGAGCTACATATCAAACCTGGTCACTGACGGAAATCTTGACAGCAGGCTGATTGACTTCCTGCTTTCCTACAATATCGCCCTGACGGCAAACGAGTTCCAGGTCCTTTACGGCTTTCTTGACAGGATCCTTTCGGCGAACGTGCATTATGATGCGCTGGGAACTGAAAGCCTGCGTGATCAGGCCCGTCAGGAAACGCCTGAAGTCACTGCTCAGATCCACAGAGGAGATTACATCCTGCGCTATGACACGATAGTCACAGAGCAGGCGCTGCAGACAATCAGGATGATCAACGGCATCTCAGTCGACATCTCTGTGCCGCAGCTTGCCGGCAGAATTGTCTTTCTTGCTGTCATCCTCTATGTCTCCCTTTACTTCATTTCAAATTTCATAGAGCGCAAGTACAGAGTCCTGATCTACACACTGATTTTCATGATAACCCTTGCGCTCATGCTGATCCTGAGCTACCTGTCAGTTTTCTTCTTCCAGCAGCTTGACGTGCAGGATCAGATAATCCCCTTCCTTTTCCTGCCTCTGCTGATGTGCCAGCTCACGAGCAAGAAGAGGGTGGGCTTCATCTGCGGGACAGTCTTTGCCTGCTTCATTCTGTTCTTCCCGTCAACGGACATCATGACGTTCTTCTATCTTGTATTCAGCATTGAAGTGTCACTGATGCTTGTCCGCTTCTCGACGACAAGAATAGACATGATTTACCAGGGCTTCTATACAGCTCTTGTCAACATCCTCATCACTCTGGTCTTCCATTTCATTGAGGCGCGTCCGCTGATCCATCTTTTCCAGGAAGTCATCGCCATCTCGCTCAATGTGGCAGTCACCTATGTGGCGATTTCCCTTCTTCTGCCGCTGCTTGAGCACTTTCTCAATATCCCGACGGTCTTCCGCCTCAATGAGCTCAGCAGGACAGACAGCGCAGTGCTTGTCAGGCTGCGCACGCAGGCAATCGGCACATACAATCATTCTCTCAATGTCTCTGACATGGCATACAACGCGGCGCGCGAGATCGGCGCCAACGCCGAGCTTGCGAGGGTTGGCGGACTGTATCATGACATCGGCAAGGCTGAACACCCTGAGTACTTCATCGAGAACCAGGCAGGCGGTCCGAATGTGCATGACGAGATGAAGTACACGCTTTCCGCCGCGGTGATCAAGAGCCACGTCAAGCTCGGAGTAGAGAAGGCCAAGGAAGTGGGGCTGCCGCAGGAGGTCATTGACATTATCGACCAGCATCACGGCAATGACATAATCTCCTATTTCTACAACAAGGCAGTGGAAGACGCGAAGGCCTCAAAGACGCCTGTTCAGGTCAATGAGGATGATTTCAGATACAATTCCGACATTCCTCAGACCAGAGAGGCCGGCATTGTCATGCTGGCAGACTGCTTTGAGGCGGCCAGCAGGACGCTCAAGAAGCCGACCACGCTGCGCTACGAGAAACTGTTCACGTCCATACTTGTGGGCAAGATGAACGGAAACCAGCTGGACGAATGCATGCTTTCCATGGCCCAGATCGAGAAGATCAAGCGCGTCTTCGTGCATCAGGCTTTCGGACGCGATCACATGAGAATACAGTACAGCAAGAATCAGGATGCTGAATGATTGAAGATGGAGGCTTTGTCATCAGATGATTGACTACGATGTTATTTATGAAGATGAGGCTCTGCGCCAGGATGCTCCTGAGACTCTGGTGCGCTCAGTGCTTGACCGCTTTGCTTCTGAAATCCTTGGCGACGGCGTTTTCAGCCTCAGCTTTGTCTGCGCTCAGACAATGAAGGAGAACAACCTGGCATACCGCGGCATTGACGATGCGACGGACATACTGACCTTTGCCATTGCCCAGGACAGTGATGATGACTTTCCTGAAATTCAGGAGGAAAAGGAGTGGGGCGATATTCTGATCTGCACCCAGAGGATGAAGGAGAATGCCTCGCGCTTCGGCTGCACTGACACTGAAGAGCTTGTCCGCCTCATCATACACGGCCTTCTTCATCTGTCCGGGCTTGACCATGAGACAAATGATTTTTCCTGTGAGCCCATGCTCTGCCGGCAGGAGGATCTTTTAAAAACTTTCTTTAACTGATATAACGGACTCGCTATGACTATTGAAGAACTAAAAGAAAAGAAACCCTGGGTTGACAGGGGGACAGTTGTGTTTATGTCTGACTTCGGCACTGTTGACGGTGCTGTCAGCGCTATGCACGGCGTGGCGGATGAAGTGGACCATCACCTCCGTCTTGAGGACCTGACCCATGAGATTCCACAGTTCAACATCTGGGAAGCCAGCTACCGCCTGATTCAGGCCATGACTTACTGGGCTCCCGGAACTGTCTTCGTCTGTGTCGTTGATCCCGGTGTCGGATCCGACAGGGAATCCGTTGCGGTCCTGACAAAGTCGGGGCACATCGTCGTCACTCCAGACAACGGTACGCTGACTCATGTCGAACGCCAGATAGGCATTCTGGAGCGCAGGAAGATCAGCGAGGCCGAGAACAGACTGAAGAACAGCCAGCGCAGCTATACTTTCCATGGCCGCGATGTCTATGCGTACACAGGCGCCAGGCTGGCAGCCGGAATCATCAGCTTCGATGAGGTCGGACCAGAGCTTGAGGGAAAGCCTGTCATGCTCCATGTGCAGGACTCTGTCATAAAGGACGGCGTCATCTACGGTTCAATCGACATTCTGGATACACGTTACGGCTCGCTGTGGACAAACATCAGCGACACTATGGTGAGCGAGGCCGGCATTTCCTACGGCGACAGCGTCATTGTCACCATCAGCTACAAAGGCCGCGTCGTCTACAGCTACCCTCTGACGCTGTGCAGGAACTTCACTGAGGTTTCCATGGGGGAGGCTCTTGTCTACATCAACAGCCTGCTCAATATCGGTGTAGCACTGAATCAGGGGTCATTTGCGTCAGCCTATCATATCGGAACAGGCGAAGGCTGGCTCATCACACTTAAGAAAAACTGATTTCACTTTAGGGAGGATTCTTATGGCTAATAAGAATGTTAACTACGTAAAGACTGTTGTCATCATTGCAATTGGTGCAGCTCTCTATGGATTCGGCGGACTGTTGTCCATTCCTGTGTTCACCAACACATACCTCAAGCCTGCAATGGCCATTCTTGCTCTTTTTGCAGCGCTCTGGGGACCTGTCGTAGGTGCTCTCGTAGGCTTCATCGGCCACTGCATCACAGACCTTGTCTACGGCCAGATCTGGTTCAGCTGGGCACTTGGAAGCGCTATTGTCGGTGCTCTGATGGGCCTTTACCCGAAGTTTACCGGACGCAGCCTTGAAAAGGGAGTCTTCGGAGGCAAGCAGGTTGGCATCTTCACTCTCATTGCCCTGATCTCAAACTTCATCGGCTACGGCGTCTCTGTCGTGCTTGACGTCATCATGTATGGCGAGCCCTTCCTCAAGAGCCTCACTCAGCAGCAGATCACAACAGTCAGCAACACTGTCGTGATTGCAGTGATCGGCTCAGCCCTGATGCTTCTTGTTGCGAAGAAGTTCGCATCATCAATCAGCCTTACAGAAGATAAGAACGTATAAATATGATTGAATTCTCAGACTTTTCCTTTCAGTACAAAAGCCAGACCAGTGCGACTCTTCACAATATAAACCTGAAGATCAGGGACGGAGAGAAAATCCTGATCGCAGGTGCGTCCGGCAGCGGCAAGAGCACTATCGGAAACTGCATCAACGGTCTTATTCCCCATTCGCTGGGCGGCATTATTGAAGGAAGTCTGAAAATCAACGGCGTTGAGACAAAGGAAAGCGACATCTACGAGATAAGCAAGAATGTCGGCACCGTGCTTCAGGACACAGACGGACAGTTTGTCGGACTGACTGTAGGTGAGGACATTGCCTTCTCCCTTGAGAATCAGTGCATCGGAAAAGACAGAATGCACCAGACGGTCAGGGATGTCGCCTCTCTTGTCTCGATGCAGAATTTCCTTGATTCAAAGCCGGGCCAGATCTCAGGCGGGCAGAAACAGCGCGTCGCTCTGGCCGGCGTGCTTGTTGACGATGTCTCGATCCTGCTGTTTGATGAGCCGCTTGCAGCCCTTGATCCTGCGACAGGCGAGAGGGCCATCGAGCTTATTGACGAGCTTCACAGCAAGACTGGAAAGACAGTCGTCATAATTGAACACAGAATCGAGGATGTCCTGCATCGGCATATGGACAGGATCGTGCTTGTGGATGAGGGCAGGATTGTCATGGATGACAGTCCTGCGCATGTTCTTCAGAGCGGAATCCTTGTCAGCACAGGTTCCCGTGAGCCTCTTTATGTATCGGCCCTCAAGGCTGCCGGCTGCGACATAGCCGGCGATGAGAACATCGACAATCTCGATGCAATGGACATCTCGCCTTACAAAGACAGGCTCATGAACTGGTTCAGGAGCCGGTACAGAAAGCTGGAGGAAAGCACAGAGCCCGTTGCCCTTTCTTTCAGGAACATCACTTTCAGCTATGACGGAAAGCGCAATGCGCTGAACAATGTCTCCTTTGATATCCACAGGGGAGAGATGGTGTCCATTCTTGGAAAGAACGGGGCCGGCAAGAGCACTCTGGCCAGCCTTCTGACCGGGATAAACAGGCCTGATTCCGGCCAGATCCTTATTGACGGCAGGGATGCCTGCGATGACAGCATTGCCCAGCGCAGCCGCAAGATCGGCTATGTGATGCAGAATCCGAACCACATGATCAGCCATTCAATGATCTATGACGAGGTCGCATTCGGTCTCCTGCTGAGGGGGATGAAGGAAGACGAGATCCGGGAAAAGGTTATGTCGACGCTCAAGCTCTGTTCTCTGGCCCAGTACCATAAGTGGCCGGTCAGCGCCCTGAGCTACGGCCAGAAAAAGAGGGTGACCATCGCCTCCATTCTTGTGATGGATCCGGAGATCCTGATCCTTGATGAGCCTACTGCCGGCCAGGACTACAGGCGCTACACTGCGATGATGAGCTTCCTGGAAGAAATAAACAGGAAGACAGGCGTGACGATACTGTTTGTCACTCATGACCTGCACCTTGCCCTTGAATACACGCCGCGTTCCATTGTCCTTTCTGACGGCCAGCTCATTGCTGATGCCCCAATCAGCCGCATCTTTGCGGATGAGGAGCTGCTTAAGAAGGCAAACCTGAAGATAACAAGCCTTTATGAGCTTTCGAAGAAAATGGGCCTTGACCATGCCCAGTCCATCGCCTTCATTGAGACATTTATTTCTGAAGAAAGAAGAAAGAGGGGAATGGAAGAGGCTGTCTTTGAAGAGAGGACGGAAGAGGTCAGTACTGTCAGGACAGAAGAAAAGACTGAGGAGAAAGCTTCCCGCAAGGCTCTTCATTTCAATGTCGAGTACTATCCTGCCGACAGCTGGGTTCACCGGCTGTGCGGCGTGACGAAGCTGCTTGCTCTGATCACCTGGCTTCTTGTCTGCCTGCTGACATTCGATGTGCGCATCCTTTCTGTCATGCTGGTCCTGGGGCTTGCCGTCATCACAACTTGCAGGGTTCCGGTGAGGATTTACCGCCCTATACTCTTTCTGGTGCTGGCCTCTGTCTTCCTGAACGCGCTGTTCATCTTCCTTTTCTCGCCGCAGCAGGGCGTGCAGTCAATAGGTTCGCGCACTGTGCTTTTCGGCATGAGCGATGTCTACTATGCTGTCACGGCAGAGACGCTGTGGTACCTGCTGATAGTCGTGCTCAAGTATTTCTCAATCTCGCCTGTGGCAATCGCCTTCATCTACTGCACGCAGCCCAGCGAGTTTGCCTCCTCGCTCAACAGGCTTGGAATCAGCTACAAGATCTCGTATGCGGTCTCTCTGGCTTTCCGCTATCTGCCGGTCATGATGCAGGATTACTCGAACATCAGGGACGGACAGGAGTGCAGGGGCGTGGAGATGTCCAGAAAGGCAAAGCTGTCAAAGAGGGTAAGTGCAATGACTAAGACGCTGGCGCCTCTTGTGCTTACTTCAATTGAGAAGATTGATGTCATCACCAATGCCATGATCCTGAGAGGCTTTGCCAGAAGCAGGAAGCGCACCTGGTACAGAAGCGGAACAATGCGTCCGGCAGACTGGGCGCTGATCACACTGTTTGCCCTGCTTGTGATTGTCACAGTCTGTCTTCGTTTTGCAGCAGGCGTCAAGTTCTGGTATCCGTTCTGAAATTACTGCATTCCCGGCAGAAGGGCGGACGGAAAAAGCTGCATCCGGCAGCTTAATCTTCAGCACAGTCTGAATTGCTGACGATTAACGTTGACTGAATATTTGCTTGAGATTATACTTCAAATCGATTGAAAAAAGAATTCTAGCGCAAAGGAGAATTATCATGAAAGTCGGTATTAACGGTTTTGGCAGAATTGGTCGTTTCGTTTTCCGCGCTGCAATGGAGCGCGACAATGTTGAGATTGTTGGAATCAACGATCTTTGCCCGGTTGACTACCTTGCATACATGCTGAAGTATGACACAATGCACGGTGCATTCAAGGGAACAATCGAAGCAGATGTCGAGAACTCAAAGCTCATCGTAAACGGCAAGTCTATCCGTGTTACAGCATGCAAGGATCCTAACGAACTCAAGTGGGATGAAGTTGGTGCTGAGTATGTTGTCGAGTCAACAGGTCTCTTCCTCACAAAGGAGAAGGCTCAGGCCCATATCAACGCTGGTGCAAAGTATGTCGTAATGTCAGCTCCTTCAAAGGATGACACACCGATGTTCGTCGTAGGCGTCAACGAGAAGACATATGTAAAGGGAACACAGTTCGTTTCAAATGCATCCTGCACAACAAACTGCCTTGCTCCTATCGCAAAGGTTCTTAACGACAAGTTCGGCATTGTTGACGGCCTTATGACAACAGTTCACTCAACAACAGCCACACAGAAGACAGTTGACGGACCTTCAATGAAGGACTGGAGAGGCGGAAGAGCTGCCAGCGGCAACATCATTCCTTCCTCAACAGGTGCTGCAAAGGCTGTAGGAAAGGTCATTCCTGCTCTTAACGGCAAGCTCACAGGCATGTCAATGAGAGTTCCTACACTTGATGTCTCTGTTGTTGACCTCACAGTCAACCTTGCAAAGCCTGCAAAGTATTCAGAGATCTGCGATGCAATGAAGGAAGCAAGCGAGGGCGAGCTCAAGGGCATCCTCGGCTACACAGAAGATGCAGTTGTCTCTTCTGACTTCCTCGGAGATACAAGAACATCTATCTTCGACGCAAAGGCTGGCATCGCTCTGACAGACACATTCGTAAAGGTTGTCTCCTGGTATGACAATGAGATCGGATACTCCAACAAGGTTCTCGACCTCATCACATACATGAAGAGCGTCAACGGCTGATCAGCCGGTAACATTTTCTGATCCGGCAATTATTGCCCGGTAAGATTGAAGAGGGCCTGCCGATTAATTGGCGGGCCTTTCTTGAAAGAGGTGAATACAATGCAACTTAACACAATCAAAGAAGCTGATCTTAAGGGAAAGAGAGTTGTCATCCGTGTTGATTTCAACGTTCCTCTCAAGAATGGCGTGGTAACTGACAACACAAGAATCAAGGCAGCTCTGCCTACAGTGAAGTACATTCTCGATCAGGGTGCAAGCCTTGTCGTGATGAGCCACTTCGGACGCCCGAAGGGACAGAAGAATCCTGATTTCTCAATGGCTCCCATCGCAAAGGAGTTTGAGAAGCTCCTCGGCCAGCCTGTCAAGCTTGCTCCGGACGTGATCGGAGCTGAAGTCGAGGCTGAAGTCAAGGCCCTCAAGCCGGGTGAAGTCCTTCTGCTGGAGAACGTAAGATTCTACAAGGAAGAAGAGGCAAATGATCCTGAGTTTGCAAAGAAGCTCGCATCGTACGGCGACATTTACTGCAATGACGCCTTCGGAACAGCTCACAGGGCACATGCATCAACAGAGGGTGTTTCTCACTATCTGCCAAGCTATGCCGGCTTCCTGATCGAGAAGGAAGTCAAGTTCATGGCTCCGCTGCTTGAGAATCCTGAGAAGCCTTTCGTTGCCATCATCGGCGGCAGCAAGGTTTCCAGCAAGATCACTGTCCTTGAGTCCCTTGTGAAGACCTGCGACACAATCGTCATCGGCGGCGGAATGGCCTATACTTTCCAGTCTGTTCTCGGCAACTCAATTGGAAAGAGCCTGTTTGAGCCTGACTATGTCGACACAGCAAAGGAGTTCCTGGCAAAGGCAAAGGAGAAGGGCGTCAAGGTCATTCTCCCTGTCGACAACGTATGTGCAAAGGAATTCAGCGAAGATGCAGAGCCGATTCTCGTTGACAGCACAGCTATCTCCGATGATCTGATGGGCATGGATATCGGTCCGAAGACAGTCAAGCTCATTGTCGATGCACTCAAGGATGCGAAGTCTGTTGTCTGGAACGGCCCGATGGGCGTCTTTGAATTCGCTTCTTTCGCAAAGGGCACAGAAGAAGTCGCAAAGGCTCTTGCACAGTGCGGCGGCACAACAGTTGTCGGCGGCGGAGACTCTGTCGCAGCCATCAACAAGTTCGGTCTTGCTGACAAGATCAGCCATGTATCAACAGGCGGCGGTGCCTCCCTTGAGTTCCTGGAAGGAAAGGTCCTCCCCGGCATCAAGGCTCTGGAGAAGTAAGCTTCGGCTTATCAGTTCACGGCAGGAGAGTCTTTCTCCTGCCTATGTTTTGAAAGGAAGAAACTATGAGAAAACCATATATCGCAGGTAACTGGAAGATGAACATGACACCTTCAAAGGGTGCACAGTTCGCAAAGGATCTGGCTGAGGCTGCTGCAAAGGCAGGTGCAGATGTCAAGATCATGATCGCTCCTCCCTTTGTCACGATTCCGGCTGTTGCTGAGGCTGTGAAGGGCACAGGCATCATCGTTGCAGCCCAGAACATGAATGATCACACAAGCGGCGCATACACAGGTGAGGTCGCTCCTGACATGCTGAAGGACCTCGGCGTCAATACAGTGATTCTCGGACACAGCGAGAGAAGGACCTACTACAAGGAAAGCGATGAGTTCATTAACAAGAAGGTCCTGCTTGCAATTCAGGAAGGAATGGATGTCGTGCTGTGTGTCGGCGAGACTCTTGAGGAAAGGGAAGCAGGAAAGCTTGAGCAGGTCCTGTCAACCCAGCTTGAAGGAGACCTCAAGGACGTCAGCGCAGCTGACATGAAGCACATAACGGTCGCCTATGAGCCGGTATGGGCAATCGGAACAGGAAAGACTGCCACTCCGGAAGATGCAGACAGCGCTCATGCTTTCATCAGAGGCAAGATTGCTGAAATGTACTCTTCTGATATTGCAGAAAACCTGATTATACAGTATGGTGGTTCTGTTAATGCCTCCAACGTAAAGGCATTGATGGCAAAGGAAAACATTGACGGCGCACTGGTCGGCGGTGCATCCCTCTCTGTTGAGAAATTCCTGCCTATCCTGACGTTCAATAAGTAAACGGAGTATAAAATAAGATGGGTGTTTTAAGCATTATCCTGCTCGTTCTCTTTGTGATCTCAGCACTTGCTCTGATCTTCCTCGTGGCTGTACAGGACGAGAAGTCCCAGGGCCTGGGAGGGATCTTCGGCGGTTCTTCTGACTCTACCTTCGGTTCAGGGTCATCCAAGTTCCTCACAAAGATCACTGCGATCATGGCTGTTGCCTTTGTTGTGCTTGCCCTCTGCGTGGGCATTTCGACAAAGTCAAATTCCGCTTCCTCCCTGCTTGACAGCTCAGCTGTCGTCCAGGCACAGGAAAGCGACTGGTACTCAGCATCATCAAGCAATGCAGCTGCTGTTACAGAGTAACAGGGACGATGCATTTTTCAGCCGACTCTGACAGGGTCGGCATTTGTGTCTAAAAAGGAGTGAAGGTATCATGCAAGTCTGTTGTGTTTATGCAGGGAAGACTGCGTCTGACAGATCTCTTGAAGAAATATGCAAGGCATTTGCCCGCGGCCTGGAAGGACAGGGGCATTCTGTCGATATCCTGAACATGTATACGGACAGCGACAGGAAGCTCTCCTTTTACGATTACATTATCGTGGGAGCCGTATCCAAGACTGCTTTCGGCGGTTCTGTTCCTGACATTGTGAAGACTTTTCTTTCACGTGCAGGCCAGGTGAGCGGAAAAAGATGCCTTGCCTTTGTAACAAAAGGTGGTCTCAGGAGCCAGAAAACATTATCTTTTCTTATGAAGGTAATGGAAGGTGAAGGCATGTATCTTAAGTATTCTGAGGTAATCAAGAAGGCTGACACCGCTCTTGCCCTCGGAAAAAGATTAAATGTGGAAAGGAATCTTTAACATGAGAAAACTCGTCTCAACTATTCTTGTTATGTCATTAGTCGCCGTGTCTCTTTTCGCTGTTCCGGCAAACAACAATGCCGCAGCAACAGTGAATCTCATACGCAACACGGTCATCACAAACAATGATCTTGCCCAGCAGATGGCAGGTGTCGGTGCATCTGATGATCAGGCTCTTGCAGTCCTGAACATCATGATCAACGATGAAGTCTTCCTTCAGGGTGCAGAAAGGGATGGAGTGACGGTCACTGACGCACAGGTTGACGCTCTTTACGCACAGCAGAAATCAAATGTCGAGCAGCAGTCCGGACAGACAATGACGGATGCCCAGTTTGAGCAGCTTGTCGTGCAGTCATACGGTTCTGTCGACGCTTACAAGGAAGCAATCAGGAACCAGTACATCCTCCAGACCTATCTGATGCAGGAGCGCGGAGATGCGCTGCGCAGCGGAAACTATGTTCCTTCTGATCAGGAAGTTGAGACTTTCTATAAGAGAAATGCGACAAACTTCACTCAGGCTGAGAATGTAAGGTTTGCCCAGATCTACATGTCAAAGACAGGAGATAAGGCTGCTGATGCCCAGAAGAAGACCACAATGGAGCAGGTTGCTGCAGACATCAAGGCCGGAAAGATCACCTTCGAGGCTGCCGTTAATCAGTACAGCGAGGATAATGAGAGCAAGGCTTCCGGCGGCGAGATGGGCTGGCTCAGCAGTGACAACACTACTGTGCGCACTCAGTGGGGCGATACCTTTGTCGACACGACGCTCTCAATTCCTCTCGGACAGACAAGCGACGTCATCGAGTCCAATGTCGGCTACCATATTGTCAAGGTCACAGTCCACAATGATGCCAGACTGCTCGGCATAGATGACAGGATCCAGCCGGATGTTGACTATACAGTCAGAGACTACATCACAGAGTATCTTGCCAATGTCAACATGCAGACAGCCATGAACCAGGAGCTTAACAGCATGGTTGAGGAACTCAGAAGCGAGGCAAGGATCAGAATCCTCTATGAGTGAGAAATATCAGGGAAAACATGAAGCGAGAATTCTCGCTGTAGAGACTCTTTATGCTCTTGATTTCAACAATGAGCTGAACACAGGTGCCGATCTGACGCTCCTTCCCGGAAAAAGCGGGGAGGAGATGGCACAGCTTGACGAGGAAGTTGTCTTCTATGCGCGCTTCCTCATCAGGGGCGTGCTGGAGCATCTTGACCAGATTGACGCTGCGATCTCAAAGTATTCCATCAACCGTCCTATCGAGAGGATAAACTATGTTGACAGGAATATTCTGAGAATCTCAGTTTTCTCCATGATTTATGCCAGAGATGTACACCCTTCAATTGTCATCGATGAGGCTGTGAAGCTTTCTCAGGAAATGAGCACTGATGTCACTTACAAGTTCATCAACGGACTGCTCGATGCGCTGAGGAAAGAGGAGTTGAAAGCATGATCCAGCTTAAGAACAGGCATGAGATTGATAAGATAAGAGAAAGCGGGAAGGTGCTCGGAGAGTGCCTTCTTTCTCTTGAGGAAGTCATCAGGAGTGGAATTTCCACCTGGGACATAGACCGCATCGCGCATGAGTTCATTGTAAAGAGAGGGGGCTATCCCTCCTGTCTCGGGTACTGCGGATATCCGAATGCTACCTGCGTCTCAGTCAATGATGTGGTCATTCACGGCATCCCGAACAAAAAGGAGATTCTCAAAGACGGTGACATTGTCTCTGTCGATATCTGTGTGACGCTTGACGGCTATGTCTCAGATTCGACCAGGACTTATGAAGTGGGCAAGGTGAGCGATGAAGTGCATCGTCTCAATGTTGTCACAAGAGAGTGCCTCTATCTCGGCATTGACGGAGCAAGGAAGAAGAACGCACGTCTTTCAGACATCGCTCAGGCTGTGTTCAGGCATGCCTTCACAGAGAACGGCTATGGGGTAGTGCGCGATTACACAGGTCATGGGGTTGGCTTTGAACTTCATGAGGAGCCGGAAGTTCCCAACTATGTCAGTCCGCTGATTCCCAATCCTCGGCTGAAGCCGGGCATGGTCCTTGCAGTTGAGCCTATGATCAATATGGGCACCTGGAAGATAAAGAACATGAAGGACGGCTGGACCGTCAGGACTGCAGACGGCAAGCCCGCCTGCCACTGGGAGCATACTATCGCGGTGACGGATTCCGGCGTTGAGATCCTCACTGAAGTCTGACAGCCATTTTCAATAAACAGTCTGATGAATACTGCAGAACAGAAATGTTTTCTGCAGTATTTTCTTTTTCTGTGAAAAAAGTGTAAAACAGGTAGCAGAGGAAGAGAGAGCTAATGAAAGCGCACCAGGTTGATTTTTCCAGAATGTCCGTCACGCGTTCCATCATCGCATCTTCTCTTCCCCTGATCGTCGCTGAGCTTGTAAATCTTCTCTACAGTCAGGTTGACCGCATTTACATCTCCCGCATTGAGGGAACAGGTGCCCTTGCACTCACAGGCGTGGGACTCTGTCTTCCGGTCATTTCCCTCATCTCTGCCTTCGCACGGCTTTTCGGCTCAAACGGGGGAGGGCCGCTGTGTGCGATTGAACTCGGCAGAGGCAATGAGAAAGAAGCTGAGAACATACTTGCGTCTTCCTTTACGCTCACAATGATCACGGCAGTGCTGATCAGCTTTATCGTCGTTGTCTTCAACAGGCCCATCCTCTATCTCTTCGGAGCAAGCGACCAGACTTTCCAGTATGCAAGGGATTATCTTGTTGTCTATGTCCTGGGCACTGTGCCTGTGCTTATATCCCTGACACTGACTCCTTTTATCAATGCTCTGGGCTATTCATCAGTCGGCATGGCTGGCGTTGTCATCGGCGCCGTGACAAACATCATACTTGACCCTGTCTTCATTTTCCTTTTCCGCATGGGAGTGAGGGGAGCGGCTGTGGCCACTGTAATCAGCCAGTGCGCCTCAGCGCTTTTCGTCATAATCTTCCTCAGAGGAAGGAATCTGCCGATCAGGCTGAGATTCGGTTCCCTTGACAGAAAGCGCTGCGGCAAGATCATCATGCTTGGCACCAGCGGCTTCACAATGGGGGCGACAAACTCGGTTGTCCAGCTTGTGTGCAACAAGTGCGCTTCCATCTGGGGCGGAGATCTGTATGTCGGCGTGATGACCATTCTCAACTCCATCCGGGAGATTTTCTCCACTCCGATAAACGGACTGTCCGGAGGCGCAAGTCCGGTTATGAGCTTCAACTACGGAAAGGGGGACGGCAGGAAGGTCATGAAAGCCAGCAACATGCTGCTGGTGATGATGCTGTCATACACTGCTGTCATCTGGGCCCTGATCTATCTGTTTCCGGATCCTTTCATCAACCTGTTCTCAAATGATGAGGCACTGACGAACGCTGCACATCATGCACTCCAGCTTTACTTCTTCGGCTTCATATTCATGTCTCCTCACATGAGCGGACAGCAGACCTTTGTAGCTCTCGGCTACGCAAAGCAGGCTGTATTCTTCTCACTGTTCAGAAAGGTGATCATTGTAGTTCCACTGACGATACTGCTTCCATACTTTTTCGGAGTTGACGGAGTGGTTCTTGCAGAGCCGATCAGCAATGTCCTGGGAGGAATTGCGACTTACAGCGCAATGAGGCTGACTGTGTTCAGAAGGCTTAAAAAGAACTTGTAAAAGAGGAATCCATAGTTTAGGATTCCTGATATAAGGAAAACATATGGCAAAAGATTTTATCACCTGTGACATGATCCGTGATGCAGCGCTGAAGCTTGTCTACAAGATGTACACGGAAGACGGCTTTGTACCTGATGTTATTTATGATTCCCTTCGCGGCGGTGCATACATGGCAAATGTCATGAGCGAGTTTTACAAGCTCATTGCCCTGAAAGCGGGAAAGACTCCTGTCTTCTATGCCGCAGTTGTGGCAAGAAGCTACAATCTTGTAAAAGATCATGCCGGCCATGTTGACATTGACGGATGGACATGGTCTCCCAAAAACCTGAAGAAAGGGCAGAAGGTTCTCATTGTTGATGACATTTTCGACACAGGAATGACAGTCAATGCTCTTGTGAATACAGTGATGGAAGCAGGCATCCCGAGAGAGGACATCAAGGTTGCCGTATATGATTACAAAGTTCCTCTCTTCAAGAAAGAGAAGCCTCTTCCTGTGCAGCCTGATTACTGGTGCAGAAAGCATGTGCTTGAAAGGCCTGAGGATGAACAGTGGATTCATTACACCTGTCATGAGTTCATCGGACTGACTCATGATGAGATTGATCAGGTTTACACCGATCCTGAAGTAAGGACAATACTTCACACGATTCTTGAGGACTGAGGTCCTTAGAGATACATTTTAAACACCATAATAAAAGGGAAGCCCGTCATGGACTTCCCTTTTTGATGTCTCAGAACTGCTGCTTACAGCTGTTTAAGTGTCTTTCCTTGAACCTGGAACATTCCATGATTTTCTGAAAGAACATAGATATTTCTATCAATCTTAAAGATAGCTTCGGCTTCCATTCCATTTGAAGTTCCATTATTGGATGGCTCTTCATAATTTCCTTCATCAGCTGTCACATCAATAGTAATAAAACGTGAAGCAGAGCTCGTACCGTTGGCATCTACAAAATAGAGATATTCTCCATCGCAATATGATGGAAAACTCCTTGAATAAGAGCCTCCGACCGTTGCAATTTGTTCTACAAGGATTTCATTTTGGGCGCTGCCAGTCTGTCCTTTGTAAACATAAAATGTCGAATCTGAGTTTCTTATAATATATATCTCTGTTCCATTTGTAGTTCCATTTGTAGTAAATGATTTTACATCATCAAATGCAAAATCTACATTTTTCTCACCGGACTTGATCTTAATGGTATTGCCTTCATATGTGTACTTTTCATCAGCATAGATCAGACCATCATATGAAGTGACAAAATTTGGAATAGAGCTTCCTTCTATAGCAGTAAATGTTATCATGCCTGAGTCAGCAGAATAAGAAGCTGTGAAAAGCTTAGCTGTGCTGTTTTCCTCTGCTGTGCTGCCTAAAAACACAACAGTTCCATCGTCTTTTTTATAGCAGTCAACCAATTTGTAATTATCAAGTCCCTCATATGAAAGAGGCTTGATTGAGACAGGCTCATTCAGTGAAACAGCATAGAAATTCATATCAGATTCGACATAGTCAAGATAGATCATGGTTTCATCGCTGTAGATGATCCCAAAATCCCGAAAGAACTTTGTAAAGGCATCTGAATCAAGTATTACACTCTCGCTGTATGAGCTGCCATTTACTGTCCCTTTTTCAAGACCATTTTCCGTTATCATGTAAAACGAATTACCATTTTTTTCTACATCAATAAATTTCCTGTTCTTGTTGTCTGAGACTGTCCTGTCTATATTCCTCCACAGGATTCCTTCATTATCCAGATTGCAGGAACTGAGAGAGAAGAGTGACAGTATTATGGATAAAATAACTATTGTTTTTTTCATTTCTTTCTCTCCTTTACTAGCTGCGGTAGGTTACTGATAGTGTGATCGGGACCATTGTCAGCAGAGCATTCTGGCTGCTCTTGCTGCTCTGGAAATACAGCTCGGGAATGACCCAGATTCCAGATTTTACTCCAACTCCCCAGTTATCCGTGAAGTACCAGTCAATTCCGGTCTCGAAAGAAGCAAAGAAAGGAAGATAGGCTCCTCCGTCAGAGACAGACATGTAGGAGAATCCTAATCCCAAGGAAATTGGAATCTCAAACCTTCCCTGAAGAGGAATATATGTAAGCTTGAACTGCATTGGAACGTTTGTCAGGAGAGTTCCGTCAACATTGTAGTTGAACGCATATCCGATTTCACCGCCGATGGCTACATATGGATTGAGGAACATCTGATAAGTCAGGGAGCCGAAACCGCCTACAGGCTCGAAACCCGTGACTCCTTCACCCGAACCAACACCAGTGTAATCATCGGAAAAGGTGGTAAGGGTGAGCGGCAGTACAGGACCGGCAGTAATGGTGAATCTCTGGCTTCCATTGTCGTAATATGTTGCGCTGTAAAGCGAGGAGCAAAGCACAACAGCCAAAAGCAACAGCAAGCTTATTGATTTTAGTTTCTGTTTCATAAAACTGAATATAACGCAAAAGTCGATAATAGTCTAAACCAAGTTGAGTTTTTGTCTAAAATTCAGATAAATTTAAGCCATGGCTATCAGAATGAACGGAAAAGAAGTTGCCTCCTATTACAGGCAGAAGATAAAAGCTGAGACCGAAGAGTATGCTGCAATGTATGGAAGAAGGCCTGTGCTTGCAGTTGTGCTGGTGGGAAATGATCCTGCAAGCATCAGTTATGTGACAAGCAAGAGACAGGCCTGCGAGGAAATGGGCTTCGGACATAAGGACTATACACTGGAGGCTGATACAAGCGAAGCTGAGCTGCTCAGCCTGGTGGATCAGCTTAACAGGGATGAGGACGTCGACGGCATTCTGGTCCAGTTCCCTACACCGGACCAGATCGATGATGAGAAGGTCATCCTGGCCATAAGTCCGGAAAAGGATGTAGACGGCCTCCATCCTGTCAACGCCGGTCTTACGCTGATGGGAAGGGACGGCTTTGCATCCTGCACGCCGAAAGGAATTCTGGCTCTTCTTGATTATTACCATATTCCAGTTGACGGAAAGCGCGTGTGCATAATCGGGAGAAGCAATCTTGTAGGAAAGCCCGTTGCATCCCTGCTGATGCAGAAAGGAAGGGATGCGACTGTGACAGTCTGCAATACCCATACCAGAGATCTTGCTTCCATCACAAGGGAAAGCGATATCATCATTGCTGCAGCCGGGCATGTCAATACTGTAACTGCAGACATGGTCTCTGAAGGTGTGGTAATTATTGATGTCGGCACGAACAGAGTAGAGGATGCGACAAGGGAAAGAGGCTGGAGGCTGACAGGCGACTGCGATTATCCTTCAGTCAGGGAGAAAGCCTCTTACATCACGCCTGTCCCAGGCGGCGTAGGTCCGATGACAATTACAATGCTCATGGACAACACGCTCATTGCTGCAAAGAAGAGGTCTGCAAAGTGAAATACATTCTTGAATCATATGGCTGCCAGCTCAACATGGCTGAGGCAAATGCACTTGAAATCCTGCTCAAAGGCGCAGGCATGGAGAAAACGGAAGATGCAAATGATGCTGATGCCGTGATTATCAACACCTGCTCAGTCAGAAAGAGCGCAGAGAACAGGATCTGGGGCAGACTGTCTTTCTATCATCATATAAAGAAGGCTGTGCGTCCTGTCACAATTGTCGTCACAGGATGCATGGCAGAGAGAATGAAGGATGAACTGATAAAGGAAGCTCCTTTTGTCGATGCTGTGATCGGAACAAATGAAAAGATGGAGATAGTATCTTTCCTGCAGGGAAATGCGCTCGAGAAAGAGGACAGGTATCAGTTTGTCTCCAGTTACCACAAAGACGGAGAATTCTCTTCATATGTCCCGATAATGAACGGATGCAACAATTTCTGTTCATACTGCATTGTACCCTATGTAAGGGGACGTGAGGTCTCAAGACCTGTGGACGAAGTCATAAGGGAAATTGAGATGCTGGACACTCTGGGAGTAAAGGAGATCACTCTTCTGGGCCAGAACGTTAACTCCTACAATTACAATGGAATGACATTCCCGGGACTGCTTGATGAAATCTGCCTGCACCTGAAGAACATACGTTTTGTGCGTTTTGATTCTCCTCATCCGAAAGACTTCTCAGATGAGTTGATCGAAGTGATCGCTTCTCAGGAGAAGGTCTGCAGCCACATCCATCTTCCGATGCAGTCCGGAAACAGCCGCATCCTGCAGCTGATGAACAGAAAGACAACGAGGGAAGCTTTCTTTGCCCTTGCTGACAAGATGAGAAAAGGAATCAGCGGCCTCACATTCTCTACAGACGTCATGGTCGGATTCCCGACAGAGACCGAGGAAGAGTACAATGACACCCTGACAGCTATGGACTATCTGTCTCCGCTCGAAGCCTTCATGTACTATTACAATCTCAGAGAAGGGACACCTGCCGCAAAGATGGAAGGGCAGATTGACGAAGAGGTGAAGACTGCAAGACTTGAAAGGCTCATTGACGAGCAGCTCAGGCGCTGTGCCGAGATGAAGCAGAAGAGGATAGGGCTTGTCAGCCAGGCTCTTGTGCTTGGTCCCACAAGAAATGACAAAGAGGCCTTCCTTGCCAGGAACGAGCATAATGAGATGATGAGCTTCCATCCGTCATCTGCTTCAGTCAGGCCCGGTGACATAGTGAATCTGAAGACTACAGAGCTGAAAGGCAATACATATCTTGCAGTGGAGGCATGATTATGGCTGGTGAGTACAGGGAGAATGAACAGGAGTTCAGCAGGAAGTTCAAGCTTTTTGCCTCGCTGCTGAAGCAGAGCCGCAAAACAGCTGTCTTCACAGGAGCCGGTGTCAGCACGCTTTCCGGAATTCCCGACTTCCGCGGTAGCCACGGCGTGTACAATTCCCCGTGGAACGGGCTTTCTGTGGAGGAAATACCCTCGATTGACTCTTCCTATTCTCACTC
>CALXRC010000029.1 GCA_944390865.1 uncultured Spirochaetales bacterium | reverse complement strand
AATATGAGAAAACAGCAATTCAGCATTTTCATTGCTGTACCACATTGCGTGGTACACATCTTCACAGCCTTTCCAAACCTGAAAGAGAGGAAGTTCTGGGGATCGGGACTATGGTCACGTGGCTGCTGCTATGGAAGCGTTGGTGCCGTTACTGAAGAGAGTGTGAAGAGATACATTGAAAACCAGAAATCCAACATTGGAGGCACCGAATGATGAAATGTCCAATATGAGGCAAAGGAATGCTCAGGGGAATGGTCATATCGTCAGGGAGCAGGCCATTCAGCACGAATGTCATATTCAAGCCTGACAAGAATGATGGGTGTTTCAACCTTATTCTGGAAAAGGAAGCGGACGCTTATATCTGTATGGATTGTGGCCAGATATTTGCGATATACAAAGTGAAATGATTGCTGCCGCATTCATCCTGCAGGACTAGCCTGGCAGGTTTTCTTGCGGCAACTTTTATAAACTCAGACGAGCTCAGAAGCCGCCTTCTCCACTGGCCGGAGCCTGAGGAAACGGTCAAGATATGTCCTGAAGCCTGCCGTCTCATCCTGATCCGCAAGCACCATGGAGACCTCAGCAGCGCTGAACACATCCTCTTCAAGGAAATCAGAAAGGCTTCTTCCCTTTTCATCCATGCAGAAAGCAGCCAGCAGAGCCATTCCATACGGGCCGCCCTCGCCTGCAGTCTTCATTGTGAAGACAGGAGCCGAAACGGCGGCTGACAGATATCTCTGTCCTGCACCGCAGTGGCGGAATATTCCCCCGTGGCCCATAAGACGGTCAATCCTGACATGCTCGCCGGTCAGAATTCTCATCCCGTATGCAAGGGATGCGAAAGCTGAATACAGATGGGCGCGGACAAAATCAGCAAGATTGAGTTCAGCATCGCTTTGGCGGACAATCACGGGACAGCCTTCGTTGAAGCCTGTCACGGGTTCTCCTGAGACATAGTTGAACACTGTCAGGCCGCCGCAGTCAGCAGATCCTGACAGACTCTTTTCATACAGGGCTCCGTACAGGCGGTCAAGATCGCTGTCACCTCCTGTCAGCTCAGCCACCTGCCGGAAAAGACGCACCCACTCGTTCATGTCAGAGGTGCAGTTGTTGCAGTGCACCATGGCCACAGGTTTTCCGTCCGGTGTTGTGACAAGATCAATTTCCCTGTAGGCCTTTGACAGCGGCTTGTCCGAAACAACCATTGAAAAGATCGATGTGCCGGCCGACACGTTGCCTGTTCCCGGCTTTGTCGAGTTGGTCGCCGTCATTCCGGTGCCTGCGTCTCCCTCAGGAGGCGCAAACGGGATGCCGCATTCCAGTTCCCCTGACGGATCCAGCAAAAGGGCCCCTTCCTTTGTCAGCGTTCCCGCATCCTCTCCTGCCAGCAGCACCTGAGGAAAGATTTTCCTGATGTCAATGCCGGCAAGGGAGAGGAACTTCTCAGCCATTGTCTCATCATAGCCGTTTCCTGACTCATTGACAGGGAACATGCCGGATGCATCGCCGGAGCCAAGCACTTTCTTTCCTGTAAGACAGAAGTGCACATAGCCGGAAAGCGTTGTCATCTGGGCAATCCTGCCGACATATGGCTTCTTGTCCAGCATATCCTGATAAAGATGTGAAATGCTCCAGCGCTGAGGAATATTGAAATCAAATAACTCGCTCAGCCTGAGCGAGGCCTCATCGGCTGTCGTGTTCTTCCAGGTGCGGAAGGAGGCCAGCTGCCTTCCTTCACTGTCGAAGGCGAGAAAGCCGTGCATCATGCCTGACACGCCTATGGCCCTGACCTTTCTCAGCTTCTGCCCTGTGCGGGAAAGGAAGTCATTTTTCAGATCAGCAAAACATGCCTGCAGCCCCTTCCACACATCTTCCAGAGAGTACGTCCAGTATCCGTCCTGAAAACTGTCTGACCAGAGGAAGCTGCCGCTGGCAACAGGGACATAACCGGGATCAATGAGAACCGCCTTGATCCTCGTTGAGCCAAGCTCAATGCCCAGAAAGCAGGATTCCTGTCTCACTTCCATAGGCCGTCTCACCTGTAAAGCGGACCGAAGGCTGCACATGCGCGGTAATCTGCACCTTCCTTATCCATTCCGAATGCGTTCCAAACAGCAGGACGGAAGATCCTGTCCTCGCTGACATTGTGCATGCATACAGGAATGCGCAGCATTGAGCAGAGCGTGATGAGTTCCCCGCCAACATGGCCATAACCGATGGCGCCATGATTGGCTCCCCAGCTGTTCATTACAGAATATGCGTCCTTAAAAGAATCACTGCCATTGACACAGGGAGCAAACCAGGTGCAGGGCCAGGTGTAGTCCGTGCGCTTCCAGATAGCATCCGCAATGTCTTCAGGCAGCTTAACAGTATAGCCCTCTGCAATCTGCATCACGGGTCCAAGACCTTTTATGATGTTCAGCCTGATCATTGTCACAGGCATTTCAGAACGGGTCATGAAGCGGGATGAATAGCCGCTGCCGCGGAAATAGCCAAGGTCAGCAGGAGCCCATTCGGTTGCCCTGAGGGTTGCCTCAATATCTTTCTTCTCCATCTGCCAGAAAGGCTTGAAGACAGCTTCACCCTTTTCATCCTTCACTTCTCCGGCGGCATCAAGGCAGCAGGCTCCGGAGTTGATCAGGTGGATGAAGCCTCCGGCCTCGCCGGCTTTGCCGGTGAGATCATAGGAGTACTCGTTCTTCATTGCCTGCGATGTCCAGCATGTCCTGACATCGGCAAACATGACGGCCCGGTTTGTGACCAGCTTCAAAAGCAGCATGCTGGCAGCGTTGAGCGTGTCATTCTCAGTTGCGAGGATTGATGTCTCTCTGGGACCGTTCCAGTCAAAGGATGTGTTGAGTATGGCTTCAGGGAAGTCTGTATTAGGATAGTAGTCAGTCCACTGGCGCTGTCCCTGGAAACCGGCTGCAATAGCATTGTGGCCCAGGCTCTCCTCATAGAAGCCCATCTCGCTCAGTCGCGGATTGCCGTGCATGAGATCCCTGATGACAAGGGCGCACTTCACAGTGAAGGCCCAGTCCTCATCTTTTGCCGTGCGCGATTTCTGAGCCTTCTCAGGGTTCTTGTCAAAACACTCAGGGCAGTTCTCCTTTGTCCAGGCAATGGCCTTTCTGAACTCGTCCTCATCATACAGCCCCTTCTCCACGCGGCGCAGGACTTCAACCTCATCGACGGACTCAACCCTCATTCCGAGGTATTCCTCGAAAAAGTCAGGGTCAATCATGGAGCCGGAAATTCCCATGCACTGTGCACCGATCTGCAGATAGGACCGGCCCCTCATGCTGACAGCGGCAACAGCGGCTTTTGCAAAGGTGATGATCTTCTGTCTGACATCATCAGTCATCGGAGCATCTGGCTTCTGCACATCATGGCCGTAAATGCCGAAAGCAGGAAGCCCCTTTCTTGCATAGGCGGCAAGGACGCAGGCAAGATAGACGGCGCCGGGACGCTCTGTCGCATTGAGTCCCCAAACAGCCTTGATGGTCATTGGATCACTGTCCATCGTTTCAGATCCATAGCACCAGCACGGCGTAACGCTGAGAGTGATGTTTACACCTTCTTTCCTGAATTCCTCAGCACAGCTGGCTGCTTCAGCGACACGGCCGATTGAACGGGATGCGATCACAACCCTGACCGGCTTTCCGTCAGAGGTGAACACATTCTCCTGAATGACACGCTTTGCATTCTCTGCCATGGCATGAGTCTGAGCCTCCAGGGAGCCTCTGACATCAAGCATACCCTCACGCGCATCGATTATCGGCCTGATGCCGATAACGGGAGCCTCTCCATATATTCGGTTCTCCATAAACTTATCCTCCATTACCTTATTCGGAACCCTCGATGAGGTTTTCCTCAAAATAGATGTCAATCGGAATTTCTGCAGGCGAGACAGCCTCTCCCTGCACAACTTTCCTGAACAGTGCTGATACTGCAGTGTAGCCCTGGAATGCAGGGCGCTGGCTGATGACGGCATCGACAGAACCGTTCTTGAGAGCATTGCGGTTTTCCTCAACAAGGTCGTAGCCGACAGCTACAACCTTGTCCTTAATTCTTCTGTGAACAAGGTATTCGCCTGCCGCATTTATGATGCAGTTGACTGTGAATATTCCCCTGATGTCTTCGTGAGACGAGAAAACATCATCCAGGACATGAGGAATGTCATCAACGCTCCTGACATTCACGTCCACGACATTGTTGCGCCCGTCGCGCATGATATAAGTCCTGAACCCCCTTGCCCTTTCGAAGCTGTTATATGCATCAGGATGGATCTGGATGGTTACAAATGTACCAGTCCCGCTGCTGAGCAGTCTGGTCACCCGCCCTGCCACAAAGCCGCCCTTAAATGGATTCTGGGCAATGACAGCCACAGGAGTGAAGGAAGGAATAGTGCTGTCAATGAAAGCTACAGGAAGCCCTGATTCCCTCAGCTCTGCAGAGGGAAACTCAGAAACAGGCAGCGGCGCAATGAGATAGGCCGTGCAGCCTTCATTCTGAAGAGTCCTGAAGGCCTGAGTGAAATCACCGGCCTTATCTCTGTCATAAAACCCGTATTTCAGCGCTAGTCCGAAGCCTGAAAACTCAGCTTCTGCCTTCCTTATTCCGTCCAGTACAAGATTCCAGTACCCGTATTCGGAGGATCCAAGCGGAATCATTACTCCAATCACAGCCTTCTTGCCCAGTTTCAGATTGCGGGCGTAAGCATTGGCGTGGAAACCTGTCTGCTCGACAATCGACTCGATCTTTGCTTTTGTCGCGCTGCTTACACCGGCCCTGTTGTTCAGCACCCTGTCAACCGTGCCGATTGAGACATTGGCCATCTGTGCAATTTCCCTGATTGTCATGCTGTTCCTCCTTTTAGTTGTTAACGTACACGCTTTTTTCTGAGTTGTCAAACAAAATCCATTGACAATTTCTGCAAATATGGTAGTTAATAAAGTTATATATAACGTGTACGTTAACAAAAGGAGATTAAAATGAATAAATTCCACGGCTGCTACCCCACAATGATCACGCCCTTCAGGGAAAACGGCGAGGTAGACTACGATGCTGCCGGCAGTCTTGTTGACTGGTATATAGAAAAACATGCTGACGGCATTTTCGCTGTCTGCCAGAGTTCTGAAATGTTCTTTCTGACCAAGGAAGAGCAGCTGAAGCTGGCCAGAACAGTAGTCGAACGGGCAGACGGGAGAATTCCTGTCGTCGTGTCAGGCCATATTGAAGATGATATAGATGAGGGCATTGAGGGCCTTGCCAGAATGGCAGAGACAGGGGCTGATGCCGTTGTGCTCGTCAGCAACAGGATCGCTGGAAAAGATGAAGGCGAAGATGTCTTCGTAAAAAACGCGGAGAAAATCTTCTCTCAGCTGCCTGATGTGACTTTTGGTCTTTATGAGTGCCCCTATCCATACCTGAGGCTGCTGAGCGATGAGTTCCTGTCATATGCAGCAAAGGAAGGAAAGCTGCATTTTCTGAAAGACGTATCCTGCAGCCAGACAAAGGAAGCGGCAAGAGCTGGCATTGTCAGAGGCAGCGGGCTTTCCCTCTTCAATGCGAACACTTCAACTCTGCTGGGATCCCTTCAGGCCGGATACAGCGGCTACAACGGAGTGATGGCCAACTTCCACATCGATCTGTACAGCTGGCTTTACAGGAATTTCAGCAAGGAGCCTGAGACAGCAGCAGAGCTGCAGGACTTTCTGACACTTGCTGCCGTCATTGAGGCCAGAGCCTATCCTATAAGCGCAAAGTGGTATCAGAATGAATACGGAGTTAAAATGACTCTTCATACAAGGAGCAAGGATCCCTCACTCTTCAATGAAAACGGCAGGCACGAAATAGAAGCGCTCAAAAGGATGGAAGATAAGTGGAGAGAACGTCTTGGACTGTAAGTCCTGAACGGAAAATACGCTGTGCAATTATTTCAGATGCAGCAGCTGAGGGCGATGATGCCTTTGCCATAGCACACACTATGCTTTCACCACGCTTCGACATTCAGTGGATTTCAGGATGCCACTATGGAGGCAGAAGCAGTAATGAATCAAAGGAGAGTCTTGAGAAAATCAAGGCTCTCTTTCGGCATATGCGCTGCAGCATAAAACTTGTTGAGGGTGCAGGGAGCCCTGGTGACTCAGGTTCAGATGCATGCCGGATGATTATCGAAGAAGCAATGAAAAAGGACAGCCGTCCATTCTACCTGCTTTGCATGGGAGCACTGACGGATCTTGCCGCAGCCCTGAAAAAGCAGCCTGACATAGCAGAGAGGATGACTGCTGTCTGGACTGGCGGAGCCGCCTATCCTGACGGAGGTCCGGAGTTCAACATCAGGGCAGACACTTCGGCAGCCAGCACAGTATTCGGCTCCAGTCTGCCTTTTTACCAGATAACAAATCAGGCATATCTTGAACTTGGCGTGTCTTTCACGGAGCTTGAACTGAAGCTCACAGGGCCTCTGGGCCGCTTTCTCCTGGCACAGCTGCACAGCTATGCTGATTCCAAGACAGCCTGGTCCAGCCTGAGAAGCGGCGAAACCTGGACGCTGGGAGACAACGCTGTGCCTGCGGTGCTGCTGCACAAGAATCCCTATCACTACACGTATGAGGACGCAAGAGAGGTCAATGCAGACGGAAGCTACGGCAGAGTGCTGCATAGCGTGAGAAAGCTGAGGGTTTACAGTCATATGGACTCACGTCTGATCCTTGAGGATTTCTTTGCCAAGGTCAGTCTGCATGACAGGAAGGCCGAAGACTGCAAAATCATTTCAGAATGATAAGCGCTGCGCTCTTCATTCCATGCACATTTTTGTGAAATGAGAGAAAAGCCATGCAAAACAACATGAAGACAGCGTGAATCTTGTGTGAAAAAAGCAGCAAAAAATAATTGATAACGATAAACATCATGATAAAAAGGAGAGTTAATACTTTTTATCCTCAAAATACAGGAAAAGTGAGCGAAAAAATGGAAAACTGAGCATAGACAGGCTCAAAAACAAGAAAAATAATGGCATTACACCGACAAAAGGAGATGCTGTTATGGGTAAAAGTCACTCAAAGCTCAAAGCCGCAAACGTATCGTTAACGAACACGGCAGACAGCGGCAGTGAGATTCAGATAAGGAAGCCATCCAGGATTAAGCTCCTGAACAAGAACAAGTACCTTTATGCGCTCATTGCCCTGCCAGTTGTCTACTACCTCGTATTCCATTACGCGCCTATGTATGGAATCATCGTATCATTCAAGGACTACAATATTGTTAAGGGAATCATGGGCAGCCCCTGGGCCGGATTCAAGTGGTATGAAAAGTTCCTGACCGACCCTTATTTCTGGAAGGTGGTCAGAAACACATTCCTGCTTTCCCTTGAAAACATCATCTGGGGATTCCCGTTTCCGATCATTATTGCCCTGCTGCTCAATGAAGTCAGGAACAGGAAGTTCAAGAAGGCAATCCAGTCAGTCACCTACCTTCCCCACTTCATCTCGACAGTTGTCGTCTGCGGCATGCTGGTGAGCATTCTCTCTTCCGACGGACTCGTGAACAACCTCATCAGAGCTCTTGGCGGAGAGACAAAGCAGTTCCTGATGTACCCGGAGTATTTCAGGACAATCTACGTGGTCTCGGAAATCTGGCAGAAGGCCGGATGGACCTCAATCATCTATCTGGCGGCCCTCACAGGTATTGACGCATCCATCCTTGACGCCGCAACGATTGACGGTGCAAACAGAATGCAGAGAATCAGGCACGTCACACTTCCTGCGATCACTCCGACAATCTCGACGCTGCTGATCATGGACCTCGGAAAGATGATGAACCTCGGATACGAGAAAGTCCTCCTGCTGTACAACGGCTCGACAATGGAGACTGCGGATATCATCGCAACCTACGTTTACAGACGAGGCATCCTGCAGAACAGCTTCAGCTATGCAACTGCCGTAGGTCTCTTCCAGACAGTTATCGGCGTCGTACTTCTTGTGATGGCAAACAAGGTTTCCAAGAAGCTCAGTGAGACCAGTCTTTGGTAATAAGGAGGAAGATGATGGAAAAGAAACATATCAAACTGATTTCCAGAACAGGAAACGCTGCATTTGACATCGCGACATACATCATTCTTGCGATCATCGGATTCATCACTCTGTATCCGATGTGGTACATCCTCATTGTCTCGGTCTCAAATGCACAATACATAAATGCGGGAGAAATCTCATTCTGGCCGAAGGGCATCAACTTCGAGGCCTACAAGATCGTCTTCGACAACGAGAAGATCTGGAGGGCTTACGCAAATACGATTCTGTATACGGTGTCCGGCACTGCGCTTCAGGTCATACTGACAGCAATGTGCGCCTACCCGCTGTCACGCCAGGATTTCTACGGAAAGAAGGTGCTGACAATCTTCACAACACTGACCATGTTTGTATCAGGAGGAATGATTCCACTCTACCTCGTTATTATGAATCTCCACCTGATCAATACAATGTGGGCTATCATACTGCCGCCTGCAATCAGCACGTACAATATGATAGTAATGCGCACTTCATTCCAGGCTATTCCGCACTCACTTGCTGAGTCGGCATACCTGGACGGCGCAAATGACATCCAGATATTCGCAAAGATCGTCCTTCCCCTTTCAAAGGCAATCATTGCGACAATGGTTCTGTTCTATGCAGTCGCACACTGGAACAGCTTCTTCCCTGCAATGCTGTACTTGAATGATCAGGACAAATACCCTGTCCAGGTCCTCATGAGAGACATCATCATTGCCGGTGAGATGACAAGCGACACAGGAGATGTCACAGGCAGTCTCAATATTGTGGCGACAAACTACAAATACGCTGTCATCATCATCTCGCTGCTTCCAATTCTCTTCGTTTATCCGTTCCTTCAGAAACACTTCACAAAGGGTGTTCTGCTGGGAGCTGTTAAAGGTTAAAAAAAAAACACAACAGGAGGTTGTATGTACAAAACAACAAAGAAAGCACTCATGGTGCTCATCGCGCTTCTTGCGCTCGTCGTGCCTGTCTTTGCAGGCGGCGCTTCAGAATCAGGTGACTACGGAGAGTACACAAAGCTGGACAGCTGGCTTGTTGATGAACCGACAACAGTGACAGTTCTTCTCAGCGACTCTGCCAGCCAGCCGATCAAGAACTATGCACCGGCCCAGCAGGAGATCTTCAGGCTCACCGGCATCAAGCTTGAGTATCAGGTTGTCCCGTTCGCAAGCTATGATGAGAAGAAGAATGTCCTTCTTGCCACAAACAACTGGCCAGATGTGGCATATGTCCGCCCAGCTGACCTTCCGATGTATGCTCCTACAGGCATCTTTGAGCCTCTGCTCCAGTATGTGAATGAGGAGACAATGCCTAACTTCTACAGATTCTGGCAGCAGTATGACGATATGAAGAACTTCCTCGTAGACGGTGAGCTGTATGCTTTCCCTGTCGTTGCCAGAGATGAATCTGCAAACGGCTTCGGACCTGTCATCAGAATGGATCTGCTGAAAAAGCACAACATCCCTGTTCCTGAGACTTTCGAAGAACTGCTTGATGTTCTTGATCAGCTCCACCAGATTTACCCTGACACAATCCCGTTCACAGGAAGAAAGGGAACAACTCAGCTGCTGAAGACATGTTCATACATGCTGGGTTCAGGATACGGCCAGAACGGCCTCTACTACGATCATGATCTCGAGCAGTACGTCTTCGGACCTGCGACAGAAGAGTTCAAGGCTGTCCTTTCCTGGCTGAACGAGGCATATGAGAGAGGAATCCTTGACCCTGACTTCGCAACATCCACTGCAGAGCAGATGGAATCAAAGCTCTCATCCGGCAGAGCCCTCTTCTTCCTGGACAACTCCGGATTCGGCGTCAACTACACAAAGGCCCTGAACAAGATCCCTGGATACGAGGATGCATACTTCCAGATCATTCCTATTCCTGAGAATGAGTTTGGCCAGAGAAGAGCCGAGAGCTATGCAAAGGATCTGACAGACAGATTCTACGTCGTGAACTCTTCCTCTAAGAATAAAGATGCCGTCATCAAGCTCATCGACTGGCTGTACAGCGACTACGGCTCAGATATTTCTAACTACGGTATTGAAGGATACAGCTTTGAGTATAATGAGAATGGAGAACCGGAATTCCTTCTCTCCTACCTCGAGCAGTTCAGGGATGCCAGCCCGTCCAGCTACTATGCAGTTTATGAGGACCTCGGAATCACAAAACTCAATTTCTGCCTCTATGCCTGCAACACAAGGACCTGGTTCGAGATTGAGAAAGCCCTCGGCAACTGGGACTGGATCAGTGACGAGTACTGGAACATCGTCAACAACGATGATGCATATGTGCCGCCTAAGATCGCTCCTTCCCTGACGACAGAAGAAAGCGAGAGAGCCACAGACATTCTCATGGAGCTCACAACAGTCCTCGAGCAGGAGTACAACAAGTACATCATGGGTCTTGAGCCTATTGATAACTGGGACAGCGTCATCGCACACTGTGAAGAGCTTGGAGCCAGAGAACTTGAGGATATCTACAACACGGCTCTTGCAAGATCAATGTCTGTCTGAGATGGCAGAAAGGAATGATAAATGACCGCAGAGATGGCAAAGAAATACAGGCTGCGTGGCCGCTTCATCACAATGATAGCTATAAGCCTCACGATAATCCTGCTCTTTGCCTCACTGCTGATCCTCATTTCCACTTTTATCTATACAAACGATGCCAGCGATCAGCTTGAAGTACGCTTCAGCGAGCAGATTTCAGCTATCGCTGACACGTTATCAATTCAGTTTGAAAATGCGCGCTCACACGGAAACATTCTTTTCAATGAGCGCAGTACAATCCTTTATTTTCACCCGCAGTACGAAATCACGGAAGCTGAGCGCAGCCAGCTGAATCAGGTCATGACTGAAATCGCCCGCTCCGAAAACATGCTCATGCCATACATCGTGAGCGAATGCATCTATTTCACGGATGACAGCTACGTACTTACTCAGGGCGGCAGCTATGATAAAGACCTGTATTTCTCCAGAATCTTCCGCTATGAGGACTATCCGCTGGAATTCTGGAACACGCTTCCCTCCGGAATCAGACAGGCATTTCCCGCGACAGATGCAGAAACGACACAGGCATCCGTAAGCCAGGTCATACCTCTTGTGACCACAAGGAGAAAAGACGGAAGCACTCTGGTACATATTGCAAACATAGACGCAAAATACATCAGGGCCATCCTGTCATCAGGAGACCTTGAGTTCTCATATACGCTCGCAGGTCCTGACGGAATTCCGATCATGGCATCTGAAGACTTTTGTGCAGGAGAGGCTGATTCGGCTCTGTCCTGTTCGGTTGCCATCGGAGACACAGGACTCACGCTCAGTGCTTATATCAGCACCTCATCCCAGTATGCGGTGCTTTCAAGGCTGATGCTGTCAAACGTGATAATAATCATCACGCTCTGCTCCATAGGCTCGCTGCTTGTAATCATACTTTCACGCAGGCTCTACAACCCTATCAGGACAATCAAGGCCCTTATCCCGGAAACAGAAGACCGCAGGTCTGAAATTGAACAGATCAAGGCAGGCGTTACAACGCTTGTAACGCGAAATGACGAGCTGACGGCCCAGTCAATTTCGAGGCAGATGCTGCTTTATTTCAGCGGAATATCAGTTTCTGAAGAAAAGATCAGCTCAGATCTCAGGGGCCTAGGCATTGAGGGACGGCTTGCCTGCATCGCCATTCTCTCTCTGACAGAGACAAAAGGAAACGGCATGGCTGCGAATGCCATCCTCAATGAGCTTCAGCTGCAGGATCACTCAGTGATTGTCGTGAATGACAGCAATCTTCATGAAGTGATCATCCCGCTCGGCAGCGGTACAAAGGAAATGCTCGCGCTCCATATCAAGAAGGCAATGGATGCCGCATCCATCACAGCCTTAATCGGAGTCAGCATTATTGACTCAGACAGCCCGCAGGAACTGAGGAGAGCCCACAAGGAAGCAATGCAGGCTATTCCCATGAACACAGGGCAGAACAGAAGCGAGATACGCTTTTACAGCGATATGGACAAACAGAACCGTGTCTCGTTCTCCTTCTATGACCAGAAGGGAATAGCAAACAACTTCTCTTCCGGCAACAAGAGCCAGCTTGAAGACTTTGTGCGTTCAATCATTGAGCGCAACAGGGCGCGTGGCATCAACACCTCCGTAATCTGTGAAATCCTTCAGCAGATACTCTCAATCGGCCGCAATGAAATGGAAAAGAAGGGCCATACGACCGAAGAGGTTCCGCTGTATCAGAATTTCACGAGGGCGCTGTCGGGCAGCCATGAGAACGGACAGCTCGAACTGCTCGTTGACCAGACTGTCTCGCTTCTGTGCGACATGCAGTCTCTGGCCTTCCCTTATGAAAACAATTCGAAAAACCCAAGGATCGCAGAGATCAAGACATATATCAATGACAACTATATGAATCCGATCAGTCTGGATATCATTGCCGACAGCCTCAGCATGAACCCCAAGTATCTGTCGCAGCTGTTCAAGACAGAGACAGAAGAGAACATCTCGGACTACATTTCCGAGCTGAGGATCGAAAAGGCCAAGGAACTTCTTATCGGGACAGATCTCAAGATCGGGCAGATAGCGGAAGCTGTGGGAATCCCTTCCAGAGCCACCTTCCTGAGGGTTTTCCAGAAGATAGAGAACATCACACCTACAGAATTCAGGAATATAAGGAAAAAGGAGAAATGAAAAATGAGAGTTTTGAAAGCTGAGAGAGAGTTTATTGCACCACTGGAAGAAAGGATAACGGACAGCGCTCATGCCTCCACCCTGCTCAAACTTAAAGACGGCAGCGTGCTTGCAGCCTGGTTCGGAGGAAGCTGGGAAAAGGATCCTAATGTCAATATTTATATGGCAAAGCGTTCTCCGGACGGAAACTGGTCTGCACCGCGCCTCATGGGAGGCTGCTGGCATGTCGCATCCTGGAATCCAGTACTCTTCCGCGCTCCGGATGACTCAATTCTTCTCTTTTTCAAGTCAGGCCCTGTAATACCGGAATGGAAGACTTTCGTCCGCCGCTCATATGATGAGGGAGAGAGCTGGAGTGAGGCTGAGGAACTTGTACAGGGAGACACTTCAGGAGGAAGGGGCCCTGTCAAGAACAAGCCGATCCTGCTTTCAGACGGCAGGACCATTGTCGCACCGGCCTCCTATGAAAAGGATGAGACATGGATCTGCTTTACAGATATCTCTGAAGACTGCGGAAAGACATGGAAAAGAGGTGATTTTGTCCCTCTGCGCCGTTCAGGATACAATATTCAGATGGTTGACCAGCCTTACAGCAAATACAGATGTTTCGGTAAGGGAATGATTCAGCCTACGCTCTGGGAAGATGAAAACGGTGATGTGCACATGTTCACAAGGACCACATCCTCAGCAATCTTCACATCAGTTTCTCACGATAAGGGCCTGACCTGGGAGCAGGCCTATGACACTGGCCTGCCAAACAACAACAGCGGACTTGATCTTGTCAGGGCCGCCAATGGAATCATTTACCTCTGTTACAACCCGGTTGGCAATCTTCCGAACTACTACAAGGGTCCCAGGACACCTCTGGTGATTGACTTCAGCGAGGACAACGGACAGACATGGAAACCTCTCATCACGCTTGAGGATGCCCCCGGAGACTACGCCTACCCTGCCATTATCGCAGACGGGGACAGCCGCCTCCTGGTCACGTATACGTACAAGCGTGAAACAATCTGCTTCTGGGATATTGAAATCGGAGAATGAGATGTTTGACAGAGACAATATGACAAACGCATCCAGGTCCACGCTGTTCTGGGCCTGGGATGACAGACTTGAGCCTGATGAACTCAAGTCCCAGATAAAGGCTTTCCATGACCAGCACTATGGGGGATTCTTCATGCACTCAAGGGATGGCCTTGAAACCGCTTACATGTCAAAGGAGTGGGATGAGGCCATTCTATCCTGTGCACAGGAAGCCGGAAAGCTTGGAATGGAGGCATGGCTTTATGATGAGGACCGCTTCCCCTCCGGAAGCTGCAGCGGAAAGGTTTCCGCTGATGAACGCTATGCTCTTCACGGCCTGACGCTTGAAGTGACAGAAACCTGGCCGGAAGACGGCAAGATTGAAGCCGCATATATTGCACAGATTGACGGAGAGAGGCTTAGAAGATTCAGACGCATAAGGGAAAAATGCACAAAAGCAGCAGATGAGAAATACCTCATTGTACGCTTTGAGACCTCTCGCGGCTCAGTATGGTTCAACGGCAGCGCACCTCCTGACAACCTCAATCCACAGACAGTGAAGCGCTTCATACAGCTGACACACGAACACTACAAATCGCTGCTGCAAGGCATTAACTGCGTGCCCGGAATATTCACTGACGAGCCGAGTATCGCAGACAGGCATGCAGCCTTCCCTCCTGAAAGGAGCTGGATGCCCTGGTCTTATGGCATGCAGGAGTACTATAAGGAAGTTACTGGAAAGGATATCTTTGACACATTCCCGCTGCTTTTCTTCACAGAGAAAGGCAGCAGGAAGGCCCGCTTCGATTACTGGAGAACCATAGCAAAGCGCTTTGAGGAATGCTATTCCCAGACAATCGGCGACTGGTGTCATGCAAACGGCTATCAGTTCACAGGGCACTATCTTCAGGAGGACAAACTCGGCCTTCAGACCAGGGTCAGCGGTTCTGTCATGCCGCATTACAGACATGAAGATATTCCGGGAATTGATCTTTTGTGTGAGCGCTGCGATGAATATCTTACAGTGAAGCAGTGCGCCAGCGTCGCCCATCAGACGGGCAAAAAGCGGGTACTGGCAGAAACCTTCGCCGCCTGCGGATGGGACTTCACGCTCACGGGCCAGAAATGGATAACAGACTGGGAATATGTGCTAGGCGTCACAAACAAGGTGGAACATCTTGCGCTGTATTCGCTCAGAGGCGGCAGGAAAAGAGACTACCCGGCATCATTCAGCACTCATTCCCCGTTCTTTGCTATGCAGCACTGCATGGAAGACTACAGCGCAAGGCTGTCTATGCTGCTGCAGCAGGGCGAACACCTGACAAGGACATTGATCATTCATCCTCAGACCACTGTCTGGAGCCGTTTCGGCTGCAGCCCTTACGGCAATCCAGTCAGGAGGAATGAAAGGGATCTCAGGGAAAATGATGAGCTCGGCTTCAGACTTTCAGATCTGATCAGAAAGCTTGAAAATGCCCTGATCGATCCTGATCTCGGCGATGAGACAATCATAGCACAGACGGGATGCACTGAGGCTGACTGCTTCAGGATAGGATGTGCATGCTACTCAGACATCATCCTCCCCTGGATGGAAAACATCACAGAGAAAGTGCTGAGGCTGCTGGCTGAATTCAACGGAAGGATTATCGTTCTCGGAGATCTTCCACATCTTGTTGACGGAGAAGAAAGCACTCTTGCGGAAAAGCTGCTCCTGAAAAAGGCTGTCTTTGCCGCAGAAGAAAACGATGTGATCCGCATTCTATCCTCAGATCTTCTTCTGGACATTGAAGGAAAAGAAAGAGGAAAGCTGCTGATGCAGACCAGAAGAAAAGGAAGCGAGACTCTTTTCTTTATCGTCAACAATGATAGGGAAAAGCCATTCAGCGGAGAAATAAAACTCACAGAGAGAGGCCTGGTCAGCGAATATGACCTGCTTACAGGAAGCGAGAGGCCTGTATCTACTCCTGACATGAGATGGAAACTTAGTCTTGAAAAAACAGGAAGCAAGGTATTCATTCTCAATACGGAGAAGAAACCGCTTGAGGAAAGAGCGGAAGCCGTGCAGGAAACGACATGCGAGACAATCACCCTTGCCCGCACTGTTCCTGTCTCCCTAAGCACGCCCAATGCCCTCACACTGGACAAGGCAGTCTTCACCCTTGATGGCAAAAAGGTCTGTTCAGGCGAAGAGCTTCCGCTCTGGCTTGGAGAAGACAGCATAAGAAAGAGTCTTGGAATGTTTTCTGTCGATACAGATGAAATCACACAGCGCTATATGTGGGTCAATGAAAGACATCCATCAGACGGCAGGACAGTAACAGTCACATTCTGTTTCAGCAGCGAAATTGAGCTCACTGGAGCAAAACTGGCAGCAGAAACTCCGGAACGCTTCGAAATTGAACTGAACGGAAAGCCTGTCAGTTCTGAAGATGAAGGCTGGTATATGGACAAGGCATTCAGAGTGCTTTCCCTGCCGCCCATCAGAAAGGGAAAAAACATCCTCACGCTCAGCACAGCCTACACTCTCTCCTCTGCCATTGAAGCCGTATATGTAATCGGCGACTTTGCCGTGACTGCGGACAGGAAAATCGCAGAGCCGGTGAGGATGCTGGATATAGGCTCATGGACAGGACAGGGACTGTATCACTACCCAGGAAACGTGACTTATTCCTTCAGCTTCAGGAAACCCGGCGGCAGGGTAATTATCCAGCTTCCAGAGCTTTCTGCGAGCACAAAGTCAATAACCATCAACGGGCATGTGATTGAACTGCCTTTTGATTATCAGGACAAGTGCGACATAACGCCATACATCGAAGAGAATAACTCATTGGATATAACACTGTGTGGCTCTTTGAGAAACATGCTGGGCCAGCTGCACAGAAAAGGAGGAAAGCCTGCCTTCTCCAATCCGTATTCTTTTGTTCCGCGTGAAGAAGATTATTCTCCAGACTATGATGTAGTTGATTATGGTCTGATGGATGCTGTAAAGCTGATCGTATTAAAAACATGAATGCACTCCCCTCCCTGCAGTATAAAGACTTCAGGGAGGGACTTTGCAAAAAGCAGACAGCTAAGGCTGCCAGGAAACAACATGTTTCTGAAACAGAGAAACGCAGGGGAACGAGACAAAAAAACTCATCTCAAAGCGGGGAGGTCAGCCCTGCTCTGCAATGCTCAGCGGCAGCCAGCCGTGGAACTCTGTGCCCTGTACTTTCCTTCTGCAGCCTTCAGGCTGAAAAGCTTCTCGACAAGCGGCCGGCCGAAACGCCTCGCAAGCTGAAAGATCAGGACAGAACCGATGCAGATCCCTGAATAATTCAGGATGAAGCCCCTGACAGCCCCGAAAAGGAGAACCCCGCCCAGACAGCTGATTTCTCCGGGCAGAATCGGAATGATAACCTGAATAATATGGACCAGAATAAAGACCACAGGAACCCAGAAGCCGGCCTTTGAGACAAAGTCAGTCATAGCGGCCTGATCCGTCAGTATTCCTGCTTTATACGCTGCAGCAAGACCGGCTGCCGCCAGAGTGAAAGCCGCAGCAGACAGGACTTTGAACGCAGTCTGCACCCTGCCGGTCATGAGAGACCTTCAGCTGCCAGCATCACTGCCGCATGTTCTCCCGAAGTCAGTGAGAGTGCGGCTGCGGCAGAAAGGCGCAGTATGTAATCCAGATCCGTTTCAGCACTTCCTGCCCTCTTGGCATACTCAGCATGACAGGAAAAAACATGAGACAGCAGGAAAGCCGGAGGCATGGTGCAGCCTCCAGCCTGCATATCCTTCAGCCTGCGCTGAAGACCTCTTTCAAGTTCATCTTCGTGAACTACTCCATCTTAGCTGACGCTTGAAGATGGAGCTTCCGGGCTCTTTCCCTTTTCAGGGCGTTTCGCAGGAAGGGCTCCATGCAGCTGCAATCCGGCAGTCAGTTTGCGCGCAGCTGGAAAAAGCGCTAGGATCTGTATCTGTATGATACTGTCCAGACGAGTGATGATGAGCTTTACTGTCTTCGCCATGTTTTTCGGCGCAGGCAACCTTATATTCCCTGTCTTTCTGGCCTTTCAGGCAGGAGAGAATGTCATCCCGGCCTTCCTCGGCTTTGCCATTTCTGCAATAGGACTGCCGGTGCTCGCACTGCAGGCAGCAACGCGCACAGGCAGTCTAGGGACTCTGGCAGACAGAGTGCATCCACTTTTCAGCAGAATCTTCACTATTGTCATCTATCTAGCAATCGGCCCCTGTCTTGCCATTCCAAGAACAGCCAGCACCAGCTGCGAGATGGTCCTCCTGGCAATGGGCTCATCATCACGGACTGTCACTTTCATATACTGCACCGTCTTCTTCGCTGCGGCAGGCCTTATGGCACGAAAACCGGAAAAGCTGTCAAAGCGGCTTGGAAAGTTTCTCTCGCCGCTGCTGATCCTTCTCATCCTTTTCCTCCTGACAGGCACCCTCTCAGCAGGTTCTCTTGAAAGCACTCCGGTGCAGGGCAGCTACGTGCACAGCCCTTTTTCTGAAGGCTTTCTTGAAGGCTACCAGACAATGGATGCTATCGCAGGTCTGGTTTTCGGATCGATTCTGGCCTTGAACATCTCAAAGGCAGAAGCCGGGCAGAATGTGAAAAGGGAATGCGTCATCGCCTCAATCGCAGGAGGCTTCCTGATCCTTGCAGTCTACACAGGACTTGCCCTGATAGGTCTGTCCTCTCACCGTTTTCTCGCATCAGCCGCAAACGGAGCAGAAATACTCTCTGCAGCAGCATCTGCAGTCTTTCCGGGCTTCGGCCGCTGCCTCATTGCACTGATTTTCATCATCGCCTGCTTCAACACCTGCACGGGACTGCTTTCATCATGCGGAGAATATTTCTCCAGAATCGTTCCCTCTGTCTCAAGAGACAAGTGGATAGCCCTCTTCTGCCTCGTCTCCCTGGTGCTTGCCAATGCCGGACTTGACCAGATGATCAGTCTCTCAGCTCCTGTGCTGGAACTGATCTACCCTGTTGCCGTCACGCTCATGGCCCTGGCCTTCATTCCTCACCAGTCAGGACTGAAGGCGGCCTATGTCCTGTCAGCAGCATCTGCCCTGATCTTTTCTGCAGCAGCACTGATCACAGGCAAGAGCTTCATCTGGATTCCTCCTGTCATTATCGCTGCTGCGGCAGGCTTCATCATCGGCAGAAAAAGAAGCTGAGCCACTTCCCTTTTCTCTGCTTTTCTATATGATGAATAGACAGAGATTCAGGGAGGTCGAAATATGAAGACATTCGCAATTGCAGGCTGCGGACATCTGGGAAAGATTGTCTGCAGGGCATACAAAGACGGACTGCTGGACGGCTACAGACTGGTCGCAGCCTGTTCACGGAAAAAAGAAGACGCTGAGGCTCTTGCATCCGATACCGGCGCAAAGGCTGCCGCGTCGGTTGATGAAGTCATTTCAATGAAGCCTGATTACATTGTCGAGACCGCATCCATCGCACTGCTGAAGGAATTCGCGCCAAGGGCACTGGAACAGGGAATCAGCATAATTCCGCTTTCAATCGGCGCCTTTGCAGACAGCAGCTTCAAAGCCGAAGCACTGAAAGCCGCAGGCCAGTCAGGAGCCAGAATCTATATTCCCTCCGGAGCTGTAGGCGGCTTTGACGTGCTCAGCACGCTTGCACTCATCGCACAGGCAGAAGGAAAACCGGTAAAGGCCGGCATCCACACTCACAAGGGTCCGGACTCGCTGAAGAACACCCCGCTTTATGAAGCAGAGCTGCAGGAGAAGGAGAAGACAGTCTTCTCAGGTTCCACAGCACAGGCTATCGCCCTGCTTCCGACAAAGGTGAACGTGGCAGTCGCATCTGCCCTGGCAACTACCGGTCCTAATGCGGCAGAGGCACAGATCACAAGTGTTCCGGGCTTCATCGGCGATGATCACTGCATCACTGTCGAGACAGAAGGCCTCAGGGCTGTTGTCGACATCTACTCTGCCACAAGCGACATAGCAGCCTGGTCAGTGGTGGCGCTTATGAGGAATCTTTCTTCTGCAATGGTATTCTTCTAGGAGGATTGATCATGAGAAAGTTCAGAAAGCTGGTAGAAGCCGGTCCAGTCGGGCTTCAGGACTGGGCAGAGAAGAAACTTGAAGACTATGCAGATGAAATAATACGCTTTGACAGCCTGCCGCAGAGCGAAGATGAGCTTGCCGCAATGATTGGCGATGCCGATGCGCTGCTTGTCAGGACGCAGCCGGCTGTGCCGGCCTCTGTGCTCTCAAGATGCAGCAGCCTGAAGTATGTCGGAATGTGCTGTTCGCTTTACTCAAAGGAAAGCGCCAATGTCGATATCGGCTATGCAGAAAAGCACGGCATCACCGTCTATGGCATCAGGGACTACGGCGACAAGGGTGTCACCGAGTTCGTTGTCTATGCCCTTGTCAGGATCCTTCACGGCTATGACTGGCCGATGTGGAGAGAAAGGCCAAAGGAAATCACAGGCCTGAAGATCGGCTTTGTCGGCTTCGGCACAAGCGGTCAGATGACAGCAAGGCTGCTGAAGGCAATGGGCGCCCGCATCAGCTATTATGCAAGAAGCGTGAAAGAAGACTGCGAGAAGGAAGGAATGCACTATATGCCGCTTGATGAACTTCTTCACGACAGCGAGGTTGTCATCACCTGCCTCAACAAGGGAGTCATACTGCTTCATGAAGATGAGTTCAGGGCGCTTGGCAGCGGCAAGATAATGATCAACACGTCCATCGGCCCCGCTGCAGACATGGCAGAGCTTAAGAAGTGGATTCTTGATGACAGGAACATTTTTGTTGCTGACACCTCAGGTGCTGTAGGCGATATCTGGCCGGAAGTGAAGGACAGGAAGAACGTGCTCTGTCCGGATGTCTCTGCAGGCATGACAGAAGAAGCCTACGACCTTATGAGCAGGAAAGTTCTGGACAATATCGAAAGAACACTGTCTGAGCTCAGCTGACCCAGGATCCTGAAAAGCTATGAAATCACCATACGATGACAGTTCTTTCTTCTCTGCCTATTCATCAATGACCCGTTCAAGACTCGGTCTTGACGGGGCCGGTGAATGGGAGACAGTGCGATCTCTCATGCCCGATGCTGCGGGCATGAGCATCCTTGATCTCGGCTGCGGCTTCGGCTGGCATGCTGCATGGTTCTGCCGGCAGGGTGCAGCAAGGATAAGGGCTGTTGACTCAAGTGTAAGCATGCTTGAAAAGGCAAGGCTGTTTAATAATGATGAGAGAATCAGCTACGAAGAGGGAGATATTGAAAGCCTGGATTTCGGCATAATGCAGTACGATCTCGTCTTCAGCTCCCTGGTCTTCCATTACGTCAGGGACTACAGCACACTCATCAGGAAAATCCAGTCCTGCCTGAAGCCGGGCGGCTGCCTGCTCTTCTCACTCGAGCATCCGGCCTTCACGGCAGAGGGAAGCGAAGACTGGTGCTATGATGAAAACGGATGCATAAAGCACTTCCCGCTGGACAACTACTTCAGAGAGGGAGAGAGGATGACAGGCTTTCTCGGCTTTCCCGTCAGGAAATACCACAGGACACTGACAACATATCTGTCTGTTCTTCTTGACAGCGGCTTTGCCGTCACAGCGGTCAGAGAGCCGGAGGTCCCAGAGCATCTGAAAGGCCTGGAAGAGATGAAAAACGAATGGCGGCGCCCGATGATGCTTGTCATCAGAGCCGAGAAAATTCATACAGCATAAACAGAGCGCCCGTTAAAGGCATTGCGGAACTGTCTTGCCAGCTGATTCATCACGGACAGCTGGCTGGAGCGAGCCGTGATGAAATAGACAAGATGGGCTTCTTTGTCTGACACAGGCACTGCCACCTTCCCCTTTACAGGCCGGTAAACCAGATCTGAGGCAAAAGAAGGGATCTCGGACCTCATGACAAGCTCTTCAAACGACTCGCGGTCCGTCTGGACAATGAACTTTGAGTCAGGCATCATGCGCTGCGGAAGCTCCCTCCACTGCCCTATGTCCTCAAGCAGGAGCATATTCTCGCCGTTCATCTCGCTGAAGCTCAGCGATTTTCTTTTTGCATGCCGGTGACTCTCGGGCAGCAGGAACATGAGGTTCTCCTCTCCAAGCCGGACGGAAGAAAAGCCGCTGATGGAAGGAGGTTCTGCCGTAATGACAAAACGGTATGTGCCGTTCTTCAGCCCTTCAGCAAGAATCCGCTCCTGCCTCATCTCGCCTGCCACAGTCTTTTCAGTCTCAAGGGCAGAGAGAATGGATACGACGCTCCACAGCGGTGCAGGAGCGACAGAACCGACAAGAAGGGTGCGCTGTCTTCTGTCAAAAGCCCTTATCTCTTCCTTTGCGCTGTCAGCCATCCTTGTGATGCGTTCTGCCCACTGACAGGCAAGCTGCCCTGTCTCATTCAGCTCAATCGCGTTTGAAGTCCGCCTGAATATCGCAACGCCCAGATCTTCTTCCAGCAGCTTCATCGCTCTGGACATTGCCGGCTGTGAGACTCCTGACATTTCTGCAGCCTTTGAGATAGTGCCGTATCTGGCAAAGGCCGCAAGTTCTTCAAGCTGATAAAATTCCATGATGCTTCCTCCTGGCTATAGAGAAATGTTATAGCACTATCGAAAATTTGTCCTGTTCTTTATCCAGAGCGATGCTTAAAGTTTGCCTATCGGGAGAAAAAAAGAAATGAACAGAATTGAGACAACAAGACTTAACAACGGAATCCAGATGCCTCTTGAGGGTTTCGGAGTATTTCAGGTTCCTGACGGAGATGTGTGCAGGAAGGCTGTCCTTGAGGCGATAGAAACCGGCTACAGACTCATCGACACTGCTGCAGCCTACATGAATGAGGAAGCAGTGGGAAAGGCAATAAAAGAGTCAGGGGTGAACAGGAATGAACTTTTCATCACCACCAAGCTGTGGACTCAGGATGCTTCCTATGAGGGCGCGAAAAAAGCTTTCAGGACTTCTCTTGAAAACCTCGGCCTCGACTACCTTGACCTCTACCTCATCCATCAGCCTGTCGGAGATTATTACGGTGCCTACAGGGCAATGGAAGAGCTCTGCAGAGAAGGAAGAGTGCGTGCAATCGGCGTGTGCAACTTCTACCCTGAAAGACTGACTGATCTTGCCATGCACGCTGACATCATGCCCGCAGTCAACCAGATTGAGCTTCATCCCTTCTTCCAGCAGGAGAATGCCCTGAAGAACATGAAGGAGTATGGCATACAGCCTGAGGCCTGGGGACCTTTTGCCGAGGGAAGGCACGACATCTTCACCCACCCTGTGCTCACTGAGATCGGGAAGAAGTATTCAAAGAGCGCGGCTCAGGCTGCACTGCGCTGGAATGTCCAGAGAGGAGTCGTCATCATTCCCAAGTCGACTCACAGGGAGAGAATGGAGCAGAATCTGGATATCTGGGACTTCTCGCTTTCTGAAGAGGACATGGCAGAAATTGCAAAGCTTGATCTTGGTCACAGCGAGATTGTCGATCACTCTGATCCTGCGTTCATCAGAATGCTGAGCGAGAGGAAGATCCATGACTGAGACGGCTCAGTCATGAGACAAAGCGCACCGCGGTATATGATGCTGCGGTGCGTTTTTATCCCGAAATTGGCAAGAAGACTCCATCCCTCTGCAGGGTGGAGATGAATTGCCTGATGTGCATGACTTGTTGATGACATTAACATAATATGATACAATAAGTTATGAATGAATCAGCACGCATCGAAAAGAACGAAAACATTAAGAAAACACTTCAAGAGACACGTTTTCGTCACGCTTCGATGCGTCCTGTTGTCATTGAAATGAAGCTGGACCTGAGATGCCTGAACAAGACAGAACAGGAAAAGCTCTGGCACTACTTCACTCAGTGCCGCTGGCTGTGCAATTACCTCATTTCACTTTCAGGTGACGATTTCAAAACATTCAATACGAGAACAAGAGGCATCACATCCCTCGACAAGGATGGCAATCCTGTCGATCGCCAGCTCACAATGCCTGCCAAATTCATTCAGGCAGTATATTCATCCATCAAGCAGGATATGGCATCCCTTGCAGCAAAGCGTAAGAAGACAGGAAAGAAGAACGGCAAGCTGAAGTTCAGAAGCGAATACAATGCTATTGAACTTAATCAGTATGGCAATACCCACTGGATCTGCTATGGCAATGATGGCAACAAGAATGGAAAGTACAGGAATACTGTTCACATCTCAGGCATCAAACGGCCTATAAGGGTGTTTGGAATGGAGCAGATACCGAAGGATGCAGAGTTTGCCAATGCAAAGCTCATTAAGAGACCGTCCGGCATATACCTCATGCTGACATGCTACATCCCACAGCATGAGAGAAATGTGAAGCTTGAGAATAAGCCAGA
>CALXRC010000028.1 GCA_944390865.1 uncultured Spirochaetales bacterium | reverse complement strand
GATATGTGTGATGTCATACAGGAACTGGTGAATGAAGAGAGAGTGAGTGCCAGAGCTGAAGGTGAAGCCATTGGCATTAGAAAGGAAAAGACAGCTATGGTCAAGGAGATGCTGAAGGACGGAGCTCTGCCAGTAAGCAGGATTGCAAAGATTTCCGGCCTTACCATAAGCGAAGTCAACACTCTTGCAAAAGAGCTTTAGAATGTATGAATCTCAGCGCTGATGAGTTTTTCTCTTCAGCCCTGAATTGTCCTGTTCTCTTTAACGGGGCTGTCAGTGACATGAGATTCTGCATCAGCATGGAAGATGAATGCTGAGATAAGAATCTGATGATCCATATTTCCAGGAATGGAAACCATCATTCACCCATGACTCTGAAGGACGGCAGCCGCCTGCCGGGTTATTGTATAAAATCATCCAGATATTTATTATCTTTCTAACTGAAATTTGGAGATTAGAATATGTTTCACCCAGTAAGCAGCAAGGCAGATTTCGCCAAGATGGAAGAAGGAATCCTCAAGTTCTGGAAAGAGAACAACATTTTCCAGAAATCAATTGATATGAGAAGCCCTGACAATGAGTATGTCTTTTATGACGGCCCTCCGTTTGCAACAGGTCTTCCTCACTTCGGACATTTTGTTCCGGGAACAATCAAGGATGCTGTTCCCCGCTATCAGACAATGAGGGGAAAGAGGGTGGAGCGAGGCTTCGGCTGGGACTGCCACGGACTTCCGGTTGAAGGCATTGTCCAGAAAGAGCTGGGTATTTCAGGCCATAAAGCTATTGTCGACTACGGTGTGGACAAGTTCAATGAAAAGTGCCGTTCTGTAGTCCTCCGCTATACGAGCGAGTGGGAAGACTGCGTCAACCGCATGGGACGCTGGGTAGACTTCAGAAAAGGCTACAGAACCATGGACAAGAACTACATGGAGTCCATCTGGTGGGTCTTCAAGACGCTGTATGACAAGGGTCTGATCTATGAAGGCTTCAACATCCTTCCTTATTCTCCGGCTCTGGCCTGTCCTCTTTCAAACATGGAGGTCAACCTCGGCGGCTACAAGGATGTCGTTGATCCTGCCGTTACAGTGCGCTTCAGGGCAGACGGGGAGGAGAACACCTTCTTCCTGGCATGGACGACAACGCCATGGACCCTTCCTTCCAATCTTGCGCTTGCTGTCGGTCCGGACATTGACTATGTCAAAGTGCAGGATGAGGAAGGCGGTGAGTATTATTACCTGGCCGAGAAACTGGTGAACAAGTATTACAAGGACGGAAAGGGCTGCAAAGTTGTCGCAAGGCTTAAAGGCAGTGAGCTCAAGGGCAGGACCTACGAGCCTCTTTTCCCTTATTTTGCTGACCTCAAGAAGCAGGGCGCCTTTGTCGTCGTCTGCGGAGACTATGTCACGACAGAAGACGGCTGCGGCATTGTTCATACAGCTCCCGGCTTCGGTGAAGATGACTACAAAGTCCTCAGGGGAACAGGCATTCCCACTGTTTGCCCTATTGATGAGGAATGCCGCTTCACAGATGAGGTCCCTGACTGGAAGGGTGTCTTCGTCAAGGACGCAGACAAGAGCATCATCCAGTGGCTGAAGGATCACGGCAAGCTTGTCAAGAGGGAGAATTACCTTCACTCCTATCCGTTCTGCTGGAGAACAGGAGCTCCCCTGATTTACAGGGCAATGAGCTGCTGGTTTGTTGATGTCCCCAAGATCAAGGAAACCCTTCTTGCCTGCAATGAAGAGGTCACATGGGTTCCTGACCATATCAAGCACGGACGCTTCGGCAAGTGGCTTGAAGGCGCAAGGGAGTGGGCAATCTCACGCAACAGATTCTGGGGCAACCCGATTCCTGTCTGGAAGTGCGACGGTTCTGATTACATTGAAGTGATCGGCTCTGTGGCAGAGCTTGAGGCAAAGTGCGGCCACAAGGTTGAGGATCTTCACAAGCATTTTGTCGACGAGATCACCTGGCCTAGCCCTGACGGAAAGGGAACGATGAGGAGAATTCCCGATGTCCTTGACTGCTGGTTTGAGTCAGGCTCAATGCCTTATGCCCAGATGCATTATCCTTTTGAGAACAAAGAGCGCTTTGAGAAGCACTTCCCGGCAGACTTCATCAATGAAGGCCTTGATCAGACAAGAGGCTGGTTCTATGCGCTTGCTGTCATTGCAGCAGGCATTTTCGAGAAGCCTGCCTTCCTGAACTGCGTTGTGTCCGGAATCGTGCTGGCTGAAGACGGCAAGAAGATGTCCAAGAGCCTGAACAACTACACGGATCCGATGGAAGTCGTTGCTGCCTATGGTGCTGATGCGCTGCGCTTTGCCCTGCTCAACTCACAGGTCGTCAAGGCAGAGGATCTGAAGTTCGGCGATGATAACGTGAAGGATGTCATCAAGTTCCTCATGCTCCCGCTGTGGAATGCCTATTCCTTCTTTGTCACATATGCGAACATCGACGGCTATGAACCGTCAGAGACAGCGTTTGAGAAGCTGACGAATCCTCTTGACAAGTGGATCATCAGTGAGACAAACAAGCTTGTCGAGACAATCACGGCGGGCTTTGACAGCTATGACATTCAGAGCGTCTGCCAGGCTCTGCTTGCCTTCATTGACGAGCTTAACAACTGGTACATCCGCCGCAGCAGGAGAAGATTCTGGAAGAGTGAGAATGACGGCGACAAGAAGATGGCCTATGACACGCTGTACAAGGTGCTGATGACCTTCATCAAGCTTGCCTGTCCGATCATCCCGTTCATGACAGAGGAGATGTACCTCAATCTCAGGACCGATGATATGCCGGAGTCTGTCCACCTCAATGACTGGCCGGCTGCCGACAAGGCAGAGCGTGATCTGGAGCTTGAGGAGGAGATGAGCCTGACAATGCAGTGCGTGACAATGGGCAGAAGCCTCAGGGCTGCCAGCCAGCTCAAGGTCCGTCAGCCGCTGTCCCGTTATTTCATTGTTGACAGGGATGAGAAGGAAAGGGCAATCCTCACTGCCAATGCAGATATCATCAGAGAAGAGCTCAATGTAAAGGACGTTGATGTCGAGGCTGATGAGAGCAAGCTTGTCAGCTACAGCGCGAAAGCCAACTTCAAGGTGCTCGGAAGCAGGCTTGGAAAGAACATGAAGGAAGTCGCTTCCATGATCCAGGCTTTCACAAGCGATGAGATTGCCTCGATTCTTGACGGCAGCGCGAAGACTGTCGCATACAGTGCAGGCGAGATTGACATCACTGCTGCTGACATTGTTGTCCAGCGCAGCGAGATGGCAAACGTCAAGGTGCTCAATGAAGGCAGCATCACAGTCGGCTTTGATACTGAGATCACTCCTGAGCTGTACAATGAAGGCCTTGCCCGTGACATTGTGCGTGCTGTCCAGACAAGGAGAAAGGACAGCGGGCTTGAAGTCTCTGACCACATCAGGCTGACAATTGCACCTGCTGCAGAGGTTGCAAAGGCGGTTGAGGCATTCAGAAGCTATATTGCCGGCGAGACGCTTGCAGACGAGCTTATCCTTGCAGACAACAGCGGCGAGACTGTCTCAATTGATGATCTGACATTCGCTCTTACAGTAGAGAAAATATGAGAAAAAGCTTCCTTCCTCTTATTCTCATGATGCTCGCAGTCCTTACGGGCTGTGCGCATCATTCTCCCTTCGAAGACAGCGGAGAATATTTTTTTCAGGCCATGGGAAAAGACTCTGAGATTGTGCTTACGGCTGACAGCGGGAAGATAAGGCAGACTCTTCCTTCCGCCCTTGAAACCAGCTCAGCCGTGCTCAATGAGCTTTTTGACAGGAGCACAAGGATTTCTGTGGTCTTCTACAAGGACAGCTACGGCGGCGAGGCTGATTACCCTGCCAATCTGGCTGACTTTGACTATTACGGCGGTCTGGAGGGCAATTACGGCTCATTCACGATCAATACAGCGCTTGCATGGTCAGGAGTCTTCCATAAGGAGAAAGAGGAAGGAATAAAGTATTACACAGACGATCAGGGCTCGATACAGGTCGCCGTTCCGGATTCAGGCATCCTGCTGTTTGCCTCACAGTCCTATGTGCAGGCGTACAGGGATCTGATCGAAGAGAGAATCATCCGCATCAGCGATGAGACGGCGGCCAGGATAGGTTCAAGTCTTTTCGGAATTTATGTTCACAGCCCGCAGACCATGATTGATCTCGGTTTTGAGCTGCCGTACTCGGTCATCGTGAAGATGTCGGATGCAGTCATCTATGTTAACGAAAGTGAAGGGAAGTATTATCTTTCAGCTGACATCACAATGCAGAGCGAGGATCTGGCTGCCACTCTGCTGCAGCTGCTGAGACAGCAGGTAGTAGGTGAGCTGAGAAGGCAGGGCATCCGCCCTGACTACCAGCTTCTGTCACAGCAGTACAGCAGCGACGGAACTCTGGTCATGATCAGGGATTTCGAACTGACTGAAGACCAGATGCTTGCCCTTTTCAGCAGAATTGAAAACATAAGCGGAGGAGTATTCTGAACTATGCCGATCTATTCTTATAAGTGCCGCAGCTGCGGCAAGAGCTTTGACATCAGCCAGAGCTACAATGATGACCCGGTCAGGGACTGCCCTTACTGCAATGCAAAGGGCAGTGTGAAGAAGGTTTACGGGGATGTGCCTGTGATCTTCCACGGTTCCGGCTATTACTGCACAGATCATCCAAGCAGCAGCTGCGCAGACTGCCCGCACAGCAATAAGTGACAACGGAGAGAGAGATGAAGAAAAGGATTCTTACAGGAGACAGGACAACCGGAAAGCTTCATATCGGGCACTATGTGGGCTCACTGCAGTCAAGAGTTGCCCTGCAGGATGACTATGAGGAGTTCATCCTCATTGCGGACGTGCAGGCGCTCACGACTCATTTCTCTCATCCCGAGATGATCAATGAGTCAATCTACAATGTGTGCATGGACAATATTGCGGCAGGACTTGATCCTGAGAAGGTGATCTTTATCCAGCAGTCAATGATTCCAGCCATTGCAGAGCTGACAATCTTCTATTCGATGCTGACGACAGTCAACCATCTTCTGATCAACCCGACAATCAAGACAGAGGCCAGAAATTATGGAATGGGAGAGACAGACGGTGAGTTCACCTATGACTTTTCCAAGCTGACTTACGGCTTCCTGGGCTATCCTGTGTCGCAGTCTGCTGACATCACGTTCTGCAACGCAGACCTGGTTCCGGTAGGTGAAGACCAGATTCCTCATATGGAGTTCACAAGGCGTCTTGTAAGACACTTCAACGAGATGTATGGAACAGACATCACAGTGCCTCAGACGAAGCTCTCGACAACACCGCGCCTTGCCGGTCTTGACGGAAATGCGAAGATGGGCAAGAGCCTCGGCAATGCCATTTACCTTTCTGATACCCCGGAAGAAGTCTGGGACAAGGTCAGGAATGCTGTCACTGATACAAACCGCATCACTGTGAAGACTCCGGGCAACCCTGATGTCTGTCCGCTGTACAAATACCATCAGACTTTCAATGCAGGGGAAGCGGAAAACATTGCCTCCATGTGCAGGAATGCGTCAATAGGCTGCGTCGCATGCAAGAAGCTGATGAACACCTGTCTGAACAGCCTTCTTGATCCGATGCGCGAGCGAAGGGCAAAGTACGAGAACAACAGGCCGCTTGTAAAGGAAATCATCCAGAGCGGCACTGCCAAAGCCAATGAGATTGGCAACAGGAACATCGCGCTCATCAAGGAAAAGATGCACGTTGCGCTTTGAACGAAAAAGAGAGAGCCATGGAGGAATCTGTGGCTCTCTTCAATTTATGCCCAGTGAAGGAAATTGAAGGGGATCATTAGCAGACAGTCTGTCTGTAATCCTTGCAGTTCCAGTAAATAGGGCAGAAACGGGACAAAGTACAATGTCCTAAAAGTTACATTTTCTGCCCCGAAAAATTAACAAAACAGGATTTATTCTTGACACGGGGCATGCCCTCGGGTAAGTTGAGCGTGAGAAGGTTAGCTGGGCTGTTACAGGTACGCCCTGATTTTGGTGTGCATGCCTGCAGACAGAACAGCAGGAGGGAACAGGTAAATGATTAAGAAATCAGTTCTGGTTTTGCTTGTTGTGACTTTATGCATTAGTTTTGCATTTTCAGACCAGCTTTCTACTATGTCATTTTCTTATGTTTTTAGCACTTATCCTTCTGGGACTGAATTCGTGAAGTTTATTCCGGATAAAAATGATATCAATTCTGAGTTTGATGAAAAAAATAAACCTGTGATTGATGAGCAGACAAATCTAAATGATCCATTATATTATATGGTTATATTCTCAAATGCTGAAGGAAAAATATATAATAATATTCAATTAACGTTTTCTCCTTTTAAAGATGAGAATGATGAAATTGTGAATTTAGAATATGATGTTACTGTTTTAAATGCTGTTGACCTCTCTTTTGCATTTAAAGATAATACGCTATCTGTTCCGGTTAGTGATAGCAACGTTACAAAAGGTATTATTGATATAAAAGTTGATGGTTTATCTGTGACAAAAGTATTCCAGTTTGAATATGATTTTAATGATTCAGAGCTGAGTTCACTATCAAGTGGAACATATACATCAACTGTGTCCGTTGTTTTAGAAGGTGATTGATATGGTTAGATGTTTAATAATCTGCTTCTTGATGTTGGCTGCTTTTTCTAATCCTGCCATTGCTGTTGATTCGGACAGTGCTGTATTTGAGTTTTATGCTCATAAAAAGAATGATAACGGGAATAAGACTTACTCAATTACTTATAAAAACTTATATGATCCGGCAGATCCAGTGGTAGTAGATGGAAAGGAATTTGTTGTTTCTTTTGATGATTTAAAGACGGATGACTATGTAAAACTATATGAGGTGATATATGAAACGAATCATCTTCAGAAAGAGAGTATAAAAATTGTATTTACATTATATCCTTTTAACGCGGTCAACAGTGATGGTGGGTATATAGACAGTTTTTATAAAACCGGGTTCGACTTCAGCCATGAAATTGAATTCTCTAATGAGAACGATAAAACTGACATTATTTTGGATTATAAAACAAATCCTGAGGTAAATTCCTCATATTTTAAAAACCCGGATGGGCAAAATAACACAATTATCATTAAGGGGCAAAATAATAACGGAAATCTTGAAGGTACACTATCTGTAAAGATAATCGTTTCTGCAAAAATAATTGATGATGAACAAGCGAGTAGTTCTGGTCTATATAAAATGCCAGTAAAATTAACAGTAAGCGGAGGTTGATATGAGAAAAGCTGTTTTAGGAGTAATTATCTTAGCTTGCTGTCTTCATTTGCTGCCTGCGCTTGAGACTTATTCCCGAAGCATGTATATAAGTGGATACTATGGAGAGTATCATTCTATAAAAGTTTTTCCTTTGCATAATGAAGCAGCTATTGAGTCAACTGCAGGCTTTCCGTTTGACTTGCTGGGTGAAGATGTAAAGGAAAGTGCAGGAATTGAGGCGGGGAGGATAATCGGCCACTGGACTTTGCATTCTAATCATCCGGAAGTAACAATTTTGTTTGCAGCTGAAGATTTAAAATATACAGGAGAAACAGAGTATGGGCATGAAGTAACAATTCCATATATTCTGAGCTTCTATTATGAGTATCCAGTATATGCTTCTGCTGATGCAACTGATTATACGATTAAGCATGATGTCATTTATGTAGGTTCAGAAAGCTTGGAATCAACGGAAACTGAAATCAAGGATTTTGTCGAATACAATGATAAGTATACATTGAAAGCCTACGATGGTTCTAATTACAGTATTCCTTATGGAATAAACACAGGAGAGGGATATATAAAGTTTATTTTACCTGAGGGTTATGACATAAGTGATGATAGCTATCCTGTTGGAACATATTCTGCTTCTGTGCAGTTAACTATAGAAGGAAACTGAATATGAGAAAGTTGCTACTATTTTTAATTTTAATATTCATTTCTTTTACTTTATTTGGTATTGGGTCTTCTGAATCAAGTGATAAGACCGTTAGCGCTTTAGGCGAGACTAGTACTTGGTTCTCTCCGTTTAGTGCAGCTTTAAATATTAATCTTGAAAACACAGGTTTATATGATGGTGCAGATGGACAAAACCATAATAATGACGGTTCCGCTGATTATAGTGATGCTGAGATGATTGCAAATATTGGGATTCGCAATCCGAAACCAGGTGCTGTTTATACAGTACAGTATAAATTTGAAGACTTTGCTAATAGCGGCAAGGACTGGGTCTATACTTCCTTATCCAATAGAGAATACCAAGTTCCATTTGGACTTGATCTGATTGTTAAAGGAAGGACAGAAAATGATTATTCAGGTAAATTTATTGCTGAGGCTCCATATAGAATGGGATATCAGCCATCAGGCAGATCGGCCACGACCAATAATTCCATTACAATCACTGCTCCTAAGGATGTTGCTTATGCTAGCGTTTTTGCTGATATTGTAATTGTTCTGCCTGAAGATAAAAGAAAAGAATTCTTAATTGGAAATGCGGATGATTATCAAGCAGGATTTTCGCTGCAGATACTGGAAAATAATACGCTAATTGGTTCATATAGCATTATGCTTACCGGTTATTATGGCAGCATTTATTCTGGAAGCAATGATGAAGTTATGTTTGCTATTACGCCTGATGCTAATGCGTACGCTATTGACATAGCTGAATTATTTAATGATAGCGCATATGAAGAAATAGGCAACTATTTTTTTTCAACCTCATATATGCGTGGAAAAAATGCTGATGGCAGTTATTATAATTATACTGAAGGTAACAAGCCTAATTATCAGTACTATATTTTTGCATCTTCTTCGCCTAGCCCAACTAGCCCAGGAGGTTTTTTTGTAATGAAGCATGAGGATGTCCCTGATAGTGCCCAAATCAATTCTCAAAATGGCTTTTATTATGAGATAGGGTTAAAAAGTGCTTATCCTGACGGAAATGAAAGTACTATATGGTTTGATGGAAAAAGTCATTTCGATAATACTAAAGTAATAGGAAACAGCTTGCAAATTAAAGAGCGGTTTGAAAAAATGACTTCGAGTGATGGAAATACGCTTTCATATTTTGATGATGGTGAAATCTTAATCAGAATGAATAAAGCAGAAAATGAGAGAATAGGAGTAAAACCTCAGTCTTTATCTGCAGGAGTATATAGATCAAACATCTATGTACATGTTGTAAGCAATAAATGAGCTGTTCAATGGTGGAGGGGTGACACGAGAAACTAAAAAAGCCAAGACCTATAGCCAAAATCGTATGCAATGTACAAAATGAATCAAAATGGTTCTTTCAAACTCCAGAGAAAACCGGCTCAATAATCGCTGCTGAGAAGGAAATCTGCCATATGGACAATCTTGACTCCATTGATATTCCCTCCAGCCAGTTCATCCAGTGTCACCACATATTTGGGGTAATGGTCCCTGATCTCAAGAAGGTTGGCAATTTCCCTGTCTGATTCTTCCGGCATGCTGCGGCATACCTGAATGTAGATTCGTTCATCCCGCCTGACAGCAATAAAATCTATCTCTTTTGTCTCATTCTTGTCGATATAGACCTCATAGCCTCTTCTTTTCAGCTCAAAGTACATTACATTCTCAAGCATCGCTGAAATGGATTTAGGCTTGAATCCCATCATACAGTATTTCAGACAGGACTCTGCAAGGTAGAACTTCTCCTGCGTCTTCAGTACTGATTTCCTCTGAAGGTCATACCGCTGGCAGCGGTATATGGCAAATGCCTTCTCAAGCCATTCAAGATAGTTGTAGACAGCTTCAACAGAAAGGGTGCGTCCTTCATTTTTTGTGAAACTTCACAATTGCATTTGCTGAGAATGTCCTGCCTACATTTTCTACAATGAATTTCACGACCTTGTTGAAAAGGTCGTAGTTCATGATGCTGTGCCGTCTGGCTATATCATTTGTGATGACAGAATTATATATCCCCTCAGCTATCTGGTAGCTGGAGCGCTCATCAAAGTTTCCAAGAGCGATAAACGGTAACCCTCCAAAGCGGAGATACTCATTCAGCAGCTCTCTGACAGAAAGATGTGAATTCTTCTTGAATTCAAGATATTCTGCAAAGGAAAGTGTAGAGATAGGGATGGAGATATATCGTCCGGAGAGGTATGTTGAGATTTCGCTGGACTTCATCAAGAAGAAGGTAGTAGCGTCCTCCGTCAGTCATACGTGCTTTAATGCCTTTGTACATGTCCTTAGCTTTCAAATCTTCATCAAGCTCTTCTGATGTGTAACGGCATGAAAATGACTAGATCCTCTCTGATTCCGTCCTTCAGAAGATCAGCCCTGAGCATCTCAAGGATTGTGGATTTTCCGCATCTGCGGATTCCTGCCAGTATCTTCACAAGCGGAACGTCACGATAAGTTCTAAGTGTTTTCAGATATTGAGGCCGCGCAATCATGGATTTCTTCTCCTGAGAATATTCAACCAAAAAACTAATAGTTTTTACTGATAATTCGTAAAAAGTCTTCTAATTTACAGAGTTTTTTGAAAAATTCAGGAAATTATTAGAAATAGCCAAATAACAAAGAAGGTTATTGTCACTCTTTACCTTTTTTCTTCGCAAATTCCTAGTGTCACTCGGAATTTTTCGATATAATTCCGATTAGAGGCAGTAATATGGAATACATTAGACGAGCACTTGAGATTGAAGACATGCTTGAGGAAAGCTCTCTTTTCCTCTTCGGCCCGAGGATGACAGGAAAGACTTCCTATATCGAGAATGAGCTTCAGAAGAAAGCGATTCTCTCAATTACCTTCCTTGATGGTGACACTCTGGATGCTTTCCGTCGAAACCCAGTACTTCTGCGCTCGATGCTGAATGGAAAGACCGAAGGCTTTGTCATCGTCGATGAGGTACAGCTTTTCCCTCCTGTACTCCTTGATGTCCAGCATATCATGACCCATAGTGATATCCAGTTCCTTCTCACAGGATCCAGTGCAAGGAAACTGAAGAAGAGCAGGAGCAACCTCCTTGGAGGAAGGGCTGGAATAGTTTCGATGCACCCTCTTGTATGGAAGGAGGTAAAGGACAGGAACCCAGAGCTTGATTCGATCTTTGCTGCGGGGATGCTTCCCAAGGCATTCATGGCCAGATCGTATCAGACTCAGCTCAGGAACTATGTCAGAGGCTATCTCGATAATGAAATCGCAGCCGAAGGAGAAAGACGTGATCTTGGAGCCTTCAGCAGCTTTCTCACATTCGCCGCTTCTGAGAATACTGAGCTGATGAACTTCTCGAATGTATCCAGGGATGTCGGAATGTCCGCAGATACAATCAAGGAGTGGTATCAGATTCTTGTAGACACCTTCATTGGCTACTATCTCAGACCATACAGAAAAGGATCAAAGAGAATCCCTGTAAACACCTCGAAGTTCTATTTCTTCGATGTAGGAGTTGCGAGAGCCGCAGCCAGGATGCCTGTTCCTTCAGAGACAATGACAGAGTATGGAAAGATGTTCGAGAACTACATCTTCATGGAGCTGAAGGCTTACATCGACTACAGCATGACAGATGACGAACTTTACTTCTGGCGTACACGTGAAGGCTATGAGGTTGACTTCGTAATCGAGAATAAAGTTGCCATTGAAGTGAAGACAGCAAAGAGCATCACCAATAAGGAACTCAAGGGGCTGAGGGCTTTTATGGCTGAGAATGCTGTGAGGAACTATATAATCGTATGCCGTGAACTTTTCGAGCGTACAACTGATGATGGAATCAGGATAATGCCCTGGAAGGCTTTCTTAGACAGGCTTTGGAATGGGGAAATAATACAGCAAAGCCAGACAATATAGTTCTGACTGCATCCTGAGCTCTGGTTCTGCTCCAGATGTCCAGCAAAAAAAAGCGGCTGGTTTGAACAAGGGGGTTGATCAATCCAGCCTAAGGAGGTGCAAACCAAACGGGGTTCACAGGAATTACAATTAATTGTTGTATCAGAATTTGCAATCCGTCAAGAAAAATCGCCAAAAGTCAGTTTTCATGCGCCTTTCAGCATGAAGCCTGCTTTTCTGTTCACTTTTCTTCAGCATCAGCGCTTTCGCTCTCCAGTCTTTCCCTGGCGACAGAGAGCATGAGCTTGATCCTGTTCTCCTGATTGACCCTTGACTGAGACGGATCGTAGTCAATCGGGACGATGTTGCTCTCAGGATACTGCTCCTTCAGCGGACGGATCATTCCCTTCGCGCAGATATGGTTCGGCAGGCAGCCGAAAGGCTGTGTCGTGATGATGTTCGAGTAGCCTTTCTTTATGAGCTCGACCATTTCTCCTGTCAGGAGCCAGCCTTCACCCATCTTGCAGCCTGTGTTGATGATTCCGCCTGCATACTCCTGAAGCTCTTTGATTGTGGCAGGAGGAACGAACTCCTTATGCCTTGTGATGGCTTTCTCCATAAGATGCTCGTAATGGGCAAGGAAGGGCATTCCGATATGTTTCATGAAGAAGGCATACAGCTTGCCCCTTCCATAGTACTCGCTGTCCTTGATGCCGTTTGAGAAACCGTAAAGCACAAAGCCCAAGAGTGCAGGAACCATGACCTCGCAGTCTTCCGCTTCCAGGAACTCCTCAAGATTGTTGTTTCCCAGCGGAGCGTACTTGAGATAGATTTCCCCGACGACGCCGACCTTGACTTTCTTCTTTGACCTGTCGACAGGAATGGATGCAAAGTCATCTGACATGTCGTAAAGATTCTTTTTCATCCAGTGTCCGAGGTAGTGCCTGTTCTCCTTGTAGCAGGAGTCAATGTAGTTCGTCCACTTGTCGATCATGCGGTTTGTGTCGCCCTTGTTTATCTCATAAGGACGCACCTGGTGCGAAAGAAGCATCAGCATATCGCCGTACATCAGGCCTGAGAGAGCCTGAAGGAGCATGGACTTGGTGATCGTGAAGCCCGGGTTCCTGTTCATGCCCTTGAGATTCAGGGAGATGACAGGAATCTGCGGGTATCCGGCTCTTTCAAGCGCCTTGATCAGGAGGAAATAGTAGTTGCTGGCCCTGCAGCCTCCTCCTGTCTGGGTGATGACAAGGGCGCACTTGTCAGGATCGCAGATTCCCCTGTGCAGCGCATCCAGCATCTGTCCGATGACAAGAAGGGCGGGGTAGCACATATCATTGTGGACATACTTGAGGCCTTCCTCGATGACTGTGTGCGAAGAGTTCTCAAGCAGTATGATCCTGTATCCGTGAAGCTCGAAGGGCCTCTTCATCACATTGAAGTGGATCGGGCTCATGTTCGGAATGAGAATTGTATAATCCTTTTTCATTTCCTTTGTGAAAGGAACACTAGGCATTTGTCTTCTTCTCCTCAAGCGCTGCGAAGAGAGAGCGCAGTCTTATCTTCACGGCACCGACATTTGTGATCTCATCGATCTTTATCATTGTATAGATTCTGTCCTTCTGGCGCAGAATCTCCCTGACTTCATCGCTTGTGACGGCATCCAGCCCGCAGCCGAAGGATATGAACTGGACAAGGTCCATGTCCTCATGATCCAGCACATAGTGTGCAGCATCATAAAGCCTGGCATGATAAGTCCACTGGTTCAGCACGTTGACATCGTGGAAGGATTCCTTGTAGCTGATGCTGTCCTCGCTGATGACATAGGCACCCAGTGAGAGGATCAGGCGGTCGATGCCGTGATTTGTCTCGCTGTCCACATGATAAGGCCTGCCGCAGAGCACTATGATGCGCTTTCCGTCCTTGTGTGCGCGCTCGATGATCTCCTCTGCGCGCCTTACGACCTTCTTGTGGTATTCCCCAAGCTCCTCAAAGGCATGGTGCACGGCCTTCAGCACCTGACGCTTCGGGATATTGAATGTCTCGCTGAGACGCTTTGCCAGATGCCTGTCGCTTTCCAGACTGAGGTAGGGATAGTAGAACGGCGTTCCCCTGAGATCCATGTTTGAGTGGATGACCTCTGCGTAATAGGCGACAACAGGGCAGTTGAAATGGTTCGTTCCCTTCTGTTCATCCACGTTGTAGCTGGAGCAGGGCAGGAAGATCGCATCTACCTTCTTGTCAAGCAGGGCCTCGATATGGCCATGCATCAGCTTGGCAGGAAAGCATACTGTATCAGAAGGAATTGATCCCTGGCCCCTGACATAAAGATCCCTGTTTGAGTGCCCTGAGACCACCACATCCCAGCCGAGGTCTGTGAAGAGAGTGTGCCAGAACGGAAGCAGCTCCCACATTCCAAGCGCCATCGGAAGTCCCATAGTGCCGCGTACTGCAGCAGGATTGTGCTTTTCTGCATACTCGTCAAACAGCTGTTCCTTGTATGCGTAGATATCAACAAGCTGAGGATCCGTGACCTTTGTCTTTGTGACAGGGCGCTCGCAGCGGTTTCCGCTGATGAGACGGCGGCCTCCTGCAAAGGTGTTGATGGTGAGCAGGCAGTGGTTCGTGCAGCCCTGGCACTTTGTTGACTTCACGTCATGGGTGAACTCCCTGATCTCTCCCTCGCTGAGGATGCTTGATTCGCTCCTTTCCTCCGCCTCGCTCCTGCGCTTTGCATACAGCGCGGCACCGAAGGCACCCATCAGTCCTGCAATGTTGGGCCTGATGACATCTGTCTTGATCTCCTTTTCGAAGGCCCTGAGAACCGCATCGTTGAGGAAGGTGCCGCCCTGGACGACAATGTGCTGTCCCAGAGCCTGCGCGCTGCTGGCCCTGATGACTTTGTAAATGGCATTCTTTACGCCAGAGATGGCAAGGCCGGCTGAAATGTCTTCAAGAAGGGCTCCGTCTTTCTGGGCCTGCTTGACAGACGAGTTCATGAAGACAGTGCAGCGGGAGCCGAGATCAACGGGATGCCTGCTCTTTATAGCCGCCTGGGCAAACTCGCTGACAGACTTTCCGAGTGCGACCGCAAAGGTCTGCAGGAAAGATCCGCAGCCTGATGAGCAGGCTTCGTTGAGGAAGATGTCGTCAATGCTTTCATCCCTGATCTTGAAGCACTTCATGTCCTGCCCGCCGATATCGATAATGAAATCGACATCAGGCATGAAGAAGCGTGCGCCAAGGAAGTGCGCCTGAGTCTCCACGAGCGAGCAGTCAAGCCTGAATGCTGCCTTCATCAGGTCCTCGCCGTAGCCTGTGCTTGCAGCTCCTGCGAGCTTTATGTACGGAAAGTCGCTGTAGAAAGACAGCAGGAAGGACTGGACAGCCTGTACCGGGTTGCCGTTATTCGATGAATAGCGCGACAGCAGCAGCTTTCCGTCTTCGCTGATGATGCACATCTTGATTGTGGTCGAGCCTGAGTCAATGCCGAGATAGGCCTTTCCCATATAGGCTGAGGGATCTGCTGATTCGACGCAGTCCCTGTCATGGCGCTCCCTGAAGCGCCTGTAGTCCTCATCATCTGTGAAAAGGGGCTCGAACTGGACGTATTTTCCTTCCCCTGAGTAGGCGCTTATGCGTCTGATGCACTCACTGACAGTGAGCCTGTCATAGTTCTTTGTCAGCGCCGTTCCCAGAGCGACGTAGTAAAGCGAGTTTTCAGGACAGATGCCTGTCGTGTGCAGCGCCTCGTCAAACTTCCTCCTCAGCGTCGGGATGAAAGTCAGCGGTCCGCCCAGATAGACAACCTTTCCTGTTATCTTTCTTCCCTGGGCAAGGCCTGCGATTGTCTGGTTGACTACAGCTTCGAGGATTGAGGCTGCGATGTCCTCAATCCTTGCCCCCTGATTGATCAGCGGCTGGACGTCAGTCTTTGCAAAGACGCCGCAGCGGCTTGCAATGACATAGGACTGGGTTGCCCGGCTGGCATAGTACTCCATGTCATCGCGTCCGATTCCCAGAAGGGTTGCCATCTGATCGATGAAGGCGCCGGTGCCTCCTGCACAGCTTCCGTTCATCCTGACTTCAAGGCCATTTGTGAGAAAGAGAATCTTCGCATCTTCGCCTCCCAGCTCAATGATCGCGTCTGTGTCCGGGATATAGTGCTTTGCCGCATTGCGTGTGGCGTAGACTTCCTGGACAAAAGGAATGCGGCAGTCAGTGGCAAGACCCATGCCTGCTGAACCTGATATTCCGATGCTGACTTCTTCTTCTCCAACCACCGGAAGAATCTCTTCCAGCATCTGTCTTGTCTTGTCTATAATTTCAGATAAGTGTCGTTCGTATTTCGAGAAAACGATCTTTCCGCTCTCATCAAGAACCACAACCTTAATCGTTGTGCTTCCAATATCTATTCCCACTCGGTACATATAGTGAAAAAAATACTGAAAAAATGTATTAAATAAAAGTTAATCCGGTAAAACTGCAAATAATGTTCAAGAAAAATCAAAAATAAATAGTTGTCAGAATCGGAAACTTAGTCTTCACACAGTTACATTTTTCGCTAAATGTGTATTTTTTTTCTTCTTCGGCCTTATTCCTCATCTTTTTGTTACAAAAGTACGGCCACCCGTGCTAGAATGAAGGCAGTAAGAGGTATGGCTATTGGAAAAGGAATATGCAATCAGCATGCGCGGCATCACCAAGCGCTTCGGGCAGGTGGTTGCCAACGACAGAATTGACCTCGATGTCAGGTGGGGCGAAATCCTGGCCCTGCTGGGAGAGAATGGCAGCGGCAAGACCACGCTGATGAATATGCTTTCCGGTATTTACCAGCCTGATGACGGAGAAATCTATGTAAACGGGGAGCCTGTCTATATTCAGGATCCGAAAGATGCCTTTGAGCACGGCATAGGCATGATCCACCAGCATTACAAGCTCATTGAGGTCTTCACTGCGGCGCAGAACATCATTCTCGGCCTTGATGGCGAGAAGATGGACCTCAGGCAGACTAACAGGAAAGTAAGGGAAATCTGCCAGCGCTATGGCTTTGACATTGATCCTGAGATGAAGGTCTACGATATGTCAGTTTCCCAGAAGCAGACTGTAGAGATCATCAAGGTGCTGTACAGGGGAGCCAATATCCTGATTCTCGACGAGCCGACAGCTGTCCTGACGCCTCAGGAGTCGGTGAGGCTTTTCCAGATACTCAGAAACATGAAGGCCGACGGCAAGGCTATCATCATAATCACTCACAAGCTTCATGAAGTCATGGATGTCTCTGACTGCGTTGCTGTCCTGAGAAAGGGCGAGTATGTTTCGACAGTCAGGACAGCGGACACGAATCCGCAGGCCCTGACAGAGATGATGGTCGGCCATGCTGTGACGCTGAATATTGACCGGCCGCGTTATCCTAAGCCTGAAAAGAAGCTCATTGTTCAGAATCTTTCTGTCGTGGACGGCGAGGGCATCAGGAGACTGGATGATGTCTCATTCACTGCTTATACAGGCGAGATTCTTGGCATTGCCGGCATCTCAGGCTCCGGCCAGAAGGAACTGCTTGAAGCCATGACAGGGCTTATGGCCACAGAGCCCGGCTCATCCGTACGCATTGTCGAGGGTGCGAAAGAGACAGAACTCATAGGCATGTCTCCGATGAAGATCAGGAGAAGCGGGGTCGGAATGGCCTTTGTTCCTGAAGACCGTCTGGGCATGGGTCTTGTCGGCTCTATGGGAATGACGGGAAACATGATGCTGAGGTCCTGGAGAAAGGGCAGGGGCATCTTTGTGAAGAAAAAAGAGCCCAAAGAACTTGCTGACAAGATCCTTTCAGAACTGGAAGTGGTAACTCCCGGAACTGATTATTCTGTCAGAAAGCTCTCCGGCGGAAATGTACAGAAGGTACTTGTCGGACGTGAGATCGCAATACAGCCTCAGGTCCTGCTGACCGCCTATGCAGTGCGCGGTCTGGACATCAACACAAGCTATACGATTTACCGCCTGCTGACAGAGCAGAAGATGAAAGGCGTGGCAGTTGTCTATGTCGGAGAGGATCTGGACGTGCTCATTGAGCTGTGTGACCGCATCCTCGTGCTGTGCGCAGGCCGTGTCAGCGGCATTGTTGACGGCCGCAGCGCGACCAAGGAAGAGATCGGACTGCTCATGACGCATGCCGGAAGGGAGGATGAGAGATGAGTGAAGAAAAGAAGACTCCCTTTATAAGACTTGCACGACGCAGCGCCATGGACAGGCGCAGGATGTGGATCATCCGCGTCTCGTCTATTGTGTTTGCCCTTATTCTCGGCTTCATTCCGATACTGCTGACCGGCAGCAATCCGCTTGAAGCCTACGGCGTGATCATACAGGGCTCTCTGTCCAGGCCTGTCTATATAAGGCAGACAGTGAAAATCGCCATTCCGCTTCTGGGCTGTGCGCTGGCCATTGCACCCTGCTTCAAGATGAAGTTCTGGAACATCGGCGCAGAAGGCCAGATCACCATGGGTGCCGTAGCCGCAACGTATTTCGCGCTTTACTGGTATGACAGGGTTCCTCATGTCATGCTGCTTGTCATAATGGCACTCACAGGTGCTGCTGCAGGAGGACTCTGGGCGCTCATTCCGGCTTTCTTCAAGGCAAAGTGGAATACGAATGAGACTCTGTTCACCCTGATGATGAACTATATCGCCATAGGCATTGTGGCCTGGCTGCAGGGCGGACCCTGGGAAGGGCGCAAGGGCAGCCAGCTGATACCAATGTTCAATGATGCGGCGCGGCTGCCTGACGTGCTTGGCGTGCACTGCGGCTGGATAATGGTTCTCATCCTCGTCGTGCTGATGCATATTTACATGACGAAGACAAAACAGGGCTACGAGATTGCCGTCATCGGAGACAGCGCCAATACGGCGCGCTATGCCGGCATGAATGTGGGCTACATTATAATGAGGACAATGTTCATTTCCGGCGCGATCTCCGGCTTTGTGGGCTTCATGATTGTCTCCGGCGCCAATTATACGCTGTACAGCGGGGTTGCCAACGGTGTCGGCTTCACTTCAATCACCGTCGCGTGGCTCAGCCAGCTGAACTCCTTTGCCATGATCTTCATCTCAATGATGCTGGCGGTCCTGCAGAAGGGAGCGAACACGCTGCAGACAAGAATGGATGTTCCTGCCTCCATTTCCAGCATCATCACGGGAATCCTGCTTTTCTGCATGCTGAGCTGTGAATTCTTCATCAACTACCGCCTGATTTTCAGGAAGAGGCAAGACACGGAGGCTGCTGAATGAGTACACTGGTTTCATTAATTACAGCTGCAGTCACCTTTGGAACTGTTCTGATGTACGGAACGCTGGGAGAGATCCTGACAGAGAAGTCCGGAAACCTCAATCTCGGCGTTGAAGGCATCATGTATATGGGCGGAGCCTTCGGGCTGGCCGGAGCTTTCTACTATGAAAAAGCGGCAGGCGCTGCCGCAAGCGGACCGGCTGCCATCATTCTCGCCATTCTGTGCGCCTTTGCTGCCGGAGCCTTTGCAAGCGCCATCTACAGCTTCCTGACGATCACTCTGAGGACAAACCAGAATGTCACAGGACTTGCCCTGTCGATATTCGGCACAGGCGTCGGCCAGTTCGCCGGCGAGTTCATGCGTCTCAGCGAAGGCGGCTACGTCGCGCTATCAAATCACCTGAAGGATGCGTTTTCGGCCTCCATCTGGCCGCAGGCGCTCATTAATGCCCCTGTGCTGGGAAACATTCTCTTCTCTCATACGGTATTCTTCTATCTTGCCGTTGTGCTTGCCGTCCTGATGTTCCTGTTTTTCAGGAAGACACGCTATGGCATGTATCTGACGGCTGTGGGCGAGAGCCCGTCAACATCGGATGCCGCAGGAATAAACATCACACGCTACAAGTATCTTGCCACAATCATCGGCGGCGGGATATCAGCAATAGGAGGCATGGTCTACATCATGACGACTGCAGGCTGTGTCTGGAACCATGAGGGTCTGTCTGGAGTCGGCTGGCTGGCTGTGGCCCTGGTCATCTTCTGCATGTGGAGGCCGCTGAATGCCATTTGGGGTTCAGTGCTCTTCGGTGCCATGATGATCATGTACCTCAGAGTCTCCCTTCCGTTTATCCCGACAGAAATCTACAAGATCCTTCCTTATGTGGTCACTGTCATCGTGCTTATCATCACAAGCATGAGAAACAGCCGCGACAAGCAGCCTCCTGCTTCTCTGGGCATGAACTACTTCAGGGAGGAGCGATAACTTTTCTGTGTGAATCTTATAAGGAGATGCGTATGAAAAAACTGACTATTGTTCTTATTGCACTCATCGCCCTCTGTCTGCCGGTCTTTGCAGGCGGAAGCAGCGAGAGCGCAGCCGCAGCTGAAGACACCAATACAATCAAGGTAGGACTTATCTGTATCGGTGATGAAAACGACCAGGGTTATACATATAACTTCATCCGCGGCCGTGATGAGGCGACACAGATGCTGGCTGAAGACGGAATCAATGTCGAGTGGAGGACAATCTACAACATCGGTGAGGATGCTTCCTGTATTGACGCCAACATCGAGGCTGCAGAGGAAGGCTGTCAGATCATCATCAATAACAGCTATGGATTTGAGCCGTATATGCTGGAAGTGGTTGATGACTACCCTGAGATCGAGTTCATCAGCTGCACAAACTGTGCAAGCTGGAATGACGGAAGAGCCAACACTCACAATGCATTTGCAAACATTTATGAAGGCCGCTACATCGCAGGTGTCGTTGCCGGCATGAAGCTGCAGCAGCTCATTGATGAAGGCCAGATCGCTCCTGAGGAGGCAGTCATCGGTTATGTCGGCGCCTATTCATTCGCAGAGGTTATCTCAGGCTTCACTTCCTACTTCCTCGGCGCAAGGAGCGTATGCCCGTCAGTGACAATGAAGGTCATGTTCGTCGGTTCATGGTCAGATGCCACAGCAGAGTCTGATGCTGCCCTTGCCCTTATTGATGAAGGCTGCATCATGATCAGCCAGCATTCCGACAACACGACTCCGGCTACAGCAGCCCAGTCACGCGGTGCGTTCCATACAGGCTACAACAATGACATGACAGGCATTGCTCCCGATGCATCACTGATCGGCACAAGAATCGACTGGGGCATTTACTTCTACGAGGCAATCAAGGCTTATGCTGAAGGACGCGAGATTCCTCAGGACTGGTGCTATGGCATGGGCGAGGGCGCTGTTGTCATGACTCCTCTCAACGAGGCTATCGCAGCACCTGGCACAGCAGAGAAGGTCGCTGAAGTAGAGGCAGCTCTTGCTGACGGTTCTCTTGAGGTCTTTGACACATCAACATTCACAGTCGGCGGACAGACGCTGACACATGCCTTTGCTCTTGACACAGACGGCGACTTCACTGCAGACAGCGAGGAAGCAGTCTATGACGGTGCATTCCATGAATCAGAATTCCAGTCAGCTCCGTACTTCACAGTACAGATTGACGGTATTGAATGGCTGAACTCAGCATATTGATCTGAGTCGCATTACGATGCAAGGGACTGCTTTTTCAGGCAGTCCCTCTTTTGTCTTCTCATAAGGCGGGGTCCAGGCTGTGCCGGTTCTTTCCTGCATGCTGGCATTCCCTTCTGCCCTGACGGGGCTGTATGGCCTTATTATCCAGTTTTCTGTATCATTCAGGTCATGACTTGCTATGACAGGGCGTTGAAGCTGCTTGCACTCAGAGAACACTCAAGAAAGGAACTTGAAAACAAGCTCAGGCAGAAGGGCTGCAGCGCTGATGACATTCTCATGGCGCTTGACAGGCTGGAGGAAGAAAACTTCCTGTCTGACCGGCGCTTCTGCGAAAGCTATATACGCTCAAGACTCAGAAAGAGTCCGGAGGGGCAGCAGATACTCATTCTGAGACTGAAGGAAAAAGGCGTGAGCTCAGCTCTTGCCTCTGCCTGCGTCAGCCAGTACTTTGCCGAGCATGAGGAAGAAATTGACTCTCTCTTCAAACGCTATAAAGAGAGAGTCATAGAGAAAAAAGGTGAAGAGAAGGCAATGGCCTTCCTTTACAGAAAAGGCATCAGGACTGAGGATTGATGTCCGTGAAGCTGAAAGACACAACATCAAACAGTCCGCTGTCCGTGATCTTGAGTTTCGGTATCACAGGAAGGGCCATGAAGCTCAGCGTCATGAAAGGATCAATATCCCTGCTGACACCAAGTTCATCCCAGGCAATTGAGTGCATCTGGGCCAGAGTCGAGCAGACTTCAGAGGCATTTGCGTCTGTCATCAGTCCTGCTATTTCCAGAGGATGAGTCATCAGAACCTTTCCGTCCCTGACGATTGTCACTCCGCCGCCTGTCTTTATCAGCTCATTGACGGCAATTCCCATGTCAGTGTCATTTGTACCCGCTGCAATGATGTTGTGCGAGTCATGGGAAATTGAAGTGGCTATTGCTCCGTGCCTGATTCCATAACCCTTGATGAGTCCCAGGCCCACATTGCCGGTTGCCTTATGTCTCTCAATTGAGGCGATCTTGACGATGTCAGCATTCTCGTCATAGCAGAATGTTCCGTTGCTGCTGCGCTTAACATCAAGAATGAGATTGTCCGTGACGATGCCGCCCGGGATGATGCCGATGACTCTGGCCTTGTCAGATTTCAGTCTGAGAGTCAGCCGCGATGTGTCAAAATTCTTCACATTCATCATCGCCAGCACTTTTTCGCTGCTGTAATGTTCTGCCTTCCTGATTATGGCGCCGTCTTTCGCAGCAAGAGAACCGAGGATGTATACTTCCTCCGCTTCTATGTTCTCAAGAGATGAGGTGAAGAAGAAATCAGCCCTGAGGCCCGGGGCAATGGCGCCTCTGTCCCTGAGGTTGTAGCAGACAGCCGGATTGAGCGTTGCCGCGCTGATGGCTGCCTCGCTCTTCATTCCGCTTTCTATGGCAAGGTTAACTGCATGGTTTATATGACCGAGGGAGACAATGGACTCGCTCTGGCAGTCATCCGTGCAGAACATCACGCGGCTCAGATTGTCAGCATTAACAGCTCCGACAAGCTGAAGCACATTGCGGCAGGCTGTGCCTTCCCTGAGTGCGACATACATTCCTCGGCGCACTCTTTCAATAAGTTCCTTTTCGCTTGAGCCTTCATGATCGCTTATGATCCTGCATGCGGCATACGCATCAAGATCCTTTCCCTCTACCATCGGTGCATGTCCGTCAATGAACTTGCCTGTTCTGTAAGCGCATTCCAGCTTGTCAAAGACAAAGGGCAGTCCTGCCGCAATGCCGGGATAGTTCATCATCTCGCCAAGTCCGAGGATCCTGTCTTCATCCATCATGGTGTCAATGTCCTTTGCTTCCAGCACCGCGCCTGCATGCTCGCTTTCAGTTGCAGGAACGCAGGAAGGGAACATGAAGAAGACTGACAGGTCGAGATTCTTCGACGCATCAAGCATATACCTCATGCCTTCAAGTCCTGCCACATTGCAGATCTCATGAGGATCGGCAATGACTGTCGTGGTTCCCTTTGGAACGACAAGGTCATTGAATGAGGCAGGCGAGAGGTGTGATGACTCAATATGGCAGTGAGCATCAATCAGGCCCGGAACAAGATAGCGGCCTCTGGCATCAATTGTCTTTTTCGCTTTCACCTCATCAGAAAATGAAGCGATATAGCCATCGCAGATGGACAGGCAGGCGCTGAAAGTGCATTTGTTGTAAACATCAACGATTCTGCAGTTTGTGAATTTCAGATCCGCCTCAGCACGTCCTTCACACACATCAGTGAGTTTTTTTGCCAGCATTCTGTTCATATATATTTCTCCTTAGTATTACATAGTTTAACACCGAAAAGCGCATCCATGTCAAAAAATAGGGTGTCATAACTAATGGTTAATTTCCTTGCAGGGCGGAGAATATGAGCTTACAATGTAATTAAGATTAATCCCTATAGGAGGACAATACATGAAGGATTTCTTCGGTATAGAGAAAGCTGGTTCAACAGTAAGACGTGAAATTGTAGCCGGTCTCACCACATTCTTCACGATGGCCTACATCATATTCGTCAACCCGAGTATGCTGTCATCGACAGGAATGAGCTTTGAAGGCGTCTTTGTTGCGACCTGTCTGTCTGCTGCTGTCGGAACTCTCATAATGGCATTGTTTGCAAATGTGCCTTATGCAGTCGCTCCAGGAATGGGTCTCAATGCCCTGTTTGCCTATACTGTCTGTCTTGCAGGGGGATTTTCCTGGAAGCAGGCTCTTGCCATGGTTTTCATCTGCGGCCTCATCAACATCGTGATAACAATCACAAAGCTGCGAAAGTCAATTGTAAAATCAATTCCGGAAAGCCTGCAGAACGCAATCGGCGGAGGTATCGGCCTGTTCATCGCCTATCTTGGCTTCAACAATGCCGCTCTCATCTCCTTTACAGGCACCTATCCAAGCGTCACGCCCGGAATGCAGCCTTTCAACACGCCTGCGCTTGTGCTTGCAGTTCTCGGCCTGCTCATCATTGTCATCCTCATGGTCATGAAAGTGAAGGGCGCCATTCTCATCGGAATCATCGCCACGACAGTCATTGGCATTCCGTTCGGCGTCACTCAGATACCTGAATCAATCTTCTCAGACAGCGGAACCTGGACAGGCTTCAAGGAAGTCGCATTCTCGTTCTTCTCTGCTGACGGTCTTGTGTCTCTCTTCTCTGATCCTGCCAAGATTCCGTTTGTTCTCGTAACGATTTTCTCAATGTGTCTGTCAGACACCTTCGACTCAATCGGAACATTCATCGGAACAGGAAGAAAGAGCGGAATCTTCGATGAGGAAGATGAGAAAGCCCTTGAGGGCAGCGGATTCAAGAGCCGCCTCGACAAGGCCCTTGTTGCTGACAGCTTCGCCACAAGCATCGGCGCACTGCTTGGAACCTCAAACGCTACAACATACGTTGAGAGCTCTGCAGGCATCGCCGCCGGCGGAAGAACAGGTCTTACAAGCCTTGTCACCGCAATCATGTTCATCGTCTGTCTGCCATTCGCAGGACTGATCGGAATGGTTCCTTCTGCCGCGACAAGCCCGGCGCTTATCGTTGTCGGTATTCTCATGGTCGAGCCGTTTGCCAAGATCAAGTGGTCCGATTTCTCAGAAGCAGTTCCTGCTTTCTTCACAGTTGCAGTGATGAGCTTCACCTACGGTATCTCAAACGGTATCGCAGCCGGCTTCATCATGTACTGCATCACAAAGATCTGCACAAAGAAGGCAAAGGAAATCCACCCGATCATCGCAGGTGCTGCAGTCCTTTTCATCCTCGATATGATTCTCAAGGCAATCTGACAGCCTGAAACAGTAACTTCTAGCAGCTTCCTGTCCGATTTTAAGCGGATGGGAAGCTTTTTGTTGACTTTTAAGTTTGTCTTGGTAAACTTTATATATCCTGTTTTTAGGAGGAAAATATGAGCATAATTGAACAGATTATCGCACGTGAGATCCTTGATTCCAGAGGAAACCCGACTGTGGAGGTCGATGTCACGCTGGAAGACGGATCATTCGGCAGAGCCGCAGTTCCAAGCGGAGCGAGCACAGGTGTGCATGAAGCTGTAGAGCTTAGGGACGGCGACAAGAAACGATATATGGGAAAAGGTGTCCTGAAGGCCGTTGACAACGTCAATGACATCATCGCACCGGCAATTGAGGGAATGGATGCGCTGGATCAGGTTGCCGTCGACAGGGCAATGATCGAGCTTGACGGCACTCCGAACAAGGGCCGTCTCGGCGCAAATGCCATTCTTGCGGTTTCCATGGCAGTTGCCCATGCAGCTGCAGACTGCCTTGGTCTTCCGCTGTTCAAGTATCTGGGAAGCTACCATGCCTGTGTGCTGCCGGTGCCTATGGCCAATATTCTCAACGGCGGAGCCCATTCAGACAACAAGGTTGACTTCCAGGAATTCATGGTAATGCCGATCGGGGCTTCAAGCATCCGCGAGGCTGTGAGAATGACGGCAGAGGTGTTCCACAACCTCAAGTCAGTGCTGAAGTCCAGAGGATACAACACTGCAGTCGGCGATGAAGGCGGCTTTGCTCCTGATCTCCAGTCGAATGAGGAAGCGCTGGAAGTCATCATCGAAGCAATCAATAAGGCCGGATACACTACAGGCCGCGACGGAGACTTCATGATTGCCCTGGATCCTGCCGCATCTGAGCTTTACGATGAGAAGACTGGTCTGTATGAGCTCAAGTGGACCACGCATGAGAAGCTCACTTCCCAGCAGATGGTGGACCTGTGGGCTTCCTGGGTTGACAAGTATCCTATTATTTCCATTGAAGACGGCATGGCAGAGGACGACTGGGAAGGCTGGAAGCTGCTGACAGACCGCCTCGGAGACAGAGTCCAGCTGGTTGGTGACGATCTGTTTGTAACCAACACAGAAAGACTGAAAATGGGCCTGGAAAGGGGAGTTGCCAACTCAATTCTGATCAAAGTCAACCAGATAGGCACTCTTACAGAGACTTTTGAGGCAATCGACCTTGCAAAGCGAAACGGCTACACAGCCATTGTCTCCCACCGCTCAGGAGAGACTGAAGACTGCACAATAGCAGACCTTGTGGTCGCACTGGAGACAGGCGAGATCAAGACAGGCTCAATGAGCCGCTCTGACCGTCTTGCCAAGTATAACCAGCTGATGAGGATTGAGGAGCTGCTTGGAGACAGTGCCCGCTATGCAGGCCGTGATGCCTTCAATGTCCTGTAATATTATTTAAGGATATTCTTGAAAGCGGAGCAGGGTGACTGTTCCGCTTCCTTTTTGCACTTTTCTCTGCACCCGGAGTTCTGACGGGGAAGATTTCAGCCTTCATATCAACTACATAAAATGCATGAAAAATGTTCATGCGAATCACAAAAACTGCAAAGCTCTTACAAAAATGTAATGTTGTCAACAGGGTCAAGAACTGAAAACTAAAACTTTTTTCGCTGAAAAACGTTTTTTATTGTATAGGTTTTATTAAATTATCCTGAAAATTTTTGACTTACAGTAAAGAAAATCCGACTTTAAGACCAGTAAAACACAATACGGCCAAAAATTCTATAAAATTTGTACAAAATATGTGTAACCTTTGTAGTATTTATGAATTTATCTTGACAGTTACACAGTCTGAAACTAGAATTGTGTACAAATTACGATAAAAAAGGGGATACAGTGATTCTTGTGAGTCACACCCGAATTTTATGGAGGAATTATGAAAAAGACAATTGCAATTCTCTTAGTTGCAATCTTGGCTGTAAGTTCAGTCTTTGCCGCATTCTCT
>CALXRC010000027.1 GCA_944390865.1 uncultured Spirochaetales bacterium | reverse complement strand
TGTTTTCTTCCGCCTAAAAAGGAGAGCGTGTCCGCTTGAAAACGGATAGGTTGTCCGTTGCAATTCGGAGAACCTATCCGCAGGAATCGTAGAAATCCTTAAGAGATGTCTGTCAGGCGAAGATCAGAACCACTTAGATGGAGCCTCTTAGCTCTCTGAAGAATCCGGCCCTTTATTGACTGTCCTATGCTTGTTATCGAGAACAGTTCCTCCATCTTCTCCGGCTGGCACTGCATGCAAAGCAGTATGGAATGCCCTCTTTCGGAGAACGTATTGAATATCTGGTGTACAAGAAAAGGATCCATCTCAGAAACATTCGGAAATTCATCTATGCAGAGAAGGTCAAATCTCGAATAATACATGATCTTGCTTTCAAGAGTCTGACCATCAGTGTTCCTGTAAATCCGTAGCAGCTGGTCGTAAAGTACAGGGAACGATGTCCATCTCGTACGAAGGCCGGCAGCACATGCCGATGTGGCAATCATTCTCGCAATCCATGACTTCCCTGTTCCTGGAGGCCCCCAGATCACGAGATTGAATCCATTGCGTATGAAATCCAGTGAATTCAGCTCACAGATGTATTCCATGTCCAGCTTGCGGTCAGGAGAATCGATGATGTCATCAAAGGAGCAGAGGTTTCCTATCTTGGCTCGCCTGGCATAGCGCTCGAATCTCTCATTCGAGAATCTGGCAGCATGATCACGAAGGCATGATGAAAGATCCTCAAGTGACGGACGGCCTTTCTCTGCTATCATGCGGATGTCCTCAGCAGCCTTCTGCTGTCCAAGTACATAAAGCGAATCACAGATTGAGAGTATGTTATCCTTAGTATCCATTGCCATCCTCCCCATGTGCGATGTAGATGTTGTTGAGATCCTGTTTCTCCTGTCTTGCCTTATCTCTGTCTGCGATGCATCTGGAGACTATTGCCTTGAATCCCCTGACGCTGAATATGCCTGAGTGCAATGCCTGTCTGGCTGCGGATTCAGCAATATCCGCAGGGAACCGCTTTATCCAAGAGAAGACACCGAGAAGTGTCCTGTATGAATCAGCTTCGCACTCCCACATTCCCTTCACTTGCTGTACCCATTCATACATGCTGGAACCTATGGAACGTGCTGTATTGTCGAATTCTGTCTTCGAATAGCCACCGTAGAGTGCAAGATCGTATCTCTGATGTTCCGGGTCCGTTACCCTCTGCCACTTGCGTGAAGCAACAGGATGTTCAGCAATCAACGTTCGATGATTATCATAGATGTAAAGCCTTCCCTCATAGCTCCTGGCAATCACTTTCTTCTTTATGTACTGTGGCGGTACACTGTAGAAGGCGCATGAGTACTGTATGTACCCATCCCGGCCGACAGCTGCTTCCCTCTCGGTGTATGAGTGGTATCTTGCGACAGGGAGCGGAAGCAGTGTTTTCTTCTCCTCTTCCTCGAATATCGAGGTGCGTGAACCATAGCGTTTGGAGAATGGCTTTGCCAGCCTCCTTGCCAGCTTTTTCCTGAGTATGGTGTTGAATTCACCAATGGAATAGATGTCGAGCCTTTCCATCTCAGGCATCAGGTCATCCTCTATTATCCTCACAGAGCGCTCAACCACGCTCTTGTCCTTCGGATGCCGGATGCGTGCAGGGCGGATGGCAGTGCCGTAATAATCAGCGAAGTCGCTGTACTTCCTGTTGAGAATCACCTCATCATGGAATCTCTTCCGTCCTTCGCTCACTGCTGTCTTGCAGTTATCAGGAACAAGTACAACCGGAACACCGCCGAAGAACTCGAAGCCATGCATATGCCCGGTCAGCCATGAATCCATCCTCTCATCAAAGAAGCCCTCACAGTAGAAATAGCCGCTGTAGGGAAGAGCCATCACAAATATATGGACAGCAATCAATTCTCCTGTATCCACATCTATGATGTGTGCCTTGTCTCCGATCCAGTCCACCTCGCATCTTATCCCAGGGATCTTCTCAATGCTTACCGCTATCCCATGCTTCGACGCATGATCGGCAACGATCTCGCAGAACCTGGATCTCCTGTATGCGGCCTTCCCAAGCTTTTGAGCCTCCTTGGCATAGCCTGCCCACAGCTTGTCCATCGACATCCCATGTCGGCGGCCTTCAAGAATCCCGTCACAGTCAATCTGAAGATACCTTCCATCAGGCTTTTCCTGCATCGCACGGATCATTTCCCTTATGTCTTCCGATGTAGCCTCCTGCGGTATGGCATCAAGAGAACCATAGGCTTCCTTCATGCGCTCCAGCGCATCCCGTACTGTCTCCCATTTGCATCCAGCCATCCTGGCTGTCTGCCTTATAGAGAGTCCTCGTTTCGACAGAAGCATAAGCTGTCTGTAGTCCTTTATCATAGACTACCTCCAATAGAATGAAATAACGGCCCTTACGAGCCGTATCCAATCCTATCGTATTATCCATTCCTGTCGGTGAGGCTATCCGATTTCTCCGGATTGCTTTTCATTTTGCTATGTCCGATTCTTGTGGACAAGTTATCCATTTTTTTCGGACTCCTTATCCATTTTTATTGCCGGAATACATGGATGTATCGATACCAGCCTTGCATGAGCTTCCGCTGCAAAAACAATGATCTCTTCCTTGTTTTCAGATTCAGACAACCACTTTGCAAATTCCTCAAACAATACAGGAACATCCTGATATGGAGGCAGGTTCTCATCGAGGCCAGTAATGATCACATCAACATCTCTAAGCTTTCCTGACTGCAGTTCAGGCTGACCGAATGTTACAAGCTCATGGAAGTGAAGTATATCATCTTGTGTTACTGCTTCCGATTCTAGAAGGGTGAACATGAAGTCATAGGCTTTGCCACCTCCGATGGCTTCAAACATCTCTCCAAGGGTATGCTGGCCTACAGTTATGCCATCACGGAGAATTATTGCAGTCTCCTCTTCTGTAAGGGTGTTGCCTTCAATTGCATTTGAACTCCAGACATTGTGCACTCTGTAAAAATCCTTAATCTGACTGAGTGTGAAAGGATCAGAGAGTGGCTTTTTTTCAGAGACAGCGTCCTTTCTTGCCTTGCATTCATTAATTAGCTCCATTGAGAACATCGTCTTAACTCCACTCTTTCATCCAGTTTGAGGAACTCGTGAAATATTATACTACAATGTGAGTGAGATACTCTCCCATACCCCTTAAAATTAATGTCAGATTTGATGCTGTTTTTGTACAGCTGTTTTCTTCCGTCAAAAAAAGTGATGATACAAAGATGACAGAAAGAAATACGAGGATGAGAAAGCATCACACACTAGAAAAGAAGATCGATATCATCCGCTTCAAAGAGCAGGGTCATCCAATCTCGCAGGCTGCAAGGAAATTCCGAATCTCACATTCGGCTGACTGCGAATTTTACGATGGCAGAGAACGAAATTCACGCAATGTATTATGCTGGTATGCGGCAACATGATAGCTGGATATCTGAACCAAGATGCTGTGCTATCTTTATCTGGCCAGCATCAGGATCTTCACTCTCAGCATACAACTGAGCATCTCAGTTTCTGTCCAGTAATCAGGCAATCTTAACGAACACACCCCAGGCCTGATATCCTTCATATGCGGGATAAAGCGGAGTCTGATAGAAAAAACCAAGTTCTATGTTCCATCTTCCAAGCCAGTTCCAGCCAATTGAAGCTTCAGGGCGAAGCATAACGCCATTGTTTACCATGTTGTAAGTGTTGTTGCTTGCATAGTGCATCAGCCACTGCTGATACCAGCCTGTATTGATTCCAAGATTTACATTGAAACGCCCAAGTTCATAAGCCCTTACTTTAAAGGACAGCCCTACTTCAGACATTTCTTCCCCGATATACAGGTTTCCCGTATCAGATCCCATCGGCCTGAAAAAATGAAGGAAGCGGGCATACAGAGAAATAGTAACAGTATCAACACCAATTCCTATATCCCAGGTTCCCCCAAGAGCAGGGAAACCGTGAATCATGGCAGTCTCAACGTAAATATGTGTTGTGAAATGGATATCAAGGTCGCGAGGAGGAATCAGTCCAAACGTATAATCATAATTCTCTGGATCATAGCTCATCCTGTTGTTTGTCAGGGCATTTACTTCCTCTGCAGTCAGAACACCATCAAGCTTGACATCTGCAGGGTTCAGTGTTGAAGCTGCAGTGCTGGATGCTGAAGCATTGCCTGCAGCAAAAAGCTGAAGGCATGAACAAAGAAGGATGAGACTAACAAAGAAAAACTTGAACAACCTTTTCATAAGACATCCCCCCTTTAATACCTGAATTCAAAAACAGTATCTTCGCCTCCGAGACGGAGCGTTAATCGTGTCGGCCCCTCAATAGCAGTCGACTCAAAAAGGAAACCGTATGTGATCACTTCACCATCATCAAAATTCAGCGTCAGATAACCGTTGCACTGTGTAATCTGAAAATCAGAGTATGTATATTCGTATTTTCCATTGCGCGGCTCAACACCAGCCTCACTTGTATCATATGTGAAAGTCTTCTCAACAGGATCAAACTCAATATATTCAGTATAGCCGAAATCAGCCTCATTCTCATAATATGTATAAATACCTGAAAACACATTTGGAAGGTTCTCATCGAACGACGGTATCAGATCAACAATAGTGTTGACTTCATCACATCCTGTCAAGAAAAGCAAAGAGATTAAAATTAAGATAGCAGATTGCAACAATTTTTTCATGCTTCGATATAACCTTCCTGTATTATTCCTTCTCCATCGCTATACTCATATGTTACATAATACTGACCTTTGAACCCTTTTGACTCAACAATAATTGTACCAAGATCAAAATGTCCAGGATACATTCCTGTTACATCAAAACCATTAGTATCACTGGAGGCCGAACCATTTCCTTGAGCATTTACATCCATTCTATAGTGACCATTCATGACCCAGTTCTTATTCTCTCCAAAATTTGTATACGTGAAAATAATATCAGCATTTGTCAAACCATCCAGTCCGGCGGAGTAGTTTACAACACCTCCATGGTAGTGGTCACTCGCACTAGCACTTCCAAGCGCTTCAGTCTGTTCTCCTATACTGGACGAATTACCTTTCTCAATTTTTTTTGCAATTTCTGTATTCTTCCACCATGACCTGTACTCTGAAGGCAGATAATCCTGAACCTCCCATGGTTTGAGAGACAGTGATTCAAACATGACTTTATAAGCTTCAAGCGTTATAGAACCATAAGCATTTTTTGCATGAGGTTCTCCATATGTTCTTCCAAGGTCATCTGTCGCGTCAATCCAGTATTCATAAAGAATCAATGGCTGCGTTGTTTCATCAGTATATTCTCTTCCGCTTGCCTGGAAACTGACAGTATTGCCGTCTTCATCCATTCGGTAAAGCGTGAATGAGGAATCATCTGATGCTGTCTCCCACTTAACATGAACAGGATAGACATTGTATCGGTTAGGCTGGTCATTTTCTGCCGGCTTATTATTGCTTGTTGCCGATATAGATGTTATAGGATCTGGAATGAAAGGCACAAGATTAGACGTAACAGAACTTGAGCTCAAGTTATCAGTCTCAACAGTTATTGATATGCTTCGAAGCTCATTAAGTTCTTCGGCCTTGGTTATATTTTTGTCAAACTCGTAATATATTGTTGTATATTGATCAATTACAGCTTCTTCATACTCAATTTCAGTTGAAGACCCGCCTTTAAAGTTCTGTGTAATTACGTACTTATAAGAATTGATTCTTTCCTCATCATCAGCACCGACAGGCAGTTTATATGTAAGAATATACCCAAACTGAGTATCACTGTTTACAGCAGTAAGAACAACATTTGAAACAGGAGAGAGCAAATATGCTGTGGATGATGACGCCTCTGACAATCCTATATCATTTTTTGTCGTAACAGAGTATCTGTATTCAACATTCCTGATTACACTTGTATCGACAAACTGGTAAGTATTGTCAGAAATCTGTGTAAGTTTGTTCCATTGATCAAGGGAAGTATCAACGACAACTTCCTCAGAACCGCCTGCATATGATTTTCTGATAACAAAGTCGACATCAGATACAGAAGAAACAAACTTAATTGTAATAGAATTAGTTGATGACCCTTTTGTAATGCTGGTTATTTCAGGCTTAACAGGAGCTCCAGGAATAAGGGTATACCCAGTAGCTGTATTGCTGAGAGCCGCCCTTTCTCCTGTTTCTCCAACTGATTGCACAGCAAAAGTTAATTCATCACCTGCTTCCCTATCCTGATCAATGGAATATGTATAGCTGATACTTCCAGAACCAGTTGATCCAACAACAGCAACTCTCTCACTGTCAGCACCAGTGATTGTACCATTGGCAGACTTGTAGACAATGTAGGAATTGACATATGGCATCTGAGTCCATTCAACCGTTATTCCGGTCTCACTTGATCCCTGAGTCGCTGTGATAGTATTTGGAGATGCAAGAATAGTGCCTGTTGCTGTAGCAGAAGCAGGACTGCTTATTCCTTCATACGTATGTGCCGTTATTCTGTAACTGTAATAAGTATTTGCAGAAAGCTCTGATGAGTCATCTAGGAAATTTGTACCGTTTACAGAAGACTGAATCTGCTGCCAGGTTTCTAATCCTGTCAAAGCTTCTGAATCATGAGCTGTTTTTTCAATTGTATAATAATCTGCACCGTTTACAGCAGACCAGGAAATTCGGATACTGTCACTGAAATAACTCTTGGTAGCATTTATTCCTGTAGGAGCTGTTAGTTCTACAGGATCAGGACCGCTGCCCCCGCCATTATCCGAAGAGTTTCCTGATGAATCTGGAATTCGAATCTCTCCATTGTTCATGAGGATATCTGCGTTACAGGAAACTAATAATACCAATGCAAAAAAAACTACAGGGAAATATTTTCTCATACAGGATTCACTCGCACCTCATCAACACCAACATTTTCGTACCCAGTTTCATCTCCTATTCTTAAATCGTATGATCCATCTGAATTATCGGCTTTAACATCGTTATATTTAACTGTAACCGTACCAAAATTATGAGGAAGAACAACTTCAACACCATCATCTGAAGAATGAATATAGTCAATTGGATCATCACCCAAAAAACCATCCTCAGTTCCGCCTCCAAAACTATAATTAAACCCAAAATATAATCTACCTGTTATTTTTAAACCGTCATACACATATCCTTTCAGATCTATATATGCACATAATGCATCGCTGTTAGCCCCGCCTATAGCATATGCAGCTTCAATTGTTCCATTGCGGAATAATTGAGGTTCAGAAGCCCAAGGATCACCCCAAAATGGAAAACCATCATGCCACCAGTCTCCTCCAAACTCTTCAGTAGGATATGCAATTGCACTACTTAATATATGGTTAGAAAGATTAATCATTTCGTCATTTCTTAAAGCTGAAGGCATAATTGAGTTGTTAAATATTTCATCAGAAGTGTTATCTGTCTCAGATGCGATAATGCTATTTCTTGAAGCAAGAGAAACATCAAAATACACACTTGTCCTTATTGTAGGACGAATTATATATGCAGTGATTAATCCATTATTCTCATAGGCAATACAATCACCTATCTGTACACCATCAACATCAGAAACCTCACTAATGTTTTCGACAAAAATTTCTGCTGGAGTTTCTCTCAAAGATGAAGATATGACATAGCTTGTTGCATATGGATTCTTTAAAAATGAGACCATTAAATAATATTCACCATCATATTCCACATTCGAAACGCTGAATCGCTCAGGATGATACAATGGGAAACCTATGTTGTCATTTAACCCTTCTATATTATCAGTTGCTTTATAGAATTTGTCTTGTTTTATGCCTTCTGCAGCCCCAATCACAGTTGCAACAGTATACTCATAATAACTATTTGTTGGATTATCACCAGTATTTCTGTCTACAACAGACAACTGATTATCAGTAGTATAACTAACAAACATCCAGTCACTATTAGGATTGTTATATTCTTTACGATAAACATTATATCCATCAGCATTTGAGACAGATTCCCATTCAACAGTCGTTATCACAGCTGATTCAGCCTTGGTTGCTATGATTTTTTTTGGAGCTCTGATCCAGCTGCCTTCATATCTGTATTTAGCTGAGTCACCTTCACCATTTGGCAAAACTGCAAAATAGTACTTCTCTGAAAGAGGATATTCATACAGACCTTCAACTTCATCTGGTAGGCTGTCAGCACTCAGCGTATACTCTGTGACATCACTGCCAAGGTTGACTGTATAAGAATCAGAATTATCTTCATTTGAAATCACCAGCAAATACTGGATGATGTTATTGCCGCCCTCCCAGCGGACAGTGATATAATCAGCTCCATTCTCGACAGACAGTTCAAGCGCTCCAAGAATAGATCCGTAAACAGTTTCCGACTGTCCCGTCTTATTGCCATTAATATCGACAGCCTGAATATATATTTCATATCGCTTTCCGGGTGTAACATCCTCAGTTGTCAGTGTATAAGACGTTTGTTCAGCAGAAATCACATCCGTAGAAACAAAGTCATCAGCAGAACTTACAGGTTTGTAGCTGATAACATATCCTGATGCTTTTTCAACTGGATTCCAGGAAATATCTATGTTATCTGCATTATCATTTTCTGTTGCTGCTAAGTTACTCGGAGCAGGCAGAATCATTCCCTTAAGAGGATCAGGTGAATAAACTTGTCCGTTATACGGACTTGAACCATCTCTGTATTCTGCACTCAGATGATACTCATATGTGACTCCAGGAGTTGCTGTCGTATCTGTATAAGGTGATCCTGCAGAGGAAGCAGGCTTATCTTCTAAAAGAGTTTCTGTATTAACAGATGAAACATCTCGTCTTGTCAATGTGAGATATACATTATCCAGAGACAAATTCAAATCCGCTGGCACAGATGCAGTCCAGCTTATTTCAACTTTGTCAGCCAACGGACTATTGATGTCAGTGACAGAGAAATCTGAGATGAAATTAACTGTTTTAATTGTTCCAGGCACAGTATATACAAAAGCAGTATTTTCACTATTGCTTGCACTTATCGGCTCACTGGTAAGTGCTGTATCATTGTATGTATATTGAATAGTGTAATAATAAGAGTGAGCGATCCAGTGCTCCTCTACGCTCAGCTCTATAGTATCAACAACACTGTTTCCATTGAAATTTTCCGAGCTGATCGGATTTTCAGCTTTAACGCCGTCAGTTACCCTGTATATTTCAATTTCAAGGCTGTCTGACAGATAATCTTCACTTCTGGGAACCCATTCAAGCTTGACCTGCGCGTTGAAAGTCCCATCTTCATAATCATTTATCGAATCAGCTATGACAGATGCTGTAAAGCTGACTGGTTTTGTATCTGTAGCATGACAATTTAAAACAGTTGCTGCAGTGTTTTCTGATTCAGCAACAAGAGATCCATCAGTCATCTGATAAACTGTCACTACCCGATAATCATAATCTGCATCATTCTGGACATCAGAGTCTTCATATGAAGGCTCTGTAAGTAAAAGCAGAGTCTGCTCCTCACCGGAAGTCTGCATAATATAAGACCAGGTACTTTCTGTTGAAAGCTTTTTCTGGATTGCATACGCAATAGTACCATCCACACCGGCACCTTCAGTCATTGCATCCCATGCGAGCCTGATTGATGATTTCAGGTTATTCCCAGCAGTCAGGTTTGTCACTGTCGGAGGAGTATAGTTGACGTCTCCGCTGACAGAAAACTCATATGTTGCTGTCACAGAACCATCAGCAAACAGCGCTGCAGTAAAGTTATATTCAACATTCGGGCTGAGCTGATAGTTATCAAGATCAATTGACGGAGTTGACTCTGTAATCTGGCCATTGCTCAAATTGTCCGTAATGTAATAGCGGACTTCAGTTTCTGCCAGATTTCCATTATTGAAAATTGAGTTTACAAGTGAAGAAGAGCTGATTGCTGTCAGTTTATTATCCTGCTTGAGATAAGAGACGCTGATATAATCTGCAACGACGCCTTCCTGATAATCCGTATAATCCGACTCGATCCTGTTTGTTTCTTCGCCGCGGCTGTTGCGTTCAATGCATATTGCCTTGACTCTGAAAATATAACGCTTGTCGATTGCTGAACTGCTGTCAACATTCAGTGTAAACGAATTGGTATTTACATAATAGCTCTCTAGATCTGGGGAACCTAAGTAATCTCTTGTTCTCTGGTATTCAACAACATAGTAAGTAGCGTTCTCAACAGGATCCCAGCTGAGCGTAATTTTAGAATCATCGTGATTGTTAGAAATAATGATGTTTTCAGGTGTATCTACTGAAGTCAGCTTTTCAGTCAGATCACTATATATCTTATCTTCCGGCGTCAGCGTACAGCTGCATGCCAGGAGCAATGAAGCAAAACTAATAAGCAGCAGTTTTCTCAACATGGATTTCATTATCATTCACCTACCAGCTGAGCCGAGCTTATCAGGAAAAACAATGATGTGTAAATGCGTTTCTGAACAATTTTATTAAAAAATGTCTTTTATCTTTGTTTTGTATGGCATTTTTACAATTTTTTATCTTACAAAACGCCACTTCATTGTCTAAAAAAGTATCAGAGGGAGCTGTATGCCCCCTCTGAACTAACGCGCATGAAATGGAAGTCAGTCTTTATTGATCTGTGCATTGATGTCCCTGATCATCTTCTCTGCCACATGACAGTGTGAGCAGCATGAAGAGTCTGAGCATCCGGCACAGCCTTTATTTCTGTTTCTGACCATGTAGCGTATTGCCAGGGCCATAAGCAGAACGACAATTGCAATTACGATAATGTTGCCCATATTCTTCCTTAGTTAGCCAATGCTAACTAATTGGAATATACTACTTATGTGAAACTTTGGCAATAGGCACTGTTCTTTTAATCAAAAGTTTAATAATATGCTGAGTCGTGGCTGAATTAACTAAGACAAATAAAATACTTGACGGCGTTATCTGGAAAGGCATTCTCAGCTTCTTCTTCCCTATTTTGCTGGGCACCTTCTTCCAGCAGCTGTACAACACAGTTGACGCAATTGTTGTAGGTCAGTTTCTGGGCAAACAGGCCCTTGCCGCTGTAGGCGGAGGAACCTCGACCATCATCAACCTGCTGATCGGATTCTTCACGGGCCTTTCATCAGGTGCCTCTGTCGTCATCAGTCAGCGCTTCGGCTCGGGCAAGCTGGACAGAGTGTCCAGAGCCATCCACACGGCAATCGCGCTGTCCATAGTCGGAGGAATCATAATATCAGTTGTGGGCTTTGCCATGACTGATTTCTCGCTTGCACTCATCGACACTCCGGAAGATGTCGTGCCCCTCGCCTCCTTATATATGAAGATATATTTCGCAGGCTCGCTGACGCTTGTCGTTTACAACATGGCCTCAGGTATCTTCCGTGCTCTCGGAGACAGCCGTCACCCGCTGTACTTCCTTATTGCCGGCTGCGGCACTAACATTGTCCTTGACGTCCTTTTCGTCGGCTTCATCGGAATGGGAGTTGAAGGTGCAGCCATTGCGACAGTGCTCTCGCAGCTGATTTCAGTCGTGCTCTCACTCATCTGGCTGAGAAAGCTCGATCCGGCATACAGACTCTCATTCAGGAAGATCGCATTCTCGAAGTCTGAGTTTGTCGACACGATGAGAATCGGAATTCCGGCAGGAATCCAGTCAATCATGTACACAATAAGCAACCTGATAATCCAGACAAATATCAACTCGTTTGGAACAGACACAGCCGCCGCCTGGTCTGCATACGGCAAGATTGATGCGATATTCTGGATGATCATCAACGCCTTCGGCATTGCCATGACGACCTTTGTCGGACAGAACTACGGAGCAGGCAAGTTTGACAGGGTGAAAAAAGGCGTCAACCAGACTCTCGGGATGTCAGGTGTCGTCACAATACTCATCACACTGCTCTTCTGCTTCTTCGGCCGCTATGCCTACATGCTGTTCACCAGCGACAGCGCTGTAATCGATATCGGAATGCAGATGCTCCTGTTCATCGCGCCTACCTGGATCACGTACATCGCAATCGAGGTCCTGTCAGGAGCAATCAGGGGAGCCGGAAAGTCTCTCATACCGACAGTCATCAGCATCACGGGAGTCTGTCTGCTGAGAATTGTCTGGATCGAAGCTGCAACCTCAGTATGGAACAGCATCTTCGCAGTTCTTGCCGCCTACCCTGTGACCTGGATCGTGACAAGCCTGCTCTTCTTTGTCTATTACAAGAAAGGCTCATGGCTAAGCGACAGGCATCACGAACTCAAGTTCAAGTGGCTCAAGCTGTCACATCACAAACGCTGAAAAAAAAATCCCTGAAGATCTTTTGCTTCAGGGATCGTTTTTTTTAAAAGAGTTCATGGTAGTCGGCAGAAATTTCCCTGCAGTGCGACTCTTTGCCAAGCAGCTCAGCCAGTGCTGCAGGAACAGGAACCTTCTGGCCTATGATCGGCTCCACTATTGTATCGAACTTGGCAGGATGGGCTGTTGAGACCAGCAGAACGTTGTCCAGCCCGTCAAGCTGAGTCTTTCTCACATACTCGCCGCAGGCTGTATGAGGGCACATGACGTAGCCGTCCTCATCCCAGACCCGCCTGATTGTGCTGACAATCTCGTCATCGCTGACAGACCAGCTTGACAGATGAGCTCTTATGGTCTCAATGTCCGGATAGAGATTGAAAAGGCGTTCCATGTTGCTGGGAGCTCCAACATCCATCGCATTTGCAAGTGTCTTCACAGACGCTCTCGGCCTGTACTGGCCGCTTTCAAGGTAATCAGGGATTGTCCTGTTCGCGTTCACTGCCAGCACTATGCGCTCGATGGGTGCTCCCATCTCCATTGCCCAGTAAGCTCCGGTTGAATTGCCGACATTGCCGGAGGGAACTATGATGACGGGCTTTTTCCCTTTCTCCTTCACATAGCGCATGCTTGCATAGACATAATAGACCATCTGAGGAAGCAGGCGGCCAAGATTGATTGAGTTGGCAGAAGACAGTGAGGATGAGTACTCGTGATCCACAAAAGCGCTCTTGACCATTCTCTGGCAGTCATCAAATGAGCCGTCGACTTCAAAGCTCTCCACATTGTCATCCCAGCATGTCAGCTGCTTTCTCTGCCGCTCGGCCACCCTTCCCTTCGGGAAAAGAACCTTCACGGAAAGGTTCTTCCTCTTGTAGAAAGCAGAAGCCACAGCGCCTCCTGTATCTCCGCTTGTCGCGACCAGGATGCACAGTTTCTTCCCGCTTCTCACAAGCAGTCTTTCCATGCTGTAGGCAAGAAAGCGCGCTCCGAAATCCTTGAATGCGGATGTGGGACCGTGAAAAAGCTCAAGCACAGAGGCATGAGACAGATCTTTTATGACTATTGGGAAACTGAAAGCAGATGAGCAGATTTCCTCAAGCGAGTCCTCAAGCTCGTCATCTTTGAAAAAAGGCTCCAGCACAGAGGCCGCAAACTGTCCGTACGGCATGTCAGAATCAAGACCGCGCGCAAGAGCTGGAAGAGAGGAAGGAACGAAAAGCCCTCCGTCGGCTGCAAGGCCCTTGAGTATGGCCTGGCTTGCTGACAGTCTCACGACTCTTCCGGTATCACGTGTCGAATAGAAATACATAATAAAACCTCCTCAGATCAGGCCTGCGCCAAGATAGACGGAAAGACGGATCAGATCACTGAACACGCCGCCTGCTGTGACATCCGGCCCCGCACCCGGCCCCTTGATCACAAGAGGCTGTTTCTCATGATAGCGGGAAGTGGTGAATGCGATGATGTTGTCCGTGCCTCCGGCCTGAGCAAATGGATGCGCCTTGTCAAGCTCAGCAAGGGAAACAGTGCACCTGCCGCCGTCCACGCAGCCGATGTAGCGGAGAACCTTTCCGGCTTTCTTCGCCCTGTTGTAGCGCTCGAGCATCTCATCATCCATCTCACTCACGCGCGAGAGGAACTCTTCCTTTGAGACAGACTGCAGATGCTGCGGAACGACAGACTCAATTGTCATGTCCTTCAGCTCCACCCTGCTTCCAATCTCGCGGGCAAGGATGACTGTCTTTCTGGCAACGTCCATTCCTGACAGGTCATCTCTCGGATCCGGCTCTGTATAACCCATGTTCTTTGCCTGGAGCACCAGCTGGCTGAACGGAACGCTGCCGTCATACTGACTGAAAAGCCAGGCAAGAGTACCGGAGACAATGCCTTCGATTTTGAGGACTTCGTCACCGGTCTGGATGAGGTCGTTGAGCGTGTTGATGATCGGAAGCCCTGCTCCGACTGTGGTCTCATACAGGAATCTCTTTCCGCTTTCCCTGCTTGTCTCCATCAGCTTCGTGTAGTACTCATAACTTGCAGTGCAGGCCTTTTTGTTCGGAGTTATCACATGGAAATGCCTGAGCCAGCCGGCATACTGCATCGCAAGCTCATTGCTTGTCGTGCAGTCAATCAGCACAGCATGAGGATAATAGGGAGCACCCACATGGCTGAGGAAGGCTTCCCTGTCAAGAGGAACGGAGGAGACAGCAAAGGCATCTCTCCAGCAGGACAGGTCAATGCCTTCTTCTGAAAGCAGCATGCGGGATGAGTTTGCAATTCCCCTCACCCTGATATCAAGATCAAACTGCTTTTTCAGTCTGTCCTGCTCCTGCGACAGCTGGTCAAGCAGCGTGCCGCCGATGTTTCCGGGCCCGAAAAGCCCGACTGAAAGAGTCTGTGATGAGAGGAAGAAGGCTGAATGCAGCGCACTGAGAGCCTTCCTGCTGTCACTGTCGCTGATGACAGCTGATATGTTTCTTTCTGATGAACCCTGGGCAATTGCAGTGACGTTGACGCCGGCACGGGCCAGGGCAGAGAAGAACTTGCCTGAAACGCCGACCTGACCTGTCATGTATTCGCCGACTGCAGCGATGATCGCCATCGATGCCATCGCCGAGATTGAAGCGATCTGGTGGCTTGCAAGCTCATTAGCAAATTCATGACGCGCGCAGGCAGCCGCGCTTGTCATCTGGGCGGAGGGAACTGCAAAACAGATTGAGTATTCGCTCGACACCTGAGAAATCAGGATGACGGAAATGCCCTCTTCCCTCAGCGCGTTGAAAAGTCTTGAGGAAATACCGGGAACGCCCGACATGCCGGCGCCTTCTATGTTGATGAGAGCCACATTCCTCATCACAGAAAAAGCCTTTACAGGATAGCGCCTGTCCTTTGCCGGCAGGGTGCTTGTGATCAGTGTTCCCTTGTTCCTGTACTCATGCCACCAGCGCAGCTCAATCTCGATTGACTGGCTCTGGGCAGGAATGAAAGCATGCGGATGGACAATTGGAGCGCCGAAAAAGCTCAGCTCTGTCGCCTCTGCATAAGTAAGGTACTCAATGACCTTTGCAGACGGGATGTCGCGCTTGCTGGCTGAACAGAAGAGGGAACGGCTGTTCCAGTATGTCAGCTCCGAAGATGAGGCTGCAGCAATGAAAGCTGCTGTGTACTCGCTTTCGCCCTCTCCGGTGTAGCGGTGAGAGCTGTTCTGCCTCAGGTCCCCGTAGACAAGAGTGACGCCGGCTGGAAAGCTCTTTGCCCTCAGAGCCTTCTCAACTTCCATTGCCGTGGCACCTATGCCCTTCTTCTGAAGACAGGCAGCAGCCAGATGAGCAAGAAAATCACTGGTCAGACAGCTGAAGAAACGCTCTGTATTTGCTGAGACATCTTCCAGAATCCAGATGGAACGCAGAAGATCCTCCATGTCCTCGAAACTCTTCCTCATCACCTCTTCCATCTGATCAGATGTGCCGGAAGCTGAGACAAAGCTGTCCCAGGCCTGTTCGCTCTTCTCCAGCCTTGACCAGAGGCGTTCATCCTTGCCCGCAGCACTGGTGAGAAGCGGAGTGAAGCTCAGGCTTCCTTCCCTCAGCGGAGAGATGACAAACACCTGGGCGGGATTGTCATACATCCTGACGACTGAAGCCAGCTGCTCCAGACCTTCCAGAGAAGCGATCATGGATCCCTCTACTGCATGGATTCTGGTTGTCTGCATTCTTCGCACCCCCTTTATTAAAAGAAAGAGCCCTGCAAATGGGGCCCTTCTACAGAAACGAAAATAATTTTAACTTGTCAGCCTTATACGACTTTCTGGATCTTTCCGCTTCTGAGACAGCGTGTGCAGATCTTGATTGTCTTCGGTGTTCCGTCAATGAGTGTCTTGATAGTGACAAGATTAGGTCTGAACTCTCTCTTCTTTGTCACACCAATGTGCTGGCCGACACCTCCCTGCTTCTTAGGCTTACCCTTACGTGGAACAATCTGTCCTGAAACAGTACCCTTTCCGCAAATTTCGCATCTTCTTGCCATGATATATCACCCTTGCTAATTTTTTTATCTTTTTGGCTGCAGGCCCATCTTAACGGCTGTATCAGCAGCCGTGAGCAGTTGAGATAAGGCAGAGAGCCACAACGGATTACACTGTAACAGAAAAGCAGAATCTTTGTAAATAGGCTTTGAGCTTTTTCTATTCCTGTTGTATGTTGGCAGATATGAAGGAAAAACTGCTTGCCCTCATGCCTGATCATCAGAGCCTGCTCAGGCTGGAGAAACTGCAGAGGCTGCACTTTTGTGCCACAGGCGATGAGACTGTCTTCACCCTGCCTCCGGCCATTATCCTGGGCCAGAGCAGGAAGCCGGCATTTGACAGGAGACGGATCAGCATGGAGACTGTCATCGACCCCGCCGGCATAATCAGCACGTCATACGGCTACCTGATTCCTGCTTCTGACCAGCTTTCTTCCCTCCAGCAGGAACTGTGCACTGACTGGGACAGACCAGGCTTCTACATTTCCTCTGCTGTAAGACCTGTGTTTGCAGGACAGGAACCTTTCAGCTGCAGGACTTTCAGCCTCGTGATGCTGAAAGCCACTGCTGACGGCTACACTCTCCTGCAATAGGCTGATACCGGACAGGATCCGCAGTCAGGCTTTCTGGCATGGCAGTATTTCCTGCCGTGAAGATTGAGAGTCATTGACAGCCTTGACCACTGGGATGGGGGAAAGTTCTTCCTGATATCCATTTCAACTTCAGAAGCATCCTTATGATCAGTGTAGCCCAGCCTGTATGCCACACGGGCAAAATGGGTGTCCACAATGACTGCAGGCTCGTTCAGCACATGGTTGATATAGCAGTTGGCAGTCTTTCTGCCCACGCCCGGCAGCTTCACAAGCTCATTAATGTCACAGGGGATCACACCTCCAAGCTTCTGCACTTCCTGTGCAAGAGATTTAAGGTTTCTGGCCTTGGCCCTGTAAAAGCCAAGAGGATGGATTATTTCCTCCAGCTCAGCAAGATCACAGCCGGCAAGATCGGCCGCTTCAGGATACTTTGCCCAGAGTTTCGGAGTGACAGCATTGACATAGTCATCACGCGTCTGGGCAGAAAGCACAACCGAACAGAGGAAGCGGAACGGATCAGCCTCATCAAGAAAGCTGATGTCTTCAGGGTAAAGCCTGTCAAGAATTTCAAAAGCCTTTGCATCCATGACTGAAAGCTTACAGACTGGTGAATAAATTTGCTACCTCTATTGACACTTTTTCCATCTTGGGCAAGAATACCGCCTGTATCCGGGATGTCGCCTAGCGGCTATGGCGTCTGCTTTGGGAGCAGAATATCGATGGTTCGAGTCCATTCATCCCGATAACGGAAACCGGCGCGCAAGTGTGCCGGTTTTTCTTTTCTTTCATTAAGGTCCATTATGATGGTTCATGCACAGTTTTGTGGCTCTTGCACAAAAGTGTTGGAAAACAGAAGCAGACAGATACCCCGTACAGAGAAAAGCATAAGGGTTGGGATAGAATAATAAAGGCGCTAAATCCTAAGATGAAGTTACCACACTAACATCAGGAGAAACGCCTAAGTGGACTATAGCAGAAGTTTCCTTTATTTGCCACAGTGTGAACCAACAGGACAGGGAATTGAGGTCATCAGGAATGAGGCCGGAGGAGTAACCGAGATCCATCATATAAGGATGACAGGGCAGGAACATGCACACTGCCCAGAATGCGATTGCAGAACGTACCGTCATCTGGCCAGGAGGATAGAGCTCAAGCATTTCAGTCTTGCAGGAACACTGGTCTGTTTGAGCGTTGAATACGAGAGCAACATTGGAAGCCAGAGACAAGGCGGCAAGGGAACACAACAGGGAACTGTATGACAGGTACGAGTCAAAAGGACTTTCCATCCCTGAAGGAGAGCGCAAATGGAAAGTTACCAATACAAGCCGCCTTGAGCAGATCCTGTCTACTAATGAAAAGCTTCAGACTGCCTATATTCTCAGGACAATGCTTCAGAATGCTCTTTCCTGCACCAATCTGGAACAGATGAGAGACGGCCTTGTGATGTTCATAAAAGTTGCAAGAAAAACAAGGATTCCGGAACTGGAAGGTGTCTGCGGGCCATAAGAAGCGTAAGCCTAGATGAAATTGCTGACAGAAACCTTGAAAATGGCAGCAAGTTCCTTTGCTGTCTTCTTGCTTATGGGTCTGATGCCGTTCTCCATGTTGGAGATCGCCTGCTTGGTAGTACCCAGCTTCTCGGCAAGTTCAGGCTGCGTCATCTTCAGATTCCTGCGGAAGAGTCTCATGTTCTTTCTAGGAGTCTCTTCTGCCTTCGCCTTCTTATAGAAATCCATCTCATGGGGATCGAGAAGCTCGTCTCCATCATCATCGATTACCACTATGTTCTCTTTCCCGTATTCCCTGCCAACATAATCAAGAATACCGACAGGAATATCCCCCTCAATCCTGAAGCTAGTATGGGGCTGATTCACGACTACCAACATAGTACACCTCCACAAGGTATTTCCCATCTTCACATCGCCAGCAGGCTACCCAGTGATAGCTCAGATGACAATGATACTCCGTATTGCTCAGTTTCGAATAATTCATGAAACCTGGCTGAACAGGTCCACGCTCTTCGATACTGTCTATCAGTTTCGCCAGAGTATACCGGTCTTTCTCAGACAGCTTGGCTATCGCCTTGGTACATTTCTTCTTGATAAGGACCGTATACTTCTTAATACCTTACAGTAACAAGAAATTGATTACTTTGACAAGTATTTATTGATGCGCAGCAAAGAAATGCTCAGGGGAACAGTCATATCGTCAGGGAGCATGCCATTCAGCACGAATGTCATATTCAAGGCTGAAAAGAATGATGTGTCCCTACACTATTCTGGAAAAGAAAGCGGACGCTTATATCTGCAGGGACTGAGGTCAGGCATTTGCGATCTGCAAAGTGAAATGATTGCTGCCGCATTCATCCTGCAGGACAAGCCTGTCAGGGTTTATTGCGGCAGCTTTTATAAGGAAAGCTTTTAGAGATGTTCATACTCCGTATTTTTAGATATCTTGCAGTTTTTTCGTAGTTTATCTCTAAAGAAACTTATATTCCCTATTGCTGCAAAGCAGATGGGATAAGAGAGGCTTATATCAGGCTTGGTGATGAGAGCGCAGCCGCTCCTGATCATATTCTTCACGAGCTCATTCTGGATGGAATGAACGAATCCTTTGATTCGCTTGTCTCGAAATGTGATGCAAAAACTTTTTTTAATTTCTTTCTAGCCAGATACGACTAGCATGATTTGCAGATAATCGGACTCTTCACCCCTCTTTCTCAGCAATGAGCGCAGGGGGAGCCTCCTGTTTCACAACACTTTTGACAAGAGACAAAAAGACTTCATCATCTCGGTTTGTGCTTCAAGCCAGCAGCATACCCATATCCTGAAAACAAAGAAGGCTGCCATCCTTGCAACAGGCGCCATCTGTCTGCAATAATCAGATGCATGAACCGTGCACTGGCAAGATGTGCTATTTTCATCATATTTCTGCTGCAGCTTACGGCAGGCCTTTTCTCTGCCTCACTGTTCTCAAACTATGACTTCACCTTCTACGAGACTGTCAGCCAGTCACTTGCCATCATGGACAGCTCCACTATCGGACTTGATTACACAGGCTTCGGCTTTGTCGGGGAGAAAAACACAAACGGACTGTTTGTCCGTCTCGGCTTCCAGATGCCCTACACCACGCTGATAAACATCTTCACTGATCCTGAGCTGCCCTCAGATACACAGACAGACAGCAGCGGCGAGGATGAAAGCTTTGATCTCGTCACAGGAAGCAGCGATGACAATCTTTTTGAGCAGAACGAGTACAGGATCACCTTTCTCATCGGTCCGGCCGTACGCTATGTCTTCTCTCCTCAGTTCGATTTCTACCTCGGGGCCGGAGCAAAGATTGAGGAGCACATTGTGTCAAGCAGGAACCTGCTGACCGGCAGCAGGCAGACTGTCTACTCCACAGTTCTTGCCTTCGACTGCGACTTCGGCTTCAAGTTCAACCTTGAGCGCAACACCTCCTGCAGAATCGGGATCTACACCACATTCGAGCTGCTGAGCTATACCTACACGAGCTCAAGGGCCGCTGACGGAGAGCACACCTTCTCCACATCTGACATCCACCTCAATGTGATCGCCACAGGAGACAGCCGCATCAGCCTGTCCGCACTGGGCTACATCTCCATGGGAATGACCTTCAGCAGCCAGATGCAGACACAGGTCTACCGCTATGAGACAGCAGAAAGAGGCATCGGCAAAGGAACAATCACGCTTATTTCCTGAAAAGCCTGACTTTTCGTTTGAATTTCCTCCGATTTAAGCTTACCCTTAAGACAAAGAGAAGAAAAAAAAACATTACGGAGGAAACATTAATGGCTGGAACACTTAACACCAGTGAGGAAGTCTATGACTTCATTGGCGAACTTGCCATCGCGCTCTATTCAAAGAAAATCCAGATCTCTCTGGGTTCCCTGCGCTCGATTCTCGCAGACAGGGGAAAGGATTACAACAATAACAGAGGCATGGCAACAGGTGTAAGCGCTGCATACAGGAGATGGAAGGACAAGGATCCTGTCGTCTACCATGCCATTGCCTATACCTACACGGACAAGGACGGCAACCTTGCCTGGGACAAGGGAGGCTCTCAAGACTGAGAAGACTCCTGCCTTCCGGAAAAAAAGAAAAGCTGCAGCGACTGATCATCTGCAGCTTTTCTTTACGCCCTACAAGACTCGAACTTGTTACCTACTGCTTAGAAGGCAGTTGCTCTATCCAGATGAGCTAAGGGCGCATCCGTCATTCTCATGACACTTGTGAGACTTTACACGAAATCAGAATTAAGTGCAAGCCTTATTTCACTCAATTTCAGCTGTGAGGCAGGCACAGTCCTGCCTCAGCTCCAGTACTTCTTCATTCTGTCCCTGAGCGAGGCTCTGTATGCATCCCAGTCTTCAACAGGTGCAAGGGCAACCCCGTCTTCTACTGCGGCCTTTGCGACAGCCACTGCCTCTGCCTCAATCACTCTCGGGTCAAAGGGCTTGGGAACAATGTAGTCAGGACCGAAGGTGAATTTCTGACCGTTGTAGGCCTTCTCCACTTCCTCCACAACCGGCTGCCTGGCAAGTTCTGCCAGAGCCATGGCAGCCGCCATCTTCATGTGTTCTGTAATCCTTGAGGCCCTCACATCAAGCGCGCCGCGGAAAATGAACGGGAAGCCTAGCACGTTGTTGATCTGGTTCGGATAGTCAGAACGTCCTGTTGCCATGATCACATCTGACCTGGCCGCTCTGGCATCTTCATATGTGATCTCAGGATCAGGATTGGCCATTGCAAAGACAATCGGGTTTAGAGCCATTGTCCTCAGCATGTCCTGAGTGAGGCAGCCAGCCACAGAAAGGCCCATGAAAACATCAGCTCCCTTAATCACATCGGCCAGTGTCCCGGCATCAGTGTCTGACGCGAACTCTGCCTTTTCCTTAGTCAGGTTTCCGCGCTTCCTGCTGACAACGCCCTTGCTGTCGCACAGGATGAGGTTCTCTTTCCTGACGCCTGCAGAGACGAACATTCTGGCACAGCTGATGCCTGCAGCGCCTGCGCCGTTCACGACGACGCGGATATCGGAAAGCCTGCGGCCTGTTATCAGACAGGCATTCATCAGTCCGGCTGTGGCGATTATGGCTGTTCCGTGCTGGTCATCATGGAATACGGGGATGTCACACTCCTCAATGAGACGGCGCTCGATCTCGAAGCACTCAGGTCCCTTTATGTCCTCCAGGTTGATGCCTCCGAAAGTCGGACTGATCGCCTTCACGATCTGTATGAAGCGCTCCGGATCCTTTTCATTTACCTCAATGTCAAAGACATCAATGTCTGCAAAACGCTTAAAGAGGACGCCCTTTCCCTCCATGACAGGCTTTGATGCGAGAGCGCCCCTGTCTCCAAGTCCGAGGATTGCTGTTCCGTTGGAGATAACGGCGACAAGGTTTCCCTTTGACGTGTACCTGTATGCATTCCTGCTGTCCTTTTCAATCTCAAGCACAGGCTGGGCCACACCCGGCGTGTATGCGTATGAAAGATCCTCTGCACTGCTGCAGGGCTTTGTGGGAACAACGGAGACCTTTCCGGCAACTCCGCCAAGACAGTGATATTCAAGTGCTTTGTTCATTTGTTTCTCCAAAACAAGAAAGGCTTTTCTTTTCAGAAGTGTACAATATTTTCTCTTTCAATCACCACTCTTTTCTTGTACACAGATGCAAAAATCATTTAGCATTCTCTCACATATGGAATCGGATATTGACAGTCTCATTTTCGAGGACGGGGAGTTTCAGGCGGGAATCGCACGTTTTGCCCGTCCGCTGCTGAGCTCAAGGGAAAAGACAGGATACACGCCCACAGGCCTGTACTGGTCGCTGTATCAGGCAGAGCAGCCCCGGGCCCTGATGACAGTCTGCCACGGTTTTTCAGAAGGCATGTACAAATACAGGGAATTCATATACTGCATGCTCAAAGAGAACATAAGCTGCCTCATTTACGAACAGAGGGGCCACGGAAGAAGCGTCAGGGCTGAGGGAATTGCAAAGGACGCGGTCCATATCGACAGCTTTGACACATATGTGAATGATCTTGCTGAGATTACCGAAACCCTGGCCGTTCCCGCAGCACAGGGCCTTCCCCTGCTGCTTTTCGGACACAGCATGGGAGGCTGCATTGCAGCCCTGTTTGCCGCCAGGCATCCCGGCCTTTATTCTGCCCTTGTGCTCTCATCCCCGATGCTGTCAGTCAGAATCGCTAAAAAAGCGCAGTTCATCGCGGGACCTGTCCTGCATCTGGCCTGCAGGCTTGGAAAAGGAAAGCAGACAGTCAGAGTCTTCACAGAAGAAGAGAAATTCAGGACCAGTCCTGCCTCGAGCAGGGAGCGCTGGCAGTACTGTCATGATGTGAGGAAGGAAAACGTCCTGCTTCAGACAGTCAACCCGACAGTTTCCTGGGTCAGCGCGGCGCTGGAAGCTTCAAGAAAAGCGAAAAAAGCCAGGATAGATGTCCCTGTGCTGCTCTTAATGTCAGAGCATGACAGTCTGGTCGACAATGCTGATCTCATGGCCTATGCCCGGGCAAACGACAATGTGAAGGCTGTCATGATACCCTCATCCAGGCATGAGATAATACTCTCTCCGAAGGCAGTGCTGGTTCAGTACTACACCGCTGTGCTCAGCTTCATCAGGGAAAGATAATTGGTTCTCAGCAAAAAAGTTGACTTAATGCAACAAACTCAGGATTTATTGACTCAGGCCGGCTGAAGGACTAGAATCGCAGGCTATGGTCAGAGCAGAAGACAGACAGAAGATAATCGCACGCACCTCCTGCGTGTCAATCGTTACAAACCTCATCCTTGTCGCAGTCAAGGGTGCTGTAGGCTTTTTCTCAGGCTCTGTCTCAATCATGAACGATGCCGTGAACAATGCAGGAGACAGCATATCAGCCCTGCTGACAATGGGCTTTTACTCGCTGTCCAGGAAGAGACCGACAAAAAAGCATCCTCTGGGTTATGGAAGGATGGAATACCTGTCCGGCCTCATAGTGGCCCTGCTCATCATAATCACAGGCGTGCAGTGCCTCAGTTCTGCAATAGAGTCAATCAGACAGCCGGCGGCAATGAACATGAGCCTGACGGCCTACATCCTCATTGCACTTTCAATACTTGCCAAGGTCTTTCTGTCAAGACTCAACATCAGGGCGGGAAAGAAAGTCGACTCGGATGCGCTCACGGCAACGGGAAAGGATGCGATGTCAGATGTGCTCGTAAGCTCAATGACACTTCTTTCTGCCCTGCTTTCTCCGTTCACAGCTCTCCCCGTTGACGGAATTGCGGGCCTGATCGTCTCCCTCTTTATTCTCTACTCAGGGCTGTCCAGCATTTATGAGACGGCAAGCTCAATCATGGGCGAACGTCCTGACAAGGCGACTGTTGCTCAGATAAGAAAGATCATCTCCCGCCACCCGCCGCTCAACGGCGGCTATGACATCATTCTGCACAGCTACGGGCCGGAAAGGACGCTGGGCACATGCAACGTCGAAGTTCCGATAGACACGCATGCTGAAGATATCTTTGACGCAATGACGGATGCGACGAAAGACATCATGAAGGAGACGGGAATTTATCTGACATTCGGGCTGTATGCAGTCAATGACTACAGACAGGACGTGAAGCAGATGAAGCAGGAAGTGCTTGCCGCGATGAAGGAAGCCAGCAGCCATGTCATCTCGCTGCATGCCTTCCATGTCCACTTCGACACCCATCTCGTCCATTTTGACGTAGTCGTCGACTTCCATGTCGGAAACTACAATGAACTGTCAAACAAGCTCACGGAATGTCTGAGCAGGAAATGGCCTGACTTCACTTTCGAGTTCCAGATTGACCCTGATTACGCCTGAGAAAACCCCATTTACTTTTTGATTTTATATTGGGAACTTCTGTGCTATCATCAAGTTGATGGCAGACGAACGGTTTACAGGAAGATGGAAGTTCATGCAGGCACATCCTGTCCTTCCCTTCCTCATTCTTTTCATACTTGTGTTCTTTCTCTCCTTTGCCTCAGGCCGCTACCCTGTAGATCCTGTGACACTGGTGAAAGTGCTTGTCTCGCGCATTGCCGACATTCCCCAGACCTGGCCTGATCAGGCAGAGACAGTCATCTTCAGAATAAGGCTTCCCAGAGTCCTGATCGGAGCCCTCATCGGCTGCGGACTCTCGCTCTCCGGCCTGGTCTATCAGGGTATCTTCCAGAACCCTATGGTCTCCCCTGACGTGCTTGGAAGCACCTCAGGCTCCGCTTTCGGTTCTGCCGTGGCACTGCTTCTGGGACTGGGATACACCTCGATTTTCTCAATCAGCTTTCTTTTCGGGCTTCTGTCAGTCGGCCTTGTTGTCTTCATCTCTCACCGGGTGCGGGGCAATCAGGTGCTGACTCTTGTGCTCACAGGCATGATGATAAGCTTTCTTTTCAACTCCATGCTGAGCTATGTCAAGCTTGTCTCAGACACTGATGATGTGCTGCCACAGATAACCTATTACCTGATCGGCTCTCTGAACTCGACCAGGACAAGCGACCTGATTGCCTGTGCCTTCTTCATCATCATCCCGGCCGTGGTCATCTATCTGATAAGATGGCCTCTCAACGTCATCACCACAGGCGATGAGGAAGCCTCCAGCCTGGGCATCAACACAAAGGTCATCAGGCTCACAGCAATCCTGTGCGCCACGCTGATGACTTCCGCCAGCACGGCTGCCGCCGGCATGATTGGCTGGGTCGGACTGATCGTTCCTCATCTTGTGCGCATGCTCATCGGCTGCGATTACCGCTTCAGCATCCCGGCCACTGCCCTGCTCGGCTCAGCCTTCCTGATGTTCACGGACATGCTGTCGAGAATACTGACGACAAGCGAGATTCCTATCGGAATCCTGACAAGCTTCATCGGTTCTCCGTTCTTCCTCTATCTCATCATAAGGGAGGGCCGCAAGACATGAAGCTGGAAATCAGAAACCTCTCATTCAGCTACGACGGCAGGCGCAAGGTTCTTGACGGCCTGTCCTTAAGCGCTGATGAAGGACAGTTCATCTGCCTTCTCGGACGCAACGGAGCCGGAAAGACAACGCTTTTCAGGACACTTCTGGGCACTCTCAGAAAGAAGGAAGGCGAGATTCTGACTGACGGGGATGATCTGTCGAAGCTGAGCGCAAGAGAGAGAGCCGGAAGGATTGCCTACATCCCGCAGGAAAGCTCGCAGAGCTTTTCCTACACTGTCCTGAATGCTGTCCTCATGGGAACCACGAACAGGATATCCACACTTGCAAGCCCTGGTGAAAAAGAAGTCAATACGGCAATCGAGGCGCTCAGGCGCTTTGGCATTGAAGCACTGAAAGACAGAAAGACAGACTCTCTGTCCGGCGGTGAGAGACAGCTTGTGCTCTGCGCCCGTGCCGTAAGCCAGAATGCGAGGATCCTGCTTTTCGATGAACCGACAAGCAGCCTTGACTGGGCCAATCAGATCAGGACGCTTTCTCTGATAAGGTCTCTGACAAGAGAAGGCTATCTTGCCATCGTTTCAACGCATAATGTGCAGGATGCGCTCAACTACGCGGACAGGATAGTGCTGCTTGACAGAGGAAGGATAGTAAGCGACAGCACCCCGGCTGAGCTTGCAGAGAACTCTGCACTTGCTGACTTCTACTCCCTTCCCCTCACGATAAAGCGTGTCGATGACACATATGTCTGCATACCGGAGCTCTGATATGTGGTGGACGGAAGAAAAGATCAGGCTTTACAGCAGGGCCGCCCGGCACTCCTCTTTTCACAGAGAGCTTGCACTCATGCTCTCATCCTGCCTTGACAAAGCGGAGAAGATTGCTGAGGCAGGCTGCGGCCTAGGTTATATGACAAACGAGCTGACAGGACTGGGCTATTCAGTCTGCGGCTTCGACAGCGACGAGATGGCTGTCTCATTTGCAAAAAGCCATTTTCCGTCTTCCGATTTTGCCCTTGCCGATTTCAGCACATATCCCTTCACAGGCGAGACGATACTTGCTGTCTTCTTCGGCCATATTGAAGATGAAGCAGGACTGAAGGCCTTTACAGACAGGACAGACCACTTTGTCTATCTGCTGAATGAGCATACAGACTATTCCCGCTGCAGCTGGGAAAAGTCAGACAGAGTTGAAGAACTCATAAAGGCATCCGGCCTCAGCTTCAGCGTGAGGCACACTCACCTCTTCTTCAACCAGATGGTAAGGGATGAAGCTGAAAAGGAAAGATTCATCCGGCTGAACTACACACAGCGCGGCCGGGTCTTCAGCCACGAAACAGTACAGCACGGTGATTCAATTGAAATCATTATTGATAAAGCTTTTTCAATTTTCGATATCAGGAGGTGCAAATGAAGAAAATTCTGTGTTTCATCCTAATTGCCTTTCTGAGCTTCTCTGTCTTTGCCGCAGGAGCCGCAGAAACAATGGCAGCCCCGGCAGCAGAAGAGACAGTGAGCTTCACTGACGATCTCGGCCGCGTCGTGGAAGTGCCGGCAGCAATTGATTCAGTCTGCCCTTCCGGCTCAATGGCGCAGGTCATACTGCTGACCTTTGATGTCTCAAAGCTTGCAGGACTGACCACAAAGATGAGCAGCGAGGATGCCGCCTACTACAGCGGCCTTGATCCAGACATTCCCGTACTGGGAACTTTCTATGGCAAGAAGGCCAATCTGAACAAGGAAGCGCTGATTGTCGCAGATCCGGATGTCGTCATTGACATCGGAGAGATCAAGGGTTCTGAAAGCGAGATGATCAGCGATCTTGATGTGCTGCAGGAGCAGATCGGCATTCCAGTGGTGTTCATTGAAAGCTATCTTGCAGACTCAGCACACACTTACACAAAGCTCGGCGAGCTGCTGAACGATGAAGAGCGCGCAGAAGAGCTCGCAGCCTGGGCCGAGAAGGCTGTAAACTATGCTTCTCAGATGAAGGAAGAGTATGGCGGAACAGTCACTTTCTACTATTCATCCGCAGTCGATGGTCTGGAAGCCCTTCCTGCCGGCAACTTCCATGCTGAAGTGCTTGAGTCAGTCGGAGGCGTCAACATCGTTCCTTCAGACTTTTCAGAACAGGCCGGAATGATGAGCCTTGAGCAGCTGTTTGTCTTCAATCCGGATGTGATCATCCTCTCAGACCCGGATGCCTACAGGACAGCTACAGACCCTTCTTCCCTCTGGGCACAGCTTGATGCTGTCAGAAACAAGAGAGTCTACCTTGTTCCACAGCTGATCAACAACTGGATTGACAGCCCGCCTTCAATCAACCGTCTTATCGGAATCTACTGGGCCGCTGATGTGCTTTACGGCCTGGAAAGCGATGTGGCAGGAATGGCAGACTCATACTACTCACTTTTCTACGGCTATCAGGTAAAGCCGGAAGATCTGGCCCAGTACGGAATCTGAAGCCGCAGCGCTGTGCCGACAAAGAAAATGCGCATCATGCAGAGCAGGACTGCGATCCTGCTCTGTTCATTTAGCACAGCAGGCAGCAAAGGAACTTGGTATCTGTTCATATTCTCGTCAAAGATTATTGCATTCTAATCATATTCTCGTCATAATCTAATCATGGCATACATCTGGCAAGATCGATCATGGCCGAACTTCACATGGGACGCAGCGAAGCTGCTCCCACTCCTTTCCTCCACCTTACGCATGGAAGCAGCTTTCATAGAGAAGATGAAAGGACTGGGAAAGAAGGGAGAGGAGCTCACTCTTGAGGCAATGGCAGACGAGGTCATTTCCTCAAG
>CALXRC010000026.1 GCA_944390865.1 uncultured Spirochaetales bacterium | reverse complement strand
ACTATTTCTTCTCATTGATTCAGTTCATTTCTATCCCTTCAATCAGACCTCAATCCCACAGAAAAACGTGAAGAGCCCTTTTCTTTCAAGTGTTTCATTTTGTTTTCTCCTTTCTGCCTGCAAAATGATCACCCGGAATTAATTTCCCCCTTTCCTGCAGGCAAACAGGAGCTTAATCAGAAGAAAAGAGACATTATGACTGTGATGATGCCTGACATGACCAGTGCGACGGAGGAGAGCGCACCTTGTATTTCTCCGGCCTCAACAGCCCTGCTGGTTCCCACCGCATGGCTTGCAGCACCGTATGCCATGCCCTGTGCAATCTCATTCCTGATCCTGAACACTTTTATCAGCAGAGGGCCGAGGACGCTGCCGCAGATGCCTGTGAGAATGACTGCAAGCACCGTGACTGCCTGAATGCCTCCGATGCTCTCAGACACAGAGACCGCAATCGGAGTCGTTATGCTCTTTGGCAGAAGCGAGGCGGTCATTGTGCTGTCAAGGGCGAAAAGGCGGCAGAGCAGCCAGACTATGGCAATCGAGCTTGCAGAGCCTGCAACGCTGCCTGCAATCACTGCCGGAAGATGCTTTCTCACAAGTTCCCTCTGCCTGTATATCGTTATTGCCAGCACGGCTGTGGCAGGAGAGAGGAACATGTTTATTATGTCGCCTCCTCTGTTGTACCACTCAAGCGGGATTGAGAAGATCATCAGGACAGGAATGATGATCAGGTAGGAGATCAGCAGCGGATTGCAGACTGCCGACTTTGTCTTTTTGTTGATCCACACTCCGATGCTGTATGCGGCAATTGAGATCGTGATGCCGAAAAAAGGTGATGAACAGATCAGTTCTTTCATTCTTTCTTCCTCCTTTCTTCAATTCTCAGCGTCAGTGTGACAGCTGCTGCCGTGACGAGGAAGACAACGACTGTAGAGACTATGACGATGATGAGCAGCGGAAGCCAGATTGATGCGACAGTACTGAAATGTTCTGTGACAGCGACTCCTGCAGGAATGAAGAAAAAGGCCATGTTCGACAGAAGAAAATCGCTTTTCTCCCTGATATGGTCAATTTTCAGCCACCCTGTGAACAGCGCGGCAGTCAGGAGCAGCATTGCTGTCACGGAAGAGGGAAAGGTGAAGGGCAGCAGGGCGCTGATGATCTCGCCCAGCAGACAGAGTGAGAATATTATGGCAATCTGATAAAGAATTTTCATTTGTTTTTCCAAGGGCCAAATTTAGCACTCTGACGTCAGTCATGGTCAAGAGGAAAACATTGCTCATGTGCGTTTTCTGTATCATAATTTTCTTGTTTCAAGGAGAAAAACGGATGATCAGGATCTGCGGAGATCTGATTGAGCTGCAAACCCGCAGCACAACTTACCTTATGAGAATACTTGCAGGCGGTCAGCTTGAGAATGTCTGTTACGGCAGACGTATTGACTCTCTGGAAGGCTGTGAGTTCATCAGCGAGAACTTTGACTACAAGCTGACGACCCTGCCTTATGCGGATGAGGAGCACAGCCGCTGCTTTCCTGAGCGGCTGCTGTATGAATACCCGACAGCGGGAAGAGGTGATTACAGGACGGCAGCGATTGAGTGCGTTTACAGCGGGAACCTGACAGCTCTGGAACTAAGATACAGGTCAAGCCGCATCTTCAGCGGCAAATGCAATGCCTTTCCTGCCCATGCGCTTGCTGATGAGAGCACGCAGACACTGGAAATCACGCTGGCTGATGACTTTGCCAGACTTGCCGTGCGGCTCTACTACACTGTCTACGAAGAGGAAGACATCATCCTGCGCTCGGCAGCAGTTGTCAATGAAAGCTCAGCTGCTGTCCGTCTGGACAGCGCGGCTTCCCTCTGCCTTGATTTCAGTACTGATGATTTCATCCTGCACTCGTATGACGGGGCCTGGGCCAGAGAGAGGTGCGAGGAGACAAGAAAACTTCTTGCAGGCATCACTGTCATAGACAGCAAGCTCGGCTGCAGCGGAAATGAGCACAGTCCTCTGGTCTATCTTGAGAGGGAGGGCTTTGATGAAGTGTGGGGCGTGAATCTCATTTACTCAGGCAGCCACAGGCAGCTTGCCGAGGTCTCTCCTTTCGGCAAGACCCGCCTGATAAGCGGAATCAATCCTTCGGACTTTGAGTACTGGCTGGAGCCGGGGGAGACTTTCCATACGCCTGAGGCCGTGCTGACTTACAGCAGCAGCATTGAGGATGCAGCCTGGAATTTCCACAGATTCATCAATAAGGCCATAATCCGCGGACGCTGGAAGGACAGGGCGCGTCCTGTCCTGATCAACAGCTGGGAAGCCTGCTATTTCGACATTTCCGCAGCCCGGCTGTCAGCTCTTGCGGACAAGGCCTCAGAGCTTGGCTGCGAGCTTTTTGTGCTGGATGACGGCTGGTTCAGCACAAGACGGAATGAGACTGCAGGACTTGGGGACTGGACTGTCAGCGCTGATGTCTTTCCTCAGGGCCTGGCTTCCTTTGCCGCCTCCATACGCCAGAGAGGAATGATGTTCGGCCTGTGGATTGAGCCGGAGATGGTGAACAAGGACAGCAGACTGTACGAAGAACATCCGGACTGGCTTGCAGCCGCACCGGGAAGGAAGCCTGTTGTCTGCCGCCATCAGCATATTCTTGATCTGACGCGAAGAGAAGTCAGGGACTATCTTTTTGACAGCATATCAGAAGTCCTTGCCCAGTGCAGTGCGGATTATGTCAAATGGGATTTCAACCGGACTTTCGCAGACTGCGCCGCAGGATACAATTACAGGTATGTGCTCTCGCTTTATGAGCTGGTCAGCCGTTTTGTCAGCCGTTTCCCTGACACGCTGTTTGAGTGCTGTGCCTCAGGCGGAAACAGGTATGATCTGGGCATGCTCTGCTTTATGAGTCAGGTGTGGACGAGCGATGACACTGATCTGTACCACCGCCTGGCAATTCAGGAAGGGACGCTGGCCGGCTTCCCGCTCTCGACGATGGCGAACCATGTCTCGGCCAGCCCGGCTCATCAGAGTCTGAGGACAAGCCGCATTGACTCACGCTTTGATGTCGCTTCTTTCGGCCTGCTGGGCTACGAGCTGGACCTGTGTGCACTGAGTCCGGCGGACAGTGAGGCTGTCCGGGAGCAGATAGCCTTCTATAAGGAGTACAGACCTGTCTTCCAGTACGGCCGCTTCAGAAAGCTCAGGAGCCGGGACAGCAGCACAGTGTGGTGGTCTGTATCGAAAGATGATGTGACTATAGTCATGCAGTATGTTGTGCTGAACCAGGTGCATACAGGCCGCTGTGACCGTCTGGTCCTTCCTTTCGCCGGCAAGGATAAGACGTACAGGATCACAAAGCGCGCAGTGCATATCGATCCTGCCTCCTACGGCAGCATGAAGAATGCTTATCACAGGGCAGAGGGGGAGGAGTGCTGCATGACTGTATCAGGAAGCATCCTTTCCACCTGCGGAGTGGCCCTGCCGCCGCAGTTCATGGGCAACGGTTTTTTCCCTTCGACCAGAGTGATCGCTGATCACGGAACCAGAATGTACATTGTGAAGGAGGTCAGATGATGAGAGCTCTCTCATTCGGTGAAATACTGTGGGATGTCAATGGCGGATCAAAGACATTAGGAGGCGCCCCTCTCAATGTGGCAGGCCATATCATCAGGCTGGGAGGACGCGCTGTCATCATCAGTGCTCTTGGCCGCGATGAATATGGAAAGCAGGCAATGAACAGGCTTGCCATGCTTGGTGCTGATGTCACATTCGTCCACATTTCTGACTATGCGACAGGAGTTGCGGAAATCAGGCTTGAAGCCGGTATTCCGTCCTATACATTCAACGATCCCGCAGCCTGGGATGACATATTGCTTTCGCCTCAGGAGCTTGAGAGGCTTAAGAGGGAGCACTTCGATGCCGTCATATACGGCACGCTTGCTTCCAGGCATGAGAGAACACGTTCGGCGCTTTTTTCTCTGCTGGAGTGCATTGATGCTGATGAGTTTTTCTTTGATGTCAATCTCAGGCTGTCATTCTGGACGCCTGAGCTGATCAGACAGGGGCTTGAGAGGGCAACGGTCCTGAAAATGAGCGATGAGGAAGTGAGTGCAGTAGCACGCGCTGCAGGAGTGCAGGAAGACGGGCTGCCTGATCAGCTTTTTGACTGTTTCCCTGCTCTTGGGAAGATCATCCTGACAAAAGGAAAGTCAGGATCCTTCTGCTATGAGCGTGGCGGCAGGTGTGCGGCAGCAGGCTGTGCAAAGGTGAAGGTTGTCAGCACAGTGGGTGCGGGAGACAGCCTCAGTGCCGCATTCCTTTATTTCTGCAGCCTTCATCAGGACACGCAGACGGCTCTGGAAAAGGCTTCTCTTGTGGCTGATTATGTCGTGACAAAAGAAGCTGCGATTCCTGAATATGATGAGGACCTGAGGAGAGCGCTCGGGCTCTGAAGAGGTATAATCACAACTGTGGAAAGGAAGTCTGTTTTTTCAGGAAGCTGGTATCCTTCATCTCAGGAACAGCTGGACAGGATCGTTGAGAGCGGAAGCCGGCTGGATGTTCCTGTCCGCTTTGCTGTGCTGCCGCATGCAGGACTGTACTATTCAGGCCCGTTCATTTCCTGCTTCTTCAGATCTCTTCCTCCTTCCGTCCGAAGAGTGCTGATCATTTCTCCTTCTCATTATTATGCACTTGATGACGACATGCTCGTCACTTCCGGCTTTGACTGTGCCGGCACGGCATATGGGAATGTTCCTGTATTCTCAACAGCTCTTGACTGTACCCTGAGGGCAGATGATGTGATCCAGCGGGAACACGGCATTGAGATGTTTCTTCCCTTCATCGGCAAAAGACAGCTCAGCGCGGGGTTTCTGGTAATCAGCAGGCTTTCCTCTCCTGATGCACTCAGATGCATAGCGGATGCAGCTGACAGCCTGATTGATGAAGGCACAGCTGTCATAGCCTCCAGTGATTTCACACATTACGGAAGCCGGTTCGGCTTCAGCCCTTATGGGAGGAACAATGCTGAAGAGAGGGTGGAGGAGCATGATCTGAGACTGGCAGATCTGCTTGCTTCTGGTGACTGGAAGGCTGTATTTGAAGAGCACAGGAAGACAACAGTCTGCGGCATTGTCCCGGCGATGATCGTATCAGCTCTTGCCCTCAGGCACAGACTGACAGGCTTTGCTGCAGATTATGGCAATTCCAACAGGATATCAGGAGCTGCCGATGAGAGCTTTGTCTCATATGCCAGCGTGATGTGGAGGTAGGACTGTGTACGATGGAAAACTTCTTCTCAGCATTGCGAGAACATCACTGACAGATTATTTTGCATCATGCTGTGACGGGCCGGAGGCCGGAGGCGGACGGTATGGCTCCTTTGTCACTCTCAGAAAAGGAGGTGCACTGCGCGGCTGCATCGGCTATATGAGCGCAGTTGATGAGCTCTATCCGCAGACTTACCGGCTTGCCAGAGAAGCGGCTTTCCAGGACTGGAGGTTTGAGCCTGTCAGAAAAGAAGAGCTTGGCAGCATCCTCATTGAGGTCTCAGTGCTTTCTCCTATGAAGGAAATCGCAGGACTTGATGATTTCTGCCCTGGCAGGGACGGTATACTGATGAGCCTTGGAACAAGGCGCGCAGTGTTCCTTCCTGAGGTCGCCAAAGAGACTGGCTGGTCAAAGTCTGAGCTGCTGAGCGCCCTGTCCAGAAAGGCAGGCCTTCCTGCAGATGCATATAAAAGTCCTGACTGTTCATTCATGACTTTCACCTCAGAGGTCTTCAATGAGGTGTGATTTCTGCTTCCGCCGGTGCGATATCAAGGAGGGAAAGGCAGGCTTCTGCGGGCAGCGGACAGCATCAAAGGGCCATGTCTCAAGCTTGAATGAGAACATGCTCTGCGCTGTGAGCATTGATCCGGTGGAAAAGAAGCCTCTTTATCATTTTCTTCCTAATTCCATGACCTTTTCGGTTGCAAAAACAGGCTGTTCATTTGACTGTGATTTCTGCCAGAACTGGCAGATCGCCAGAGAATGGAAGGGCGTGAGACAGGCCTGCGTCCTGCCGGAAGATGCTGCCGCACAGGCCTTGAGCGCAGGCTGTCCGTCAATAAGCTTCACCTACACTGAGCCGCTTGTCTGGCAGGATTACATGCTGGAAACAGCCGGGAAGGCGGCAGCTGCCGGGCTGAGGACGATAATGGTGTCAAACGGTGCTTTCTCATCCTATTCGGCACAGAGAGTCATCCCCGAGATTGACGCATTCAACATAGATCTGAAAGGAGATGAGTATTTTTACAGAAAGTATTGCCACGGTGAATACGGACCGGTGATTGACGGAATAAGGGAAATTGTGAGATGCGGCAGGCATCTTGAGGTGACAACAATGGTCATTGAGGACATCCATACAAAGGAGATGATAGCATCTCTTGGCCGTGTTCTTGCCGATGCCGGCGTCCGGGTATGGCACCTGACGCGCTTTTTCCCACAGCGCAGGATGCGTGACAGGAAAGCTTCATCTGAAGCATTTCTTGCCAGCCTGTATGAGGAGGCAAGGCAGTCCGGCATCAGCCATGTCTACAGGGGAAACAGCAGTGCCGCGGATGAGACAGTCTGCCCTGTATGCGGAAAAATTTCGGGAAGAAGGGCAGTATGTCCTCACTGCTCAAGTGCTGTCTACGGAGTTTTCTCCTAAGAGTCAAAGGATGAGATGAATTTCCTTGTCCTTTCCTCTTTAGGGTCAGAGAAGAGTTCTGTTCCCTGCTCGACAATTACTCCGCTGTCCATGAATATTGCATTGTCTGAGATTGCTTTTGCAAAATTCATCTCATGGGTGACGACAGCCATTGTCATCTTCTCTTCTGCCAGGGCCCTGATCACATGAAGGATTTCCCTTGTAAGCTCAGGATCAAGCGCGGAGGTCGGCTCATCAAAGAAAAGGATCTCAGGATCCAGCGCAAGTGCTCTTGCGATTGAAACGCGCTGCTGCTGGCCTCCTGACAGCTGGCATGGGTACATCAGTGCCTTGTCTTCAAGCTCCATTTTTCTCAGCAGCTGCATTGCCTTGGCTTCAGATTCATCCTTTGACCGCCTGAGCACGGCCCGCTGTGCTTCTGTGATGTTCCTCAGTACATTGAAGTGGGGAAAGAGATTGAATGACTGGAAGACAAGTCCGGTCTTCAGACCGATGGCCCTCGCATTTTCCCTGTTGTACACTGCCTGTCCGCTGCGGGATGTGAACAGCTCCTGTCCGTCAATGACAAGAGAGCCGTCATCTGCTTTCTCCAGCTGGGTGATGATTCTCAGCAGCGTTGACTTTCCGCTTCCTGAAGGCCCTATGATGGAAAGGACCTGGCCTCTGTTCACGCTGAATGAGATGCCTTTCAGCACTTCAACAGAGCCGAAGCTCTTTTTCAAATCCGTAAGTCTGATCATTTCCTGCATAAGCCATCACCTGTAATAGTCGAGTTTCTTTTCTGCCAGTACGAAGATGCGGGATACGATGTAGTTCATTACAAAGTAGAAGATGCCCGCAATGAAGATCGGCACTGTGGAAAATTCTCTTGAGCTGGCTGTCTGGGCAACCCTGAAGAGCTCGGCGACTCCGATAGTCTGTGCAAGCGCCGTATCCTTTACGAGGGTGATCACTTCATTGCCCAGCGCCGGCATTATCTTCTTGATCACCTGAGGCAGTATGATGTGGAAGAATGTGTAGCTTTTTCTGAAGCCGAGCACATGGGACGCCTCATACTGACCCTTGTCGATGGACTGCAGCCCCGAGCGGTATATCTCGGCAAAGTAAGCGCTGTAATTGACTACGAAGGCGACAATGCAGGCCGTGAAGCGGTCATAGGAGGCTCCGAAAAGGTAGAAGGGAGCAAAGTAGAAGAAGATCAGCTGCAGGATCAGCGGCGTGCCCCTCATGATCTGGATGTAAAGGTCAATGAGCCATCTGACGATTCTTATCTTCGACATTCTGCCCCTGGCCACGACAAAGCCAAGCGGCAGTGAGAAAAGCAGTGTGAGAAAGAATATCTGGAGGGATGTGACAGTACCCTCCAGCATCTGGACAAGAAGCGAACTCATCCTCACTTCCCGACAATGGTGATGTCAGCACCGAACCACTTCACTGCAATTTCTGCCAGTGTTCCATCCTCTGCCATGTCAAGCAGGGCCTGATCAACAGCATCGCGCAGTGCATAGTCTCCGAGGCGGAAGCCTATTGCGTATTCCTCGTCAGCCAGCGTCTCATCAAGGATGCGGAAATCCTTTCCCGATCGGCGGATGTTGTCATTTGCAACAAGAAGATCCATGACGACAGCGTCAACTCCTCCTATTTCCAGATCCATCAGGGCTGTAAGGTTTTCCCTGAACTCAACGATTTCACCGATGCTTGAGGCAAATTCCGGTGTGTCCTCAATTGCTGACTGGGCTGAGGAGCCGGCCTGCACTCCGACTGTACCTCCTGCAAGATCTGCAAGCGTCATCACGTCAGAAGATCCGTTGACGACGACAACCTGGGCATTGCGCACATATGGGGCGGAGAATGTCATCATTTCCTCACGCTCGGGCGTGACTGTGAAGCCGTTCCAGATGCAGTCAATGTTGCCCGTGGCCAGTTCCTGCTCTTTTGCATTCCAGTCAATCGGCTGACATACCAGATCTACGCCCAGACGTGCACAGACTTCTCTGGCTGTATCAACGTCAAAACCGACGATCTCTCCGTTCTCATCCCTGTATCCCATAGGCGGGAACGAGTCATCAAGACCGAGGACAAAGGTGCCTTTTTCGACAACATCTGCAAGCGATGTGTCCTCACCGCTTTCTGATGAGCCCTGTGCTGCGGCAGGAAGGATTACAAGCAGTGCAAGAAGAAGTGTGATAACAGTCTTTCTCATTTTCTCTCCTCCGTTTTTATGATGAAAACACAATATCACAGGTGAAGGTGAATTAACATAGCGCTGTCAGCCGTTTTCATAAGAAAGAACATGCATTTTCATGCCCTGACAGCAAAAGAATCACGAAAACAGGCATTCTGTCTGGTTTTTCATTGAGAAAATTGCATGTTCGCAGTAGAAAAATACATTCAGGCGCACCCTTTGCGGTAGGAAAATAAATGACGGAGGTCAAGATGCTTTATCCGCAGACTAATGAAAAACGCGGCCTGATCAGCCTTGACGGACTGTGGGCCTTCTGCCTTGATGACGGAACAAACAATGAGAAGATCAGCAATGACTTCATCGCCAGAAACAAAGAGAACATCAGCGTTCCTGCAAGCTACAATGATCAGAAGGATGAGCTTAAGTACCGCGAGCACTATGGCTGGGCTTACTATGAAAAAACCTTCATTGTGCCTGAGTTCTTCTCATCCCAGCGCCTGGTCCTTCGCTTTGATGCTGTCACTCATCATGCCATTGTCTATATCAACGGAAAGCCTGCCGCAGAGCACCGCGGGGGCTTTCTTCCTTTTGAAATTGAGCTGACCGGCCTGGTAAAGGCAGGCTGTCCTGTCCTGCTCCAGGTTGCAGTTGACAACAGGGTGAGCCATTCCACTCTTCCTGTCGGCAATGAGGACGGCACAGCCTTCTTCGGCTCTGACAATGCGGGAGTGCCGTCTGTCGAGGCTGCAAAGGTCTGGAGAAAGAAACGGAACCTGCCTAATTTCGATTTCTTCAACTACGCCGGAATAAACCGGTCTGTACGCGTTTACACGACGCCTGCGGACTATATTCAGGACATCACTATCGTTCCTTCTGTGAAAGGCTCTGACGGCTATATAGATTACAGTGTGAAGACATCCTGTCCCGGAGATGTCAGCGTCACAGTTTATTCAAGAGAACATGAGGTGGTCGCTGAGGCCCTCGGTGCAGAAGGAAGAATCAGAATTGAGAATGCCAGGCTGTGGAATCCCTGGCCGGAAGATCCGTATCTATACACAGCTGAAGTGCGCTTCAGGGATGACAAATACACTCAGCGCTTTGGAATACGCACTGTGCGTGTGGATGGCCACCGCTTCCTGATCAATGAAAAGCCGTTCTTCTTCAAGGGCTTCGGCAAGCATGAGGACTCTGCCGTACATGGACGCGGTTTTGATCTTGCGTATGATGTCAAGGACATGAGCCTGATCAAGTGGCTGGGCGCCAACTCGTTCAGGACCAGCCATTATCCTTACGCAGAGGAGATGTACGACCTTGCAGATGAGGAAGGCATTGTGATCATTGATGAGACTCCTGCTGTGGGAATCGGTGCCGGAGACAAAACTGATCCTTACAGGACCTTTGACATCAGGTCCCATCACGAGGATGTGATCCGCGATCTCATTGCCCGCGACAAGAATCATCCCAGCGTCGTCATGTGGAGCATGGCAAATGAGCCTGATACAGAGCATTTCCCTGAATCAGCCAGGGACTACTGGACAAGCCTGTATGAATTCACACACAGCCTTGATCCTCAGGACCGTCCTGTCACCTTTGTCTGCTGCCAGAACAACTATGAACGTGATCTGGCGACAAGAGAGATGGATGTCGTGTGCATCAACCGCTATTACGGCTGGTACAATCTCAGCGGAGACATGGATGCCGCCTGCTATGCCCTGAATCTTGAGCTCGATTTCTGGCAGAAGATTGACAAGCCTCTGATCATGACAGAGTACGGTGCCGACACGCTTCCCGGCTTCCACCTGACAGCTCCTGAGATGTTCAGCGAAGAGTTCCAGGTGATGTACTATGACCGCATCAACAGCGAGTTTGATAAGAGGGACTTTGTCTGCGGCGAACATCCGTGGAATTTTGCTGACTTCAACACGATTCAGGGTGTCTACAGGGCTGACGGCAACCGCAAGGGGCTGCTGACGCGCGACAGAAGACCGAAGATGAGCGCACATTATTTCAGAAAACGCTGGAACTCAATTCCAAACTTCGGCTATAAAGGATGACTGATCATGGGCCTGCAGACAGTTCTGCAGACCCTTTTCAGATGCATCGATCGATGTGCCGTAATTCCTTCTGCCTTGTTTTCAGGCAGGTAAGAAAGTACGTGATGCATGCCTCTTTGTCCGATACAGGGACAGTTCCTTTATTTATCTGCACTTGCCGTTTTCTGTTTCAACTTCCGGTTACAACAGCCTGAAAAAAGCAGACTTCTTTGCGCCATTCTTTGCCATCATACTTCACTTATGCAGGAGCGGAGCGAAAGAGCAGATGCAGTTCAGCCATTAACATTCAGCTTTTCCACTCCTGCAGTTTTGGTTCAGGAGGGTTACAATGTACAGTTTTGAATACGAGTATCCGGTTAAAGTCTTCTTCGGAGAAGGCAGCGTCGCTGAGAAGCTCACCAGCCAGCTTGATGTGCTTGGCGGCAGGATCCTGCTTACATACGGCGGTTCTTCCGCAAAGAAGAACGGCACTCTGGATGAGGTTCTGTCTCTTATCAGAGCTGCCGGCAAGTCAGTTGTGGAGTTTTCCGGCATCATGCCTAATCCTACATGGAAGAAAGTACAGGAAGGCGCTGAGCTTGCCAGAAAAGAAAAGGTCACAGGCGTGCTTGCACTCGGCGGAGGTTCTGTAATCGATGCTTCCAAGATAATCGCACTGCAGGCTGTGAACACCGCCAGCGTCTGGGACGTTGAGATCAACAGAAAAGGCAGCCTTGACCATCCGGCTCTTCCTCTTGGTGCCATCGTCACTGCATCCGGTACTGGCAGCGAGATGAACGGCGGCGCTGTGATCACAAATGAAGAGGAGAAGATCAAGACTGGACTCTTCGCTCCAGCCGCACGCTTTGCTTTCCTTGACTACCACTTCATGGAAAGTCTTCCTGCCCGCCAGGTTCTCTCCGGAGCCTTTGACACACTCTCTCATGCTCTTGAGACCTATCTTGGCAGGTCTGACGAGCTGAATGTCAGCGATGATGTCTCGCTTGCAGTTATGAAGAATACTGTCGACAACATTCACAGGATTGTCAGAGACATTCACGACAAAGAGGCAAGAGGAAATCTGATGTGGGACAGCGCAATGGCTGAGAACGGCATTCTCAAGGTCGGCAGAGTCACAGACTTTGAAGTCCACATGATAGAGCATCAGTTCGGTGCCTATACAGACTGCAACCATGGCGAAGGCCTTGCTGTGATCCAGCCTGTTTACTGCACTCATGTCCTTGATGCGGCACTGTCCAAGCTTGCCCGCTTTGCGAGGGTTGTCTTTGCAGTCAGTGAGGCTGATGACAGGACTGCGGCTGAAAAAGGCATCAGCGCCCTTTATGACCTCATCAGCGAGATGGGTCTTCCTCACAGACTTTCACAGCTGAGAATGAAAGACAGCGCGGATGTCCTTCTCACTGATGAGACTCTGCGCCGTGTTGCTGACAGCACTTTCCTCCTCGCGGGCGGACCGCGAAAGCTTACAAGCGACGAGGTCTTCCAGATTCTCAGGGAGTGCATGTGATGAAAGTTCTTGCTGTATGTGCAAGTCCAAGAAAGAACGGAAACTGTGATCTTCTGTGCTCTCAGCTGCTCAAAGGGGCTCGTGAGGGCGGAAATGAGACAGACTCAGTTTTTTTTGAGGATCTTGCTCTCAGACCGTGCAGAGCCTGCTATGCCTGCAGGGAGAGCGGCCGCTGCATTCAGAAAGACAGGGGATGCGAAGTGATGCGCAAGCTGGCAGAGGCTGACGTGATCGTGCTTGCCTCTCCTGTTTACTTCTACTCTGTCAGCGCACAGATGAAGACTCTGATTGACCGTACTCTGTGCTGTTATACAAAGCTTGAGGGAAAGCGCTTTGTGTTCATCCTCACAGGTGCTGGAACAAAAGCAGAGCTGCAGAGGGCATCAGAGAGCCTGTATGGTTTTTCTGACTGCCTCCCAGGCTCTCTGGTAATGAAGCTCATCATTGCCGACGGGGTTTACCTGAAGGGTGATGTCAGGGACACAAAAGCATATTACGAAGCCTATATGACAGGAAAGAATTTATGAAGCTGCGAACTATTGATGACATGAAGGTTTCTGCGCTCGGCTATGGGGCGATGGGACTGTCCCATGCATATGGCGAGCCTGTTGAGCGGAATGAGGCAGAAAGAATCATCCGTTCAGCATACGAGGCCGGATACACGTATTTTGATACTGCTGAAGTTTACAGGGGCACTTACAAGGATGGAAGCGAGAGCATTAATGAGGAGCTGGTCGGAAGGGCTCTTCATGATGTGCGTGACAAAGTGAGGATATCCACAAAGTTTGGCATTTCCATTGCTGCAGACAGGGGTCTTGTTCCAGACAGCAGGCCAGAGGTGATCAGGCGTTCTGTCGAAGCCTCGCTGAAGAGGCTGAACACTGACTATATTGATCTTTATTACCAGCACAGGAGCGATCCAGCCACAGAGCCTGAGACAGTGGCAGAAGTCATGAGCCAGCTGATCAGGGAAGGAAAGATCCTGCACTGGGGCCTGAGCGAGTGTTCTGCACAGTACATTGAGAGGGCAGATGCTGTATGTCACGTCAGTGCAATCCAGAACCGCTATTCCATGATGGCACGTTCTGCCGAGGCTCTCTTCCCGCTGCTTGAGAAGCGTCATATTGCTCTTGTTGCCTTTTCTCCGCTTGCAAACGGCTTTCTTACCTCAGGTGCCCACTCATTCGCCGGAAGCGGCGGCAAGGACTACCGCGACACAATGCCGCAGTTTACTGAAGAGGGAAGGGAAAGAGGACAGGCTCTTCTTGACCTGATTGAAAGACTTGCCGCAGAGAAGAACTGCACATCTGCTGCGATATCTCTTGCATGGATGCTGAATAAGAAGGATTATATCATTCCTATTCCGGGTTCAAAAAATGTAAACAGAATAAGAGAGAATGCGGCTGCTGCTGATATAGTTCTTTCTGCTGATGAGCTTGAGCAGATTGACAGTCTGCTTGAGAAGTCTGATTTCCTCGTCTTTGGCGGAAACAGGATCGTCAGGTGAGCAGGCATGAGGCACAAACTGGTTCTGGCGGCAGTTTTTATGCTGCTCCCCCTTTTGGGACTGAGTGCGGATGGCGGAATGAGATTTACAAGAGAAAACAGAATAGAAGATGTTGTCAGGGACCCGGTCTTTGACGGCTGGGGGCGGCTCATCTTTCCTGCAGATGAAGGCTACTGGAGCGGGGACACACTGGAAGATCTCTCTCTTGTCTGGTACAGCCACATAGATCCCGACAAGACTGTTGAGATTGTCAACTATTTTGCAGACCAGACAGAAGCAGGCCGTACTGTCTTCTACGACATATATACCGATGAGGAGAAGGCTGAGGACAGTGCAAAGAATGATACAGGACTCTTTTTCTTCCGCGGCGAGAAAGGTGCTCCGTTTGCAGTCTGCAATGCAGGGGGCGGCTTTGCCTATGTGGGAGCGATGCAGGACAGTTTTCCTCATGCCCTTGAGATCTCAAAGCGGGGCTATAATGCCTTTGCCCTGATCTACCGGCCGGGAGCACAGACCGCATGCGAGGATCTGGCTCGTGCAATAAGCTTTATCTTCGAGCATGCTGAGGAACTTGGAGTAAGCACTGAGAACTACAGTCTGTGGGGAGGTTCTGCAGGCGCACGAATGGCAGCCTGGCTTGGAACCTATACCCCCGCTGCATTTTCATCAAGCGTGAGCCAGAGAGCAGCTGCGGTGATTATGCAGTATACAGGCCACAGCGAGTATTCGCGCAATGATCCTCCTACCTTTGCCTGCGTCGGGGAGCGGGACTACATTGCCTCCTGGCGCGTGATGCAGCAGAGGATTAATGCACTGTCCAGGCTTGGAATAGATACAGAGTTCCATCATTATCCCGGTCTGGGGCACGGTTTCGGACTTGGAACAGGCACAGCAGCAGAAGGCTGGATAGATCAGGCGATAGATTTCTGGGAACGTCAGTTCCGATAGAGGAGATACATTTATGAACAACACTATTTTGCTTAATGACAACGTGAGGATCCCTCAGCTGGGCTTCGGAGTGTTCCTTATTGACTGTGACGGTTCTGCCTACAAGGCTGTCAGAATGGCCCTGGATGCCGGGTACCGTCATATCGACACAGCAGCCGCTTACTTCAATGAAGAGGAAGTGGGCAGGGCTGTCAGAGACAGCGGGATACCCAGAGAAGAGATCTTTGTCACATCAAAGCTCTGGCTCCAGGACTACGGATATGAGAACGCGCTCAAAGGTCTTGATGCCTCGCTGTCAAAACTTGGACTGGATTATGTTGACCTTTACCTCCTTCATCAGCCGTATGGAGATGTCAGCGGTGCCTGGAAGGCTCTGGAAGAGGGCAGGAGGCAGGGAAAGATCAGATCCATCGGCGTCAGCAACATGACACCGGGCCTTTACAGAAAACTGACTGCCGACTTTGAGACTGTCCCCTCTGTCAATCAGGTGGAATGCAATCTCTTCTGCCAGCAGAAAGCGCTCAGAAGCCTGCTGAAGGAAACAGGAACTGCCGTTGAGGCCTACCAGCCCCTCGGGCATGGCAGCCAGGCCCTGCTGACAAACGGCAAGGTACTGGAACTGGCTCGCAAATATGGAAAAAGTGCAGCGCAGATCCTGCTTCATTTCCTGATTCAGGAAGGTATCATTGTTCTGGTGAAGTCTGTCAATGAGGACAGGATCAGGGCCAATGCTGATATCTTTGACTTCAGCTTCACAGTGCAGGAGATGGAGGAGCTGAGAGCTCTTGACACCGGTCATGGAAATCATGATCCAGAGGCGCCCGGCGTCGGAGAGATGCTGCTTGAAAGATACAAAATCCACGACTAAGGAGTGAAAGAATGAAAAAAGACCTGGGTTCAAAGCCTTATATTTTCCCTCAGCCTGTTCTTATTATCGCAACGTACAATGAAGACGGCAGTGCGAATGCAATGAACGCCGCCTGGGGCGGCATCACAGGCTATGATGAGCTTGTGATTGATCTGGGAAGCCACAAGACGACAGACAACATCATGAGGACAAAGGCCTTCACCATCAGCATCGGTGATGTGGATCACGTCGTTCAGTGCGATTATGTCGGTCTTGTCTCGGGACGCAAGGTCAGCGACAAGCTGGAAAGGGCAGGCTTTTCTGTCACGCCGTCGCGCTTTGTCAATGCCCCGGTGATCAATGAGCTTCCGCTGGCTCTTGAATGCACTCTGGAAAAGACAGACGGATCAAAGATTTACGCGAAGATTGTCAACGTCTGTGCAGATGAATCCATTCTTGACAAGGAAGGACAGGTTGACCTTTCCCTGTTCAGGCCTGTTATCTATGATACGTCAAAGCTCGGCTATTACAGCCTTGGAGAGAGAGTCGCAGCGGCATTCTCTGCAGGAAAGGCTGTCAAATGAACGTATTCCGGGCAGAGTCCTGAGGCTCTGTCCGGATTTTCAGTGAAGGAATTTCTGTGCGCCTGAAGACATGACGTCTGAGATGACAACAGGGATGTCATAGACTGAGCATTCAAGGCTGCCTTTGAGCCACTCAGTGTAAAGAGAACCTATCCCGCAGGCCAGGAACTCAAGCATGAGACGGAAGTCCTTCCTGTCCCTGATTTCTTCCGGAATACCCTTGTCATTGACAAGATAGTCAATGAAAATCCGCTTCAGCTTTTTGAGAAAGTCCTCTGCAGGCGTGCTTGCAAGCAGGACTCTGTACTGCTTTTCATTCTCCTCAAGGAACCTGCTTGCCTGAAAGAGCAGAGGCGCAGGATTCAGAAGATTGTTCTGATAATCAAATGAGCTGAGTATGTCGGCAAGCTTGCCGGCAAGCTCATCTGCGAAAATTTCTGCAAGATCCCCGATGCAGGTGTAATGGGCATAGAAAGTGGCTCTTGTGATTCCCGCCTCCCTCACAAGCGATGAGATGGTGATGCCGCTGATGTCCTTGTGTTCAAGCAGCCGGAGAAAAGCTTCCCTTATGAGCCGCTTTGACCGTGCTGCGTTCTTGTTCTCTTTTCTTTCCTTCATGAAAGAGAAGATACTGCCTGATCATACATATGTCAAATAATCAGGTTAGTCAGCATGGCTGATTAAAGTGTAAAAGTGAATCAATTGCTTTGTGAACAGTATTTTATTTAAATTATACACCTGTATGTGATTTTCATCAGATTTCAGATCCTGAGTCAGTCCTTCCTGACGTTGACAATGAAAATTCCGAGGCAGACAAGAATGAGGGCGAGCAGTTTGTTGGGCTGCAGTGCCTGTTCAAGCTCGTTCAGGAATATTGCTGAAAGTATTACGCCGAACAGAGGAGTGAGGAAATTGAATATTGCGACCCTGCTGACTGGATTGTATTTCATCAGCGTGCCCCACAATGTATAGGCTACAGCAGAGATCAGTGCCAGATAGATCATGAGAAGCAGGCCGGAAGGGCCGGCACTGAGACTGATGCGTCCTCCCATCACGATGCCTGTCATTGCCATTACAGCTCCTCCCAGAATGAACTGCCAGCCGCTGAGCATGACAACGGAAAAACGTGAAGAGAACTTCTTGACCAGAATTCCGCTCAGCGCATAGCTGACCTGAGAGAGCAGGATGAGTCCTTCTCCCATAAGAGTGAAGGAGAACAGCTGACCGCTTCCGGGTGAAAGATTCATCAGAACGACGCCTGCAAGGCCCAGAACGATTCCAAGCAGCTTGTTCACCGTGATCTTTTCCAGCCTGAAGATGCAGGCGGCCATGATTATCGACAGAAAACCTCCGGTTCCAGAAAGGATTGTGCCTGTGACTCCGCTTGTATGTGCCAGCCCGATATAGAAGAAGAAATACTGCAGGATTGTCTGCGCCAGAGACAGGATGACAATGGCTTTCCCTGAGCCGTTTTCGGGAAGCACGACACGCTTTTCCTTTATGCTTTCAAAGAGAATCACAAGCAGGCCGGCCAGAAAGAACCTGATGCCCGCGAAGAGAATAATGGACCAGGTGTCGCTTTCTGCGATCTGGAACAGCTCATAGCCGGTTTTGATTGAAGGGGAAGCGCTTCCCCACAAAAAACAGCACACGCAGGCAAGCAGGAAAATGACTCCTGTCCTGTTGATCGTCTTCATCCTTTCCATACCGGAGAATGAGTCTATCCCGAATTGAATCACAGTGCAATATATGACCGTCTGTGATATAATCACACTCATGGAAAAACAGAAAAATGTAATGTTCATAAATGTCGATCAGTGGCCTGGAAACCTCATGGGATACAGGGGCCGCGCTGATATCATGACACCGACACTAGATTTCCTTGCATCAAATGGAATTGCAATGGAGAATGCATACAGTGAGTGTCCTGTCTGCATACCTGCCCGCCGTACTCTGATGACAGGGCTTTCTCCGCGCCGCCACGGTGACAGGGTATACAGCGACACAATGAGGATGCCTGATGCTGTCACTCTTGCACAGGCCTTCTCTGATGCCGGCTATCAGTGCGTTGCGACAGGTAAGCTTCATGTTTATCCGCAGCGCAGCAGAATCGGGTTTGATGAGGTGATTCTTCTGGAAGAGGGCAGAAGCGAGTTTGGCGTGACAGATGATTATGAGATCTGGCTGGCAGAACACGGAAAACCGGGAAGGCAGTTCCTTCATGCAATGGGCAACAACACATATTACACGCGCCCTTGGCATCTTGATGAGGAAAGCCATGATACAACCTGGCTGACAGAGCAGATGATGCGCCAGATTGCAAGAAGAGACCCTGACAGGCCGTTCTTCTTCTATCTGTCCTATCCAGGCCCTCATCCGCCTCTTGTCCCGCTGAAGACATTCTGGGACAAGTACTCTGACGTTGTCCTGTCTGATCCGCTGAAAGATGACTGGAAGGATGCCTGGGTGCTTGACGAGTTCAGAAAAATCGCTGCCCCTTACTCTCAGAAGGAACGGCAGGATGCCAGGAGGGCCTTCCATGCACAGTGCACACATATAGACTACAGCATAAGGCTTGTGCTCGGAGCGCTGAGGGAGCACGGCGTCCTGGAAGATACAATCATTGTCTTTGCCTCAGATCACGGTGACATGCTTTTTGATCACGGCATGGTAGCAAAGCGTCTCATGTATGAATCAAGTGCTTCGGTCCCTCTTATCTTCTCCGGGTATCCGATGCTTGAATATAGAGACCGAGGATATGAAAAAAAACTTTGCACGCTGGCCGATGTGATGCCTTCTCTGCTTGATTTGTGCGGTATACCGGCTCCTCAGGACATCGATGGAATCTCTGTCTTCAGTGAAAAAAAGCATGACTGGATATACGGGGAAATAAGTGAGGGCAATCTTGCTACCAGAATGATACGCAGAGGAAAGTGGAAGCTGATCTGGTACCCTGCAGGCAATGTGTTCCAGATTTTCGATCTGGAGAAGGACAGGAATGAGTATCATGACTTGTCTTCAGATCCTTCCTGCAGCGAGGTGCTCTCCGAGCTGAAGGAACTGCTTGTCTCCTTATTGTACGGAGACGATCTTGAATGGGTGGATAATGGAGTACTTAAGGGCTTTGCCCCTGACAAGAAGCCGGGGCGCCCGAATTTCGGACTGCTGAATCAGCGCGGCAGCCACTGGCCGCCGCCTGAGACAGGATACAGTCACTAATATTTCAGAATGACAGGTTCTTCTCCGTCCTTCTTCACGTAGACGCGGGCATAGGCTTTTGCCCCGTCTGCCTCGCTGAGGAAGCCGGAATTGGGAAGTTCTGCCAGTGCATAGGAGACTGTGTACACGGCTGACGAGTCCTTTATTCTGACAGCCTGTGCCGTGTCTTTGTCAAAAACAGTGCCGCTGAGAGGCTTTGTGACAGGAACCAGTCTTACATCCGCTCTGCTGTCAAGTGCAATAAGAGTCAGCGAAAGACAGCTGTCAGTAAATGTCCTTTCTGCCCTGATCTCCTTGTTGTCAGCCATCTCGTTATAGTGCAGGCTGATCCTGCTGTCTCTGACTGTGCACTTTCCGCAGGAGAGAGGGTAGAGATAGGCGGCTGCGCCGTTCTTCTCAATCCTGCAGATGCCGTCTTCTTCTGTTACAGATGCATCTTCAGCGCTGTGGAAGAGCGTAAGCGATGTGTGAGTGCCTGTTCCCCTGAGGCTGTCAGCAATCAGAATATACTTGTCTTCAATTGTGATGAGACTTCTCGTGACAAGCACTCCCTTGCTCAGATAGCCAAGATGAGATGCGCTGATGAACTTGTATTCCCCATCAAGCCTGGCATCATGGACAAGAGGCTCTGCCGCTTTCTCCACATCCCAGCTTCCGTGCATCACTGCCATTTCACTGTTGTCAATGACGACAGTGTTGTGGCTGAAGGAACCTTTGAAGAGAGTCCTTTCCGGACTGTCGACATAAGTATAGCGCCCGCTGTCTGTAAAGATCAGCTGGCCGCGGTGAAGCAGATCGAAGTGAAGCTGATCAAGATGCCCGTGCCCGCTGCCGTACAGTCCGCAGTGGAAACGCAGCTCGCTGTTTTCCTTCAGCTCGATTACTGCATTGCCTGTTGCGCCAAAGTAATGCGTCCTGCTTTCTTTCCGTGCTTCAGGAAGTTTCACGTCAAGCGGGAAGGATGCGTAGAAATCCTCGTCCTTTCCGCTTCTTCCGGCCCATGCGAGGAAGCTGTCATCAAAGAGCACTGCAGCCTCAAGCAGCATATCAGACACGTCCACGTCATCGCTGTCGCCGAAAAGGTAGCAGCGCCCGTCAGGACGCACTGTCCTGGCAAGCGTCACGGCAAGGCTTTTTGCGTTTTTCTCAAGGCTTTCCGGAACCGGCAGTGCAAAGCGCCTGGCAGCGAGAATGCTGTCAAGAGCACAGTGAAGGACTTCGGCCTGATACAGGCTGCTCTGCTCCCAGTGCATGCCGTCAGACATGACCTGAAGCCTGAGTTCCTGATCAAGTCTGCTGAGGGCAAGGCGGGCAGTTTCCTCATCCTCAAGATAGAGGCTTGCCAGCAGCAGCCCGTGATCCTGGAGCACGCCCCAGTTTGAGAGGACATGGAAGTCATTGTGTGCTTCGACAAGCGCTTTCTGATGGCGGAGCATCATATCATGGACAAGCTGCATGAAGCCATCATCAAGAGGCTTCGTGTCCTCGAAGAACTCAAGGCTCCTGATATAGTTCTCAACCCTTATTCCCGTTTCCAGCGAACGCCATGAGCGCTCCCGCTTCTCATCAGAGGCATTGGCTGCAAAATCGGTGAACAGCCTGATGAAGCTGCTGCGGTACTTTTCATCGTGTGTCAGTGCGTAGGCCTTTGCGAGATTCAGCAGGAAGGTGTGTCTGTTCAGGGCAAAGCACCACTCAGGATCCCCCCATGGCACACAGTTCCAGTCTATCCTGTCTTCAAAGCGGTAAGGCACTTCTGAACGCTCCATTTCGTAGCGGTCAGTGAAGATGAATGTATTCCCGCAGGCTTTGTCTGCAACGTCTTTAAGCTGATTCTGCCAGAGAGGATTTCTCTGGCAAAACCTGATATAGCTTACAGTGTCATTCAGGTAAAATCTTTTTATCTTCATCCTTTCAGTCCACTTGATGCGATGCCTTCTACGAAGAAGCGCTGGAAGGCGAGGAAGACGACAAGGACAGGAATGATCGCAAGCACACTGGTGGCCATGATCAGACCGTATTCAGTTGAGTAAATGCCCGTGAACATCTGTATTCCGAGCTGAATAGTCTTGTTCCTGTCACTGTTGAAGTAGATCATCGGTCCCATGTAGTCGTTCCATACTGTGACAAAGCTCATGATGATAAGTGTCGCCATCGCAGGCTTTGTGAGAGGCAGGACGATGCGTGCGAAGGTTCCGTACTCTGACAGTCCGTCGATTCTGGCAGCCTCAAGCAGCTCGTCAGGAATCGAGATGTAGAACTGTCTCAGCAGGAATACGCCGAATGCAGTGAAACTCTGCAGCAGGATGATGGCAAGATGTGTATCAATCAGATGTGCTTTCTGCATCATGATGTACTGCGGCAGCATGTAGACCTGCCATGGAATGGCGATGGTCGCGATGTATGCCAGGAAGAGCACATTGCGTCCCGGGAAGCGGCATTTTGAGAAGCCATAGGCGGCAAAGGAACTCGTAACGAGCTGGATCAGCGTGATGATGATGGACAGCTTGAATGAGTTGAATGTGTATGTGGCAAGGTTGATCTTCTGCCATATTGTCACATAGTTTTCCCAGTGCCAGGTTTCTGGAATCCACTTGATAGGGAAGGTGAAGACTTCGCTTGACAGCTTGAACGATGCTGAGAGCATCCATACAAGCGGAAGCAGCGTCACTACTGTCAGGACGATAAGAAGGACGTAAATAAGAACTGTTTTGACCGGATTTCTTTTCTCAATCATCATTTTGGCGCCTCCTTACAGATAATCAGTGAACTTCTTCTCGCCCCTGAACTGGACGATTGTGACAGCCAGGACAATGATGAAAAGTATGATCGAGGCGGCAGCCGACTTGCCGTAATCCCAGTAGACAAAGGTCTGGTTGTAGATGTAGTTGGCAAGCAGTGTCGTGCTGGTGCCGGGACCTCCCTGCGTCAGAGCATAGATCAGATCGAAGCTCTTGAAGCTGTTGATTGTCAGCATGATGAAGACAAAGAAGGTGCTGGGAGTAAGCATCGGAAGCGTGATCTTCCTGAAACGCTGCCAGCCAGTTGCTCCGTCCAGTGTCGCTGCTTCATACAGCTGTACCGGGATATCCTGCAGGCCTGCAAGGTAAATGAGCATGTAGTAGCCCATGAACTTCCAGATTGAGACTATGATGACGCCCCAGATGGCCCAGTCCGTTGATGCGAACCATCCTGGAGGGTTATCAATGCCCATGGACATGAGCATATGATTTATAGGTCCGTTTTTTGCCTCGAAAAGCTGCTTCCATACGGCACCGACAGCGATCATTGAGGCGACATACGGAAAGAAGATTGCAGCACGGAATGCATCCCTTCCTCTGATCTTCTTGTTGAGGGCGCAGGCAAGGCCCAGAGAAGCCAGCAGAGTCAGGACTACTGTGAAGACCACATAGAGAAGTGTTTTCCAGAATGCTGATTTGAAGACCCTGTCCCTGAAAATGGCCTCAAAGTTGCTGAGTCCTGCGAACTGCATGGCATTGAAGCCGTCCCAGTCCATTACAGACAGCAGAATGGTGAACAGGACAGGAAAGAGAATGAAAACTGCAAAGCCAATGAAGTTCGGCGCGATGAAGGAGTAGCCAATCAAAGCACGTTTGCGTTTGAGCGACATGGCTTTGAGTTCGGCAGTCGTTCTTTCTTTCTTTGCCATTGTTTCCTCCTTTTAGAAAAAATATGTTTTGTGTGTTGTTTGTTCAGAGCTGAAAAAGGGCTGCCCGAGAGCAGCCCTTATTATGGTTTTAGTTCTCAGTTGCCCATGATCTCTGCGAAGTTTCTGTTCATGTTGGCAATGCCTTCATCAACAGTCTCTTCTCCGAGGAGGATGAGCTGGTGCTCGGCAAGAAGCATCTGGTCAACTTCTGTGACATGGTCCATTGCAGGGCGGTCAGGTGAGATGTGAGATGCATACATGCCTTCTACGATGCCTTCTGGCATTCCTTCTGCATTGGCAAAGAGCTCAAGTGTCTCCTCGCTTGACAGGGCCGGTGTCTGTCCTGCATTTGCATAGATCTTGGCACCTTCTGGTCCGCTGATGAACTGGACAAACTTCCATGCAGCATCCTTGTTCTTGCTGGCGTTGTTGATGCAGATAGGAGTTGAAGCTCCGACTGTGTATCCGTTAGGAACATCTTCAGCATGAGGAATGACTGCGACACCCCAGTTCACATCAGACTCGCCTGTCTGGTTGCGCTGGATCATTGTGGAAATGAACCATGATCCCATCGGAAGCATTGCAACGTGGCCCTGAGAGAAGACATCAGCATAGTGGATGCCTGAACCCTGGATTGTGCCATAGTCCATGCATGTGCCGGCTTCCTGCATTCTGAGAACCATCTCATAGTATGGCTTGAAGAATGAGTACTCGCCGCTCATGATTGAGTGCTTGCCGTCCTGGACACCCCAGTTCTGGACACAGGCATTCCATGAATGGAAGTGAGCTCCGTAGTACTTGTTTGCGCCTTCTCCGCTTGTGAGCTGGGCTGCAAGCTCCTCGAACTCTGTCCATGTCATGTCGTTGTCTGGATAAGGAACACCGGCTGCATCAAAGATGTCCTTGTTGTAGAAGAGGACATACTGGTCAGTTCTGACTGGCATGCCGTATGTGTGGCCGTCGAATGTGAAGTTGGCATCTGTTCCGTTGTAGTCTGCCATGTCGATTCCGGCAGCTTCGATATAAGGAGTCAGATCTGTGAGCTGGCCTCTGTCATAGAAGGTCTTGGCCTTGTCTGCTTCCTTGATCAGGAACACATCTACGTCAGAACCGCCGTTGAGCTGTGTGTTGAGCTTTGTGATGTACTCAGCAGAAGGTGTATCCTGAACCTCCACGTGGATGTCAGGGTTCTGAGCCTCGAAAGCTGCGATGACATCATAAAGATAAGCATTCTGGGATGTGTCCCAGCTTGCGAATGTGATGGTTGTGACACCGTCTGATGATGCTGTTTCGCTTGATCCGTTTGCAAAGACGCCTGTCATTGCAACGAGAGCGATGAGAAGCACTGAAAATAGTTTTTTCATCGATATCTCCTTTTAGATAATTTCCAGTTATTATTCTGTGTCCTGTTTGGCAGGATTTGAAATGCAGAAAATTGAACTGAATTGGTAAAATATGGCACTCAACTGACAGATATTGGCATTTTCTTGCACTCAAACGGCAAAATTCAGTGTATTATCATGATGTCCATGAAAAAACTGATTTCCAGCCTGAGGGCAAAACTTACCTTGGCCGTTCTTGTCTGTTATTTCCTGATAACGATACCGGCTCTGCTTATACTTTATTACTATATGAACGGACTGGTCTATGATCAGGTCCTGCGCGTCAATCACAACTGGGTCGCTGACGCGGCAGAGAAGGTGAATGACAGCCTTGACTCAATCATAGACGCAGTCTCATGGGCGTGTCTCAATAGCAGCATCAGGACTGTGATGCGCGCCAGTGCGCCTCTTTCAAGCAGCCAGACTATTGATGTGCTTAATGCCCAGTCTGATCTCACCGTCTATCTTACGGGATCCAAGGTGTGGAATCATCTGAACAAGCTGGTGGTCTTCAATGAGCGCGGCGTTTCTTTCACGATCACGCGCAACAGGAACGGAAATCTGGCTGATGTTGACCTGCTGAAGCTGCGGCATGAATATGATGCCATTGATTTTCCGACAGGCAGCTATGTGTCGCTCATGCTTTCAGGCACTCTCAACACTCCATATGAGACAGCAGTGGTCGCATACGGAAGAATCGACGATCATGATGCATATGTCTATGCTGAGATAAATGCCTCAGTGTTCGACCCGCTGTTTTCTGACAGTGCTGTGGAGAATCTCTATCTTGTCGATGATGACGGGACCATGCTGTGGCCAGTGAGCGGCAATCCGGAAAGCTATGAGAGCGAGTCCTGGTCTCAGGAACTGTTTGACATCCACATAGCAGGAGTCAGGCTTGCCTACTTTGAGAACAGACAGCCAATAAGGCTCGGCTCGATTTATGGCCTGACCGGCTTTCTTGTCCTGATAACCGGATCTCTTATCCTTGTCGTTCTGGTTTCCCTGATTACAAGCCGCTATCTGACTTCTTCCACCAGAAAGCTTGTCAGGCATATCAGCTACCTGTCTGAAAGCGGCAGATACGGTCTTGTGAATCCTGAAATAGAAAAGGGAAATGATGAGATGGCGGCAATAGGCCGCACTGTCAACAGAATGAGCACGTCCATTTCCCAGCTGCTGGAGCGCAATGAGAAACTTCATGAAGAGAAGCGTGAGAGTGAACTGTCAATGCTCCAGATGCAGGTCAATCCCCACTTTCTGTACAATACGCTTGAGTCAATCCATTACCTTGCAGAGGTGCAGAAGGCAGAAGGAATCGCCAGAATGAGCCGCGGGCTTTCGCTCCTGCTCAAGAGCATTGCAAAGGGCAGGGGGAGGATGATAAGGCTTGCGGATGAGCTTGAGCTTGTCAGACAGTATGATGAGATCCAGCAGGTGCGCTACATGGGACTTTATGAAATAGAGTACAAGGTGGAGGAAAAACATCTTGACTGCCTGATTCAGGAGTTCACTCTCCAGCCGCTTGTCGAGAATGCGATATTCCACGGAATTGAGCCTTCCGGACGGGATGGAAAGATTGTCATAAGCGCACATGATGACGGAACCTATCTCTATGTCACAGTCAGCGATGACGGCGTCGGCATGGACAGGGATGAGCTGGAGAGAATCTGGGATGAGCGTGAGCACCTGAAGGGCAATATGACTGGTGTGGGCATCAGGAATATTGATGAGAGGATAAAGCTTTACTATTCTGCTGACTGCGGCCTGTCGTACGAATCCGCAAAGGGCAGGGGCACTGCCGCAACAGTGAAGATAGTGCTTAAAAGAGAGGGGGAAGAAAAAGACTGATGTATAAAGTCTTCATTGTGGATGATGAGCCGATCATCCTGTCAGGAATAGCTCACCTTGTGAACTGGCCCAGGCTGGACTGCCAGATTGCCGGATCCTTCCGCAACGGCAGAGAGGCCCTGAACGCAATTGAGCACTCTGGTGCGGATATTGTCATCACTGACATCAAGATGCCTGTGATGGACGGTCTTGAGCTTGTCAGGGCATGCAGCGAGAAGTATCCGCAGATAGTGTTCATCATTCTTACAAGTCTGGAGGAGTTCCGTCTTGTGAAGGAGGCGATCAGATATTCTGTATCCGAATATATAGTGAAGACAGAGCTGGATGCAGAGACACTCTCGCGGGTCATCGGGAAGGTGAAGAAGGAATCGGACAGAAGAAAGAAGGTCTACAATATGATCAGCTCCGGCTCGAATGAAGCCTCAAGCCTCGAGGAGCTGCTGTCAAACATCATGCTGATGAGGACAATTGACGACAGTCTTGCCTCAAGACTTGAGGACAGGGGCCTGCTTGACAGCTATGCCTTCATAGCATTCTTCTTCCAGTATCCGGATTCCAGTTTCGAGAAGTCCTGGACAAGGGAGGATTATATCCGCCTGTATGAGTGGCAGAAGGATGTTGTTGAGAAGATTCTTCCATCTGTCTTTCCTTCTGTCGTCAGCATCAGGCCGCCGGCAAGCAGGTACTGCTGCCTGCTCTATTTCATCAGGCATGAGGACAAATCCGTTTTCAGGGCCTCTCTTTCCCGCCTCAGCGACAAGGTCCGCAGGGCCTCTGCCCTTGTCACAGGACTCGAGCCTCAGCTGGCCAGTACGCAGCTGTGCACTGGCGCAGGCCAGCTGGCCGAGTGCAGGAGCCAGCTGGAAGCTGAGGGAGTGAAGGCATATCTGGGACGGGAAGATTACAGGCTGGAAGCACTTGAACTGGACAGCGTGTATCCCAGACTTGAACAGTCGGTGATCGAAAAGGATGCTGGAGCTGTTGACACCTGCCTGACACTGATTTCCTCGACACTCTCAAAAAAGGACCACAGTCTGTCATCAGCCAATTTCATCCTGTCGGCAGTCGAATCTGCCGTGAAGAGTGCGCTTTCAGCGATAGGGCTGAGCCCTGAGAAATTTGAGAAAGACTTCTTTTCCCTTGTCCCGTTCATCTCAAGCAGGGACAAGGTTATCGCCCTGCTTGCTGATATAGATTCAGAGCTGTGCTCCCTGCTGCGCGGCATAACAGGGGGAGCAGGCAGCCAGATCATCGATAAGGCCAGAGAATACATAATAAACCATGTTGACGAGAAGATAACGCTGACTGATGTCGCCTCTTTCGCCGCTGTTTCCCCCGGATATCTGTCAAAAAGCTTCAAGAAGGTCATGGGCAGATCGATGATTGACTACATAAACGCCCTGAAAGTGGAGAGGGCCAAGGAGATCATGAACCGCGGCAGCGTGCGCATAAATGAAATTGCGCTGAGCCTTGGCTACGAGAATGTCTATTACTTTTCAAAGGTGTTCAGGAAGATTACTGGCGTAAGCCCTACAGACTATATGAAGGGAAGGCAGGAAGAAGCATGAGCACTCAGAAGAAAAAAGGAAACATCGCGCTGAGGCTGCTGGTTGTACTCATCGGACTGGGGCTGTGCGGGGTCGGAATAGGGCTGATTCTCTATTCTGAGCTAGGTGCTGATCCTGCCGGTGTCTTTGAGACCGGGATAAGCAATGCAGCCGGCATCAGCTTCGGCACCGCTTCTGCGATTGTGAACTTTGCCGTTCTCGCTGTTGTCTTCTTCATTGACAGAAGCTATGTCAGCATTGCATCAGTGATTGGCATCTTCTCAATAGGCTACACTGCTGATTTCACCTCCTGGCTGATGGATGCTGCCGGCTTTTCAGCAGGCCTGCCTGCCAGAATTGCCTTTCTTCTTCTGGGAATCCTGTCGCTGGCTGCAGGAACCGCCGGTTACATCAGGGCAGACCTTGGCGTCTGCGCCGTGGATCTTGCCTCTGAGATCATCAGCAGGAAGCGCCAGGTCCAGTACCGGATTGTCCGTGTCGCATTCGATGTGTTCTTTGTCGCTGCCGGCTTTCTGCTCGGAGGCGCTGTCGGAGCAGGCACTCTGGCTGCCGCCCTGCTGACAGGTCCTGCCATTCAGCTTGTGCGGCCGCCTGTATCAGCGCTTGCCGACAGGCTGACAGGCTGAAAGGATGACTGCTAGGGTTTACATTCTGTTCGCTTTCATTTTGCTTGCGGCCGCATCTGTGCCAGTGTATTTTTAAGATATGAATGCACTGATCACCTGTTCTTCTGTATATGGTTCAAGCCTTGCTTATGCCCGGGAGTTTGCTTCGAGAACCGGACTTGTGCTCCAGTCTGTCAATTCTGCCCTGATTCCGTCTGCTGATCTTGTGATACACTTCGGCGGTCTGTATGCAGGCAAGATGAGCGGCCTGAAAACAGTGCTGAAAAAACTAAGTAAAAATGCGTATCTCATTGTTGTCACGGTAGGAATCGCGGATCCTGCGGAAAGAGGGAACAGACAGCGGATTGAGAGCCTGATCTCTCCTCAGCTCAGCCAGCATGACAGCAGGCTTTTCTGTCTGCGCGGCTGCCTGGACTACTCAAGGCTTTCCGCTGTGCACAGGGCGATGATGTGGGCCCTCGTGAAGATGATCAGGCGCAAAGAAGAGAAAAGCGCCGAAGATGAGGGCATACTCGCCACTTATGGAAAACGTGCCGATTTCACTGATTTCAGTACTCTTGAGCCAGTTGAAGCAGAAGTTAGGAGACTGCAGTGCAGAAAGGCCTGATGCAGGATAAGATACTCATCATGTATCTTTTCAGTGTCCTAACATAAATCGCATTTATTTAAGTTAAATCTTGTGCACAAAAATTAAGATGTCCTCAGCTGAGAAGTAAAGCGATGCTAATCTTTTGGTGACGGCCAGAAGAGACTGAAGCA
>CALXRC010000025.1 GCA_944390865.1 uncultured Spirochaetales bacterium | reverse complement strand
CTTGCTTCAGTCTCTTCTGGCCGTCACCAAAAGATTAGCATCGCTTTACTTCTCAGCTGAGGACATCTTAATTTTTGAGCAGTGGATGGAGAAGAACCTTATAGACAATCCTCACCGCCTTTCGCTTTATGTGAAGCCTTCACAGACTCTCGTGCAGCAGCAGGAGGAGTATCTTGACTCCTGCTGGCAGAAGAGGAAGTCGGAATACCATGAGCTGCCTGTAAGCCAGGAACGGGAAGTTGACCTGCCCCTGCTGACAATTGACGACATCAGGGAGGAAGAGGCGAAGATCGTGCTTGAGAGAGCCGGTGAGCATATTCTCATACAGAGTGAGAACACCTGCGGCATAAGCTATGTGAACTTTGTCAGCGATCTCAGCGATCTTCCTTCACATGAGCTGCTTTACGCAGTCCTGCTTTCCCGCTACCTCCTTGTCTGCGGACTTGAGGACGTCAGCGCATCGCAGTTTCACGGCGCGCTCCGTCTGGAGAGCGGCGGCTATTATGCCTATCTGGAGACAGGGCGGGCAGCTGATGCAGATGTGAAGGCCTTCTTTGTAATCAGGATAAAATGCCTTACCAGACAGCTGAAAGTCTGTCTGGACCTCCTTTACGACTGGGTCAGCAGGGCCGATACGGCGGACAGGGCAAGCTTTGACGATGCGATGAACGATCTCATCAGCGACTATGAGGCCAATGTCGAAGAAGCCGGAGCTTCATTTGCCTCTTCGCTGGCCTCTGCCAGTCTGAGCGCGAGCTGCAGTCTTGGAGAGAAGCTTATGGGCATAAGCAGCTGGCAGAGCCTTTCCAGACTGACTGCAGAGCAGTGCTTTGAGGGGCTTGGCAGGATGATGCAGCGCCTCAGGGACAGAAACCGCATGACGCTCCATATCACATCGCAGGAAGAGGACAGGGCGGAAAGCAGTGCCCTTGCAGCTGCCTTCGTCTCGCGCTTTGCAGCCTCAGACAGGCCTGCTGCGGGACTCGTGCGTCCGGTTGAGGAGGAAAGCAGGCGCATCTGGTACAGGCTCTCCTCCAGCGTATGCTACAACGCGCTTTCGGTCCGCACCAGCCCGTTCATGACAAGGGAACAGGAGGCGGAGGCCCTGTATGCCAATATCTTCTCTTCGACAGCGCTCTGGGATGAGATGCGCCTGAACCTTGGCGCCTATGGCGCAGAAGGCAGCGTGGACAACATGGAAGAGGTGTTCACTGTGGCGACATACAGGGATGCCCATGTCTCAAAGAGCTTTGAAGCCATTGTTCGCGCCCTTAAGAACACCGAGATCTCATCAGACAGCGTCGATAATGCGAGACTGATCAGGCTGGGCCGGCTTCTGAAGCCTCTTTCTCCTTCCCAGAAGGCGACAATAGCCCTGCGCCGCTTCATGTACGGCATCAGCGATGAAATGCGGTCCGAGAGGCGGAGCTGGCTGAGGACGATAAGCGCGGATGAAGTCAGAGCCGCAGGAGACAGAATAGCAGAAAGCCTGAGCCATGCATCATATGCAAGCCTGAGCCCCGAGTCTGTCTTCATGGAAGAGCGCATTGAAGGCTGTGATGAGAGAATCCTGCCTTCCGGGTCAGAATAATTTGCATCCTCTGTGCGTCTCATCCTATAATTGAACCAGCAGAAGGAGAAAAAGCATGAGATACATAGGTGCTATTGACCAGGGCACGACAAGCACGAGGTTTATCATTTTCAATGAACGCGGGGAGCTTGTCTCATCTCATCAGCTTGAGCATAAACAGTATTTCCCCCAGCCGGGCTGGGTTGAGCATGATGCTGAGGAAATCTGGGAAAACACTAAGAGCGTGATGAGCGCTGCGCTGGAAAAGGCCAGACTGAAGCCGTCTCAGCTTGCCGGCATCGGCATAACCAACCAGAGGGAGTCTGTCGTTCCTGTAAACATCAGGACAGGTCAGGTCGTGAGCCATTCCATTGTCTGGCAGGATCTGAGGACAAGCCAGATCATATCCCGGCTTAAGGGAAAGATGAGCGAGGAAGAGCTCAGGGAAAGGACCGGACTGCGTTTTTCTCCGTATTTCTCAGCCGGCAAGATCATCTGGATGCTGGAGAACATTCCAGACCTTGCGGACAGCGTGGACAGGGGAGATGTCGTCTTCATGACCATGGACAGCTTTCTTGTCTGGAAGCTGACAGGCGCTGTCGTGACTGATGTGACAAACGCATCCCGCTACATGCTGATGGATATCAGGAAGCTTGACTGGGATGACACGCTTCTTGACCTGTGCGGAATCAGACGCTCCGCCCTGCCTGAAATTGTCCCATCTATCGGAGAGATATACGGATATGCACAGATAGAAGGGACAAAGGTTCCAGTGTGCGGAATTCTGGGCGACCAGCAGGCAGCCCTGTTCGGCCAGGCCTGCTTTGAGCCTGGAATGGCCAAGTGCACCTATGGCACAGGCTGCTTCATGCTGGTGAACACTGGCGAAAAGCTCAGCCTGTCCCGCAGCGGTCTGCTCAGCACAGTGGCTTATCAGAAGAAGGGCGAGAAGCCCTGTTATGCGATTGAAGGTTCCATTGCCATTGCCGGATCGCTTGTTCAGTGGACGCGAGACAGCCTGAAGATGGTCAGGGATGCCCATGAGCTTGACGAGCTCGCCTCCTCGGTTCCGGACTGCGGCGGAGTCTATATCGTGCCGGCTTTCTCCGGCCTTTTTGCTCCTCACTGGAGAAGCGACGCCCGCGGCGTGATTGCAGGCCTGACTTCCTTTGCGACCAGAGCCCATATCTGCAGGGCAGTGCTGGAAGCCACTGCCTTTCAGGCCAATGACATTTTTGAGGCAATGGAGAAGGACAGCTCCATCAGCCTCAGCGTGCTGAAAGTGGACGGCGGTCTGACCAACTCGGCACCGCTGATGGCTTTCCAGGCTGACATTCTGGCAATACCTGTCATCAGACCGAAGATAACAGAGACAACGGCCCTGGGCGCCGCATTTGCCGCCGGACTCAGTGCCGGCATTTGGCAAAACGAGAAAAATCTGGCATCATACTGGAAGGAACAGCTCAGATGGACCCCTTCCATGGATGAGGATACGCGCAGACAGAAGATAGCCTTCTGGCGCAAGGCCGTATCGAGAACCCTCAACTGGGCTGAAGAGGAATGACTGAGGATGTACGCATCACTTGCAATTGAGCTTGTAAAGGATATTGCCCAGATTCTTATTCTGGCCTGGGTGCTGTACAAGCTGTATCTGGCAATAAGGGAGACAAAGATAAGCCAGCTGATCATGGTGCTGACTGTTTATGCCATAGGCTATGGCATCTGCTATGTGCTCGGCTTTGACTTCCTCCTTCTCATCTACAGGAATATCACAATACCTTTCCTTGCCTTCCTGTGCATCATCTTTCACTCGGAGTTCCGCCGCGTCATATCAATGATGTTTTCAGGCAGGACGCGCATCTTCCGCATGGGGCAGGAGACAACGGCAGAGCAGATCGATTCCATTCTAAATGCCTGTGAGGCCCTGGTCTCCGTGAAGAGGGGCGCACTGATCATTTTCCCAAGACATATAGACATCAAGACTGTCATTGATTCCGGCACAAAGCTGAATGCGGATCTTTCCAGCTCTCTCATATGCACTGTCTTTGATCATGACACTCCTCTGCATGACGGTGCAATGGTCATCCAGGGAGGCAAGATCATCGCAGCAAGCTGTTACCTTCCCCTGTCTTCCCAGACAGGCATCAAGGCCAGTTTCGGAACCAGACACCGTGCAGCTCTCGGCCTTGCTGAGGACAGCGATGCTGTCATCATCATTGTCAGTGAGGAAAACGGCGCGATCAGTCTGGCCTACAATGCAAACATTTACTACAACCTGGACAGAGAGTCGATAAAGAGGACGATCCTCGCTCTGCTCAGTTATCATGATGTCACGCCGCAGGATGTCAAGGAGGACCTGGATGAATCAAAATAACAAGGGTCTGTCTTCCTTTATCAGCAGCTGGGTGCCGCGTGTGCTCTGCCTCTTTGTGGCAGTCATAATCTTTGCCTGTGTCCGTTATTTCAACATGGGCAGCAGAGTGGTGCGCATTCCGCTTTCTGTCACGCTGCCTGACTCAGCTGTCGTGATCCCTGAAAGTCTCGTGCCTGATTCAATTGACATCGTCATCTCAGGCGATGACAACCTGATCTATCTTGTGGATCCTGACTCGATCAGCGCAAGTGCTGACTTTTCTGATGTGGACAGCGACGGAATCAGCAGGCGCAGCGTCAATCTTGTCTATCCCGATGATGTCTTTGCCGATACGGCCCTGACAGTGCGCTCTGACCCTGACGTCGTCAGGATTCTGTTCACCTATCCTCAGGGACAAGAGCAGACTCCATGATAAAAGGTATAGGGGTGGACATCACCTGCAACAGCCGCTACAGCTCTCTCAGCGAGAATACTGTGCGCCATATCCTCAGCCCTGAAGAGCTGGAGGAGTATAAAGCGCTCAGGGCTCAGGCTGCCTGTGAGTACATTGCATCCCGTTTTGCGGCGAAAGAGGCCCTGGCAAAGGCTCTTGGAACGGGCTTTTCTGGTTTCACAGCTCATCAGCTCACGGTGAAGACCGACAGTGCAGGCTGTCCGTATTTTGCCCGCAGCATACTGCTGGACAGGCTCTGTCCGGACGTGAATATCTTCCTTTCCCTGTCTCATGAGAAAGAGTACAGCGCTGCAGTGGTGGTCCTGGATGGCAAGAACTGACTGGAACCGTCCTGCGCTTGTCCCGCTTGATCCTTCGATGAAGAGGATAAAGATGACTGTGGCCTATGATGGAAGTGCCTATAACGGCTGGCAGTGCCAGTCAAACGGGACCGGAGTGCAGGATGTGCTGAATGAGCGTCTTTCCGGCCTCTATGGCTGTGAGGTGAGCGTCCAGGGCTCCGGGCGCACCGACAGCGGCGTGCATGCCCTTGGGCAGGTCTGCCATTATGATGTTCCTGCTGATGCATCCAGCCTGCCTGATGACAGGGTCTGGCTGGCGCTCAACGCTGTGCTGCCGTACACCATACGCGTCCTTTCAAGCGAGAGGACTGACGGAAACTTTCATGCAAGGTTCACGACAATGGCAAGAGAGTACAAGTATTTTGCCGCCGGCAGGAATGAAAGCCTGCCGTTTGACTGGAAATACACAGGGCTGTACAGCCGCCTGCCTGATCTGGGACTTCTCAATTCCTATGCCGCAGCTCTCTGCGGGACTCATGACTTCACCACGTTCGCAAGTGCGAAAGACAGGAGCCAGTCGCATTTCAGGGATATCTACGAGTCTTACTGGACTGACAGCCGGGACCGCTTCAGCAGGCCTGTCTACTGCTATACTGTCACGGGAAATGCGTTCATGTATCATCAGGTGCGCTCAATGGTGGGCACAATGATGATGATGGCGATAAACGAAAGGCCTGCACAGGACTTTGTCTCGCTGCTTGAGGCAAGAGACCGGTCCCTGGCTCTTACAAGCGCTCCGGCAGGCGGCCTTTATCTGTCGCGCATCAGCTATGACAGCAATGAGTATCTCTGGTTTGAGAAGGAGGGGTCATGATGGAAAGAGACAGTGCAGCAGAATACTTCTTCTCTCTGGCAGATGAAGCTGCCAGCAGCATCCTGCGTGACCCCCTGCGTGAGATTGTGCCTGTAAGCCGCTGGAAGATTCTGGATCAGGAGGAAGTGGAGCTTGATGACAGGCTGAAGCAGGCTCTTTCCGGAACTCAGGAAGAGCCTGAGAAGGCGTCTAAGCCTCAGAGGCCTTCCAGCCTTTCCTTCCTTGCTGTCAGCGAAATGCTCAGCGACTGCCATGAATGCGAGGCCTGGTTCAACAGGACAGAGAGCATAACTGCCGGACAGGGAGCCTCAAAGCCGCTGTTTGTCTTTGTCTTTGACAGAGTTCTTCCCGACGGCACTTACATGACAGATCAGGAAGATGTCTTTTTCAGCAAATGGCTTGCAGCCCTTCATCTGGACAGGGCGAAAGAGTGCTATCTCACTTCTGTGATCAAATGCCCCGGAAGCGGCGACTTCATCTACCGCGGCTGCGAGGACATCCTGGTCAGACAGCTTGAAAGCCTTAAGCCCTCGGTTGTCGTCATGCTTGGCTCTGCGGGGTGCTTCATCAGTACAGGTGACGGAGATATCCTGGCTGCACGGGGCAGGGTTCTGGACTATCATGGCTTCAGGACGGTCTGCTCATTTTCGCCTTCGCAGGTGCTTGCTGACTACAATGCGCTGCGCCGCCCCGTGTGGGAAGATCTGAAGCTCGCTGCCTCTGCGGCAGGGATTGCCGGCAGGACAAGCTGATGTTCGCAAGAGTCCTTACAGCAGTTCCCCTTGATGAGGAGTTCCTTTATTCCATTCCCCAGGACATGGACGTCAGTCCAGGCTGCAGGGTCATTGTTCCCTTTGGCCGAAGGTCTGTGACAGGCTATGTCATTGCTGTCGAAGAGGAGAGAGAACTTGACTTCCAGGTCCGCGGGATTCAGAGACTCGTGGACAGGGAACCTGTCTTCAACAGCGAGCTTGTCGAGCTTGCCCGCTTCATTTCACATATGTATCTCTGCTCTGCAGGCCAGGCGCTTGCGGGCATGATCCCTTCAGGAAGAAGGGAGACTGCCTCCTCCCTGTTTGACAGCGAGGCCAGCTTCAGCCGCATCAGCCGGCTTGCCCCACAGCAGGAGGATGCGCTCAGGATTATAACAGGCGGAACAGGAATCTATTATCTTTACGGCGTAACGGGAAGCGGAAAGAGCGAAGTCTTTCTCCGTGCGGCAGAAGCAGTCATTGCACAGGGCATGCAGGTCATATATCTTGTTCCGGAGATAACGCTGACGCACCAGCTCAGCCGTGACGTGAGCGCCCGCTTCAGCAGCAGAGTCGCCATCCTCCACTCGGCCCTGACTCCGTCCCAGCGCCTGAGAGAATGGAAAAGAATCATCAGGCATGAAGTTGATCTTGTTGTCGGAGCCCGTTCTGCTGTCTTTGCTCCATGCGTGAAACTCGGGCTGATCATCATGGATGAGGAGCATGAGAACAGCTACAAGAGTTCTTCTACACCGCGTTATCATGCCCGTCAGGTTGCCCAGAAGCGCTGCCAGATGAACGGCATCAGCTTCATAATGGGCTCTGCGACGCCTTCTCTTGAAGCCTGGAACATGATGGAGAAAGGGCTTGTCAGGAGAATTGACATGCCTGAGCGCGTTGCCGGAGGAAAACGCCCTGACATTGAAGTTGTCAGCATGCTCGGCCAGGATCGCTGCATCTCTGCCCGTCTGGAAGAGGAGATAAGGCTGGCCCTGCTTGAGAGGCGGGGCGTGATTCTCTTTCTCAACCGGCGCGGCTATTCATATTACTACCACTGCAACAGCTGCGGCCATGTGATAGAGTGTCCGAATTGCTCTATCGCCATGACTTATCACAAGAATACAGGCATGCTTCAGTGCCACTGCTGCGGATACAGCCAGCCTCCTGTCAGAGAGTGTCCGCAGTGCCTGTCGACAGACATGTCTCCGGCCGGCCACGGGACAGAGAAGGTTGAAGAAGAGGTCAGAAGACTCTTTCCTCAGGCCGCTGCTGCCCGCCTTGATACTGATTCAGCTTCTGCCGACAGGGAGCTGGCAAGCCGGATCATCAGCGACTTCTGCTCAGGAAAGATCAATATTCTTCTGGGAACGCAGATGGTGGCAAAGGGACTCAATTTTCCTCTGCTGTCGCTTGTCGGCGTCATCAGTGCCGACAGCACGCTCTCTGTGCCTGATTTCCGCTCTGAGGAAAGGACATACAGCCTGCTTGAGCAGGTTGCGGGGCGCGCCGGACGCTACGACTGTTCAGGCAAGGTCATCATCCAGACATACCGGCCGTCAGACAGGGCAGTGCAGGCTGTGCTTCACAATGACAGCGCCGGCTTTTACCGCGACGAGCTTGCCGTGCGGTCAATGCTGGGCTATCCTCCGTTCTCAAGAATCGTGAGCCTTGTCTTCCGCAGCAAGACAAAGGCCAGGGCAGAGACAGGCGTGAACGATCTGGCCGGGATAATCAGGAAGGTCATAGCCTCAAGCGGTCTGGACGGAAGCGTCAGGGTCATGGGCGTGAGCGTATGCATAATTGAAAGGAAGGCCGCCAACTTCCGTTATCAGATTCTGCTGTCAGGCAGCTCGCTTTCTCAGATCAATTCTGTCGTGAGGAAGGCCCTGAGCCTGTACAGGGAGCCCTCAGGCGTCTATATAGAGATTGACGTCGATCCGCTGAACCTGATGTGATCTCCTGCCTGTAAGGTATTGTCAGATACTGGCAGGCCCTCAGGTGGAATTTAGCCTTTTTTCGTGTTATATTTCATCCATGCTTGATATTTTCAAATACGGTGATGAAGTTTTAAGGGAAAAAACAGACAGGGTTGAAGTCTTTGATGATGCGCTGGCACTGCTTGTGGATGCCATGTTTGACACAATGATAGAGGCTGACGGGGTAGGCCTTGCCGCCCCTCAGGTAGGCGTCAGCAAGCGCCTTTTCGTCGTTGACACGAGATCTGCAGGAGAGCGCATTGCATTCATCAACCCGGAAATCATAGAGACAAGCGATGACAGCGTGCCTTATGAGGAAGGCTGCCTTTCCGTTCCTGGCGTGTACCATGATGTTATGCGTCCCTCTCATATCACGATCAGGGCGCAGGATGTGCGCGGAAAGGGTTTCACACTCAAGGCCGGAGGCCTGCTTGCCCGTGTGATCCAGCATGAGAACGATCATCTTGACGGACGGCTGTTCATTGACCGGCTTGATGACAGGGAGAGGGAAAAGGTCATTGCCCAGTACGAAAAGAAGGAAAAGGGAAGAAGGAAGAAGAAAAAGGCATGAGAATACTTTTTGCAGGCACTCAGGAAATTGCAGTTCCTGTACTTGAGGAGCTGAACAGGCATAAGCTTGTCTCTCTTGTTCTGACAACTCCGGATGCGCCGGGAAAAAGGGGAAGCACTCTTCTTCCTTCTCCTGTGAAGGCAAAGGCCCTTGAGCTCGGCCTGCCTCTGATCCAGCCAGAGCATCTGGGTTCTGCCGCCCGCGCTCAGGTCAGCGCCTTTGCGCCTGACACTCTTGTGAGTTTCTGTTATGGCAAGATCTTCGGTCCGAAATTTCTGGCAATGTTCCGGCATAAGTTCAACATACATCCTTCTCTGCTTCCGAAGTACAGGGGCTGTGCGCCGCTGCAGGCTGCCATTCTCAATCAGGACAGAAAGACCGGAATAAGCATTCAGGACATTGCCGCAGGCATTGATGAAGGAGATATTTATCTTGCGCAGAGCTTTGAGCTTGACGGCTGCGAGACGCTCAGCGTTCTTGAGGAGAAAGTGATGAAGCTTGCGCCTCTGCTTCTGAGCGATCTTTTCTCCAATATCGATGTGTTCTGTCCCACTCCTCAGCCTGAGTTCGGGGCAAGCTACACTGAATTCATAAAAAAGACTGACGGACGCATTGACTTCACCAGAAGCGCCCGGGACCTGCACGCACAGATCAGGGCCTACAGCCAGTGGCCTAAGGCTGAGTGCATGCTTGACGGCAGCCCACTCTATCTCACCGGCGTAAGCGGCAGCGTCTTTGATATTGAGGAGTGCGTCTGCGATGAAGAGTGCGGCACAGTAGCCGGCTTTGAGAAGGGAAAGGGATTGAAAATCGCTACGGGAAGCGGCTATCTCTTTGTCACATCGCTCCAGCTTCCCGCAAGAAAGAATATGGACAGCCAGTCCTTTGTCAACGGACGGCATGACATCATCGGCAAGGTTCTGAGTTGACTGTATTGAGGAAAGTTCTGCTTATCACTGCTCTGGCCGCTGTCTTCTGCCTCAATCTGCCGGCAGCGGGCGGCGATGACCCTGTCTTCGCCCTTGTCCTGTCAGGCGGAGGGGCAAGGGGCTTTGCGCACATTGCCGTGCTTGAGGAGCTTGAAAGACGCGGCATCACTCCTGACATCATAATCGGATCAAGCATGGGAGGCCTTATTGGAGGGCTTTATTCTGCAGGCTACAGCGCCGGGGAAATCTATGATCTGGTCATAAATACTGATCTGGAGGCGGCTGTCTACAATCTCTCGCCTCAGGCAGACAGACTGGTCCAGAAGGCCTATGACTGGAAGGCAGATCCGAATTTCACAGTGAATATCACGGAAACAGGCCTGGGCGATTCCGATGCCCTGCTTGATGATGCGAGGATAAACCTGATCCTGCATCAGGCTGTCTGCCGCATTGAATACATTGATTCGTTTGACGATCTGCCGATTCCGTTCAGGGCCACAGGCACTGATTACCAGACGGGAGAGGGCATTATCTTTGACTCAGGTTCACTGTATGAGGCCCTGAGGGGGACGATGTCCATGCCATTCGTCTTCCCGGCCCTTGTGCTTGATGACGGAACCTATGTCGTTGACGGCGGGGTGTACAACAACCTTCCGATTGATTCAGCACGTCAGCTTGGTGCTGACATAGTGCTGGCTGTCGATGTCAATGAGAGCGTGACGCTCACAGCCGAGAACACAAAGGTCATAGATTCCCTCACAGGCTCGCTGAATCAGTATCTGACGCTGGTAGGCCAGATGAAAAGCCGCGAGCAGTATGAGGATGCAGACTATGTGCTGATTCCTGATACCGGTTCTGTCTTTGTGGCGGACTTTTCAGATCCTGCTGCCGTCGTTGAAACAGGACGGGACTGCGTGAGAGAGAATGAGGCCGTCTTCGATGAGCTTGAAAAGCGCCTGGGCGGAGACGGCGAAGCAGTGCCCGGCTATTCAGATCTTCCGTATCAGACTATAGAGGGCTTTTCTTTTTCCCCTGATATCCAGCGCTTCTCGTCATGGTTCGATGTCTTTATCGGCTCTCTTTATGATGAGCAGTCAATAGAGAAAATCGACAGACAGCTCAACATGGTCCGCCTTATGGCAAACAAAATGACTGTGAGCTACAAGTTCGTTGACGGGATCATTCATGTCTCCTCTCGCGATTATCTTGAACCGAAGACCGCGATCAGCATCGGACTCAGCGGCGGAGCTGCCTCATGGCTTGATGCCCGCAGCGGAAACTTCCGCCTGATGCTCAATCCTGATTTCACTCTCTCGGTTGATTTCTGGCTGGATCAGATCTGCATAACGCCTGCCCTGAGGATAGGTCAGGAGAACACATTGTCGCTTTCCTCGTTTTTCTATCTGTCAGACACCTGGGGGCTTGAGCTCGGTCTGAGGGGGGCTTTCGGAGGCATGTCAGCACTGTCAGACAGGCTGTATATGCACCGCTATCCTACAAGGGACTGGAATTTTGCAGCCTGGGCAGACCTGGCCTTCCTTCCGTTCTACAGCCAGCGTCTTGATCTGCTTGTCAGCTATGACTATTACATCCTTTCCTCTGTGCAGTCCTCTGCTCATGTGCCTTACCCCGGACCGCCTCTGTGGGAACATGCCAGGCATTCTGTTCCGCAGCTGACTGTCAGCTACAGTCTTGACAGCAGGCGTTTTGAAGAGCTGAACGAGACAGGACTTGGCCTCCAGGCCTCTCTCTCGATCGGCTGGGACAGGGCCTGGTTTTACACGGCAAGGCTTGATTTTGACAGCTCAATCAGGCTTACAGAAGGCGGAAGGAGCTCAATGCTGCTGAATCTCAGCTTCTTCTCTTCCCGCGGTCCTGATGAGCTGCTTCAAAGCTATGTCGTCACTCAGTTCGGCCAGCTCACTAAGGATTATGTGGACTTTGAAGTCCTTTACCGCTGCAACCTGAGTCCTGACGGACAGGGGCTGTATTTCATGGCCGGAGGCTTCATGCAGGCGCTCTGCGGGGATGACATTGTGCTGAATGCGCACTCTGACTCTTCCTTAATACCCTTTGCCATGCTTGACAGCCTTGAGGCCGGGGGTGTCCTCGGACTTGGCTTTGTCTCCTCTCTGGGAGACATCTCTCTTGTATTCCATGCTTCTTTCACAGGACGCATGTCGCTGGCGCTGAGTGTCGAATGAAAAGGCACTGGAACACTTACTCTGACTATCTTGCAGAAAAATACGGGGGCAGGCGCGTTTACCGTGTCAGCGTTGATGCCGGCCTGTCCTGCCCGAACCGGGATGCCCTCGGACGCGGAGGCTGTGCTTTCTGTGACGGAACCGGAGGGACTGCGGTTCATCTGCGTCCACAGGAGAAAGACCTGAAGGAGAGCCAGAGCCTGCTGCTTAAGCCTGAATCGGACATAGCTGCCCAGATAGACAGAGGACTGAAGTATATACGCTACCGCTATAAGGCTGAGCTTGCCATGCTCTACTTTCAGTCCTGGAGCAACACAAATGCACCGGCCGGCAGGCTGAAGAAGCTGTATGACATGGCGCTTGAGAGGGCTGATTTTGTCTCCCTCATCGTATCCACACGGCCGGATCTGCTGTCTGATGAAGTGCTTGATCTGCTTGCTTCATACAGGACAGACAAGAGAGAAGTCTGGGTTGAGGCCGGGCTGCAGAGTGCTGATGATGACACGCTGCGCCGGCTTGGAAGAGGACATGATGCGGCCTGCTTTGCCGATGCCGCACAGAGAATCCACGCTCACGGTCTCAAGCTGTGCACTCATATGATGATTCTTCCCTGTTATGAGAATCTGGAAAAGAGCATTGAGACAATCCGTTTCATAAACAGATGCGCAAGCGATGCCGTGAAGATTCACAATCTCTGCCTGACAAGGGGGACACGTCTGCTTGATGACTATAAGAGCCTGGGCTGTTATCCTGTGCTGTCACTGGAGCGCTTTGTCCATACTGCTGCTGTGCTGCTTGCTCACCTTGACAGGTCAGTCGTAGTTGAACGCCTTATGAGCGAGATGACTGCCTCCCGTCTGGTCAATCCGCTTCATTTCCCTGATAAGCGCGACGTGCTTGAGCTTGTTGATCTCTATATGGAAAACAGAGGCTGGCAGCAGGGCTGCCTCAGTGATAGTATATGAGCCATGGAAGCGGAAAAGAGAATCGAGAAAGCATTGATGGATGCAGTTAGGATACTGCCTGATGACTGCAGGACGCTGATAGCCGCGGCCTTCGAGAGAGAGACCTCTCCGGCCGGCAGGAAGGCTCTGGAATATATTCTGAAGAATATCTCCATTGCAGAGAACAGCATGCTGCCCCTGTGCCAGGACTGCGGTCTGTTCTATGCTTTTGTCGAACTGGGAAGAGACTCGTCAATAAGACCTGCCGCAATAGAGCGGGCGGTTAATGAGGCAGCGCTGAATGCTGCACAGAAAGCCTTCTACAGAAAGAGCTGTGTGAATGATCCTGTCTATGACCGGATCAACACAGGAACAGACCTTCCGGTCATCTTCGACTGGCAGCTCAGGGACGGAAAGGGCGCTTCAGTAAGTTTCCTGCTGAAAGGCTTCGGAAGCGAGAACTGCTCTTCTGTCAGAATGATCCGTCCTACTGACGGAGAAGACGGGGTCGTGGCTGCTGTCCTTGATATCGTCAGGGCTGCTGGAGGAAAGCCCTGTCCTCCGATGTTCCTGGGCATCGGCATAGGCGCCACTATGGACAAGGCCTCCGTGCTCAGCAAGAAGGCTCTGGTCCGTCCTGCTGACAGACCGAACAGCGATCAGCGCTATGCCGCTCTGGAGAAGAGGATACTTGATGAGGTGAACAGTCTGGGAATAGGCCCGGGAGGTCTTGGCGGAATCAATACCTGCCTTGCTGCGGCGGTTGAGTACCTTCCAACACATATTGCGGGCCTGCCTGTTGCTGTCAGCATCAACTGCTGGGCTGACAGAAAAGCATTCATTGAAATAGAGGAGGGCCAGCTGTGATCACGCTCAAGCTTCCATTTGAAGAAAAGGCCATTCAGTCTGTGAGGGCCGGAGATGAGGTCATTCTGGAAGGAAAGCTCCTTGTAGGGCGCGATCAGGTTCACAAAAAGCTGTATGAGGCCATAATGCGGGCAGAACAGCTTCCTGTCGACATTTCCCGCCAGGCTGTCTATTACATGGGGCCGAGTCCGGCTCCCGAAGGCTGCGTCATAGGTTCATGCGGCCCGACGACGTCCGCCCGCATGGATCCGTACTCTCCGCTTCTGATGGAACATGGACTGCGCGTCATGATCGGCAAGGGGCCGAGAAGCAGGGAGGTGGCTGAGGCGGTGAAAAAATACAGGGGACTGTATCTTCAGGCTTACGGCGGCTGCGGGGCACTGTATGCGTCCTGCGTGACCTCCTCGCGCCTGATCGCCTATCCTGAGCTGGGACCTGAAGCCCTGCTGGAACTGCAGGTTCATGACTTTCCCGCTGTCTGTCTCATTGACTGCCTGCCTGACTGATCAGTCCAGTTTGACCAATGGAAACTGCTTTGGTATATTTTTTCAGGTGGAAGAAAGGGAATAGGGGATTACATTGATGAGAAGATGCAGCGTTGCGGTTATCTTACTTTCTTTTCTCAGTCTGGCAGCCTGTTTTGCCTCAGGCACGGCAGAAACCACTGTCACCGTTTCTTCCTCTGCCGTGAATACAGATTCGCTGGCGGCTCCTGAGAGCCTTCAGGACCGTTTTGCCTATGTGTTCGGCTACCAGATGAGCGCCTCCCTTGATCATAATTTTGACGGAGTCAACACAATCTACATAGCCATGGGGGCCAGTGACTATACAAACGGCACTCAGCTTTACACTCAGGAGGAAATGGCACAGATTGCCATGGAGTACCAGAGCGAGGTCTACAGAAAGGCTGAAGAGATGATCACACAGCTGATGCAGGAGAACCTGTCTCAGGCAGAAGCTTTCCTGGCTTCCAACGCAGAACGCTCTGATGTCGTCTCTGTCTCCGGCCAGGTCCAGTATGAAGTGCTGAGGCAGGGAACCGGATCAGATCATCCGGGATCAGGTGATTCCGTCACTGTCATCTATCAGATGTCGACAATGGACGGCAGCGTGACCGAATCAAGCGGAATCGGCGTGCAGGTTAATCTTGCCGATACTATTCCCGGCTTCTCTGCCGTCGTCACTCAGATGACAGAAGGAGAGCGTGTCAGGGCCTGGATTCATCCTTCTCAGGCCTATGGCCAGTTCGGAAACGGCAACATAGGGCCGAACCAGCTGATGATCTTTGACATTGAACTGATCAGCATAGACCGCTGATTACAGTGACTTCAGTATGCTGAGAATCTCATCATAACTGCCTGCCGAGTATGTGGCTGGCATATTGCTGTCAGGACAGGCTGCTGCCGGATGATACCACAGCGTGTCAATGCCGCTGCCGATTCCTCCTGCGATATCGGAAGTGAGGCTGTCTCCTATGATCAGGCATTCAGAAGCAGAGGCGCCGATGATCTCAAGCGTCCTGTCAAAGAAGCCCTTTGCCGGCTTTGAGATTCCGATGTCCTGGCTGATGATGACATGAGAGAAGAATCTCAGTGCGTTCAGTGCCCTGAGCCTTTCCGTCTGCACTATGCTGATTCCGTTTGTTATCACGGCAAGCCTGTATTCCTTTCCAGCCTCTTCCAGAAACTTCTCTGCTCCTTCCAGATAGAATGCGTTTGAGGCAAGCAGCGTGATATAGCGTCCGCTTGCCTCCTGTGCGCTCACAGGCCGGCGGATGGCTGAGAAAAACCGTTCAAATCGCAGAGTCTCAAGTTCTGATACGCTGATGAGCCCTTTTTCCAAATCTTCCCAGCACTGCCTGTTTGCGTTATGATATAGACAGAGCATATCGCTGGAGCATTCAATTGAATAATGCTGGAAAAGCTTCTCAAGCGCGAGCTTTTCTGTCCTGGCAAAATCAAGGAAGGTGCCGTCGGCGTCAAGCAGCAGATATTTGTATTTGTGCATATGCTCCACTCTAAACTGAAGGCCGTGAGCGATACAAGAGGAGGTCTTTATGAAAGCACAATGGCAGGCTGTAATCAGCGGGATTCTGCTGCTGATCACAGGAATCTTTGTACTGGTCAGCCCCTCAATGGTGATTAAGGTTGCAGTCATAATCTATGGAATCTATACGATAATTGAGAGCATTTATGCCCTTGCACTGACCTGGAAGATAAGAAAGGCGGGAGCCTACTTCTCCGTCAATCTGCTGCGTACGCTTCTGTCTCTTGTCGTGGGGATCATTGTCGTGTACTTCGCCGCATCTGCCTCAGGAGCCAGAATAGCCGACTGGACTGTCTATCTCATAGCCACCTGGCTGCTGCTGTCGGCCCTGTCTGAGCTTCTTGAAGTCTGGCTGCTGAAGCGGCAGGGTTATGAGAGCTACGGTGTGGTGACCAATGCGGCGATCTCAGTTGTGCTTGCCCTGATCATGTACATCTTCCCTGCAATGATCAACAACGCGCTTTTCACGATCCTCGGCATAATACTTATCCTGCTGTCTGTCTTCATCATTGTTCTGGCTGTCAGAAACCTTTCCATCAAGCAGAGCGCCTACGAGATCCATGTCGACAGAGATGCCCAGTGGTGGGACAGCAATGAGAAAGGAAAGTGAAAAGGGTAAGAGAAAACTTGACTAAGAATTAAGATAGTTTTTAGAATCTGAGCATAATCAGGAGCTTGAAGCAATGATCAACAGACACTGCCACCATCATTATTCGTAAAGCGGATGAAGCATGGCAGGTCTTGTCTTCAGATAACCCCTCGTCCATGTGCGGGGGGATTTTTTTTGGAGGAAGCATGGAAGAAAAAAGACTGAGAATCGCAATTCAGAAGAGCGGAAGACTTTCCGAAAAGAGCCTTGAGATCATCAGAAACTGCGGAATTGACTTCAATACAGACTCAAGGGTGCTGAAGGAAAAGGCTTCCAATTTCCCTCTTGAGTTCCTCTTTGTGCGTGATGATGACATTCCGACCTATGTCTATGATGATGTCGCTGATATCGGAATCGTGGGCAGGAATGAGCTGGATGAATCAGGCTGCGAGCTTGATGTCGTGCGCGATCTAGGTTTTGCCTCATGCCGGCTTTCAATAGCAGTGCCTGCCGATTTCAGCTATGAAGGCCTGAAAAGTCTGGAAGGAAAGAGAATTGCGACTTCCTACCCGAGAATCCTTTCCGGCATTCTGGACCGCAATGGCGTGAAGGCCGACCTGGTCGTCGTTTCCGGCAGCGTCGAGATCACTCCTGCTGTGGGCATCGCCGACTGCATCTGCGATCTTGTAAGCACAGGCACGACACTGAAGATGAACGGGCTGAAGGAAGTCGACCAGATTTACTTCACTTCTGCCGTCATGATCTGCCGCAGGGACTTTGCAGAAGATGCTGAGAAAAAGGCTCTTCTCGACAGGCTGCTGCTGCGCATGGACACTGTCAGCAACGCAAAGAAGAAAAAGTATGTGCTTTTCAACCTGCCTTCCGACCGCATTGAGCAGGCAGCCCGCATTGTCGGCGGAATGAAGAGTCCGACTGTGACGCCTCTGCTGGACAGAGACTGGGTGTCTGTCCAGTCTGTTGTGAGCGAGGACCGCTTCTGGTCTGTATTTGAGGACCTGAAGGCTCTTGGGGCTGAAGGCATTCTTGTCATGCCTATCGAAAAGATGTCTGAATGAGGAGGCAGGGGATGTATCTCAGGAGTTATTTTGATCCTTCAAGAAAAGTCTATATGCCGCTGCTGAGACGTGAGCTCAGGGATGATGAGAACGTGAGGCGCAGCGTAAAGGCTATCATTGATGATGTGCGTCTGCGCGGTGATGAGGCACTCAGGGAGTATGAGGAGCGCTTCGATTCTGCCAGGCTTGATGACTTTTATGTCACTCAGGCTGAGTTCACGGAAGCAGAAGAGGCTGTCAGCGATGAGCTGAAACAGGCGGTTGCCCTGGCTTACAGGAACATTGAGGCCTTCCACAAGGCACAGCTTCCCTCTGGAGAGCATGTAAAGACAATGGAAGGCGTCGAATGCTTCAGGAAGATTGTCCCGATTGACAGTGTCGGCCTTTACATCCCGGGAGGCACAGCTCCTCTTTTCTCCACAGTTCTGATGCTGGCGATTCCCGCGAAGTGTGCGGGCTGCAGGTCTGTCACGCTTGCGACTCCTGCCAGAAACGGACGGGTCAATCCGGCTGTGCTCTATGCCGCATCTGTCTGCGGGGTGGACAGGGTTGTGAAGCTCGGAGGAGCGCAGGCAATAGCTGCCCTGGCTTATGGAACGCAGTCTGTCAGGCGTGTCGACAAGATCTTCGGGCCAGGAAACCGCTATGTGAGCTTTGCGAAAGAGCTTGTCTCATCTGTCTGCTCAATAGATATGATAGCAGGTCCCAGCGAAGTCATGGTGGTCGCTGACAGGACTTCTGAGCCTGCTTACATCGCCTCTGATCTCCTGTCTCAGGCAGAGCATGGGGCTGACAGCCAGGTCATACTTCTGATAAGGGCTGACTCAGAGGCAGAGGCTGAGGATATCTATCTCAGGACAGAAGAAGCCCTGGCCAGGGAGATGAGCGTGCTCGGCCGCCATGAATACATGCTTGCCAGTCTGTCTCACTCGTCAGCGCTTGCGTTTTATGATGACTCAAAGCTGGTTGAGGTGATCAATGAATATGCGCCAGAGCATCTGATAATCAGCACCGCCAACGCGGATGAAATCCTTTCCGGGGTGACAAATGCCGGTTCTGTCTTCCTTGGTCCGTATTCGCCGGAGTCCGCAGGCGACTACGCCTCCGGCACCAACCATACGCTGCCCACCTCCGGCTGGGCACGAAGCTGCAGCGGAGTCAGTGTGGACAGCTTCATCAAGAAGATCACTGTCCAGCGGCTGTCTGCCCAGGGGCTCAAAGCTTTGGGCAAGGCGGTTGTCACAATGGCTGAAGCGGAGAATCTTATGGCACATGCCTATGCTGTGAGGGTGAGATCATGAGCGTTGAATGCCTGATGAGAAAGAACATCAGGACGCTTGAGCCGTATAAGTGCGCACGTGATGAGGCCGGCGGCGGAATGCGTGTTTACCTTGATGCAAATGAAAATTTCGCTCCTCTTGTAGATTATGAAAAGATCAACAGATACCCAGATTCCTCAAATCTTGACCTGAGGCTTGCCTTTGAGAAGGCTGCAGGCTTTCCTCATACAGGGATCATTGCAGGCAACGGGTCTGATGAGCTGATTGACATCCTCTTCAGGATCTTCTGCACACCCGGTGAGGACTGTGTGCTTGTGCTTCCTCCCTCATATGGTGAATACTCTGTTCTTGCCGGCATCAACGATGTGAGAGTCGAGACCTGCCCACTGAACAGCGACTTTTCAGTCAATGAAGCGGCCCTGCTTGAGAAAATAGCCGGATGCAGGCCCAAACTGCTGTTTTTCTGTTCTCCGAACAATCCGAGCGGAAATCTCATCGACAGGGACCTGATTCTGCGCACTGCACAGAAGAACCCGGGAATCACCGTGGTTGATCAGGCCTATATTGACTTCGCGCCCTCAGGGGGAATCCTGTACGATGATATCTGTGCAAACGAGCGGATTGTCGTTCTCAGGACGCTTTCAAAGGCCTGGGCCCTTGCGGGAGCCAGAATCGGCTTCATGGCGGCCAGCCGCCAAATACTTGACAAGGCCTATGACGTCAAGTATCCGTACAACATCAGCAGACCTGCAGCCGGCATAGCAGTAAGGGCACTGAAGGACAGGGAAGGCTTTGAAAAGCGTGTGAGCCAGATCATAGAGACAAGAGACAGGCTGATGAAGAGGCTTGCCTCAATGGACAAAGTGCGTGAAGTGATCACAAGCGACGCAAACTTCTTTCTTGTCCGTCTTGATGATCCTGACAGAGTATACGGGGAGCTTAAAAAGCGTTCGATTGTCGTGCGCAACCGCAGCACGAATCTTCACTGCGAAGGCTGTCTCAGGATTACTGTCGGCTCTGAAGCTGAATGTGATGAGCTTGCCAGGGCTCTGGAGGAGATATTGTGAGACCATTGAAGAAAGCTTTGTTCATTGACCGGGACGGCGTTATTGTCGAGGAGCGTCAGGTAGACAGCCTTGAGCGTGTCGTCTTCATCCCGCATGTCATCAGCGCATTGAGAAAGATAAGGGAGAAGACTGACTACTACTTTGTCATGGTATCAAATCAGGACGGCGTGAATACTCCATCATTTCCTCTTGATGATTTTGAAATCTGCCAGAACAAAATACTTGAAGTGCTGAGAGGTGAGGATGTTGTCTTTGACGACATCAACATTGATTATTCCCTTCCAGAGGATAACTGTCCCGGACGTAAGCCGGGAACTGCCATGCTTGACAGCTATTTCAATGGAGAGTGGGATCTTTCCTCCTGCTTTGTCATAGGCGACAGACTGACAGACATGCAGCTGGCCCGAAACCTAGGCTGCAAAGGCATCTGGCTGCACGAGAAAGAAGCCTCCTGTCCTGAAAATGTTGCTCTGGAGACGAATTCATGGCTTGAAATTGCATCTTTCCTGACTCTTGAGGACATCAAAGGTCACAGGACTGCCCATGTGGAGCGTGTGACGGGAGAAACCTCTGTCAGCCTTGATCTTGATCTGGACGGATCCGGAAAGGGGGAGATTGTGACAGGAATCGGCTTTTTCGATCACATGCTGCAGCAGATTGTCCGCCACTCCCGCTTTGACCTCAGTGCAAGGCTTTCCGGCGATACCTGGGTTGATGAACATCACAGCATCGAGGACATGGCGATCTGTCTCGGCAGGGCTGTAAGTCAGGCTCTCGGCGACAAGCGCGGCATCAACCGCTACGGCTTTGATCTGCTGTGCATGGATGATGTGCATGCTGAGGTCTCTGTTGATTTCTCAGGACGTCCTGAACTTGTCTTCTGTGTCTCCTTCACACGTGATTACATTGGCTCCGTCTCAACGCAGATGTTCAGCCATTTCTTCAAATCATTCTGTGATGCTGCAGGCTGCAACATCTATGCATCAGTCAGCAGCGGCAATGCCCATCATCAGGCAGAGGCTCTGTTCAAGGCTTTTGCAAGGGCCGTGAGAATGGCTGTCAAGCGGATACCGGGCCTTGATGAGGTCGTGAGTACAAAAGGAGTGCTGGAGTGATAGCAGTCGTAGATTACAATGCGGGCAATGTCTTTTCCGTAATCTCTGCTTTTGAACGTCTTGGCCAGTCTGTCGTACTGACAAGCGACAGGGACACGATACTTTCTGCTGACCGTGTTGTCTTTCCCGGAGTCGGCTATGCCTCTGCTGCAATGAAGGAGCTTGAGATGCGGGATCTGATTTCTACTCTCAGGATGGTCAGGGCTCCTTTTCTTGGAATCTGCCTCGGAATGCAGCTGATGTGCGCCTTCAGCGAGGAGGGAAATACTCCGATGCTGGGTCTTGTTGACCTTCCTGTGCGTCTGTTTGACAGATCGGTCTGCAGGAAAATCCCGCAGATCGGATGGAACAGGGTGTATAAATACGACGATCCTCTTTTCAGCGGCCTTGATGAGGGGGCCTGGTTCTTTTTCGACCATTCTTATTACGTGCCGCTGAGCAGCGGCGCAACGGCGGCTCGGACGGAATACTACGGCTTTGAGTATACTTCTGCTTTGAGAAAGAACAACTTCCATGGACTGCAGTTTCATCCGGAAAAGAGCGGCAAAGCAGGAGAACGTGTGCTGCTGAACTTCATTTCTCCGGAGGTTGAACAGTGATCATTATTCCTGCTGTTGATGTCATTGAGGGCCGCTGCGTGCGTCTCTGCCAGGGAGATTACGGCAGACAGAAGACGTACAGCGGGGACCCTGTATCTGCAGCCCTGAAGTTTGAGGCTGCGGGACTCAGCCATCTTCATCTTGTCGATCTTGAGGGCGCCGGCGCCAGGGAGCCGAGAAATCTGAAGATCCTTGAAAAGATTGCCAGTGCGACAAAGCTCACTATTGATTATGGCGGAGGCATGTATACCAGACAGGCTGTCCTTGACGCATTCAATGCTGGAGCCTCTTTCGTGACCTGCGGCTCAATGGCTGTGAAGAACCCAGAAGAGGCAGCACGGCTGTTTGCCGATTTCAAAGAGAAAATCATCATCGGGGCTGACTGCATAGGGACAAGAATCGCCTCTTCAGCCTGGAGTGAGGAATCAGAACTTGATGTTGTCGATTTCATTTCATCCTGGATGCTTAAAGGAGCAGCTTACTGCATTTCTACAGATATATCGAAAGACGGGCTGCTGTCAGGTCCTGGCTATGAGCTTTATTCAAGAATCCTTTCCTCCTGCAGCATAAAGCTCATCGCTTCCGGCGGCATACGGGGAAAGGATGATCTGCACGCTCTGGCTGAAATGGGGCTCTACGGGGCAATAGTTGGCAAGGCTTACTATGAAGGCCTGATCAGCGCTGAGGAATTGAAGGAGGCAGAATGCTAGCACGCAGGATCATTCCATGTCTTGACATAAAGAACGGACGGACAGTAAAGGGCATCAACTTTCTCGGTCTCAGGGATGCCGGGGATCCGGTTGAGAATGCTGTGCGCTACTGTGAACAGGGCGCGGATGAACTGGTCTTTCTTGACATTACGGCGACAATTGAGCGCAGGGAGCCTCTTTCCGAGCTGGTGAGGCGCATTGCAAGGAATATTAATATTCCCTTTACTGTCGGAGGCGGGATAAAAAGCGCGGATGATGTTCAGACCATTTTAGTCAGCGGGGCTGACAAAGTCTCTGTAAACAGCCAGGCTGTCCGAAACAAGAGAATTATAAAGGAGTCTGCTGAGCGGTTTGGCTCGCAGTGCATGGTTGTTGCTGTTGATGTCCGCAGAAACAGCGCTTTTCCATCCGGTTACGAAGTGTATATCGACGGAGGCCGCACACCGGCAGGCCTTGATGCATTGCAGTGGGCTCAGGAAGCTGAGAGTCTTGGCTGCGGCGAGATATTGCTGACAAGCATGGAGGCAGATGGCACGAGAAACGGTTTTGATCTGGGAATAACAGGGCTTCTGGCAAAGACTCTCTCAGTGCCTGTCATTGCATCCGGAGGCGCAGGCAGCATGGAGGATTTCCTCTCGGTCTTCTCTGATTCCTGCGGTGCTGATGCGGCGCTCGCAGCCTCTGTTTTTCATTACCATGAGATAGACATACCGCAGCTGAAGGCCTATTTACAAAGTAATGCAATTCCTGTTAGGTTATAAACCTGTCTGAGGAAATAAGGAAAATATGGCAATAGATTTTGAAAAGGGTGACGGACTTGTTCCTGCAATTGTCCAGGATGCAGTTACACATAGGGTTTTGATGCTTGGCTATATGAATGCAGAGGCCTATCAGCTGACGCTGGACAGAGGTCTGGTGACATTCTGGTCCCGTTCCAGAGGCAGAATCTGGACTAAAGGAGAAACAAGCGGAAATTTCCTCCAGGTCAGAGAGATCCTGACAGATTGCGACAGTGACACTCTTCTTGTGAAAGCCATTCCCTCAGGTCCTGTCTGCCATACTGGCGCCGACACCTGTTTCAATGAAGTCAATGAGCCTGGAGAAATGACAAGCACAGAGTTCCTCGTCTACCTTGAAGATGTCATAGCAGACAGGAGAAACAATCCTCAGGAAGGCAGCTACACAAATCACCTTTTCAGCAGAGGCCTCAACAAAATCGCCCAGAAAGTCGGTGAAGAGGCTGTCGAGCTTGTGATTGCATCAAAGGATGACAATAAAGAGCTTTTCCTGGGAGAAGCCGCAGACCTCATATATCATTTCCTTGTCCTGCTTGCACAGAAAGACACGAAGCTCGCTGAAGTTGTGGATGTGCTTAAAGGACGTCATTCCCGCTGATGCGTGATCAAATCATCCAGGACAGGGGCCTTGAGTTCCAGAGCCTGGACAACGAAGACCTCAGTCTGCTCAGTGCTGACGATCTTGTCTTCCGCAGCTGTGTTTTCTCTTCTGTAAGTTTTTCGTCTTCAGTGATGGAACGTGTCGTGTTTGACGGGTGCACGTTCACTGACTGCGATCTTTCTTTCTCGTCTCTTCAGTTCTGTTCCATCCGCTCCTGCAAGTTCATCTCATGCGCATTTCATTCAGCTCAGCTGACAGATTCCCGGATAGTATCATCAAGCTTTGAGCAGTCTAATTTTCATTATGCATCTCTTGGCCAGTGCAAGATCGAGAAAACAGTTTTTTCATTATGCGACCTGAGGGAAAGCGATCTGAGTGCTCTGAAGCACAAGAAACTGAGCATTGTCTCTTCTGACCTTGAAAGAGCTGTGATCACTGGTACATGCATGAAGGATCTGGATCTTTCAGAATCAAAGCTTGACGGACTGCTTTTCAGCGATGCTGCTTCTGAGCTTCGCGGAGCAGAGCTTGACGTCTCTCAGCTTATTCAGATAGCGCCGAACCTCGGAATAAAGCTCAAGATATAAGGTTTTGGGATTATCATTCCTAACTAGGTATTAAATTTTAAGCATTAAACATACTATGCAGTGCATATAAGCCAGAGATCTGATTGCGGGCAGCTTACCAATCACTGATTTTAGCCATTCTGCCCAATTATTCTGTATACAGTGTCAGGAGGTGATGAGGTGGAGAAGCTGATGCATGATTTCAGATGTACAGAGCCGGAAGATATGAATTATGATTTTCTGAGAAGGCCGGTGGAGTATTACAAGAGAGACAGGAAGGGGAGGAATGATATGTGTGATGTCATACAGGAACTGGTGAATGAAGAGAGAGTGAGTGCCAGAGCTGAAGGTGAAGCCATTGGCATCAGAAAGGAAAAGATTGCTATGGTCAAAGTGATGCTGAGAAAAGGAACCATTCCTGCAAAGGATATTGCTGATATTTCAGGCCTTACCATAAGTGAAGTCAGCGCTCTGGCAAAAGAGCTGTGACATGCCGCTGATTCTCGGCGCTGATGAATCTTTTCATCAGTGCCGGTCTTTAAAGAATGATTCCTGCCTTTATGCTATAGCAGGCCGTGCTCCAGAAATGAATAGTAGGCATTTTCCGTAAACACAAGATGATCGAGAATCTTGATGCCGAGAATGTCACCGCTGGCTTTCAGCCGTTTTGTGATGTTTACATCATCATCTGACGGAGTCAGGACTCCGGAAGGATGGTTGTGGGCAACTGCAATTGCAGTAGCCCTGCGGGCAAGAGGATCAGCGAAGACTTCCCTGGGATGCACAAGTGTCTTGTTTACAAGCCCGATTGTCGCAACAAAGATGTTCAGAACTTCATGTGCCCCATTCAGCGCCAGGACAATGAACTGCTCCTGACTTCTTGTTGCATAGTGTCTCACTTCTCTGTATATATCACCAGGCGAAGAAATGGTCACGCCGACGCCAAGCCTGCGCTGCCTTCTCCGTCCAAGCTCAAGTGCTGCAAGAACCTGGGCGCTTTTTGCTTTTCCCATGCCCTTTATTGCACACAGCCTTGACAGATCTGGATCGTCCTTTCTGTCCAGCAGCTCCAGTGCATCTCTTGACAGTGCTTCGACATTGCGTTCTCCTGAACCGCTTGAGATAAGGACCATAAGCAGCTCAAGATCCGAAAGGCTTTCAGGACCTTTCATTTCCATTTTCTCGCGCGGCCTGTTGTCGGCTTCATAATCGCTGAGATTCATCCATACAGGTGTGTTCAGTTCGTACTTCATGCAATATATACAGGATTGTGTCTTAAAATGTGCGACTGGCTTCTTCTTTCATTTCGTTCCTGATTGGACTATATTGGAGATGATGAGCGGAAACTACTACAGGACAGGCCAGCTTGCCCGTCTCTGCGGGCTGACGGAAAGGACAATCCGTTATTATGATGAGCTGGGATTGCTGAAGACAAAGAAAAAGACACGCGGCGGACAGCGGATCTATACCGACAGTGATCTTGTGTATATCAAGAGGATAATAGAGCTCAAATCGCTCTCATTCTCGCTTGAAGAGATCAAGCGGATTATCAACCTGGCAGGTGAAGATGAGACTGGGGAAAAACGCCGTGCTGTCCTTCTTGACAACTATAAGAGCAAGCTGAGGGAGGCAGAGAAGAAGAAAAAGGCTGCTGAAGAGGAAATTGCCCAGCTTGACTGGCATATCAGGCAGCTTGAAAAGGCCGGCGGAAGCTTCAAGGACTGTCCCGGTTCCCTGTGTTCAAGCTGCTCATTCAAGGAAAACTGTTCGTTCAAGCAGTCGTGACGCTGCAGGCTAAGGCGGCAAGCTCTGATGAGATTTTCAGCGAGAGCCTTATCACATCTTCTTCAAGACTGAGCGGAAGGCTGCGGGAAAAGAACATGCATTCATATGTCATGTATCCCTGGTATGATATTCCTTTCATCGCTGTCATTACGGCTTTCCAGTCAATGCTGCCGAAAAATGGCAGCAGATGCTCATCTGTCTTCTGATGGTTGTCTGCAATGTGGGTTGCAATCAGATTCTGGCCGTATGCCCTGATTTCGCTGGCGATATCAAGACCACGGAGATGGGCATGGCCCGTATCAAGACAGATTCCGGCATTGCCTGGAAGAGCCTTGATTATTTCCAGCAGCTCAGAATGTTCTGACGGCTCATCTCCTGTCTCCATGTTCTCAACGGCAAGCCTTGAGCCGGTTCCTTCAACAAGTGCGGCAAAGCGTGAAAGATAAAGGATATTGGCATCAATGCCGCCTCTGACAGGATGAATGACAATAGAAGGCACACCAAGTTCTATGCTGTATTCTATGGCCCTGCTTATCAGATAATCAGATTTTTCCTGTTCTGCAGGACTCATGGCATAATAGTCTCTTGGATATGGGACATGCGACTGGACGTAAGTTAGTTCATATTCCTTACTAAGTCTGCCAAGAGTTCTGATGTATTCCTGATCAACAGTGGAGCCGGGATTCATCATTTCGCAGAAATTCAGATCCAGAAAGGAATAACCGCCTCTGGCAAGAGCGGGGATGATCTGGATCATCGTCCGCTTCTGTCTTGCCATCAGTGAAATGAGATTAGTGCTGGTTGCTGTTTTGTAAGTGAAACTCATCAAGGTATCCGTTTATCTCATCAGCCATTCTGCTGACTGTCTCATCAATATCCAGATCATTCTCCAGCATTGCCCTGATATTTGACTGGAATGAGTAATAGACCTGGTATGCATTGGGAATCCACAGTCCTGTGACTGCCGGGTTGGAGGCCAGCAGCTGGTCACTGGCAACCTGGAAAAGCGGATTTTCCTGGCAGTGAGCGATGTATTCCTCCATCTCATAAGTTCCCTTGCTGACGGGGAGATATCCTGTCGCAATGTGCCACTGAAGCTGAGCTTCAGCACTTGTGAGGTATTTGATGAAGGTCCATACTGCGGCTTCTGTTTCTGCATCTTTGTGGAACGTGAAGAGTGCGCCTCCTGAGAGATTGACTCCTCCGGTCGCCTGTTCATTCACCATCGGAACGGGAGCAACGCCCAGCTCAAAACGCCCGTCAACTGCCTCAAGCACGCTTGTCAGATTGCTTGTGCTGGCCAGCATTGAAGCAGTTCTTCCTGCGGCGAACTCTGTACTGACTCCGCTTGTGAGATTGTTGAGTCCTCCGGTCTGGTACAGCTCTTTCCATTTCTCAAGGAAGGCTTTCAGTGTGCCTTCTTCTTCAAAGACTGTCCTGGTAGGCGTGCCTTCATGTCCGTTTGCCATATCTGTGATGTAGCTCAGTCCATTCTGCATGCCGATGAAGGAACACAGCTCATATGTTGTGGGAACTCCGGCTATCGCATAGCGTGTGATATTTCCGCTGCTGTCTCTCTGAATCAGCTCAGGAGCAATTGCGGCAAGCTCGTCGAGCGTGCGCGGCACTTCCAGCCCAAGCTCATCAAAGACTGTCTTGTTGTAATAAAAGAGCAGGGTGGATGCGTTGAAAGGAAGTCCGATCACCTTTCCCCTGTACTTCATGCTCTCAAGTGCATGGTCAAGTGCAAAGGACAGATCCTCTCCCTGATCGCTGGCCAGATCCTCAACATAGTAAATTGCATCGAGGTTTGCCATATCGACAACGCCTGTTGAATCCAGCTGCACGAGATCCGGCAGATGGCTGACATCGCCTGACTGTGCAACTGTCCTGACTTTAGTCAGGGTGTCATTTGCACTGCCCTGATAGACTGCCTCAACTCTGATTCCGTTTTCTGCTCCTGTTGTGGCGTTGAACTGCTCTACCAGAGCATCAGCCGCCTGTCCGATGAGCCCGCTGTTGCTGTGCCACCATGTGATCTCTGTGATGCCGCTGTCTTCTGCGTTTCCTGAAGCTGCCAGACAGAAGGAAAGAAGCAGCAAGAGTGTGAGGTTTAATAGCTTTTTCATAATCCGATGCCTCCTTACATGAACATATAGCCTTGCTTAAGCACTGCCATCAGATGGCGGCGCATAAGAATGAATACTATGAGGAATGGTATGAACACAGTCACTATGGCTGCGAAGACCGGTCCGTAATTCAGGCTCTCCGCATAGCCGAGCATTGTGATTCCTATCTGGACTGTGCGCATTGAAGGTCTGTTTGTGACCAGCAGCGGCCAGAGGTAGCTGTTGAACATTGAAGTGAAGCTCTGCAGGAAAAAGGCTCCTGCAACGGCTCTTGACAGAGGGATCAGTATTGATATGATGAATCTTCCGTCTCCGCAGCCGTCCATAAGTGCGCTGTCATGTATTGAAGACGGGATTGAGCAGTAGTACTGTCTCAGCATCAGAATCTGCGATGCAGGCAGAAGGCTTGTTGAGATTATCCCGAGATAACTGTCCAGCAGACCGAGGTGCTGTATTGTCATATAGTTTCCGCTCAGAAGAAGATCTGAAGGAATGAAGAGTGTCAGCAGGATGAGGGAAAGCAGGATGCGCCTGCCTTTAAAGCGGAAAAAGCTGAAGGCATAGGCGCTCAGCACTGAAAGCACCATCCTGACTGTTGCTGACAGCAGACCTGTGATCACTGAGTTTGCAACATAGGCTGGAAAGTATCTGTTTGATGCGATGGTGGTGTAGTTCCTCAGACTCCAGGATGAAGGCATGAGCGGAGCCGGAATGGTAGAGAAGTCTCCTGCAGTGAAAAAAGAGGCAAGGAAGGCATAGATTAACGGAAAGAGGATCACTGATGCAAGAAGACAGGTAAGGACCAGAGCCGGCGCTCTCCTAATTCTCATAATGCACTCTCCTTGAGTCTAATGCCGCAGAAGCAGACGTGATGATTGCTGCGATGATGAACACAACTGTGCTTATCGCAGCTGCAGCTGAATAGTTTGAGTTCCTGAATGCTTCAATGTAGTAGTAATACACAATTGTCTGTGTTGATCTGAAAGGTCCTCCTTCTGTCATGACCATTACAGGTGCGCAGATCAGCAGTGCATCCTTTATTGATATGAAAAGCACGAAAAACAAAGTGGGACTGAGAAGGGGAAGCTTTATTCTTGTCAGCACCTGCCATTCATTTGCGCCATCCAGTCTTGCCGCCTCCTGCGGTGCCTTGTCAAGGCTGCGCATTGAAGACAGCAGAATGATGTAATCAAGGCCGAAATCAAGGAAAACTCCAAGAAAAACGACTGAAAACATGGCTGCCAGGGCATTGTTTGTCCATTGTATGTCTATTCCTATCAGTCTGTTTATGATTCCGACAGAGGGGCGGAACATATACTTGAAAATCAGAGCCATGCTGCTCATTCCCATTGCCATGGGAAGCATGAAAACCGTTTCAAAGAACTTGTTTCTCCTGCTCTCGCGCTCTGTGAGCAGCACTGCAAGAAAGATGAGGATAAAGTTCAGCGGAACGAAGAGCAGCATGAAAAGGAAGGTGTTTGCCATGCTCTGGGCGAAGATCTCATTTGAAAAGAGGTTCCTGTAATTCCTCAGTCCCGTGAAGTCTGCCAGACTTCCATCCATCCTCACATTGAAAAAGGAGGACACTACAGACTGCACAAAGGGAACATAGACAAAAACAAGGGCAAGAACGAGTACCGGAAGTATAAACAGATATGGCTTTGCCCTATGCTTTTTCATGATGATGAAAATAGTACTTTCTTCTGGTTTGGTCAAGTAATTCTTTCTGATGAAAGAAAATAATTGACGAGCTTAACAGTTACGTAAACTTTGCCGGCGTCATGTTTCAGACCTTTGTCCATACATTGCAAAAACTTGCTTTCACCTTCATCCTGCCGGGCTGTTTTCATGCACATGCCCGCATCCTGTGCGGAAATGCATTATTAATATGGCAATGTGCACATTTCACCTGAAATTTGCTACCAATTTAATGTGATAAAGGTTAGTATTGTCTATAAAGAAGATTTATCAGGAGGGATTATATGAAACCTACTCTGTTAGTTCTGGCAGCCGGCATGGGAAGCCGCTATGGCGGCGTCAAGCAGATTGATGCTGTTGGAATGCACAATGAGACACTGCTTGATTTCGGCGTTTATGATGCTGCTCATTCTGGATACGGAAAGGTCGTCTTCATCATCCGCAAGGATATTGAAAAGGATTTCAGGGAGCGCCTGTTTGACCGCATTGCCAGAAACATGGATGCAGATTATGTCTTCCAGTCTCTCGACTCACTGCTCACAAGCGAGCAGATCAAGCAGGCTGCAGACAGAAAGAAGCCATGGGGCACTATTCATGCACTGCTGTGTGCAAAGGATGCAGTGAAAACACCGTTCACAGTCATCAACGCAGACGATTATTACGGCAGAACAGCCTACCAGGATCTCGGTGCTTATCTTTCAAAACTGGACAATGACAGCACAGAGCACGCAATGGTCGGCTATGTGCTTGAGAACACAATGAGCAAGTCAGGAAGCGTTTCCCGCGGCATCTGTACAGTCAAGGACGGCCTTCTGGTCACAATGGAAGAGAATACGAAGATTGAGTATACAGCTGACGGCGGCATTGTTTCCCATATGGACAGAGGAGATGAGACGCTTACAGGAAAGGAAGTCGTGTCAATGAACTTCTTCGGCTTCACCCCGAAGGCTTTTGACAGCTTCACTCCATACTGGGAGGCCTTCATCAGGGACAACATCACTTCTCCAAAGGCTGAATGCCTGCTCCCGAATGCAGCCGGAAAGCTGGTTGAGAACGGAGAGGGAACCATCAAGGTCCTCACTTCTCAGGAGCGCTGGTTCGGAATGACATATCCTGAAGACAAGCAGATTGTCGTAGATGAGCTGAGAAAGAAGATTGCTTCTCATTACTATCCTGAGAAGCTGTGGGAAAAATAAGATTCCCGCTGAGTACAGCCGGCATGCGCTTGAGCATGCCGGTTTTCACTTGAATGATAGAGACAGCAGACGGATTTGATCATCTTGATGAGATAAGAGTGCTCTTTGACGAGTACACGGCGATGCTTGTCTCTCTTGATCCTTCTTTTCAAAAATATCTGGATCTGCAGCATTATGATCAGGAGGCCAGAGACCCTTCCGGAAAGTATTCACCGCCTGACGGACGTCTCATCATTATTTTCAAGGATGGCCTGAGTGCAGGCTGCGCCGCACTGAGAAAGCTTGATGAGTCACGCTGTGAGCTGAAGCGCCTCTATGTCCGGCCTGAGTTCAGGCACAATGGCCTGGCGCACGTGCTTCTTGACAAAATCATAGCTGAAGCAAAGGCTATAGGCTATCGTTATTTATATGCTGCTTGACACGCTGCCCCAGCTTGAAAACGCTTTGCGGCTTTATAAAAGTTGCCGCAAGAAAACCTGACAGGCTAGTCCTGCAGGATGAATGCGGCAGCAATCATTTCATTTTGTATATCGCAAATATCTGGCCACAATCCATACAGATATAAGCGTCCGCTCCCTTTTCCATAATAGTGTTGGGGCACACATAATTCCTCTCAGACTTGAATATGACATTCGTGCTGAATGGCCTGCTCCCTGACGATATGACCATTCCCCTGAGCATTTCTTTGCCGCATATTGGACATTTCATCATTCGGTGCCTCCAATGTTGGATTTCTGGTTTTCAATGTATCTCTTCACACTCTCTTCAGTAACGGCACCAACGCTTCCATAGTAGCAGCCACGGGACCAGAGACCGGAGCCCCAGAACTTGCGTTCCTTGAGCTTTGGAAAGGCTGTGAAGATGTGGACAGCGGAAATCGACTTCATCGTTCTTGCAATTGTCGATGGTGCTTCATCGGGAGAGGCTTCCAGAAAAAGATGGACATGGTCAGGCATCACCTCTATGGCCTTGAGACTCCAGCCGTACTCTGTGCAGGTCTGTGCCAGTATCGTCTTTGTCTCCACCTCGATCACTCCAGTGAGTATGGGGTGCCTGTACTTGGTGCACCAGACGATGTGGCACAGCAATGAAAATGCTGAATTGCTGTTTTCTCATATTGTCTTATAATATAGATATATGCTAAAATCTGAACATGAGAAGGTCAGTCACTGTTTTCCCAAATCTGTCTGATAAGGAAGTCTCTTCAATCATTGAGACAAGGAAGCAGTATGCAAGGGCCTTCAATATGTCCGTAGACTGTCTTGTCACTAATAAAAGCACATCCAAGAGATTCCTTCACAAGGTGCAGTATGAGAGAATAAAGGAAGAGTGTCCGTCCCTTCCAACAGGACTTATACAGTGTGCCCGTGATGTCGCAGTGGAAGCTGTAAAGACATGGAATGTCAAGAAGACGGAGCTGAAGCAGAAGAATCCGAAGAAAGCTGAGAGGATGAAGAGGCCTTCGATGAAGGGGAAGTGCACTATGCGCTATGATGTGCGCACAGTCACGCTGCGCGGCTCTCAGCTCACCTTCAGCACCTGCGACAAGAGGATAAGGAC
>CALXRC010000024.1 GCA_944390865.1 uncultured Spirochaetales bacterium | reverse complement strand
AGGAACCATGAGTGTGACTGCCGGACAGTTTCTGGGTCTTGGAATCCTGACTGCCGTGAGCATGCTGGCTGCACTGGAAACTCAGCTGTTTCTTGCTGAATATGTTCATCTGCTCGGCCTCATCCCTCTGGCTCTTGGAATCAGGGCTCTGCCTCTCTGGCACAGGGAAGAGGAGAAGGGAGAAGCGAAACATTATGCCGGCAGACAGATCAGTGCTGTATTGACTGCCCTTATCACTGCTGCAAACGGAGCTGACAACCTAAGTGTCTATATTCCGCTGTTCAGTCAGTATTCCCTGTCTGATTTTCTGCTGACTCTTTTTGTGTTTGCCCTCATGACAGCGCTGTGGTGCCGCCTCGGATCATCGGCTGCTTATCATCCTTATGTCAGAAAGGTACTTGTCCGGTATAAGCACATCATTGTTCCTGCAGTGCTGATTGTTCTTGGCCTTCTTATTCTTGTCTCAGGCTGTACAGTTGTGCATTCATCAAATACACTGGATTCAGGATAGGCCTGCAGTGCTGAAGCATATGCAGTGAAAAGGATCTGCAGCTGCCGGCATATCAGAAGGGATGAGAATGCTGCCGTCAATGTTCAGAAAAATCATAATAATCGACACTTGGCAGGAAGTCTGGAGATCTCCGGATCAGGAAGAGGCCATGGCTGCTGCACAGCGCTATGCACAGAATGAAAAGCTTTCTTTTTCAAGGCTGACCGGCAGTGCTGCTGAGATAGGCGGCAGGGAATATGATGTCGTTCCATCAATGCTTTTCCGCGGCTCTTACGGGGTTAAGCTCATCCGCCGCTGATGCTATACTGAGCTCATGAAGAAAATCCTTTTCATCAGCGGAAGCTTCCGCCGTGACAGTTTCAATACACAGCTGCTGCATTATGCTGCGGAGTATTTGTCAGACTTTGACTGTTCATTTCTTGATTACAGGGACGTTCCTCTGCTGAATCAGGATGAGGAGTTTCCTGCTCCTGATGCAGTGAAGCGGGTGAGGCACCAGACTGCGCAGGCAGATGCGCTGTGGATAGGAAGTCCTGAATACAATCACAGCCTCAGCGGAGGACTCAAGAATCTGCTTGACTGGCTTTCGCGTCCTGTACAGCCAGATGACTACTCAACCGCAGTAATCCGCGGCAAGCTTGCTGCGATAAGTTCTGCCGCAGGATCTTCAGCCGGCTCCTTCTCCCTTGACAGCCTCTCACAGCTTCTTGAAATGCTCTCATGCACAGTTGTCGAAAGCAGGACCATGATTAATCTGGGCAGCCGCTTCAGTGAGAAGAAGCTTGTCCTTGCAGAAGATGAGAAGCTTGCGCTTGCCGGTGAGTGCGCCCGGCTGCGCTCACTGCTGTGATTTAACACAGTTTTCACAGTTTTGCCTGACTCATGTTCACAATCATCCTTCATCATTGGCCGGATACTGAAAAAAAGTGGAGGAATTGAAATATGAGAACAGGGCTGAAAACGCTGACAGCACTGCTTGTCAGTGCCGCAGTTTCCATTGTGCCTGCCTTCTCAGCAGCTGCTGCTGAAGATCTGACGATGCACAAGATCGCATCATATGAGTCAGGCGAGTACAACGTCGACGGCGGGGTGATGGAGATCATCGCATACAACAAGGCCACACAGTACGCATATTCCGTGAACGGCCAGTCTGGAGTGCTTACTGCACTTGACCTGTCTGTCCTCAGCAGCAATGGCTCAGATATTGACCTGACAGGCAGGGATATCGACATCAGGACGCTGGTGGAAGAAGAGGATCCGTCTTTCCGCTACGGAGACATGACATCTGTCGCCGTCAGTCCGGACGGGGCCTGTCTTGCCCTTGCCCTGCAGGCAGAAGCGTACAATGAGCGGGGACGCATCGCAGTCTTCACCTGCAGCGAAGACGGATCTCTCACACTTGAAGGCCTCATTGAGAGCGGAGTACAGCCTGACATGGTGGTGTTTGCAGACAACAGCACGGTGCTCACTGCTGATGAGGGAGAACCCAGGGAAGGCTACGGCGAGGGCGTTGAAGATCCTGCCGGCACTGTGACCATTGCCGACATCTCTTCAATGACTTCCGTTCTGGCCGGATTTGAGGCTTTTGACACGGAAGCTGCCCGTGATGAACTCACCTCACAGGGCGTCTTGATCATGAAGGGCAGTCTGCCTTCTGCTGACTTTGAGCCTGAATATATTGCCGTCAGCGGGGACAAGGCCTATGTCACGCTGCAGGAAGCCAATGCAGTTGCCGTGCTTGATATTCCAGGTAGGACCTTTGAAGACGTTTTCCCTGCCGGCTTTGAGGATTACTCTGTCACTCCAGTGGATATAGACAAGAAGGATGATGCTTACAATCCTGCTGTATATGACAGACTTCGCGGAATAAGGATGCCTGACGGAATCACTGCTTTCAGCATCGGCGGAAAGACGTATCTTGCCGCGGCAAATGAAGGCGATGCAAGAGAGTGGGGCGACGAGGATGCCGGCACGTTCTATATCAGCGAGGATGAAAGGGACTTCGGGGACGGAGACGTATCGCCGTCAGGAAAGATAACCGCAGCCGGCAGCGGCCTTGAAGGTAAGGTCGTCTTTTTCAAAAGCAGTGATTTTGACGGACTTGATGAAGAAACCGACTACATCTTCGGCGGCCGCTCATTCACTGTCTTCGAGGTGACTGATGACGGACTGAGAGAAGTCTTCACAAGCGGTGATGACTTTGAGGCGATCACGGCAGACCTTTACCCTGAGTTCTACAATGCTTCGAATGACAACGCAGTTCTTGATGACAGATCAGGCAAGAAGGGCCCTGAGGCTGAAAGCGTGACTGCCGGCATCATAAACGGAAGAACTTATGTCTTCACTGCGCTTGAGCGCACGGGCGGAGTGATGATGTATGATGTGACTGATCCTTCGCAGCCTGTATTCGCTGACTATATCAACACAAGAGATTTCCGCTCTGCCGTTGACGGCTCGCAGGAGTATGAGGATGGAGAGCTTGACAAGTGGGTCACAGGCGGCGACGTCGCTCCGGAAGGCCTTTGCTTCATTCCTGCCTCCGACAGCCCGACAGCACAGCCTCTGCTGCTTGCTGCAAATGAAGTGTCGGGAACAGTCACTGTCTACGCAGTCTACTGATTGCAGCCAGGACAGAAAAAAGCATGCCGGGTTCCAGCCTCAGCATGCTTTTCTCTTTTTTAATAGACCCGGACTTCGAAGACTTTGACAGTATCCTGTCCGAATGAGGAGTGCAGCTGAAGCTCTATCCTGTCAGCTTCTATGCTGCTGAAGTTCAGCCTGACATGGCGCTGTCCCATTGTGCGGCAGTCTCTCTTCTCCTCAAGCTTTCCTCCTCGGTACAGACTGACGGAGAATTCATCCACCAGAGTCGAAGGACTCTGGGGCTCCTGTCTGGCAATGACTTCACGAATGATTGAGGGCGTGATCTCTCTGGACAGATTGGAGTCGAAGGTTATAATCACTTCGCTGACAGCGGCAGCCTGCCTGAGGCGCAGGGTCAGGACCGGTCTGGATGAAATTCTGCAGATCCATGCGTTTGACTGCCCTTTCCAGCTGCGTGCAATTCCGTTGATCACATTGACGGCGGCTCCGTCCGGCCTTTCCTCTGTCGCTTCTGCTTGTGCTGTCCGTGCCAGATTCCTGTCATCCTCATCCCTGAAGCCGGGAATGAAGACATCATCCCTGAGCAGCTTCTGCTGCAGCTCGCTGATGTATGCACACACATCACGGGCTTCCCTGAGCCCGCGCTTCACAGCGATGGCTGCCGCATTTCCCACAGCCTCGGCTCCGACGGCGCAGGTGCCCATCACTCTGGAAGAGGAGAAGGCCACATGACTCGTGCTGATGATCCTTCCCGCCAGGAAGAGGTTAGGAATGTTCTTTGAGTAGAAGCAGCGGTAGGGGATGGTGTAGACATCTCTCACATGATTCCATACAGTCGGCACATCGCCTGTGCTGGCAAAGCCTCCTGCAGTGTGGATGTCCATAGGCCAGCCTCCGTAGGCAACCGCATCCGGAAAGATCCTTGCTTCATCTATGTCAGCCTGCCTGAGGATATAGTCGCCTTCAACTCTCCGGCTCTCTCTCTTTCCTGCGATCGGACTGACCCATTCAAGGTCATAGTTGTCAGCTTTGTGCGACGGGCTGTTCTTTATGTGGTCCCAGACTCCGTAAACGGTCTTCAGCAGCTCGTCATGAATCTCCTCAGCGTCATCAATGACAGCCTTGCCGTCACCACCCAGTTCTATCCACCAGTAGCCGCTGCTCACATCGCTGTGGTCCCTCATCCTGAGGTCATCCTCAGTGAAGGTGTATGCATTCTCTGGCCTGGTGAACTTTACGGGATGATCAAGCTTCCTGGCCTTGAATATCAGCGAGCTGCCCATTGTCACGCTGTCGGCTGTCTGCGGGGCAAGAGACTCCCCGAACTCATCCCTGGCCTCGCGCCCCAGGCGGAAGACCGCTCCTGACTTTGCCGACAGGCTGCCGTCGCCTGTGGCATCAATGAAGAAGTCCGCAGTGACTGAGAACTGTCTCTCATTTGTCATCTGAAAACAGCTGACGCTGGAAATGCGTCCGTCCTTCATCTTTACAGAATGCATGTAAGTATTGAGAAACAGGGTCAGATGCTTTTCTGCTGAAGCCTTCTCATAAAGGATGAGATCGAAAATCGGCCAGCTGAAATCAGGGTTGCGGCGCTTGTTCTCCAGCAGTATCTCCTCCAGAATTCCTGTCTCCCTCGCATCCGGACGCTTCATGTGGTTGTCCGCGCCGCAGATATGCATCCTGAACTCGCTGCTTGCGTTTCCGCCGAGCACAGGCCTGTCCTGAATGAGGACTGTGTCTATTGAGCACCTTGCGGCGGCTATTGCTGCGATAAGTCCGGACAGCCCGCCTCCTATGACACAAAGCTGACATTCAATCATGGTTCAACTCCCAGCTGTATGAGCCTTTCCTGTACGAGATGATAGTCAAGATCACGCGGCCTCACGCCGTTTTTCACGCACAGCGCGGCGGCTATTCCCACGCTCTGTCCCATATTCGCGCAGATGGGCATCACCCGGTAGTTCGAATGAGCCATATGCGTGCCCGAGATATTTCTTCCGGCAAGGAAAAGGTTGTCGACTTTCTGAGGCACAAAGCAGCCGTATGGAATTGTATAACCCTTCTTCTGGGTAAAGCCTTTCTGCACTCCGGTCTCATCAAGTCCGTTTCCGCTCATGTTGTGGACATCAAAGTTGAAGCTTGCCTTTGTCACCACCCAGTCAGGAAAGACCCTTGCTTCAAGGATATCCTGCTCCGTAAGCGTCTTTTCTCCCTTAAAGTGTCTTGTCTCCCTTATTCCGATAAGGGATGCGGAACTGATTACATAGCAGTTCTCAAAGCCGGGAACGAAGTCCCTGAGGAAGCTGACGATCTTGTCCATCTGGAAGCGGCAGGTGACATAGGCTTTCGTGAGATCCTCTGCCTTTGTTCCGTTGATGTCGATGCAGTTTGTCATGTTGCATGTCACCACATCAGGCAGCGTCGTCCTGTACAGGAGCACGTGGCCTGAAGGAGAGGGCAGGTTCTCCTTTCCCAGCTGCTGGATGTCAGCAGTCCTGGCAGTGCCTCCTTCTTCAATGAGTCTGCTGTCCTTCAGCGGAATCTGTATATGATCCTCGAAAGCTCCCGGGAAGACCGCACGGCTTGTGTCGACGCCTGCCACCTTGAACATCAGCGTGGCCGGCTGCATCTTTCCGTCAGCTTCCCTTCCCAGTATGTACGGCACGCCCGCCTTTGCTGCTATGTCTCCGTCTCCAGTGGCGTCAATGATGATTTTCGCAAGGATTGCCTCGCGGCCTGACTTGCTCTCTACGATGACGCCTTTGAGCGTGCTGCCTTCCATTATGACGCCGCAGGCAAAGGTGTAGAGCCTGATCCCGGCTCCGGCTTCTGCCAGCATCTCCAGATAGACGGTCTTAAGCCGCTCCGGATTGATCACCTGGCGCATGCCTCCGTTGAAAGTGTCATCGCTTTCACCAGACTCTGAGGATCTGTCCAGGATCTCCTCATAGATTCCTCCCTTTGTGTTGCCGGTCCAGTGACTCATCAGTCCTGCTGTTGATATTCCTCCGATGTCTCCTGTCTGCTCAATGAGGATGGTCTTCATTCCCTCTCTTGCGGCCTGTATGGCTGCCGATACTCCGGCAGGGCCTGAGCCGAGCACAAGGACATCTGTATCCGCGATCACGGGGACCGCTCTTGCCTGCTCTCTGATAAAATTCATTTTCTATTTCCTCCCTCAGCCCTTGACCGCGCCTGCGACAAGTCCCTTGATAAAGAATTTCTGCCCCAGCAGAAAGACTATGAATGCGGGAATCAGTGCGCTTGAGGCTGCAGCCATCACAAGGTTGTATTCCGTCACGCTCTCTTCGATGAAGTTTGTAAGCGCAAGCGGTATGGTGTACTGCCTCCAGTTTGACAGGAATACAAGCGGCTCAAGGTATGCATTCCAGTTCCAGAGGAAGACAATCATTGCAAGAGAGGCCATGCTGGGCTTTGCCACTGGCACCATTATGTGGGCCCAGATTTTGAACTCGCTTGCTCCGTCTACGACGCCGGACTCTCTCAGCTCATCCGGAATCTGCATGAAATACTGTCTCATCAGGAAGGTTCCGGTGATCGTGACGAGGCCTGGCAGGATGAGTGTCAGGTGGCCCTTGATTCCAAGCGCGTTGAAGATTGCAAATTTCGGAATGAGCGTCACCTGGCTAGGTATCATCATTGTGCCCAGATAGAGAAGGAAGAGCAGATCCCTGCCTTTGAACTTCAGCTTTGCGAATGCGTATCCGGCAAGCGTGCTTGTAAGGACGCTTCCGGCAAGGTTGACGAACGCGACCTTGAGCGAATTGAAGTAGGCGAGGCCGAAATGGTAATCCCTTACCGCCCTGTCTCCTATGTTCCAGACCTTCATGTAGTTGTCCGGATAAAAGTAGTCCGGTATCCAGTCAATGGGAAGGGCCATGACGTCAAGCGCTCTCTTCATTGAGGCTGACAGCATCCACAGAAAGGGCGTTATCATTGTCAGCGCGAAGGCTCCGATTATGATTGTGAACAGTATTCTGAAAAAGTTTTTCCTGGCTCTGTTTGTCAGCATCATCCTGCAACCTCCTAGTATGAGACCCATTTCTTCTGGCCATGCCACTGAACCATGGTTATGGCGAAGAGTATGATGAACAGAATCCAGCTCATTGCAGATGCGTATCCCATTTTGTAGAAGCTGAATGCCGAGGTGTAGATGTAGTAGACAAGCACGTTCGAGCTCGAGCCCGGGCCGCCTCTTGTCATGATCTGGATAGGTGCGAAGACCTGGAAACTTGTGATGAATGTCGTGATCACCAGAAAGAAGGTCGTCGGGGAAAGAAAGTTTATTGTCAGGTATCTGAACTGCTGGAAGGCGTTTGCTCCGTCAATCTCAGCGGCCTCATATGCATCTTTCGGCAGGCCCTGTATGGCTGATGTGTAAATCATTATCGCATAGCCGACGTTTGACCAGACTGTCATCAGCATGATGGCAGGCAGGGCCCATGTGGGGTCTCCAAGCCACTGAGGCGGGTTTTCCCAGCCGAGTGCCTGGACAAGCTGGGTGAACGGTCCCCAGGGGGAGTACATCATGACCCAGACAATTGCTACTGCAACAACATTGGAAATATAGGGCATGAACATTGCAAGTCTTATCGGCAGCTTTGCAAAGCAGTATCTGTCAATCAGGACAGCAATGACCAGGGCCAGAATGATTGTTGCCGGAACGACGACAACAGAGAAGAATATTGTGTTGACAAGCGAATCGGTGAACCATTCATCGCTCCACATGTCTATGAAGTTCTGCAGTCCGATGAAATTGTAGTTCCCAAAGCCCTTTGTGTAATCCCAGTCTGTGAAGCTGATGATCAGTGAGTAGAGCATGGGCAGGAGTGTGAAAAGCAGCACTCCGATAATATTTGGCAGTATGAAGGCATAGCCAGTCAGGTTGCTTTTCAGCAGTCTTGCCTTATGGGGTGAGAGTCTCATATGTCCTCCGGGAAAAGGAGGGCCGGAAAACCCGGCCCTGTAGTTTTACTGCTGGAGTATGGCGTCGGCTCTTTCCTTTGCCTTTGCCATTCCTTCTGCCGGTGTCTGCTCACCGAGAAGGATGGTCTCCATTTCCTCTGTGAATACGCGCTTGACCTCGGCGCTGTGGTTCGTGATTGAAGGTGCTGCGTAATTGTCTGCAGGCTCAATCAGGATCTTCTTCGTTGTCTCGCTGTCAAGCAGGTCTTCTCCGCCCTTGAGAAAGGCATCTGTGACTTCCTGAGGATCGTAGGTGTTGAAGCACGGCACTCTTCCACCTTCCACGACAGGGAGCATTCCTTCTGTGGCATACCACTTTACGAAAGTCCATGCTTCTTCAATGTGCTCGCTCTTGGGATTAATGCAGAGCATGTCTCCATAGCCGCCCTGAGTGTAGTTCCTCTGGCCTTCTGCGTAGACAGGGTATGGAGCAAATGCTGTCACGAAGTCATGCGGATAGTTGTCAGTGTCCTTAATGCTTCTGACCATCCATGGTCCGATCGTCATCGCACTCTTTCCTGTGAGGAAGACGCCTTCCTGGCTGAGTTTCTGCGTGACTGAGTCAGCATGTGTGGGGGAGGAGCCGTCAACATTCATCATGTTGTTGATCAGCTCAACGGCTGCGACGACCACAGGATCATCAAAAGCAGACTCTGTTTCGGTCCTGTACATCGGATCTCCTCCGTTTGTCTGTGCTACCAGGTACTGGAGAACATAAGTCAGATCCTGCTGTGAGTTCCAGAACATTCCGTAGACCTTGTCCTGACCCTCTCCGTGTGTCAGCTGCTTTGCGATTTCCCTGAACTCGTCAAAAGTCCATTCAGTCGGGATCGGAATGCCTGCTGCATCGAACATGTCCTTGTTGAGCACGATGCCGTACTGATCCAGCTTTGTCGGCACGCAGTATGGTCTGCCGTTGATGTAATAGCTTTCCATAAGGGTTCCGCCGTACTGTGTGAGATCAAAGCCGTCTCTTTCGATCAGGTCTGTCAGATCAAGGGCCATATTGCCCTCAGCTCTTTTTGCCATCACGTCAGAAGTGTAAGTCATATAGACATCGACTCCGTCGCCTGAAAGCAGGTTTGTTTCCAGCTTGAGGTTGCCTGTATCATCGTTTACAAAGCGTTCGTACTCAACCCTGATGCCCTGATCGGCAAACTGCTCGTTGAACAGATCAACAGAAGCCTGGGGGCCTGCTTCTGGCGGAACGCCGCCCCAGAAACGGATTGTCACGACATCTTCGCCTGTGCCTGTCTCAGATGAGCCTGAAGCTGCAAGCGGAGTGACTATGACTAACGACAGAAGCATGACAGTTGTCAAAATTTTAATTAAGTGCTTCATAAATTTACCTCCAGGTTCAGGGTAGGCCCGGATATGGAAATCAGGCTGTCGATTATCTAGAAAAAGATGCAAAGGAAAGTGTCTTGCAATAACTATCCTGCGGTTTTTCTTCATTTTTCTGCACTTCTTGCGGCATTTCTGAACTCCAGAGGCCCCTGACCATAGGTTTTCTTGAACTGGAGGCTGAAATAATTCTGGTTTGACATGCCCACCTTCTCAGCAACTTCCCCGATCCTGAGATCCGTATTGAGCAGCAGGGCGGCGGCCTTTTCCATCCTCTGTGAAATCAGGAAGCGGGTGAAGGGCATTCCTATCTCCTCTGTGAACACGTGCTGGAAATTGCTCTCGCTCATTCCTGCGATTGATGCGGCCTCCGAGACAGAAATGTCCCTGCCGGGATTTTCCCTGATGTATGAGATGATGGCTGCGATTTCCCTCCTGACCGGCTTTTGGCCTTCAATGGCCCTGTCAGCGGCAGAGAGTATGCTTTCTGCCAGTGACAGCAGTGAAGAATACCTGTCGGAAAACAGTACTGCATCTGCAAGACTTATGCTGTCAGAGGAAAGAGTGTCTCCAATCCCGCACTCGTCAAGTACGAGGGCAAGGCGCCCTGCGCTCCGGGAAAGCTGTCTTATTGTCTCCTTCTTGCTGCCGCAGCCGCCGTTTCTGCAGGCTTCCAGCTCCTTCCTGAAAGCCGCAAGCGCGCCCCTTGCATCCCTGGTCGCCAGATAGCCCATATAGTCATCACTGTCTTCATGAGTCCTGCGGCTCTCTGTGCTTCCTCCATTGTCTGTGACGAGCGCTGCCTGTGAGAAATACAGGCTGGACAGCGCGCTGACCGATTCCTTTATAACAGCCAGAACTTCAGCCTCCCTGTCAGTCCAGCGTGAGAGCGAGAAGGAGAGCGAGAGCCCTGTGGTGCGCTGTATGCGCCTTGCAAGGATAGTGATTCCTGTCTGCAGATCAGGCGCTCCGCTTCCGGGCCGCTGCATAAGCACTATAAGCCGTGACGGGGACAGGCTGAGCAGCAGACAGTCACTGTAGTTGTGCAGCGTCTCTTCAACCATTCCTGTCAGCAGGGTATGAGTTCTGGTCCAGACCGGGAAGGTATGCTTCCTGACGAGAATCTGGAAGTCATCAACCTGGACGGCAAGGGATGCACAGCCTGGGCTGATGTCAAATGGCAGCCTGAGTCCTTCTTCAGGAACCGTGCCTGATGAAAGGGCAAGCAGGATGCCTGAGGCAGCATCCTGAAGCTGCTCCTCATCCTGATCCTGTATGCCCTGCGACACTTCATCGAGAACTTTTATCAGTTCGCTTGTCTTCACATCAAGCTTGAAAATATAGTCAGCTGCTCCGCTTTTCATGGCACGGCGCACGTTCTCGTAATCATTGTAATTTGACAGGACCACGATCCTGATATCAGGGTAGTGGGCTTTCAGACGGGAAATCAGATAAAATCCGTCGCCGTCCGCCATGAACAGGTCTGTCAGCACGATATCAGGATGAAGCTCAGGAATCTTCTCCATCGCCTGGTTCCCAGATTCCGCTTCACCCACGACCTTGTAGCCATGGGTCTGCCAGTCGGAGAGCAGGGCCTCAATGCCCTTGCGGACAATGATCTCGTCATCAACTATCATCACTCGTCTTGTCTTTGTCATACAGTATCTGAACTGCCGTCAGCTTCCGGCAGCTCTCCTCCTTTCAAGAGGGGAAGGGTGAAGACCGTTTTTGTTCCATGAGTGTCCTCTCTCGGACTTACTGAAAGGCCGTACATCCTTCCGAAGCGTCCCTTTATGCTTTCATCAACGTTTCTCAGCCCGATTCCTGTCAGCTTCCGGCCTTTGCCGATGCGGCTGTTGAAGGCATCAACTGCATCCTTCTTTATCCCGACTCCGTCGTCAAGAATCGTGATCATGAGCCTGTCATCCCTGACTTCAGCGCTGATGCTGATGTCTATCAGGCCTCTCGACTTGTCGAAGCCGTGAAGGATCGAGTTCTCCACTACAGGCTGCAGGATGAACTTCATCATCTGCATTGACATGATCTCGTCGTCAATCTCAATTGAGAACTCGACGTATTCATCGTAGCGCAGGTTGTGGATTTCTATATAGCTTCTGATGTGGCTGATCTCGTCGCTTACGAGAACAATGTCCTGCTTGCCCATGCTGTATTTAAGCGTCGTGGACAGATTGTCGATGGCCTCAACAATATTGTCCGCGCCGCGGGCAATGGCCATCCATCTTATTGTTGAAAGAGTGTTGTAAATGTAATGCGGATTCAGCTGTGCCCTGAGAGATTCGTAGTAATAGTGCTCTCTCTGCTCATGCTCAGCCTTGAGGCTTCTGAAGAGCCGCTTGATTCTGGCATCCATTCTGGCAATGCCTCTGTCAAGATCCCCGATCTCGTCACGGCGCTTTAGCAGCAGTCCTTCAAAATGCATTCCGATCTGGTAGTTCGTCAGCTGGCGTGTAAGTGTTGTGATTGGGGTGACCACCTTGCGTGAGAGCAGGAACGACACTGCAAGCACGACAGCGGCAGAGCCTATGATGGCAAGCCAGAGCAGGTCTGTCGCACTCTTGACCTCTGCTTCAATCGGACTATAGTCGCAGAAGTGGAAGACCTTGAGCGTGCTTCCATTGAAAAGCCAGGGAGAGGGAAGCGTGTAATAGGAAAGAAGACAGCGCCTGCCGTCAATTCTTATCACTTTGCTGCCCTGGGGCGTGCCGGCATACTCACTCTGTATTGACAGAAGGTCCTCTTCCTGAACTGAGACGCTGCCCGGAGCTGACTCGAAGACGATGCTTCCGTCGTCCAGCAATATATAGACAGAGTCCTCAGGAGAGGCAAAGGCCCTGAGGATGTCCTCGAACTGCGACTGCTCGATGCTGATGATGAGCGTGCCGAGATATTCGCCGCTGGTCACCTCTGTGAGTATTGAGCGTGCGAGCGAGATGTATCTTCCGTTTTCTCCTTCGATGTAGGCCGGAGAGAACAGCGACCAGATAATGTGTCCGTCATTTGTCATGCTCTCCCTGACCCAGTCCTCTTTCAGCAGGAAGCGGTAGTCGTTGAAATTCAGGCTCCAGTTCGTGAGGCAGCGGCCGAACTGGTCTATGATCACGATCTTGGCATCTGCCCTGACGCCGCTCGGATTCTCGATCTGGCTGCGCGCTACAATCTCATCGAAGTACTTTGTGAGGTCAAATGAATCCGTGTTTTCTTCCGCCAGCATTGACCTCAGCCTCGTGTCGTAGACAAAGATGTTGGAGTAGAAGGCCAGATCCTGAAGCGTCTGCGACAGGTTCTCCTCTCCTCGTCTTATGTTCTCGACAGCATGATGGTTCAGACTGTCTCTCAGCGCATTTTCCATATGACGGGCAATGTAGACAGAACTCAGCGACAGCGGAATGATGGCTGCAATGACGATAAGCAGGAAGAGCCTGACAGAGAATTTGTTCAACAGAGCCGCCTTTTTCTTCAATACACCCATGGCTGTTCATTATAAGGCCTGAAGCGGCTGTGTGCGAAACAAAAGTTTCTGCTATGATTTTCCCAAAATGAGCAGGATTATCACAGAGCGCCTGGTGCTGCGCCCGTTCACTTATGATGACATTGAGTGCATCTATGCCATTTTCAGCGACAGGGAGCTCAACCGCTTCCTGCCTTGGTTCCCGCTTGCCTGTCCGGCTGAGGCAGAAGACTTTCTTCATCAGCATCTTGAAGGGGATTACTGCTTCGCGCTCTGCCTGAAGGATGATGAGTCCAGGCCTGTCGGCTACATCACATTTTCTGATCCAGATGGAGCTGCAGACCTGGGTTATGGCCTGATGAAGGAGTATCAGGGAAGAGGGCTGATGAGCGAGGCCGTCACTGCAGTCATCGGAAAGCTGAGAGAGGACGGCTTCAGCTTTGTCACTGCGACTCATGACGTGAATAATCCCAGAAGCGGAGAAGTGATGAAGAGGGCCGGAATGAAGTACATGTATTCCTATATAGAACAGTGGATGCCAAAGAACATCAGTGTGACATTCAGGCTCTATCAGCTGAATCTTGACGGAAATGAATGGCGCGTCTTCATCAAGGTATCTTGAAAGGTAGGCTCATTGATTTTTCCAGAACAGGCCTAGTCACAGGGAGAAAGAAGTGGTGCATGGACCGCGAAATTTCCAGGCATCTGACATTTTTCATGACTGACACCTTTTTGTCTGTTTAGCACAGACAGCGGCAAAAAATTTTGTTTACGGCTCTCTGAAGCGCATGTTATCCTTCCTTCCACCAAAAGGAGAACACACTATGATCACAAACAGAAAAACTGGTCTGCTTGCCTTCCTAGCGATTGTCCTCATCCTTGCTCTGTCCGCCTGTTCTCAGCCGGACGGAAGCGGGGCATCAACCGCAAAGGTGAGAGTAACCGGAACTGCAGCACAGTCATCAGCAAAACAGAGAGCCGCATCAGATACGGTTGTCTTTGCCTCAGGAACAGTCACTCTGGAGGGCGAGGATATCACATCGCAGCTCAAGCCTGCCCAGACAGAAACCGCAAGCGGTTCGAATGATGTGGAGTTTGAAGCAGACATTCCTGTCGCCTCTGAACAGGTGTCCTATTCAGTAAGTCCTAAGCCGGGCTTTGTCTTTGACGAGTGGAAGATCACAAGAGCCAGCAGGACCGCACTGAAAAAAGATTATCCTAACAGCTGGTGGGATGTGCTTGTTGAAATCCAGAATATCATCAAAGATGACAGCCAGACCATTCACATCAACCCTGAGTACATCGAGTACATACGTCCGACATTTGACCGCGGGTATTATCTTAATCCTGATGCACCGGAGGGTGGAGACGGAAGCTCCGGCAGTCCATTCAAAAGCCTCAGCTCTGTCATGGACGAGCTGGAAAAAGTCAATGACAGGTATGACGATGATGAGCTTACAATTAAGATCCAAAGCGGCAGTGCAGGTGAGTTTAATTTAGCTTCTCTGGGACAGGAATCTTATTATAAAGATGAAAGCGAGATCGAGCTGAAGCTTATAGGCGGCTATGATGAAGATTGGAATCTCAGCCCAGAGAAGACAGACATTTCTTCCATCACGTTTCCTAGCCTTTCAGGAAACAATATCGAAGAGCTTGAGATTGAGCTGAGAAACATTGAACTGACAGAACTTGATTATGGTGAGCTGCCGAAGTCAAACGACGATTTTGAGATAGACTTCAGAAACTGTTTTGTCGGTACCTTGAAAAATGCTTCTGGAAAGATTGTCAACGGGCTTGTTGTTGATAAACTAATGCTATTTTTGTAAACTCATCAGCTCCGTATGAAGCTGACAATAAGTATTATCATTCAATCGTGAGAGACGCAGATTCAAATATTATTAACGGACAGAACAACATTGTTCTGGCAGCTGCTCATTCAGGTGTTGATGGTAGTGGCAATGAAACTGCTAACCTCTACCTTGATTCTAAAGATTGGACAGAGGGCAGTTATAAGACTGATGATCAGGCATTGATCAATCAGATCACCACGGCTGTTCCGCTGTCAGAAGATTTCCCATTGCTTGTAACTCCTTCGAGGGATGACGATGACTTTGATGCGGACGATCTTCTTGAAGAGGACATTGAAGGCAGGGAAAGGTACCTGAGCGATGATGACTATGATGACAACGATGATGATCATGATGATCATGATGATGACGATGATTACCGCTTTGATCGAGCATCACACGATCTGCGGTATAGAAACATCACAGTGTCTTACGGGCCGTACGAGTATCTGTTTTTTGATGACTGACTGATGGCCTGACTGACTTTCGCGCCCGTCTTCTGCAAGTTGGAGGACGGGCTCTTTTCCCTTCTGATGAAGTCTTTGTGTTTTTCATGATTAATGATTGCATTGATCTCTGAGCTTATTGCCGGCTGAGTGCGGGGTGACTATAATCGCTGGCTCAGGAGGCCGGCCATGCGTGTTGTCCGCGGAGAACTGATGCTGCTTCTGGCAGTTATATTGAACAGCCTCGGGGTTGTTCTGCTTCTGTATTCAGGCTCCGGCATATCAGCAATCTCAAGTGTGCCGTTTTCTCTCAATCTGATAATGCCGGCTCTGTCTTTAGGAACCTGGACATATCTCTTCCAGGCTTTTCTCATTCTGGTGCTGTTTGCCTGCCGGAAGAGGATAGTTCCGACCTATCTTCTTTCATTTGCCGTGGGCTTTTTCTTCGGCATTTTCACAGATATCCATACTGTCTGGGTCTATGCTCTGCCTCTGAATCTTCCTCTGCGCTTAGCGTATTTCGCCATCGGATACGTGATCATTGCTTTTGGTATTGCGGCATCAAACAGATGCCAGATGCCGCTGATCCCGACAGACCTGTTTCCGCGTGAGCTGTCACAGATCACATCGGTTTCATATGCAAAGGTCAAGATTTCATTTGACGTTGTCTGTCTTGCAGTCACGATTGTGCTGACTCTGGGCTTTACCGGCAGAGTTCAGGGGCTTGGTGCGGGAACTGTCGCTGCGGCCCTGACAACAGGCTGGGCTGTTGACCTCATAGGTTCCTGGATGGACAGGCACTGGACCTTTGTCTCCATTTTCAGCAGAAAAGAACTGGCTTAGGTGGTCTCTCTCTCGACAAGAGTTGACTGGTAGATGAGCTTCTTCACGCTCTTGTGGCTGTCCTTTGTCTCAATGTCCCTGATAAGGAGATTTACAGCTTCCTGGCCGATCTCCCGGGCCGGAATTTCCATGCTTGTCATGCTGGTCTCGAGGTATTCTCCAAGCTGGATGCCTGTAAGAGAGATGAGCTTGACATCCTGAGGCACCCGCTTCCCCATCAGTTTCAGCTGCCTCTGGGCTCCGAGACCCTGGATATCGAGGCTTGCAAGCACTGCATCGATATTGCTGTGCTGCTCGAAAAGCTTTTTTGTGCATACAAGCCCGTACTCGAACGAACTGGGCTCTCCGTCTTCCTTGACAAACATAGGTTCCAGATCCAGTTCCCTGACAGCCTTCATGTAGCCGTTGTAGCGCTCAAGGTAGGGGTGGATGGCCAGATTGCCTATGATCAGCCCCATGTTCCTGCATCCCTTTGCATAGAGGAATCTCACAGCCTCATAGGCATTGGAATAGTAATCAGGAATGATTGAAGAAAGATTCTCATCCTGCTTTCTGATCGCCTGCAGCACGCTTATGCCTTCTGCGCTGATGTCCCTCAGTATTCTGTTGTTTCCGCCGCAGGAGGTGATGATTATTCCGTCGACAAGCCCTGAGCGCAGCCGGCTCAGAATCTCCTGTTCCTTTTCCAGTTCATCATCCGTTATGCAGATGATGCACTGGTAGTTCTCCTTTTCAGCCTGCTGCGTCACAGCTGGAATCATGTCGGCATAGACTGCGTAGGAGATGCGCGGCACGACAATTGCGATTGTGTGCTTCTTTCCCTGTCTCAGCCCCTTTGCAAGGATGTTAGGATGGTAGCTCAGCTCCTTCACTGCATTAAATATCCTCTTCTTTGTCTCAGGGTGGACATAGGAGGTGTTGTTCAGCGCCCTGGAGACTGTGCTGACATCGACATTTGCAAGCTTTGCCACATCTTTTAATGTCGCCATATCACCCTTCTTTTTTACAAACGTTTGCTTAATTATATGCAACATTTTGCAGATTTGTAAAGCTTGCAGTTGAAATTATGCAATTTCTTGCAGATTTCAGAATTGTTTTGACAAAGGAAAGTGAAAGGGCAAAGAATTTAAGCGTAAATAAAGCAAACGATTGCAGAAAATCAAAGTCGCGCGGTTGATGATCTGCAGCTTATGAAATGAAAGGAGAAAACTATGGCTAAAGTCAAAAATTTCAAGACAATCTTCCCTGCAGTGTCAGTACCTCTCAACGAGGATTATTCAATCAACGAAGAGGAGTTCAGAGTCTATCTCCGCTGGATCAAGAGCTTCTATGATCAGGGCATTCAGGGCATCGTCGTCAACGGACATACTGGAGAGATCACAGGCCTGAGGAGAGCTGAAAGGAAGAGAATCATCGAGATCGCAAATGAGGAAGTCGGCGACAAGATGACAATCGTGAGCGGAATCAACTGCGAGAACACAATCGAGTCAATTGAAATGGCAGCAGAAGCCAAGGCTGCAGGTGCTGATGCAATCCTTCTCATGCCGCCTCATATGTGGCTCCGCTTCGGCATGAACCCAGATGCTCCTTTTGAATATGTTAAGGACGTTGCTGAAGGCGCTGATATCGATATCGTCATTCACCTCTATCCTGCAACAAGCAAGGCTTTCTATCCTGTCGAGACACTGATCAAGATGTGCAAGGAGATCGAGCACGTGAAGTGCATCAAGATGGGAACAAGAGTCACATCGATCTATGAGCATGATGTCAGAGAGCTCAGGAAGGAGTGCCCGGACATTTCTCTCATCACATGCCATGACGAGACACTGTGTGTCAGCTGGTTCCCCGGAATGGACGGTGCCCTCATCGGTTTTGCAGGCTGCGTGCCTGAGCTGATCTGCCCGGCATGGGAAGTCTTCCGCAACCCTGACAAGCACACTCTCAAGGAAGCTCAGGACTGGTCCAACAGAATCTACTACATCTCACAGGCCATTTACGGCGGCGGCCAGCCTTCAGGTGAGGCACATGCCCGCCTCAAGGAAGCTCTCTATCAGAGAGGAGTGTTCAGCAACGCAGTCATGAGAAAGCCGGTTCTTCCTCTCAATGACGAAGAGAAGGCCTGGGTTGCACTCGGCCTCGAGAAGAGCCAGCTTGGCAAGGTTGACATGTCTCAGTTCAAGAAGTGAGATTTTGTATCCAATTGTGTATGATGCCCTGCCTCAACAGGGCATCATTTGAGTAAGACAAAAAGAGGCTGGCATCTGCCAGATACCACATGGAAGAAAAAAGAGAGGAAACTTTTGACCCTTCAAAGGTCAAGAAACTGTCATTTGTTGAAATTCTGAAGAAAGTCGGTCCCGGCATCATCCTCAGCGGCATTGTCATCGGACCGGGAGCCATCACGACGGCTGCGAACCTCGGTTCAAGCTACGGCTACAGCCTCATGTGGCTCTACATCCTTGTTGCCTTTATGGGCTCAGTGTATGTGATGACGACTTACCGTCTGTCAATGCTGACAGGCATGCCGACACTTCACGCAATCAGAAAGTACTACGGCCCGTTCGCTGCCGGGTTTACAGGCATTGCCCTGTTCCTGACCTGCCTGTTCTTCACAATGGGCAATATCTCAGGCTCCGGCACAGGTCTTCAGCTGCTGTTCGGCATCAACTGGAAGCTCGGCTCAATCATCATGATCGCAATTCTGCTTGTCCTTTATCTTGCAAAGAATGTCTACTCCAAGATTGAGAAGGGAATCACGATCTGCATCATTGCAATGATTATCGCCTTCTATGTGACGCTTGTCGGAGTAGGCGGACCTGACTGGGGCGAGTTTGGAAAAGGTCTTGTCACCGTCGGACACTTCCCCGAGGGAAGCATAGTCGCCGCTCTCGGCTTCCTGTCCACACATGCTGCCATCACGACAGGTATTTACGGCACTTATCTTGGAAAGGAAAAGAAATGGACAAAGGCTGATCTGTTCAACGGCGCCATGAGGGCTGATGCCATCGCACATGTCGTATGCGTCATTCTCATCAGTGCTGCCATCATGCTTGTCGGCGCGATTGTCCTTCATCCGCAGGGTGTGTCAATCAGCCAGCCTGCACAGCTCGCTGACCTGCTTGCTCCTGTATTCGGACGCGGCGCATATGTGATCATGGGCATTGCGCTCCTTGGTGCAGCATTCTCATCCCTGCTTGGAAACACTCAGCGCGGACTTGTCCTCCTTTCAGCCGGCTTCAACAAGTCGACATCTCTTGACAGCAAGCTGATCAAGTACGGCTGCATCGTGATCCTCGTCATCTGTACTGCGATCTGCTTCATCTACAACGGATCTCCCGTGCAGCTGATCCTGATTGCAAACTACGCGACATGCATCGCAACTCCTGTTGCCGGAGCCTTTGTCACACTGATGCTCTGGAGAAAGGACACGACAGGCGGTCTCAGAGCTCCGACAGCTCTCAGAATCTGCATGACGATCTGTTATGTTGTCTGTCTCATTCTTACTGGATTCTCCCTGTTCGATCTTATCGCAGGCTAGAAAAGTCATAGGTATTCCCGACTGTTACCTGAGGATGCTTCTGAAAGGAGGCATCCTCTTTTGTGTGCTCTGCATTTTTCATCAGCCTGATGGTGAGCTTTTTCGCAAAAAGATGAAAATGTTTATTCTGAAAAAAACTGCTTGACAGGTCGTGGGGGGGGGGTAGCCTGATTATGACAAATTTATCAGGAGGGGACTATGAAAAAACTGATGATGATTTCACTCTGCCTGCTCATGATCTTTGCTTTTGTATCCTGCGAAGATAATCCGAATGAGATTTTGCCCGAGCCGCTGCAGCCTGTTGACGGATCGGCGCTGCTGGAGCAAATCAGTCAGGCGGGAGAAGGCGAGACAATCACTCTTGCATCCAATACAAGATATGTCATGCCTGACATCATTGAAATTGACAAGAAGCTTACGATCTCAGGCGGCACTAACACTGTCCTTGATTTCTCTGCCGGAGACAATGGTGCTCCATTTGGCCTTGACGCGGCGAATCCGAACGGCACATTTGTTGGGCTTGTCAACATCTATGCAGATGGTGTCACTCTGGAAAACCTTGAGATAGTCGGTGATGCGGATGTAAGCCTGGAAGCAGGTATTCCTCTTTCACTGGAAGGGTATGAAAGAGCTTTCGGTATCTTCATCTCAAGAAACGATAAGGAAGGAACCCACAGAGTTAAGGAGACAATTACCTTAAGGAATATCGAACTGACCAGAACAGCGAAGACGGCAGTATTCGCATACTGCATTTATGCAGATGACACAATGGAAGATGCAAATGCCCTTGAGATCTATGACCTTTATGTTCATGACATCGGAGAGCTGGAGGAAACCGGAATCTCTGCAAGTGGTATTGGTTTCCAGAGCGGAAAGAACATTCTCGTGGACGGCGCTGACATTGATGCAGGAGATAATGGGCCTGCAGTGTACATACACATGTCAACAGAACACGGACCTATCAGGTTCACTAACACCGTCAACTTGGCAGGATGTATTGATGACCGCCTTGACAAGTACGGCGTTGCATACAAGGACTCCACTAATGCCGGCGTTTTCAGGGAAATGAAAAACCCTCTGATGATCCATCTGAACATTACCGGTGCAATGGGAGAGAACGAAGCCAGATACGACGAGTTCCTGAACGGTATATTGCCGGACGAGGGCCAGAGCTTCAGGAATCTTGATACAAACAGCCCATACCTGCTTGCCATTGACTGGTACGGCATAGACACAATCTCTGAAGGTTCTGATTACAACCTTATGGCTGACAACTATGCTGCCCGCCCTGCAATGTGGGGTTCTCCTGTATTCTGCATTGACAGAAAATAAGGCAGTAATGATGTGGCTCCAGGATCCTGGGGCCATTTTTTGGTTCTCTGCGCTTGACCTGAATATTACTTTATTCGCATAAAACTTTAAAGAACAGCACACTACCTTGATTATCGCCTGATAACCTCTTGACAAGCCGAGGGGGGGGGTAGTCTCTTCATAGACTTTAAAAACGAAAACGGAGGAAGTTATGAGGAAAATAGGAGTGATTCTTCTGTCACTGGTGCTGTTAATCTCACTTGCAGCCTGCGACAGTTCGAATCCTGATCCTGAAGCTGTTTCAGAAACACCGCTTTCTGAAATCTATCCTGATTCTGACTACACCAATATAGTGCCAGTATCAACGGCATCAGAGCTTGCTGATGCCCTGAACAATCTTGTGCCTGACACAAAGATTGTACTTTCGGAAGGCTACTACAATATGAAAGACAGCGCCTCTGCAGATGAGTTCAACGGTGTTGCTGGCTGGATGTTCCTGATCAATGAGGACAATGTCGCAATTGTTGCAGCAGATGATGCTGAAGATGTTTACGTTTACTCATCTGATTCGATCCCGAACGGTGCCTATGTAACCCAGAACATGATCACTGTCACCGGCGACAATGTTGTCCTTGCCGGACTCAGAATCGGTGAGAGAGGCAGCCAGAACAAGGCAATTGAGGCCCTTGGAAACAATCTGATCATCGACTCATGTACCTTTGTCGATTCTGCAATGACATATATCGGCGAGTACAATGTCGAGGGTGCAGAGTGGACAATCGATGCTGTCACAGTAAAGAACTCCGTGTTTGAGGATGAGTCAAGCCTTGTGATCTGCAACGGCGTATCTGGAGCTATTGCTGTTACAGATAATACTTTCCTTGACGGTACTGACTTCCAGATCATCGGTTCAAGGCTTACAGGATGGAACCCTGTCACGGTCGATGTCTCTGAGGCAGTCTTCTCCGGCAACAGCTTTGCGGCAGGAGCCACATTCACAGTCACGTATGATGCAAATGATCCTCAGAATGACAGCCTCTGGTCCCTTGATGCTTCCAGCGTAGCATCAAATTTCGGTGAGCCTGAGATCATCAAGACAGAGTACGAAGACAGACGTGTCATATACACAGCGCTATGATTGGGAGGTCATGAGAAAATGAAAAAGGCACTGATTGCATTGTTATGTATTTTCACACTTGCTGCTTTCTCTTCATGCAGCAATGATGTGGATCCGCCTGCTGAAGCTGTGACCTACACCCTTGTATATGAGCAGGGCTATGTTGTTAAGGCCTCTGAGTCAGGCCAGATGTTCACAGCCATTCTTGCCGGCTCAGATGGATCTGAGCAGCAGGTTGAATTTGAGATTCCGACAGAGGCAGGAGTGCACACATTTGAATATGAATTTAATGGTGTGACATATACTCTTGATGTCCTGGTTCTCGATTCAGAGGAGAATGTCATTGACACCGAAGGCGAGCTCAGGGCGGCTGTGGCAGCTGAAAGCACAGCTGATTATGTCTATGTAGCTGCTGATATCACTCTGACAAATACGCTCACAATTGCAAAAGAAGGTCTGGAAATTGATTTCGGCGGCCACATCCTTTCGGCAGAGCTTACAGGTACCGTCAACATGATCGGAATCTCTGCTGCAGATGTTGTGATCAGGAATGCAGCCCTGGAGTATAAGCCGACAGGAAATGTCACAGTATCATTCATCAATGCAACAGCTTCCGGATTCCAGATCATTGACACTTCATTTACAGGCAACTATACCATGGTCAGCTCTCCTGAGAGCGGCAACGACAATACGCTCAGAGGTGTGACATCTGGTTCCGGAACAGGTTCTTCTGCTTGGCTAATAAGCGGATGTACATTCACAGATGTCCGCCAGCCAATGTATGTTGAAACAGCCGGTAGAGTAGAGAACAGCACCATCAGCGGAACAAGAGGCTGGGTTGTCTGCGACAACGCTGATGTGACATTCAAGGGCAATAAGTTTGAAGGCGACAACGCAGAAGACTTCGCCATCATTGATGACGGAAACTCTGCTGATGATAGCATCTGGACAGAAGATAAGTGTCTGTCTCTCTCCGCTGAGAACAACAATGCCCGCGTCCAGCAGCAGGTGAAGGGCTTCAGAGTCATTGATGGAGAAATATATGCGGACATTGATGATGCTGCGAGCCTGAGAGCTTTCTTCGCTGCTGATTCGGTATTTGATCAGGGCATGATCATGAAAGATATTGAAGTCACTGACGGTGTGCTTGTATATGCCAATGATTCATCAAACCTGTATGCGGCAGATCCTGACATTGTCCTCAGCCTGAATTACGCATCTGACAGCATATATGGCCAGTCTCTTATCAGAGTCATCGCAAGCGATGTCGCAATGGAGGGGTTCACTGTCAGGTATGCCAATGATGCACAGTCTACTCTCAATATCCTGAAAGTCTCAGATCAGGGGACAAAGGATGAGGTCACAAACGTAAGTCTGACAGATATGAGATTTGTCACAGACACAGATGAGGGTACAGCCAAGATTGCAGGCCTCAACTTTCATGGAACAGGCAACTGCCTGATTCAGAATGTTGAAGTAACAAACAGCCTGAAAGTCAATGTTTCTGTCGCAAACTCATCGCGTCTGGTAATTGACAACCCTGTATTCGGAACAGCTGTGTGGATCAGCAATGTAGGAATCATGTACAGCAATAATGGCTCTTATGATTCATCGGAAGTAGAGTTCAGGAACATTACTGACAGCATTTCTGTTTACGCTGAAGGTGTGAATGCCGGTCATGAGATAACCGGACTTGGAGACGGCACAATAGTCGGAGACCAGGTTGTCTGGACTGCCGGATCCGTTGAGTAAAAATGGTTTTTACCCGTCTGGTCCTCTGTGGGAACCCCAAATAAGCACGCCCGCAAGGGGATCAGGCGGAATGATATCTTGTCTTTGAAGAAGCAGGGTACTCCTGCGCTGCAGCTTATTCTGCTGACATACAGCGGATGGTTTGATTCACCTCTGGAATATCGCTGAGTGTGAAGTATTTGCACAAACAGCTGAAAAAGTATTACCGATTTTGTTATATTTATGTATATTACAAAAGTTGCATATTTTTCTTTAGGAAATTGCTTGACGCATACCAGGTGGGGGGGGGTAGAATCACTTTCAAGTCAACTGACTGAGCAATAAGCAATTACCGGGGATTTGCTTAACAGGGAGGGTTCATGCCGTCAAAATCATTCCTTATCGCTTCGGCATTGGAACAGAAAATCCGTGATGAGAAACTAAAAGCCGGGGATGCTCTGCCCAGCCTTTCAGAGATGAGCAGTTTTTACAATTCGTCGCAGCGTGTTGTGCGTGAGGCTGTGAAGATGCTTGAGGCAAAAGGGCTGGTGAAGGTTGCTCAGGGAAAGAAGACAATAGTCTGTCCCTCTGATCTGGACAGTTACTTGAAAGGCCATCCGCTTGATGAGAATGTGCTTCAGGACATTATAGATGCTCATGTAGAGCTTGAAGTGCTGGCTGTCAGAAAGCTTTGCCAGCTGCCGGACAGAAGAGACAGGCTGCGTCAGGTCTCCGGCTGCCTGAACCGCGTCAGAACGTACACTGATTCAGAAAGACGTGAAGGCCTGGTTGAAGTCAGCAGGATCTTTCATGCCCTTCTTTCTGACATAAGCACCAATTCAGTTCTTGAGATTGTCGCAAACTCAATTTATGCCAGAGTTGAACGCATATATGCTTCAGCAGATCTGACAGAAGATGAAGTGAAGTCAATACTGGACTATTTCAGGGAAGAGGTGGAGGCAATCAGCCATGGAGACAGTGAGATGGCTGTCTCTGTCCTCAGGGTCAGCATGCTGTCATTGAAGTCATACCTGCTTGATGACATTCGCAGAAACGGCATCTGAATGTTCTGAAAACTTTTTTTCTCCTCATCTGTGTGTTGACATCCTGATGGGGGGGGGTAGTCTTTATTCAGAAAAAAGGAGGTACGGTTTGAAAAAGATCATATTAGTTTTTTCTGCCTTGGTTCTTGCTGTCATGCTAGCAGCATGCTCTCTGGAAGTGACGGATTCCGTACTTTCCGACTTTGACAGCAGTTATGGAAAGACAACATCAGCATATGTTGTCGAAGATGGCCAGCTGTATGAAGTCACAGTGAGAGATCTGACAGGAGAGATTATATCAAAGGAACCTGTTCCTGATTCCATTGTCGCAACGCCTGAAACAGCACAGGCAGTTCTTGACAGTGACATCAGCGGCAAGCTTGTGTACTTTGACCGGGGAACTTATGGATCTCTTGAGCTGCGGCCTTCAAAAAATGATGTCACAGCATACCGCAGCGGGACACAAGTGCCTGTGGATCAGCTGGAAAGCACAGGCGTCTATACATATATCAGGAATATTGATGACGTTCATTTCCTCGCCAGTGATGAAGCTGTATTTACTGGCAGCTTCCGCATAAGAAGCACTCATATCTACGGTGATGGAAACTATGATGCTGTAAGAGAGGTTGAGTGCGTCAATACAACAACCTCATATTATTCGCAGGTAAACCTGAATAGAGTCTGGTTTGAGAATATGAAGTTCTCCGGTGAGTCAAGCCAGTTCAATTTCGGGTATTACAATGATGCGGCAGCTCATGACGTGACTTTCATTCGCTGCAGCTTTTCAAATAATGACAGTGATCTGACAAGTGGAGGCGGTGTTGCAGCTATAAGGCTGGCAGCTGACAACTCTGGCAAATACAATGACATCACAGTGGATTCCTGCTGCTTTAGTTCCTGCTATCAGGGTGTGTATATCCAGTGCGGAGACGGCATTGAGGTCATCAATTCTGACTTTGATGGAACAGAGCACAATGCGATTGCGGTGCAAAGCTCTACAGACAGTTTCTCAGGATCAGTCGTGATCCGCAATAATCATATTTCCAATACGAATGACAGGGCAGTGCGCTTCGGCAATGGCTCTGATGCCAAGATCGAAGTCTCCGGCAATAAATTCGCCAGTGCTGTCGATTCAGACGGGCAGCTACTGAAAAGTGGTACACTGACATCATGTTCTTACAGGTTTTCATCAAATACCTATGACGGTCAGCTTCTGGAAGATGTATCAGGAACCGATGCTTCATGGATTGTGACAGTCTAACGATAAAATGGAGGAACTATATGAAGAAGTTCTTTGTTGTTATTGCAGCTCTGCTGTACTGTGCAGCCGGCCTTTATGCTGCCGGGCCATATATGAGCATGAGCGTGGGAAATGCCATTCCTTTGGCTGGTTTTGTCGTCAGCAATGGTGAAAAGGCAGATGTGCCTGTTGATGAGTATTTTGATGTAGGACTCAGGACAGAACTTTCCGCAGGATGGAATGTGACAGACTGGTTCTCGGCAGGATTCACAACTGGAGTCACCTACAACCCATCAGACATAGAGGCTTATGATCTGATGGCTGCTGTGCCGCTCACACTTGATCTTACATTATCTCCTTCAATCGGCGTGATGAGCTTTCCTGTCACGCTTTCAGCAGGAGGGCATGCGCAGTTTATAGACAACTCGGTTTCCTTCGGTCCTTACTTTGCAGTATCGGTTGCGATGCTGCTGGATGTCACCCAGCAGCTGAGTATCGGTGTTGAGGCAAAGGCGGACCTGCTGATGCAGTTTGCGGACGATTTTGACACAATCAGCTATCAGGTGGGACTTTCTCCGATGCAGCTGAAGCTCATTTACAGCTTCTGATGACAGGGAGGATATGTAATGAGAAGAATGAGATATGTTTTCCTGACAGCAGCACTTGTAATCGTGCTGTCAGCTTCCTGTTCCCTTGAAATGACAGAATCTAATCTCAGCAATATCTACAGCGACAACAGGCCGGAATCCCTGACTGCCAGTGATATTGCATCAATGCTTGATCTTGAGGTCCTTGTGAGAGAGCTCGGTCAGGAAAGCGCTGGTCTTGATATTGTCTGGAGTCTGCCTTCAAGTCCAGCTGCCATGCTGACAGCTGACGATGGTGCAGCCTCAGTAACTGTCACGGCTGACGTGGGCTTTGATAACTATACAGGTGATGCCATCAGAAAGGAGAAGGGTGTCGTTGGAATCATCTCCGGACAGATTCGCTTCACATTCAGCGGCACTTCATCAGTCTCTTCAGATTCTGTCACTGTGGACCTTGACTCATACGAGGCGGAAACAGTCATTCCTGTCGAGATCCGTCAGGAGAATGCATCAATCACCACCGGCAGTTCAGTTTCAGTCTCTAATGCGACAGGCAGTGTGGATGCAACCCTGACTTACAGATCTGACAGCGTCGCAGCAGACGGATCTGTAAGCAATGCTGCGCTGAACGTGACAGATGTCACTGCGAACGGCGGAGCTACTGTTTCTGTAGGCGATGACATGGCTGTCACAAATCTGCCATGGAATGGGCAGATCAGCACTTCCTGGTTTGATGAGGCAGCGAGCACCTTCTATCTTGGATCAGCAGAAGAGCTGGCAGGCCTTGCTTCTCTTGTCAATAAAGGAACCAGTTTTGAAGGCAGGACTGTTTATCTTTCTGCCGACATTGATCTGAACAGTATGGAATGGACTCCGATCGGAACAGCAGAAAGAGCTTCTGCTGAAGTTAAGGGAAATCATTTCGATGGTATTTTTGACGGGCAGGGCCATACTATCAGCAATCTTTATATCACCGCACCAGGTGCTGTAGACGATACTGGAGTGGGCCTGTTTGCCGCTGCTGGAGGCAGTACTGTCATCAGAAACTTCAGCGTTCAGGGAACACTCATAAATAAAACAACAGAGAATGCAGGTCTGATTGTCGGACTTATATACGGCAATGCTGCAGTGGAAAATGTCACTGTGCTGGAAGGCAGCTCCGTGACTGCTGCGGAGGCTGGCGGAATTGCTGGAAGAATGATTAAGTCCGGCACTATTTCCGGCTGTGTGAACAACGCGGATGTCACTGCAGAAACCGGAAAAGCAGGAGGCATAGTACATTCAGCCTATTATGACCAGCATCCCGGCGATACTCCGGATGCCGTCTATGATGACTTCCTCATTTCCGGCTGTGTGAACAACGGAGACATCTCCGGAACAAACTGTGTTGGAGGTATTGCTGGCCTTTCTACGACAGTTCAGATTGAGGACTGCGTCAACAACGGAAGAGTGACAGGTTCAGGTTATGGTGCAGGCGGAATTTCCGGAGAGCTGAAGCATGGAGCTGCCATCATACGCTGCGAGAACAATGGAGCGGTGAGCAGCACATCTTCTTCATCTGGCAATTACGGCGTGGGAGGTCTTGCCGGCTGGATCCGCTACGATGGCGGTGATGCGACTTATAACAGTGTGAGGGTCTCCACAATTACAGACTCTGTCAACAATGGAGCCGTCAGTTCAAAAGCCAACACAGGCATAGGTGGTGCCGTGGGTCAGATTTACAATGCCGCTGAGATCTCAGATACGGAGAACTATGGAACAGTGACAACAGAAAGCGGACTCATGATCGGAGGTTTTGTCGGAGGACTTCAGGGAGATTCCGGCACCTATAATGAAAACAGAGATACGATCACTTTCACGAACTGCTATACAGATGCCGGCGTTGTATCAGCTCCGGAAGGGACAACAAACAGGGGTGATTTCGCGGGCCATCCTTATCCGACAATACAAGGGGAAGACAAAGAAATCACGCTTGTCTTTAATGACTGTTTTGTCGGTGAAGAGCTTTACAACGGCCCTGCTGCTCAGATTTAGGGCGCTGAAGTCCTGATCATAAAAAACACTCTCTCCAGCACATTTGAGGCCGGAGAGAGTATCTTTTTTGTAGAACTAAAGGGCAGAAATCAGAACTCAATGAGCTCGTAGTCCCTGCTGCCCATGCCGAGGTCTGCGGCAGCTTCAATTGTGTGGATGCCGTTGCGGCTGTTCACGCGCTCCATGAAGTGCTCTTTGCCCGGATCATCGCTGTTCATCACCAGATCAATGCAGGCCTGATCGATTGCGACAGGATCGAGAGAGGCGAGAATTCCGATATCCTTCATGCAGGGATCCTCTGCGACCTCGCAGCAGTCACAGTCGACAGACAGGTTCTTCATCACGTTGATATAGGCGATGTGACCTTTGAAATGGTTGTGGACAGAGCTGGCCGCATCAGCCATTGCTTCCGGGAAGACAGTGCTGTCAGCATGTTTCTGCCAGGTCTCAAATCGGTCATCCGTGACACCGGCAGAGTGGATGAGAGCCTTTCCTGCGCGGCTTGCACAGCCGATGGAAAGCTGCTTCAGGGCTCCGCCGTAGCCTCCCATCGGATGACCCTTGAAGTGAGCCAGGACAATCATTGAGTCATAGTTCTCGATATTCTTGCCCAGCACGTTCTTCTTGAGAATCTTTCCGCCAGGAACTGGCCATACGACATCCGGTCCTTCTGCATCCATCAGGTCCACATTGAAGTACTTGGTCCACTCATGCTCCTCAAGCAGCTTCCAGTGGGATTCCGTGTTGTCCCTGACGCCGCCTGCGGCATCGCCGTATGCTGTGTTGCATTCGACGATGGTTCCTTTAAGTTCATCAACCATCGGCTTCCAGAAATCAGGATGAAGATAGTTCTGGTTGCCTTTCTCGCCGGAGTGGATCTTGACAGCGACTCTGCCGTCCAGCTCAATGCCGAGCTTGCGATAAGCCTCAACGACCTTCTCTCCAGAGATGACCCTTGTGAAATAGACTTTTGATTTCATGTTATATCCTCCAAATCCGTGAATGTTTTCTGATCGTTCAGCTGCCCGCTGACGCACCTTGCAGCAGGTTCCTGATGCATTCTTCCATAAGGCTCTGCACTGTACCTCCCAGAGGACTCACTCCCGCAATCTTCATTGCCTGTGACTGCTTTTCTGTCGGATGGGAATACGGATAGACGCCGCTCATGCACAGCAGGAATGAGAGAATGAAGCTGTCCTGCTCTTTCTTTGACAGGGAAGGAAAGAACTTCGCCGCAGCTTCCTTCAGGAGCCCCACTGAGATGAAGTACTGCTTCTTGAAGCTCACAAGCCGCTCAAGGCGGGAGTGCTCCTCTATGTCATAGAGATTCATGCACAGAATCTTCAGCAGCACCTCGCGCCTTGCGACAGAGGCGGAAAGCTGTCTGGCAAAGCTGTCTGCAGTCATACTGCTGCTGTTTGTGATCATGGCCTTCAGATCATCCGCCCACAGCCTGTGCTCCTGTTCCATGATTGCCAGGAATATCTCTTCCTTCGTCTGGAAGTAGTTGTAGATGGATGGGCGGGAGAAACTTGTCTCCCTGCTTATGTCGCTGAGCGTGATTTCCTTGAATGACATAGTCTCATACAGTTTCCTGCATGCTGCTATGATTTCATCCGGTCTCTGCATTGATACTGTCTTTGATACTCTTGCCATATTTTTTCTGACACCATGTCAATAAAATAATAGAATACTGACATCGTGTCAATAAAAATGTGTTTGTCTTTGGCCTCTTGCCGGATGCAGATGAAAAGGGATGGTCTGTGTCTTTCTCTGTCAGTTAAGTTTTCTGACGATGGCATTAAGCCATTTCACATTTTTCCTGCCGGGACAGGCATCGCCTGTGATCCAGATATCGGCAGGGACGAAGAGACCTATGCAGAAAGCGGAGAAGCTTTTCTCTGTCAGGTCTGTGAAGTACCTGCCATCCCGTTCTCCCTCAAAGGAGCCGTACTTGAATGAGGAGTAGAAGACTCCCTCAGGCTTCAGTGCCCTGTGAATGAGGCGGAAGACAGCTTCCAGCCGGTCTGATGGCACATGCAGCAGGCTGGAACAGGCCCAGACTGCATTAAAGGCAGAAGAGTAATCCAGCTCGTCAAAGCACAGCTTTCTGACATCCAGTCCAGTGTTCTGTCCTGCAATGCGGCACATTTCCTCACAGCCGTCGGCTGCTGTCACATCAAAGCCCAGGGAGCGGAAATACAGGCTGTCCCTGCCGGATCCGCAGCCAAGGTCAAGGATGGACATGCCCTTGTCAAGACAGGCAGTGAACCTGGAATAGATGTCTGACAGGTCCGTCTCAAGCGTCCGTGCGCTGTACAGTGATGCGTTTCTGCTGTAATAATCCAGAGTCGTCACTGCTAAAGTATATCACTGATGAAGACCCTGCGAATCCTGCTTTCAGCAGTGCTTTCCCTCTGACGGCTCTGGTGCTACACTGTCAGAGTGGAGGCTAGATATGAAAGTTCTAGTTATCGGAGCTGTCGCTGCAGGCACAAAGGCTGCGGCAAAGATCAAGAGAGAAGACAGAAGCATCGATGTCAGGATCCTCACCGCCGGGCATGACATCTCTTACGCAGGCTGCGGTCTTCCTTATTATATCGGCGGGGTAATCCAGACCAGAGATGAGCTCATTGTCAATTCTGTGGAGAAGTTCAGCGCGCTGACAGGAGTTGATGTGGTGACAGGGGCACTTGCTGTCCATGTGGATCCAGCCGGAAAGACTGTCACCTATGAAAAAGACGGAAAAGAGGAAAAGGAAACATACGACAAGCTTGTGATAGCTGTCGGAGCCGAAAGCATTGTCCCCCCTGTTCCCGGCACAGGCCTTGAGGGAGTGTTCAAGCTCAGGACTCCTGATGATGCTGATGCAGTCAGGTCTTACATCAGGGAACACGGAGTGAGGAAAGCTGTTGTTGCAGGTGCCGGCTTCATAGGACTGGAGGCAGCTGAGAACCTTCACCGGCTCGGACTTGATGTGACTGTGATTGACATGGCGGACCAGATAATGCCGAACGCTCTGGATGAGGAACTTGCCCTCTGGGCGAAGAAGCGTATAGAAGAGGCGGGAATAAGAGTCCTTACAGGCACGAAGCTTGCTGAGATCAGAGGAGAGAAGGCTGTCTCTTCAATCCTCACTGACAGCATCAGCCTTGACTGCCAGCTCGTCATTCTCGCCCTCGGAGTCCGTCCTGCGACAAAATTCCTTGAAGGCAGCGGAATTGAGCTGGTCAAAGGCGCTGTTGTCGTCGACAGCCAGATGATGAGCAGCGTCGATGACATCTACGCGGCAGGAGACTGCGCCCTCGTCACTAACAGAATCACAGGAGAGCGCATGTACTCGGCAATGGGCTCTACTGCGAATATCACGGGCAGGATCCTCGCCCAGAACGCTGCAGGACGGCATGCCGAGTATCCCGGCGCCGCAGGCACTGCGGTCGTCAGGCTTCTTCCTTCGCTCAATGCGGCCCGTACCGGCCTTGGCGAGAGTGCGGCGCTCACAGCCGGCTATGATATCGTGACGGCAGTGGCTGTTGCTGATGACAAGGCCCATTATTATGAAGGAAGCTCCTTTTTCATCATGAAGCTCATTGCCGAGAAAAAGACGCACAGGATTCTCGGCTTCCAGGCTCTTGGCTCAGGAGCTGTGGACAAAATCAATGATATCGCAGTGATTGCTGTGTCAAAGGGAATGAGGGTTGAGGATTTTGACGCAATGGACTTCTCCTATGCTCCTCCGTTCTCAACTGCAATCTCTCCTTTTGTCCAGGTCTGCAATATGCTTGAGAACAAGCTCAAGGGCGAGCTGGAGACAGTCACGCCTCTTGAATACCTTCATGAAAAGGCAAAGGGCTGGCGCGTCATCGACGTCATGCCGGAAAAGACTGTTCCCGGTGCTTCATGGATTGATCTGACAAGCATCAATGGAGAGGTTGAAGGCCTGGGCAGGGATGAAAAGCTCCTGCTTGTCTGTGCCCGAGGAAAACGTGCCTACTTCGCATACAACCGTCTCAAGGCAGCCGGCTACACAGCCTGCCGTGCCCTTGAGGGCGGAATCACAGTAAATGATGTGCGAGTCGATTTCGGCTCCGTGATTCCCGCAGAGGAAGTGAAGAGGGTCAAGGGCCTGGGCTGTCTTCAGGACAAGCGCCAGCCTGATCACTTCAACGTGCGCGTGATCACCCGCAACGGAAAGATCACCTCAGCAGAGCAGAAGGCGATAGCAGAGGCCGCGGAGAAGTTCGGAAGCGGGGAGGTGACGATGACCACCCGTCTGACGCTGGAAATCCAGGGTGTGCCGTATGCAAACATCGAGCCTCTGAGGGCTTTCCTGAAAGCTTCCGGTCTTGACACCGGCGGAACCGGCAGCAAGGTCCGCCCTGTCGTTTCATGCAAGGGCACTACCTGCCAGTACGGCCTGATCGACACATTCGCACTGTCGGAAAGACTTCATGAGCTCTTTTATGTAGGCATGCATGATGTGTCTCTTCCTCATAAGTTCAAGATCGCTGTCGGAGGCTGTCCGAACAACTGCGTCAAGCCCAGTCTCAATGATATTGGAATCATAGGCCAGCGACTGATCAGCTTTGATTACGGCAAGTGCCGCGGCTGCAAGGTCTGTCAGGTCGAGAAGCTCTGTCCGATCAAAATCGCACATGTCGAGAACGGCAGGCTTGTTGTTCCTGAAAGCGAATGCAACCACTGCGGCCGCTGTCTGGACAAGTGTCCTTTCGGCGTCACGCCGTCCTATACTACCGGCTATGCTGTCTATGTCGGAGGCCGCTGGGGCAAGAAGATTGAGCTTGGAAAGAGACTGTCAAGGATTCTGCACAGCGAGGAAGAGGTTATTGAGATTGTCGAAAGGGCAATTCTTCTGTTCCGTGATGAGGGCATCAGCGGCGAGCGCTTTGCCGATACTGTGAACCGTCTCGGACTTGAGCATGTGGAAGACAGGCTCTTCAGTGCCGAGATTGACAAAGCGGCCATACTCAAGAAGAATGTGGTTGGCGGGGCAACCTGCTGATCACCGGTAAAAGACTGTTTGCCATACTGATTTCAGGAAAGGGCCTTGAAAAACGCTTAGCCGGAAAACGTGACTGAAAGGGTTTTCCATGCATTCAAGGCTCCTGTTGTCTTTTCTTGTCTTCCTGCTGTCTGTCTCTCCCTGCCATGCACTGAGGACAGCCTGCCTGAATTCCTCTCTTGCCGATCTCTGGTCGCTTGCCGGCGGCAGTGTCGACATCACAGTCGCAGAGGCATCAGAACGTGGCTTTGCGGATGAATCTGCGCTTCTTGTGGACGGTGCCTCAGGGCGGAATATCAACAGCGAACTGCTGTTTGCCTCCCAGCCGGATTTCATCCTCGGTTCTGCTGACACGGCAAGTCATGTCAGGCTCAAGGATTTCTGCGACTCTGCCTCAATTGACATGATGCTTGTCAAACTGGACAGCTTTGATGACTTCCTTTCCTGTTTCAGGACCCTTACTGAAATGACAGGCCGGCCAGATCTGTTTGAGAAGTACGGACTGGGGCAGAAAGCAGGCATAGATGACCTGATTCGGAAGGCAGGGCAGCAGAAGGAGCATCCTGAAGTGCTCTTCATCAGGGCCGGAAGCGCATTCTCATCCGTGAAAGCCAAACGCAGCGATGATCACTTTGCGGCAAGGATGCTTGCCGACCTTGGCGCTGTCAACGCGGCAGATGAGCTTGATGCGCTGACTGACTCACTCTCGGCGGAAGTGCTGCTGACTCATCCTGTTGATCTCATCCTCATTGCCGTTCAGGGTGATGAAGAGGCGGGCAGGGACTATGTGACTTCTCTGTTCAGCCGCAGGCCCTGGTCCGAGATAGAGGCAGTGAAGGAGGGCAGAGTGGTCTTTCTTGACAGGAATCTTTTCCATTTCAAGCCTAACGGCCGCTATCTTGAGGCCTACAGTGAACTGTACAGGGTGCTTTGTCAACTACCCCATCCTGCAGAGGATGAGGCTTGAAAAAGCCTTGGTTGACTAGCCCAAGGTCTTCGAGACCTACGTTACGGAGGAAGATACAGGCACCGGC
>CALXRC010000023.1 GCA_944390865.1 uncultured Spirochaetales bacterium | reverse complement strand
GATGCGGAGCGTCTGCAGCACGTTCTTGATCAGATACTCTGAGAAAAAGGGAACTCTTTTGACCGGTTCTGGATGACTGTTCATCCAGAACCTTTTCTTTTTTCTGTTGACAGAATTGAAAAAGCGCAGCAACAATGGTTTATGTAATAAAACTGATGTTTTATACAATAAAACTATGGAAGAAGAACGCTATCTGATAACAGCAGTGCAGAAAGCACTGAAAATCCTTACTCTGATTCTCCAGAACGAGAACGGCCTGTCATTTTCACAGATAACGAAGCTCAGCGGGGGAATGAACAAAAGCAATGTGCTGAGGATTCTGTATACGCTGAAGAGCGAAGGCTATGTCGACTTTGATGAGGCATCTTCTCTTTATAAGAGGGGCGCTGTCTTTGCCAGACTCTCAGCCGGCGACAGTTTCGCTTCTCTCAGGCTGATGCTTGAAGATGAGCTGAGAAAGGCCGCAGACCAGACAGGAATGATTGTCCACTTCACAGTTGCTGCCGCAGACCGCCTGCGCCTGCTGCTGAGGATATTCCCTTCTGCATCCTTCGAGCCTCTGGCACTTGCAAATTTGGAAGAGAATGAAGTTCCGCTGAATGCGACAGGGGCAGGAAAGATTTTTGCGGCCTTTGCTGATGAGGAGCTGAAAGCCAGGCTCATCGCTGCCTGCAGCTTTTCCTCCTATTCAGAGAACACGATAACCGACAGGCAGGAATTTATGCGCATTGCAGCTGAGGCCAGAAGAAACGGCTTTGCGTCAAACAACTGCGAGCATGAAGAGTTCCTGTGCTGCTTTACCCGCCCTGTCTTTGCAAAGGGGGGAAAACTTGCAGGAGCCCTCAGCTTTTCCGGCCTGAAGGACATGTTCCGTGGCGAGCGGTACGAGAAGATGAAGGCATACAGCCTGGTACTGGCTGAAGACCTTTCAAGGAGGCTCGGCTATGAAGAGTGAAGGAACCTTTCTGCTGGCTGAATCGCCAAGGTATGATGAGAGGGTGTCGAGGCTGTATTTCACTGATATCCTTGCCGGACAGCTGTGCATCAAAAGTGAAGGCAGAGCTCTTTCACGCATTGATTTCAGTTCTTTCGCCACATCTGTCCATCTTACAGAAGATCCTGAGACTGTTCTTGTGACGACCCGCAACAGCCTTTATCTGTATGACTGCAGAAAAGGAAAAAAGCACTTTGTGATAAAAGCCTTCATGCCGGACGACATGCGCTTCAATGACGGCGCTGTGTCTCCTGAGGGCTGTCTCTATATGGGAACCATGAAAATTGACGGACCGAGAAGCAGGGAAGGGGCTTTGTACAGGATAGACAGCACTTCTGCAGAGATCATCAGCGAAGGCTACGGAATTCCCAACGGCCTGGTCTTTCAGGACGAGAAGACATTTTTCCATGTTGATTCTTCACTTGACATCGTAAGAAAGTACGAGCTTGTTCCTTCCGGCCTGAAGGAAGTTATGAACCACCGCTTTGAAGACGGCGCCTGTCCTGACGGAATGACGGCAGGTTCTGACGGAATGCTTTACGTTGCTCTGTGGAACAGGGGTGAGATAGCCTGCCTGAGATCTCATGATCTTGAGGAGGCCGGAGCAAGGATCACAGGCTTCAAGACCTCGCTGTCGTCTGTTGCCATCGGCCCGGGCGGCAGGGCTTTCGCCACAAGTGCTGAAGATGAGAACGGACCGGGGCTGATCTATGAAATCAAACTTGATGCAGAGAAAAAAGGAGATTACCTGTGGAAAATAAAATAGCTCTTGTTACAGGCGCTGCCAAAGGCATAGGCAGTGCTGTTGCCAGACGGCTTGCCCGCGACGGCTACAATGTTGCGGTCAATTATCATACTCAGAAAGAGAATGCTGAAAAGATCGTCTCTGAGATCAGGCAGATGGGGCGTGAGGCCTTTGCTGTCTATGCCGATATGGGGAAGGTCGAAGATATCAGGGCAATGGTTGACGAGACTCTGGCCCGCTTCGGCAGAATCGATCTTCTGGTGAACAATGCCGGTATCTCATCGGAGGTTTACTTTCTGGATGCAACAGAAGCAGACTTTGACAAGATGATCTCCATTGACTGGAAAGGCCTTTACTTCGCTTCCCAGCTGGTTGCCAGATCGATGATCGAGCGAAAGCTTCACGGCGTGATTGTCAACGTTTCCTCAAATCAGGTCTATGGCTGCTGGCCAAGAGCGACGATCTATGCTCCGGCGAAGGCTGCAGTCAGCAAGTTCACGAAGAACGCGGCCATGGAGCTTTCCCTTCACAATATCAGGATGGTTGCAGTCGCTCCTGGCTATACAGATGTGGGCTGGGAGAGCGGAGACATCAGGCTTGAGGCAGCGCAGCGCCTTCCTTTCAGGCGCTTTGCCACAATGGACGAGATTGCCGGCCTTGTATCATATGTGGCCAGCGATGAGGCTGACTATATGACAGGAAACACAGTCTTGATGGATGGAGGCGCCACTCTTCCTGTCGTGGCAGCGAATGATTTTGTATGAGCACTTATTATAACGAACGTCTCAGAGGCGACAAGGGCGCACTGAAGCGGGCCCTGTACAAGGCCTGCGGCTTCAGCGATGAAGAGCTGCACAAGCCGCTCATCGCCATTGCCAGCTCATATACGAGTGCAAATCCGGGGCATGCCAATTTCGACAAAATTGCACAGCGCGTCCAGGATGGAATCAGGACAGCAGGAGGAACACCATTTGTCTTCGGCTGCATAGCTCCCTGCGACGGGATAGCAGAGGGCAGCATCGGAATGCGCTACATCCTCCCTTCACGCGATCTCATTGCCTCAAGCATTGAGTGCATGGTCCGCAGCCATGGTTTTGACGGTCTTGTCCTGCTTGGCAGCTGCGACAAGATCGTGCCAGGCATGCTGATGGCTGCTGCCAGACTGGACATCAGCGCAATATTCTGCAATGCCGGTCCGATGTATCCAGCAGTCTACAATAACCGACACTGGGATGGAAACATCATCACCGAGGCAACAGGCTGGAAGGAGCGCGGCCTCATTGACGAGGCTGAGTTCAAGAAGATTGAGGAGCTTGCAGAGCCCTGCTTCGGCTCCTGTGCGATGCTCGGGACAGCCAACACTATGTGTTCTGCTGCGGAGGCGATGGGGATGTCCCTGCCCGGTTGCGCCACTATTCCTGCCATTGATAAAGAGCGCATGACCTGGGCCTATGAGAGCGGAAAGCAGATTGTAAAGCTTGCAGAGGCCGGGATAAGCGCCCGTGATATCATCACGCGTTCATCCATACTCAATGCCCTCAGGCTTGTCTTTGCCGTCGGCGGCAGCACGAATGCGGTTATGCATCTTCAGGCCATCTGGGCGGACAGGGGGCTGGGAGAGCTGACGCTGAAGGAGATTGATGAGATCGGAAGGCATACGCCGCAGATTGCCTCTGTCTATCCTGCCAGTGAATACGACATGGTTGACTACCACCTTGCAGGCGGGGTTGAGGCCGTTATGAAGGAAATCGCTCCGCTGCTGGACACAGCAGCCCTGACTGTAACGGGAAAGAGCGTGGCAGAGAATCTGGAAAAGGCTTTGCCGACGCGCAATGAGGCAGTGATCCGTCATCTTGACAATCCGTTCTCGGAAAGGGCCGGTCTTGAGGTGCTGACAGGCAATCTGTCTCCGCTTGGCTGCGTTGCAAAGCCTGCGGCAATTCCAGAAAACCTCATGGATGTGACTCTTCCTGCCATGGTGTTCGAAAGCGAGGATGAGGCAGTTGACGCGGTCTGGTCAGGAAAAGTCAGTCGGTCCACCTGTCTCGTGCTGCGCTATGAAGGTCCGAAGGGAGGCCCGGGGATGCCGGAGATGTACCGTCCGATGAAGGCTCTGGAAGGCATGGGCCTGTCCTCCAGCTGCGCACTGATTACAGACGGACGCTTCTCTGGCTCAAACAGAGGCCTTTTTGTCGGCCATATTTCTCCTGAAGCCTACGAGGGCGGGCTCATTGCACTGGTCGAGAACGGGGATCTCATTCACATTGACATCAGCAGCGCGAGGCTTGAGCTGCTTGTTGATGACCAGACGCTTGAAGAGAGGAGAAAGCACTTCACAAGAAAGGAGAAGGAGATGCCTGCCGGCTATCTTGATATTTACAGACGCATCAGCCTCAGCGCAAGTCAGGGCGCTGTGGTCAGATAAAAAGGAGAGAGAACATGCTTTATGAAAATGATAAAGAACTGATCAGCCTGCTCAAGGACAAGCTTTATTCTTCCGTCATCGGGGATGTGCTGGACAAGCTGGGCCGCTTCCATCAGTTCCTTCCGCCGCAGGTCCGTCCGCTGAGGGATGACATGATCGTTGCCGGGCGCGCGATGCCTGTCCTGGAAGCCGATGTCACTGGCTTTGTGTCTCAGGGAGGTAACAATAAGCTGATGGAGCACAATTTCGGCCTCATGCTGGAAGCCCTTGATGCCATAAACGAGGATGAGGTCTACCTCTGTCCTTCCTCTTCAATGCACTACGCGCTTGTCGGAGAGATCATGTGCACCCGCATGAAGGTCCGAGGCGCGGCCGGTGCTGTAGTGAACGGCTATCACAGGGACACAAAGGGCATCCTCAGGCTTGACTTTCCTGTTTTCAGCATAGGGGCCTATGCCCAGGACCAGGGACCCAGGGGAAAAGTCATCGATTTCCGCGTTTCGATTGAAGCCGGAGGCGTCAGGATCAATCCGGGAGACATAGTCTTCGGTGATTATGACGGCGTAGTGATCATACCTCAGGAGGTCGAGGCAGAGGTCATCGAAATGGCATATGAGAAAGCAGTCGGGGAGAACGAGGTCCAGAAGAGAATCCGAGACGGGCTGGGAGCAGCAGAAAGCTGGCGGCGATACGGAATCATGTGAAAACAAAGCAGTTTTTTGCAAAAATGCAACAATTTTATGTAATGTCAGATCGCTGATTGCATAATAGTATGAATGACAAAAGGAGAGGAAAAGGAGTGACGCACAGCGTTGAATTCAAGAACATTACAAAATATTTCCCTGGCGTTAAAGCTCTTGATGATGTTTCTTTCACTGCAAAAGGAGGAGAGGTCCTGGCCTTTCTTGGTGAAAACGGTGCAGGCAAGTCTACTCTTCTGAAGACTCTTAATGGAGATTATCAGGCAACCAGCGGAGAGTATCTGCTTGACGGCAGGCCAGTGCACTTCAAGAGTCCTCATGAAGCAATCGAGGCCGGTGTCAGCGTCATTTACCAGGAACGTCAGATCCTGATGGAACTCTCTATTGCCGAGAACATCTTTCTTGGAAGAATGCCGGCCAACAGGTTTGGCTGGATTGACATCAGGGAAGCAAACAGGAGAGCCCAAGAGATTATCAATGATTTCGGACTTCCTGTTAAACCGCAGACAAAGGTGAAGGATCTGTCCATTGCCTATCAGCAGATGGTCGAGATCATGAAGGCCTACAGCCGTGACAATCTCAGGGTCATCTGTTTTGACGAGCCTACAGCTTCTCTTTCTGATGCGGAGATCGATGCACTGTTCAAGATCATCGAAAAGCTCAGGAACGAGGGCAAGGTGATCATCTATGTGTCTCACAGAATGAGCGAGATCAAGCGCATTGCAGACAAGGTTGCCATTTTCAAGGATGGACGCTATGTCACGACCTGCGATGCGAAAACAACAGATGATGCGCAGCTTATCCGCCTCATGGTCGGCCGTGATCTTGGCGACATTTATGACAACCTTGACCGCGACAAGGAGATCGGAGATGTCCTGCTCAAGGTTGAGAATGTCTCAAGCGACTATGTTGAACCGGTTTCATTCACGCTGAGAAAGGGCGAGGTGCTGGGTTTTTCCGGACTGGTAGGTGCCGGGCGCACTGAGGTCATGAGGGCCATTATCGGAGCTGACAGGCTCAGAAGCGGAAAGATTTATCTTGACGGAAAGGAGATTGTCAGCAAGTCTCCGCATGATGCCATGTCAAACGGTATTGTCTATGTGCCTGAGGACAGAAAGACGCAGGGCATCCTTGCCAATCTTGATGTAGGCAAGAACATAACGATTTCCATGCTTGACAGGAACAGCAACAAGATAGGAGTGCTGGACCAGAAGAAGGAAAAGGATATCGTTGAAGCCGGCATCAAGGATTTTGCGGTCAAGACTCCGAATGCAGAGAAGAAGATCGTCGAGCTTTCAGGAGGCAACCAGCAGAAGTGCATTGTGGCGCGCTGGATGGCGACAAATCCGAGGGTTCTCATCCTTGATGAGCCCACAAAAGGAATTGATGTCGGGGCAAAGAGCGAGTTCTATCACATGATATGCCGCTTTGCCAAACAGGGACTCGGCGTGATTCTTGTTTCTTCTGAACTGCCGGAGATCATAGGACTTTCAGACAGAATCATCGTTATGAGCAATCTCAGAATCGCAGGGGAGGTAATGAGACAGGAGGCAACAGAGGAAAAGCTTCTTTCCCTTGCTATGACGGAAGGAGGTAAAAACTGATGCCGGATAAAAACAATGTATGGAAAAAAGTGAAGGGACTGATTCCCGGCGACAAGCTGATTCTCATTGCAGCTCTGGTTGTTGTCGTCGCGATCTTCTCCAGCCTCAACAGCAACTATTTTTCCTGGACCAACTTTGTGAACATTCTTGTCGCTGCTTCCCTTATCGGACTGGTTGCGATCGGCCACACATATCTTCTGATTGCCGGACAGAATGATCTGTCTCCCGGCTCAGTTGCCGCCTTCACAGGCGTTCTGTGCGCGACTCTGGTCAGCATGGGTCTGCCCTTTGTGCTTTCTGCCCTGGTCACGCTGCTTGCTGGCGCCGTTGTCGGCATCTTCAATGCCTGGATGGTCAACAAGATCAAGATTGAGGCCTTTATCGCAACGCTGGTGACACAGTTCGTCTTCAGAGGTTTTGCCTACATCCTGTGCGACGGACGACCTGTCAGCATCACAGATTCGGCCTATCTCTCGCTTGGCTCAATCAGAATCCTGACGATTCCGCTTTCCGTGTGGATCATGCTTGTCCTGATTCTTGTCTTCGGACTGATTCTTGCAAAGACGAAGTTCGGCCGTTCTGTCTATGCGATCGGCGGCAACAAGGATGCGGCAAGACTTGCAGGCCTCAATCCTCAGAGGACAGTGACAATTCTTTTCATTCTCATGGGCGTCGTCACTGCTCTCGGCGGCATTGTGTTCTCCTCCAGAATGCACTCCGGACAGCCTGCGGCAAACGTGAACCTTGAGTTCGATGCCATCACGGCAGTCGTCCTCGGCGGTGTTTCCTTCACCGGAGGTGTCGGAAACATGGCTGGAACAATACTCGGCGTCATCCTGATCCAGGCCTTCAACACCGGCCTTATCATGGTCAACGTCCCGAGCTTCTGGCAGTACGTGGCCAGAGGCGCTCTCCTCCTGTTTGCTCTTGCATCTGACTATATCAGAAAGACAAAGAGGGAGAAGGCATTACTTGAAGCAAGTAAGAAGGCATTAGCCTCCTGACTATAAGAAAAAAAGGAGATTTGTATGAAGAAAGTTTTGACTGTTCTTTTGGTTCTCGTCTGTGCAATGTCATTCACATTCGCAAATGGCTCTTCAGAGACAGCCGCTGCAGATACAGGCAGCACAGGAAGCAACGGAGTCATCTACGGAATTTACAAGGCCGGAGATCAGACCTGGTTCATTGATGAGGGCGAGGCTGCTGCAGCCGCTGCAAACGAAGCAGGTTATGAGTTCATCTATGTTGATGCCAGAATGAGCCCTGAGGAATATCTCAGAGCCATTGACAATGCTATTGCAAACAATGCAGCCGGTGTTGTCACATGTACTCCTGACCAGACTCTCTCAAGAGCAGTTGTCGATATGCTCTCTGCAGCAAACATTCCTGTAGTTGCAGCTGATGATGCTCTGGAGGAAAACGGCGAGAAGCTCGCTCCATGGGTCGGCATCAATGCATATGTCATCGGTGAGGCAAACGGACAGTGGCTGGCTGACTATGTGAAGGAAAACAACCTCGCAGGTCAGGAAGGCGTCGGTCTTCTCATCATGACAATGGATACAGTTTCTTCCTGTGTCCCGCGTGCAGAAGGCGAGTATGACAGATTCACAGCAGAGTGCCCGGAGTTCCCGGTCGACAAGATCTACTTCGCAGACTATGACGGAACAACAGACAAGGGATACACAGCTGCAGACGCAGTCTTCACAGCACATCCTGAAATCACGACATGGCTCGTCACAGGCGCTAACGAAGAGGGTACAATCGGTGCTCTGAGAGCTCTTGAGCAGGCCGGCAAGGTTGACAATGCATGTGTCGTAGGACTTGGCGCTTACATGGCTAAGGATGAATGGAATGCAAACGGCGCAGAGTCAGGCATGAAGGCTTCTGCTTACTTCCCTGCATCTGCAGTCGGACGCGGTTCTGTTGAGGTTCTCGTTTCCTTGATCAATGGTGAGGAAGTTCCTCTTGAGACAGCTGTTGACGCAGTGGTTGTCACACCTGAGACATATAAGGAAGTCATGGGACCTGATGCTGAGTAAACTTTGAATCTGGTTTCTCTTTTACGGGCCGGGGCTTGTCTCCGGCCCCTATTCGTCATCCCGCTTCAGCATTCCGCTGATCAGCTCTGTTGAAGCAAGCTTAAGTCTTGATTCGACCTTGCCCCAGGCTTCCTGCCGGCATTTCAGCGGGGTCATTCCTGTAAGCGATTTGAAGCAGTTGCTGAAGGCTGCTTCATTTGCAAAGCCGCAGCGGTATGTGATTTCTGTCAGGCTGAGTGAGGTCGCCCTGAGAAGAAAGGTTGCTGTGTTGACTCTGGAGCGCAGTATGAACTCATGAGGAGTGAAGCCTTTTTCCTTCTTGAAGGCGCGGATGAAATGAAAAACGCTCATATTGGCCATCTGGGCCAGTTCCTCGTTTGAGATTTTCTTATCAAGATTGTTGTTGATATAGTTTTCCACATTCTCGAATTTTTTCTGCGGAATTATGCTGATGCTTTCTGTATCGGCTTCAAAGAACTCTGTGAGCAGATTTGTTATGTATTTGTTCACGATAGCCTCGCTGGGCTGTCCGCCGGCTTCAAAGGGGGAGATGATCCTGTTGAAGGCATTCCTTACGGCGATGCGGTCCGCAACCTGTATCTTACGGTTTTCAATCTGCTCATACAGCTGGCTGATGTCGTGGCTGTCGAAGTGAATCCAGAAAAACTCGGCAGTGCTAGCACAGCCGTAGGAAGGGCGCTGATAACAGTTGAGGATGGCCATCTGTCCAGATTTCACCACCTCTCGTCTGCTGTCCTGCGTGACTGTGTACAGTTCTCCTGATATCACATAGAGCAGAAGATAACTGTCAAGGGTGTTGGGCTTTACCGAATAGCTGTGATTGCACCAGTAGTGTCCGATGCACAGCATCTGGTAAAAGTAGTTCCTTTTGATCAGCGAAGAGTTGTAGATATAGATCGAAGATTGAGGCAGAACCCCTCTTTCATTCAGCTTCATATGAAAAATGATACTTCGAAAAAAGGGGTCTGGCTATAAGTGAACTGCCCCATCCTTCGCTAACGCTTAGAAGATGGAGCTTCCTGTCTCATAAGGCACATTTACAGTTCAAGAGGCAGGCGCCCATCCTCTCCTGCATGCTGTCTCAGCGCATTAAGCAAAATCTCAGAGCCTTCTTCTCTGACTTGATCTATAGAAACTCCAAGAAATTTTCTTGCATATTTCCACAAACCATCAGTACCCGGGTCTGAACCGCCTCCGAAGCGGACATCAAGTATTGTCGGAACATATAGATTGAGATTCTCGCTGAGGTAGAAGGCATTACTGATGATGGCTGCATAGTCTTCATTATTTTCCGCTCTGGCAAACGGACTTTTTGTCTGCGAAACGTTGATTAATGAGGGAAGGTGGGGAAAGCTGCCTTCATAATTTGAGATGAAGATGAGCTCATCTTCTTCTATTTCAGGTATGATGAAATCCTCTGGAATCTCATCATATGAAACTGGTGCGGTCACCTTAGGATTTGTGCAGTCTTCAGCCTTCGGGTATGGAAGAGCTTCCTGATTGTCCAGCAGTGCAGTCAGGGCTGCGTACCAGTCGCTGTACACTTCTTCTGTGCTGAGCTTGAGGTATGTTTTCATGTACCACCAGAAGGGTGATCCTGTCTTTGTTGCGACGATTTCGTTTCCTCCGGCTTCCATATAGGCATCAGGGATTGCTTCAGGCTGGTACAGAATATAGTTGTATTCCATTCCGTCCCCGTTTTTCTCTACTTTCCCATCACCAAGGTATTCAAGCCTGAATGTATCCTTACTGCCTGTATTTGTCTGCAGCAGCACGCCGATGATCGGCTCTCCTGTTTCATAGACAGTGCGTGCTTCAGCTGCTGTGGTGCTGTCCTTCTGTATGCTTCTGACATTAGTCTCAAGCAGAAGCCGGCCTGATTCTGTATCAGGGGCAGGCGCAGAGCCATCGCAGCTTACAGCAAGCAGCAGTGCAATAAATGCTATAACTGATATTCGCTTCATTTTTCCCTCCTGCTGGAATTTTATCAGGGGGGGGGGTAGTGTCAATTATTTCTAAAGCCGGACAAAGCCCGTCCTGCGGAGAACGGGCCTTATGGCTGCATCATGCTTCCTTTCCGTAGACCTCAATCTGGATGAGTGCGGGGAATGGTGACGGATCATCTGCCTTGATCAGCCTGTCAAGCTCAAGGGAGGAGACTGTCTTTGCCGGGAATGTGATTTCCTGAGGCCCGTCCTTTTTCTCAAGCTTCATGACAAGCTCTGAGCCGTCTGAGAATGAGAATGTTCCTTCTGTCCACCAGGCGTCATGAGGGAAATCGGCTCTGGTATAGAGGATGATGCGGTCGATGACGACATCCCTGCCGAAATCAAGGGTCAGCTTTGCCTGCGGATCCCTGTTGATGCCCCAGCTTGACCAGGGCCAGAGGCCGTGCCAGTTGCTTGCCACAATTCCGTCAATGGCATTGCGGGAGGCAAAGACAGACTCTCCTCTTGTCTCGATGTTTGCCTTTGAGTGAGGGAAGAGGGATTCGTCCTCATGGCAGTCATAGGGGTTCAGGGCAAGGTTGCGGTAGCATGAGTATTCCCACTCATATGCCTCCCTGACCCACAGAAAGTGCATCTTGCCCTTGAACACTGATTCCTGATAGCAGTCATGCTTCTGGCCGAACGGAATGTTCATGGCAAACGGCTTTCCGTTTGAATAGACAGTGGCGCGCCCGAGCACTGCATCAAACTGCAGCGTCACAAAGCCTTCTTTCTCAGGCGTGAACACAATCCTGTCTCCCTCCGCGTACTCCTCCTGAAAGACAAGATAAACCTCTTTTTCCTTCTCTGCAGAGGCGACTGCCTCATTGTTCCTGATAATCTCAATCTTCATTTTTCTCTCTCTTTTCCTTATTTGAAGTCAATCTTCCATTCCGCGCTGCCTGAAAGAGTGACCAGTGTGCGGTACAGCCTGTCAGGCCATGCCTTTCTCAGCCGCTCGTCCGTGATGTTCATCACTTCAAAGCCGGCACTCTCAAAGCCCTTTGAAAAGCTGACCGTGAATGAGGCATAGTCTATGACACCGTCTCTGATCACGGGCTCTTCCTGACTCATCAGCGTGAGCACCGGAGCCTGTGATGAGACAATGTCCTCTGTGACTGTTATTGTCTTGTCATCCCTGTTGAGGAAAGCTGTCCTGACATAGCTGCCCAGGCCGCTGTCCTTCGGATAGGCGCCTGTCAGGTCAAATGAGACACTGCTGTCGCTGAGGCTGAGCTGCTGTGCCCTGTACTCAGCTCCGTCCTTCTGCTGAAGCGGCGGAAAGTTCACGACATTGTGATAGCTGCTCTGCATCGGCTTCAGCGTATAGCGCTGATCAGAGAACGTTGTCTTTGTGTAAGTCTCCACTCCGATATCGACAAGCAGCGGCTTTGTCCCCTTGTAAAGGATGATTGAGCCCACATCATTGTGATTATGGCTTTCTGCGTTGTTTCCGCCTTTTATCGCGAATGTAATGTCAGCTTCCCTCCAGATCACAAGCTGTGTCTTCTCAAAGCTCTTGAAGCGCTTTTTGTCAAAGACAGCGTCTTTCTCTGCCTCCCTGGCGATTTCATTGTAGGAGGCAAGTGCCAGCAGCTTGTAGAAGAGATTGTAGCTGTTGTCTTCTTCCTGCCAGCCATAGTGAAGCACGTCGCAGGCTGCGTGATGGGCCATCTGCGCATTCTCTGTTGCCATGGCGAACAGGTATTCACGAGCTGTCAGCACGCCTGCCTTCGGAGAGCAGTCAGCATAGTTCAGGTAGAGATCCTGAGCGATGAAGACATCCTCAATGAAGGCTGCCATGTTCTTCACCTTCGTGCTGTGATAGATGCAGGTGAAATCTCGGCCGGTGCTTTTCTCCAGAACCTTCAGCGCTCCGAAAAGGGCCAGTGCTGCCGCATGATAGTAGCTTGCGCCCTCATCGCAGCCTCCATCCTCGCTGTAGCTGTCCATGAACAGGTCAAGTGAGAATGTGGCCTGCTTCACGGCCTTCATCCTTTCCTTTCCGGACAGCCTGGGATTGGAAAGCAGGCTGATGAGGACATTCTGGGTGCACCACGGCGTCCAGTTGTTCAGCGGACCAGAAGCTCCCATCCACCAGAAGTGGTCTGTGATATACGGAATGGCGATCCTGCGCTCAAGCTCGCTCCACACATCCTCAATGAGAATCGGATCCAGCTGGTTTTTCAGGCAGCAGGCGGAAAGAGCCAGAATCTCTGCCGTCTCGCAGGCAAAAAGGTCAAGGACCGGACGCTCAAGCAGCGGCAGGGAAAGCTGCGCAGTATCCCTGACGTAACTGTTGTGGGCCGGGATGACCCAGGCCGGCTCGCTGATGACTGACCAGATGCCTTCCTCAATTGCGCTGATGAATCTTCCGTCATTTTCGACGCACTCGGCGATGACAAGACAGGAAAGCTTTCTGCGCTTGGCAAAATAGATATCCTCAAGCCTTTTCCTGTTTCCCGTTTTCCTGAAATCCTGAAACAGTGACAGGCTGATCGTGTCTTCCTGTGTGAACCGGCACTCTTCTGCTGTCCTGATGATTTCCTTCCTCACTGTCTCAGGCAGGCTGTCCCACAGGGAGCGGTTTTCTGCGCTGAAGACGGAGAAATCAAGTCTCTCAGCACTGCTGAGTCCTATCAGGGTGTTCTCTAGAATCTTTGAACTCATGCTTTTACCACCAGCTCTTCCACTGGCCGTCAAGGCGGATCAGTGCTTCCATCCAGTAATAGTCACCCCAGCTCACGCACTCATCGACGCCTGCCGGAGTGCATGTGTTGTAAGGGCTCTTCTTGCTGTATGTTCCATGCTTGACAAGGCCGTTGATGCCTTCTTCGCTGCTGCTGACCATGCAGGTGTCATAGACTGCCTTGAGAAGCTGCTTTGCCAGTGAGCGGTAGTGTCTTGCCTTCTCATACTCTGCAAGCTTCTCGTACGAAGAAGCCGCTTCGAGGAAGCCGCAGGCCACAATTGAGGCAGATGAAGAGTCTCTTGGCTCGTCACCGCTTGTGAAGATGAGATCCCAGTATGGAATGAGATCTTCAGGCAGCTTTTCCATGAAGTAGGCTGAGACTTTCTCGAACATGTCAAGATAGGATTTCTCTCCGGTGTGTCTGTAGGCAAGGGCAAGGCCGTAGACAGCCCAGGCCTGTCCTCTGGCCCAGGATGAGTCTGCCTTGTAGCCCTGGCAGGTCTCTCCTCTCACCGGTGTGCCTGTCTCAGGATCCATGAAGAAGGTGTGGTAGCAGGACCAGTCCGGGCGGAATGAGTTTGCAATGCATGTCTTTGTGTGCCTGAGTGCAATGTCTCTGTACTTCGGGTCTCCTGTCTCATCGCTTGCCCAGTAGAGAAGGGGAAGGTTCAGCAGACAGTCAATGATGTAGCGGTAGTTGTCCTTTGCGCCCATCTCTCCCCAGGCCTGGAGGAACTGTCCTTTCTCATGGAAGCGTGCGATGAGGTTGTCGGCTGCGAGAATGGCAGCCTCTCTGGCATGCGCATCCTTCTTTATCTGCCAGGCGGCGACGCAGCTGGGAGAATAGAGAAAGCCCATGTCATGGTGATCTGTCATGATATGCTTCCTGATGCGGTGCAGGAAGCTTTCCGTGAATACTCCTGCCGCGTGTGCGAACACCTCATCATCTGTGTACAGATAGCTCAGCCAGAGTTCTCCCGGCCAGAATCCTGTGGTCCACTCGATATTGTCTATCGGCTTGTAAATTCCGTTGACGGAATTCGCATCCTGACACTTGTAAGTGTACTGCGGAAGGTTTCTCCTGACGATGGCCACTGCATTGTCAAGCGCAGCTCTTCTTTCTGCCTCTGTAATTTCCTTGTGCATCATCGATCTCCTTTATTGCGTGAATTGTTCTGATAAGCAGTAGGGCTGAGCCCTGTCACTTTCTTGAATACTTTGGAAAAATAGAATGGCGACTCGAAACCGAGCCTTGTTGCCACTTCATAGACCATTGTGTTTGGGTCGCTGAGCAGCTGCCTGGCCTTCTCGATCTTGGCCGTGTTCACATAGTCAATGAAGCTCATTCCCGCATAGCGGCTGAAAAGGGAAGACAGATAGTTCTGGCTGTAGCCGAATATTGAGGATACTGTGCCGAGGGATAGTCTCTTGTCGACGTTTTCCCTGATGTAGGCCTGAACTTTCTGAATTGTCTGCATGCGGTAGTCCTGACGTCTTTCGTTAAAGATAGCACATAAACCGGTGCATAGTCTTTCCAGCCATCTGATCACATCTGCCGTGCTGACTGCCTGGTACAGCTGGCGGTATGAGAAGATGTTCTCCTCTTTCGGAAAGATTTCCTCCAGGCATTTCTCTGCGTCGGGGACCAGTGTCGAGGCCATGTAGAGTATGCCGGAAGCTATGTCCAGCGCATGGACCTTTGTCACATCCGGCCGGCTCAGCGTCTTTATGACAGCATCGATATTCTGCCTCAGCAGCTCTGCATTCAGCTCTCCGAAAGCTTTCGTGAAGCCCTCTGTGTCAAAATCCGGGGCGCTTATTGTGATGTCCTTGTTCTGACTGTGGTCAAAGAAAAGGATTTCCCCGCTTTTTGTCTCCTTCGTGGCAAGCAGCGTCTTTGCCTTCAGGAATGATTCAGACAGCAGTCCTGCCGAGCTGACCAGAGGCCCGCAGGAAATGGACACATCAAGCGAGAGGAAGTCCCTCATTCCTTCAGAGGCCGCCCTGAAGGCTGAGCTCACATAGCTCCGGTAGCCGGCCTTCTGATTCTCGCTGAACAGCAGTATGACGGCAATATGTCCGTAATCCAGCTGTGTCAGGTAGCATCTTATATACCTGCTCACTGTTTCCTGAACCAGCCTGCAGGCGCTGTAGAAGCGGTTCATTCCGCCTTTCTGCGCAAGAATGCTGCTGACCGAGATATATGCGACGCAGAAGGCATCGGCACTGAGGTCAATTCCTATTGCGCTGGCATCAAGATCATGGGTGTCAATCGAGAAGAGCTGGCGCATGAAATAGCGCTCCTGCAGGATCTGGCGTTCGTTCATCACCTGGCCGCTGTCCAGATGTCCTCTGATAGCATCTATCTTGCCCCGGGCCTTCCTGAGTGCGTCGACAAGCTGGCTCTTGTCCAGTTCCAGCTTCACAATATAGTCCACGGCTTCCAGGCTCATTGCCTTCTTGATCAGGTCAAACTCCTCAAAGCTTGTGAGGAAGATGAAGATCGGCAGGCTTCTGTCCCTGTCCCTGAGGTGCTCAAGCACTTCAATGCCGGACATGACAGGCATCTTGATGTCGGAGATGACAAGATCCGGGCTGCAGCGCTCAATCTCTTCTTCAAGGATCTTTCCGTTCCTTGCCTGAGAGACTAGCTCAAAGCCTTCCGCGGCCCAGTCAATCATGTCCTGCAGACCAATGAGAACAAGCGGCTCATCATCGGCAATGATGACTTTGTAACTCATTCTTCCTCCCTCTTTTCTGACTTCTCTATCCTGATTATACACTTAGTCCCCTGTCCGGGTCTGCTGTTTATTTCAAAATCCATGCCGGAAGGGAAGGTGTAGTTCAGCCTCTGGCGGATGTTGTCAATCCCGATATGGCGGAAGACTCCGTCTCCCTTTTTCTCCTGATCTGTGCTCTGGTCAAAGCCGACTCCGTTGTCTGCGACCATGATGGTGCAGTGCGTGCCCCAGTCCCTGGCAATGATTGCCAGAGCTCCTGTTCCTTTCGGCTCAATGCCGTGGAAGATCGCGTTCTCGACCAGAGGCTGGAGCGTGAAGCGCGGAAGCATTATCTGAGTGCAGCCCTCATCAATATTGCGGTAGACGGTGATCGTGTTTCCGTAGCGGTACTTCATGATCACAAGATAGTCATCGATGAAGCTGAGCTCTTCTGCAAGAGTGACGATGCTTGAGTCTTTCTTGGAGATGTTTTTCATCAGGCGGGAGAGGGAGGTTATCATCTCACCGATTCCCGCAGCGCCCTGAATCGTGGCCATCCACTTGATCGAGTTGAACGTATTGTACAGGAAATGCGGGTTGATCTGGTTCTGAAGCATCTTGTACTCAAGCTCAAGCTTCTTCCTCTCATCCTCGACGCGCTTGTCCATCAGATCCGTCACCTCGCTTGACAGCTTGTTGATTCCCCGCCCGATGAGGCCGAACTCATCTTCGGTGTTGATGGAGTTGTCCTGCGAGAAATCGCTGTGCTGTATCTTCTCGATCCTCTGCGACAGCTTCTTCACAGGCTGGTAGATTGCCTTGTTGAGGTAAACTGAAAGCACAAGCGCGATGAAAAGCACGACCAGTCCGATTGTCACGGCCAGCAGCATGAAAGGCGTCTGGCTTGTGGAGCCGGAGAGGGAGGGTGCATCAAAAATGTGTATGAGCTTGAAGGCACCCGCAAGCCCTGCCTGCCGCAGTATGTACCTTCCGTCTTCAAGCTGTCTGACGTCCCCTGTGCCGGATGAGATCACAGGAGACCCGTCAGTGACAGGGAAGACAGTCTCAGGCTCATAGCTCAGGCTGGAATTCTCAATCCTGTAGCAGTCTCCATCCTGGATAATGTATATGGTCTCTCCTGTCATGGCCTGATAGCTGTAGAGGTTTGACAGCAGGGCGTCAATGTTTATCGTTGCGAACACATAGCCGATCGTGCGGCCTGTATTGTAGTCGATTATTGAGCGCATGATGCTTGTGACGCTGTAGCTTTCATAGGAAAAGGTGGATGCATAGATCCCGCTGAAGCCGGTATCGGCCTCGACATGGCTTATCTCGGAAAGGAAATAGTCCTGCCGCAGAGGCCTTCCTGTAGAAGCCGTGTAGCCTCCGACCTGAAGAAAGTGGCTGAATGTGCTGTCCGTGATTATGAAGCGGTCAATGACGCTGAAGGCAGGATTTGACTGTATCATGCTCTCAAACTGCGGGTAGTAGTCTATCCAGCTTCTCTCGTCGAAGTTGAGCAGGGTGTTCTTGAGCTGGTTGTCTATGGACACCCTTGTCACAAGCGCCCTTACGTTCGCCATGCTGTTCTCAATCTCGCTTGTCATCATGTTCAGCGAGAATGAATTTGTCTGGCTCAGGGTGACAAGAGCGTAGCTGCCGGCAATTGTCCATACTGTTATCGTATAAACAACAAGGAAGAGGGCCAGGAGCAGCGTGCTGATGAGAATGATCCTTGTCCTTACTGAGCGGAAGACCTTCATAAGCTTTAATTATTATGCAAAGACGGCCTGCTGACAAATGAAAAAAAGGCGATGAGAGAATTTTGCATTTCATCGGAAAATAATCCATGCACTGCGGGAAAATGCATAAAATTGTCGATAAAGTCACAATGATTTTACATGTTGCTCATCAAAAAGCAGGTGCAGGATGAGTCCATAAACCTAATGGAGGTAGATTTAATGAAAAAAGCACTTGCTGTTTTTCTGATTGCACTTGCTGCAGTCACAAGCGTATTTGCCAACGGTGGAAGCGAGTCCACTTCAGGCGATGGCACAACAACTCTCACATGGGCCGTATGGGACTATGCGACCACACCATATTACGATGCACTCATCAATGCATATGAGGCTGCCAATCCGGACGTCAATATTGAGGTGATCGACCTTGGCTCTGCTGACTACCAGACAGCTCTCCAGATCCAGCTTTCCGGCGGCGGCAGCGATTTTGATGTTGTCGCAGTCAAGGATATCCCGGGCTACAACAACCTCGTGAAGGCAGGCCTGCTGCAGGATCTCACACCGCTTGCAGAGCGTGACGGCGTCGACACAGCAGCTTACGGCGGCATCGTCGAGCAGGTTTCCGTTGACGGAAAGTTCTATGAACTTCCTTTCAGAAGCGACTTCTGGGTCATCTTCTACAACAAGGACCTCTTTGACGCAGCCGGCGTTCCTTATCCTGACAATGACATGACATTTGAGGAATATGACCAGATTGCACGCGCTGTCACATCAGGAAGCGGAGCAAGCAAGGTCTACGGTGCCCACTATCACACATGGAGAAGCGCAATCCAGCTCTTCGGCATTCTTGACGGACAGCATCAGATCACTGACGGCGGCGATTACAGCTACCTCAAGCCTTACTACGAGATGGCACTTGCACAGCAGGCTGACGGCATCGTCCAGGACTATGCAACTCTCAAGACAAGCAACATCCACTACACAGGCGTCTTCTACAACCAGTCTGTCGCAATGATGAACATGGGCTCATGGTTCATCGCATCCCTCATCGCTGCCAACCAGAGCGGACAGAGCGATGCCCAGAACTGGGGTATCGTCAAGTATCCTCATGCTGAAGGCGTCGAGCCGGGCACAACACTGGGAACAATCACAGCACTGGCAATTCCTACAGGAACAGACCAGACAGAAGCTGCATGGGACTTCGTGAAGTTCGTATGCGGAACAGAAGGTGCTGAGGCTCTTGCAGCAACAGGCAACTTCCCGGCTGTCACAAACGATGAGATCAACAACATCATCGCTTCAATGGACGGATTCCCGCAGGATGAGCAGAGCAAGGAAGCCCTCAACGTCGCACAGCTCTATCTTGAAATGCCGCTGCATGACAAGAGTGCTGAGATTGAGGTTGTCCTCAACGAGTTCCATGATCAGATCATGACCGGCAACATGAGCGTTGACGACGGTCTTGCTGAGATGGGAAGGAGAGTTGACCAGGTTCTTGCCAACTGACTCTTTTTGAATGAAGGTTCAGCCGCTTCCCAAGGCGGCTGAATCTGTTTTGCGGGGTTTTGTATGTTGAGAAAAAAGGATAAGCAGACTGTGGGCTTCACCGCAAACGGTCTTCCAATAGACACAAGCATCAAAATCGAGAAATCAAAGGCTGCAAAGAAGGCTGAGCTGAACAGGAACGTCGTTGCCTATTCATTCATTGCCCCGAACTTCATCGGCTTTGCTGTTTTCACTCTGGTTCCGATTGTCTTTGCCTTCGCACTGGCTTTCATGAACTGGAATGGAAACACGGAAATGACCTGGGCCGGTCTCGATAACTTCAAGTACATTTTCACGAACGAGATGTTTCTTGCCTCATTGAAGAACACCTTCGTTTACACAATAGGAACAGTGCCTCTGACACTCATTGTCTCTCTGTTCCTGGCCATTGTCCTGAATCAGAAGATCAGGGGAAGAAACTTCTTCAGGACAGTTTCATTCTTCCCCTACGTAGGATCCCTCGTAGCCGTTACGGCTGTGTGGAACATGCTCTTCAACCCTTCGATGGGACCTGTCAACGAGATCCTCATCAGGCTCGGCGTGGATGATCCTCCGCGCTGGATCGCAGACAATGACTGGGCCATGTTCACCATCATCCTCTTCTCTGTCTGGAAGTACATGGGCTACTACATGGTCATCTATCTTGCTGGACTGCAGGGCATCAACTCAGAGCTGTATGAGGCTGCCTCTATTGACGGCGTCAACACCTGGCAGAAGTTCTGGTACGTCACTCTGCCTCAGCTGAGGAACACGACTTTCTTCATCCTTATCATGCTGACTATCCAGTGCTTCAAGGTATACGACATTGTCTACATGCTGGCCGGAGCCGGTTCCGGTGCCCTGTCGCAGTCGACTACGGTTCTCGTATACGAAATCTACAACAGCGCATTCCGCTACTGGAGACTGGGCGTTGCTTCTGCAGAGGCCCTGGTGCTCTTTGCCATTGTGCTTGTCGTGACGATCATCCAGTTCAGGCTGGACAAAGAGTAGGAGGACAGGCCTTATGATGATTGAATCCAATGGACAGAAGGTTCTCAAAGTCCTTCTTTATGTGTTCCTTATCCTGATGGCTGCGATCATGCTGCTGCCTTTCCTGTGGATGCTCAGCGCATCGCTCAAGGAGGACAGGGATGTATTCACATTCCCGATTCAGTGGATACCTGCTGAACCGAGATGGCAGAACTACAGCGACATCTGGACCAGAATCCCGCTGCTGACATACATCCTGAACACAGTGAAGCTGACAATCATTGTCACTCTGCTGCAGCTGTTCACCTCATCCTTTGCCGCCTATGCTTTCTCAAAGCTGCGCTTCAAGGGAAAGAACGCACTGTTCCTGGGCTATATCGCCACGATTGCGGTTCCATGGCAGGCTTACATGGTTCCTCAGTTCATGATGCTGCGCGGCATGGGACTGAACAACACCCATCTTGCCATCATAATCCTTCAGGCTTTCAGCGCCTTCGGAGTGTTCATGATGAAGCAGTTCTATGAAGGGGTCCCGACAGAGCTGTGCGAAGCGGCCCGCATTGACGGAATGACGGAGTACGGAATTTATGCCAAGATCATGCTTCCGCTTGCCAAGCCGGCTCTTTCCACGCTGACTATCTTCACCTTCGTCAACACCTGGAATGACTTCCTTGGACCTTACATCTACCTGACAAGGGACAACCTGAAGACAATCCAGCTCGGACTGAGAAGCTTCATCGGCCAGTATTCATCTGAGTACGGCCTGATCATGGCAGGAAGCGTCGTCACCATGATTCCGGTTCTCGCCGTCTTCCTTTCGCTGCAGAAGTATTTTGTCGAGGGGGTTGCTTCCAGCGGACTTAAAGGCTGATTCCGGCAGCAGGCATGCACAGCCTGCCGGCCATTACTCTCTTTTCACCGGAAAGTGCATAACAGGGGAAAACAAAAGGGAATTTGAGGAAGGGCAGCAATGCTTTTCCTCATTTTCTTTTTTTCTGCTATCATTGAATGAAAAAGGAGTTCTTCGTGGTTCACTGTGTTTACTTCTCAGCCTGCGGGACTGTCTCTTCATATGTTCATGCCTATGTCTCCGGTCTGCCCGGCCAGACTGATGCACGCTTTCTGAACTGGGCCGGCAGGGAAGACAGGATCCCTCTTGAACTGGGACATGATGACATTCTTGTCTTTGCCATGCCTGTCTATGGGGGCTTCATACCGTCTTTCTGCGCTGCTCTTGTTCCCCTGCTTCACGGCAGCAGCACGCCTGCAGCAGTCCTTGCAGTATATGGAAACCGTCATTACGACAATGCTCTTGTGCAGATGGATGAGCTGCTTGCACGTCAGGGCTTTGAGACAAAGGCCGCAGCCGCTCTTTCTGCAAGGCATTCAATATTCCCCTCAGTCGCTTCCGGCCGTCCTGATGATAAGGACAGAGAGGAAGCAAGACAGTTCGCATCAATGTTCGATCCTCAGGGAAAGAGTGTGTCCTCAATGCTTCCGGGAGACCGGAGCGCAGATCCCTCTGTCTTCAGGGGAACGCCGTTTCACCCTGAAGCTGATGAGAGCTGCACTGGCTGCATGCGCTGCGTTTCTGTATGTCCGGTCAGTGCGATCAGCAGGGAGAATGTGAGGACAAGCTACAAGGCTGTGTGCATTTCCTGCGGCCGCTGCATCGTCAGCTGTCCTGCCGGCGCAAGAGGCTACCGCGGTGAGGAATACAGGCAGAGCGGGGAAGTCTTCCTGAAGAAGAACGGAGAAAGAAAAGAGAACGTGTTTTTCCCTGCCGCAGTGCAGGATCGGAGGTGATTTGTGTTTTTCTCAGTGTCTCAGTCGTCTGACAGGACAGGCCAGCTTGCAGCTGACTTCTCGGCAGGCGTGATCGCAAAGGCGGTTGAAGAAAGGGGAGCGGCCCGCATAGTGCTCTCGACAGGGCAGAGCCAGTTTGAGTTTCTGGACTATCTTGTGAAGGAAGATATCCCCTGGGATAAGGTAGAGATGTTTCATCTTGATGAATATATCGGTCTTGACCTTGCAGACAGAGCAAGCTTCTGCAGCTATCTGAACGAGAGATTCATATCGCGCGTCAGCCTGAAGAAAGCCTATCTGATTGGAAAAATGCCGCAGGAGGAGCTGAAGGAAGCTGTGCTTGAGTCTCCGATTGACCTTGGTGTTGTCGGGATAGGAGAAAACGGGCACATCGCCTTCAATGATCCTCCTTGCAATATTGAGACAAAGGAGCCGTACATCACTGTGAGGCTTGATGAGCGCTGCCGCCGCCAGCAGGTGAGGGAAGGCTGGTTTGACAGCCTGGATTCGGTGCCTTCCAGTGCCATCACGATGAGCTGCTATCAGGTGCTGCAGTGCAGGACGATAGTCAGTGTCGTACCGCATGACGTTAAAGCTGAGGCCGTGATGAAGACACTGTATGCTCCATCTGCCACAAGGATGATTCCCGCGACGCTTCTTAAGTGCCACCCTGACTGGCATCTCTATCTTGATGAGGACAGCTTTGCCGGCGTGGACAGGTCTAAGATAGTCTGGTCCTGCCCGCTGCCTCAGTCGCTGGCGTAGCTGTTCAGTATGTGCTTCATGTAAGTCAGGTACTTCCTCTTGTAGCCTTCGGGGGCAAGAATCCTGAGAGAGCTTCCGCACTGAAAGATGTGCATCATCAGCTCAATTGAGTTTTCTGCCCTGAAGGAGCAGATGAGGCGGCCCTTCTCATCATGAGAGAAGACAAAGTCTGTGTGAATGAGGTTTGAGAATGCGTTGACGGCAGACTTTTCCTCCAGCTCCAGCGTCAGCGGGATCATGTCTATTGCATCATACATTCCGCCTTCCTCCCTGCTGAGCCGGAAGGGTTTGAGGTTATCGGGAATCGTGTACGTCTCGTTCAGCAGCACGGCCTGACTTATAGATGAGATGTCAAGCGTGATGATGTCCTTTGTATGTCTCAGCCTTCCTGTGACGGTGATGGGCTTTCTGTCCTGGTTTTCCTCTTCCCTGAAGCCGATGAAGTAGGGTGCCAGCTCAATTTCCTCATCTGCCTTTTCCCCTGTCGTCAGGCGGACAATGCGGCCTGTCACCCAGGCGTCAATCAGGACTTCCAGGATCTTGCTGTAGCGGGAATTCTCCTGGCTGTTCTTCTGCACTTCCTGGTCAATCCGTTCAGCCACATGAAGTATGTTCTCGCTGATCTTCGGCGCATAGGAGTGCATGTTCATCGCGATCTTCCTCAGGCCGGAAGCCAGATGCGGGTTCTGGATATCGGTATTGGAGGCAAGGATCTCAGCGCTCATGTTGAAGGCAAGACTTTCATAGACAGAAAGGGCGATGTTCTCATCTTCTTCCTTCTGCCTGATCTTGATCAGGTTGTTCTCCTCATAGATGTCGATGTGCCTGGATAAATCTTCCACATAGCGTGAGATGGTTGAGCGGTGTACACCAAGACGGCGGGCTATCTCGGCCCTCCTCAGTCCTTCAGGGTGGCTTCTCAGAAGCAGTTCAAGCTGTGCTACACGTTCTCCTTTCACGATTCTCTCTTCTCCTAAATGCAACTGTATGCAACAAAATTATAGCACGAAGAGGCACACAGGCAACAAAATTGCAGGGCATCAGGCACTGCTTTCCGCCATCGTGATGCCGCCCTGTCTTCCGGCCCGGCACATCTGAGCCGGACCGGGAAGCGCTTTATTGTCATCTTCCGTGCCGTTATTGTATGATCTGTTGTGATGAATAAAGAAATTGAACAGCTTGAGATAAAGGTGAGCTATCTTGAATCAGGGCTCGATGAGCTTAATGATGTGGTCATTTCCCAGCGGAAGGAAATTGATGCGCTCAGCTATACTGTCGAGAAGCTGTCGGAAAAGCTGAAGAGCCTCATCGAAGAGGTCGGAACGCCCAATCGTCCCAGCAGGCGTCCTCCTCATTACTGATTCAGCTGCAGCACAGGGCCCGCTTTTTCCATTTGATCAGGGCATCAAATACCTTTGTCGATGCACCGCTTTCCTCTGTGCGGATGATATCAAACCACAGCACAGGCTCCTCTTTTTCCAGCTCGCCGGCGCTTTCTGCCCTGACGACGACAGTCAGGTTGTCGTGCCTGAAGCACTGCCTGATCCAGCGCACATCTGCCAGAGAAGGCTTGTACTCGTCGCGCAGGGAATCGGGAAGGGCATCCAGACACCAGTTTATGTAGCTGAGGTTGTTCACATGCCTGTTGAGGTCTGTGTCCAGATAGTGGATCTGAGGATTGTAGCGGTACAGTATTGTCTGGCAGGCCGCATCCTCATCTGCGATGGATGGAAGGTGGCTCTCTCCCTGCTCTTTCTTTGGCGGAGTCTTTATCAGATCGTTGATTACCGTTCCCCTGAGCGGGCGGCCTGTCCTGAAATCTATTACCGCCCATTTCGTCTCGCAGGAAAACAGCTTTGTGCCCTCTGCATTCTCTGCCTCAACATGGCGCGGGCAGTTGAAGCCTGTGGAGTCAAGCGCCCAGGTTGTTATCTTCAGATCCTCTGGCCATTTGCTGTAATGGTAAATCTCCATCCTGCTGCGTGCGATGACCCAGGTGCGGTTGTCCTTCTGCAGATCCATGATTCCGACTCCACGCAATGTGGCATGGATTCCTGCCGCTTCCTGCACAAGGTTTTCATATGCGCTCAGCCGTGTGTCCGAATGGGCATCCACATCAGCGCATGTCAGGCTGTACGAAAGCACAGCCTTGTTGTCGTCTCGTATTTCAAGATTCATTGCCTTGCCTCTTTGTAAAAGCGGAGTATTGAGCGTCCGTATTTTCTTCTGTCGCACAGTCTGAGAGTGCCTGTCTCCTCCGGCCAGAACTTGTCCTCTTCTTCCGGAAAATGGATGATGAACAGACCGCCTTCCTCAAGAAGCCTGTATGCTGAGACTTTCTCTGCCAGGGCTGTCTTGCCTTCCATGTTGAACGGAGGATCCGCGTATATTATTCCATATGTCCTGGCGCAGGAGGCAAGGTAACGGTTCACATCCATGATGAACAGATGCTTTTCTTCCCTGACAAAGGAGAGGTTTTTCTCGATTGTCTCTTTTTTCCCCCTGTCTCCTTCAACAAGATGGATCGGGCTTGCCCCTCTGCTTGCAGCCTCTATGGCCACGCAGCCTGAACCTGAGAAGAGGTCAAGAAACGAGGTGCCGTCCAGCGGTCCGAGGATGGAGAAGAGGCTTTCCCTCATTCTGTCCATTGCCGGTCTTATGATCCCGGGAGGGCAGATGATATTTCGTCTGACGTACTGTCCGCCTGTAATTCTCATAGCTTCAATAATAGTGATTTGGGCTTCAGATGAAAAGAACGCTTCTTCAGTCAATCAGCTGGCGTATCATCGAGTTTCCGGCACTGATCAGGCCCTTGTCTTCAGCAAGCACTGCCTGCGCATCCTCACGCGCCTGGGCCATGAGCTCGACATCTTCCGTCAGACTTGCCATCTTGAGCCTGAGGTAGCCTGACTGCCTGTTTCCTGTGAATTCTCCCGGACCTCTGATCAGCAGATCCTCCTCTGCGATCCTGAAGCCGTCCGTTGATTCCCGCATGACCACGAGGCGGGAGCGGGCTTCTTCCGTGAGATTGCCGTAGTAGACAAGGAAGCACCAGCTCTGGAGAGAGCTCCTGCCGACCCGTCCTCTCAGCTGGTGCAGGGCCGCAAGGCCGAATCTCTCTGCGTGCTCGATGATCATGCAGGTCGCATCAGGCACGTCTATTCCCACCTCAACGACAGAGGTTGAGACAAGGTACATCAGCTTCTTTGCCCTGAAATCGTCGAGGATGCGGATTTTCTCCTCTTCGCTGAGACGGGAGTGGATCAGGGCCGAAGGGACTTCCGGATACTTCGCCTGAAGAAAGGAGAACATGCTTGTCACGTCCTTCAGCGAGCTTTCTCCCTCGTCATCGATTCTGGGGTAGACGAAGTAGGCCTGATGGCCTCTGCTGAACTCGACGCTGATTGACGCATACATCCTTTCCCTGTTTTTCTCATCGACTATGTGCGTGATGACGGGTTTGCGCCCTGCGGGCATTGTGCGGATTGTCGAGACATCCATTGAACCGAAGACAGTCATGGCGAGAGTGCGCGGAATAGGGGTCGCGCTCATCATGAGCACATGGACCCTCCGCCCCTTTCCGCTGAGAGCCTGGCGCTGCTCGACGCCGAAGCGGTGCTGCTCGTCAATGATGACAAGGCCCAGCTTTTTGAATGCGACATCTTTTGAGAACAGTGCATGCGTGCCGATTGCAAGGTCGATTTCGCCTTTTTTCAGCGCATCAAGAAGATAGCCTCTTTCCTTTCCCTTCACATCTCCTGTCAGGAACGCGACTCGGACGCCTGTGTCTTTCAGCAGCTGCGCCGCTCCTTCCGCATGCTGGCGCGCAAGCAGTTCGGTGGGAGCCATGAAGGCAGCCTGACAGCCCTGAGCTATTATATGGAGGGCGGAAAGCCAGGCGACCAGGGTCTTTCCTGAGCCCACATCTCCCTGAAGCAGCCTGTTCATATGGCCGTAGTCCATGTCTGCCCTTATCTCGTCAAGGCACTTTTCCTGATCTGCTGTCAGAGTGAAAGGAAGACTGGATATCACTTTCTGCTCCAGGCTGCTGGGTCTGACAGGTCCTGTCTTGACGGCACTGTCCTTTGTCCGCAGCAGCTTCAGCTCAAGATAGAACAGTTCTGTATAGGCAAGTGTCTTCTTTGCCCTGTCCAGCAGTTCAGCGTTCTGTGGATTGTGTATCTGCCTTATGGCCTCATCTGTGTGCAGGAGACCGTGCTTCTCTATTAATGAGAGAGGAAGCTCATCATCAAATCTGATGTATTTGACGCTCAGTATGCTGTTGACAGCCCTGCGCACTGCTTTCTGCGTCAGCGAGCCGGAAAGAGGGTAGACTGGCAGTATCCTGCCCAGTCCTGCCTGCTCCTCGCTTGCGCCGAGAGTGAAGGATGAAGCGCTGAAGACGCTGCCTGTCCTTGTCACATCGGCATTGATGAACCAGCTTGTGCCTGCCGGGTAGGCACTTTCCATGAAGGACCGTCCGAAGCAGTGAAGGTAAAGCGTTCTTCCGCTAGAGAGCTCCCTGCATGTCATTTTCAGCACTCTCTGGCCCCGGGACATGTAGTGGCTGTGCTCCACAATCTCGACAGCTGAGTTGAGCTTTCCTCCTTCAGCTCCTATTTCGTTCAGCGAGGACAGCCTTGTCCTGTCGTCGTAGCTTCTGGGATAAAGCGTGATGAGGTCTGAGGCTTTCTCGACAGAGAGGGAAGCGAAGTCAGCAGCGCTGACTTTGCCTATTCCCTTTATCTTTGCAACTGGGAAAGTCAGATCCTTGACGAACATCTAGAACGGTATCCTTGCGGCAAGGGCGATCAGAAAGCCGATCAGCCATCTGGATGCGAACCAGGCAAGCACAGCTATGGCAAGAGTGATGACGCACAGTGTCGTCTCCTTGACAATCCTGTTCGGGAAAAACAGGTTCTGCACCTTCCTGATGATGTTCTCTGTGACCGCATTCATCCTTGAAAGCCCGTAGGAGTGCGTGAAGGCGCCTATTGTCCTTATGGCCAGCAGGATGATCAGGATGATCAGCAGCAGGGAAAGCGCGTATGTCCAGAAAGCGCTGAGCATCATCTGGATCACCAGCGAGAGCGTCATGACCTGGAAGACAGAGTAAATGTTCAGCAGCGACTGGATGACTGCCAGAAGGCCTACGGCGAGCAGCGGTGAGAAGTCGAAGTAGCCGATCACGAACTTCTTTGACCGGAAGAGGTTGAGGTATGGATCGACAAGCTTTGCGAAGTACCAGGTGATGCTGCCCTCCCTGGGCCATGGATTGAACCAGCTCATGATGATGCGGATCCAGATGAAGAATGAATAAAGACTGATAAGGCGGGCGGTGAAGCCTGCGATCTGTGCCAGCATTGCGTGCTCCTATGAAAGATATACATTCCTGATGACAGGGAAGGCTGCCAGATCCTTCTTCAGCCCCTTGTAATATTCAATGCTGAAGGAGGAGCGCACCCACTGCGTCCTGTCATCATCAATGAAGAGGATGACAGGGAGGCTTCCGCTGTGCGAGATCAGGAAAGACACTACCTGTTCAAGATAATGATCACAGCTGCTTCCAGCAAGCTGTGCCGAGTCGAGAGAAAGGCTGATCTTCCTGATCGCCTCGCTCGCAAGTTCTCTGGGCTCGCTGACTGATGAGATGACGAACTGCATTTCATCCCCTCTGTCCCTGCGTCTGTCAAAGCGTCCTGTGAAGCCTGCGATCATGTCGACTGAGAGCTTGTCTTCGTAATTCGCGTAGTCCTTGGGGAAGATGACTGCCTCAATTGTTCCCTGGTAATTGGCCAGAGTCAGGCTTGCCATCTTGTCTCCTCTCTTTGTCTTCAGCTCCCTGAAGGCCGTGATCTGGCAGATCAGGCTTACATCCCTGTCAAGAGGAAGCTCTTCGGGCTTTGAGATGTCAACCCAGACGCAGCGCTCAATGTCCTCTTTGTAGCTGTCCAGGGGGTGGCCTGAGACATAGCGTCCGATCAGCTCTTTCTCCATGTCCAGAATCTCCCTCTGGGACCAGGGCTGGGCAGGCCTGAACTCAAAGCTTCCAAGCTCGCTCTCATCTCCGAAAAGCGAGATCTGTCCGTAGGCCGTCGTCTCCCTGCAGCCTTTGTCATAGGCGATGGCTGCATCAAGATTGGCCATAAGAGTCGCCCTGTCTTCGCCCAGACAGTCAAAGCAGCCTGCCTTGATCAGGGCTTCAAGCAGTCTTGAGTTGACAAGTCCGTCGCTCTGGCGGCAAAGGAAATCCATGAAGCTCTTGTACCTTCCGTTCTTCTCTCTCTCCTCGACAATGAGACGGGTGATGTTCTCTCCGACGTTCTTTATTCCGGCCAGACCGTAGACAATGTCATTGCCGACCACATTGAAGTGCATGTCAGAGTCGTTGATTGAAGGCGGCAGGATCTTTATTCCCATGCTGTCTGCCAGAGCGAGGTAATCCTTGAACTTGTCAGGATTGCTCATCTCGTTTGTCAGGTTCGCAGCAAGGAACTCGCTGGGGTAGTTGGCCTTGAGGTAGGCTGTCTGGTAGGCGACAATCGAGTATGCGACCGCGTGGGACTTGTTGAAGCCGTACAATGCAAACGGCTCAAGCATTTCAAAGATGTCCTGGGCATGCTTCGGATCCCTGCCGAGTTTCTTTGCGCTCTCGACAAACTTGACCTTCTCCTCAGCCAGCTTCTCGACCTTTTTCTTTCCCATGATCCTTCTCAGAATGTCTGCCTGTCCCAGACTGTAGCCGGCTATGATCTGGGCAACCTGCATGACCTGCTCCTGATAGACGATGACTCCATAGGTTGTCTTGAGCACCGGCTCAAGCTCCGGATCGGCGTATTCAATAGGCTGCAGGCCGTTCTTGCAGGCGACAAAGCGGTCTATGTACTGCATCGGACCCGGACGATAAAGCGCATTCAAGGCGACAAGGTCCTCAATTGTCTCAGGCTGGGCATCCTTCAGGACTTTCTGCATGCCGCCTGATTCAAACTGGAAGACGCACTCGCTGTCTCCTTTCTTGAGCATGTCAAAGGTGGCCTTGTCCTGCTCATCGATTCTGCTGATGTCGAATGAGGGATCCTTTTTGTGGATGAGGTCGACTGTGTGCTTGATCAGCGTCAGCGTCTTGAGTCCCAGGAAGTCCATCTTCACCAGTCCGCATTCCTCGATCTGGTCCATTGTGTACTGAGTGGCAATTGACTTTGTCTTCGGATCAAATGATATCGGCACATAGTCGATGAGATCAGTCTTTCCGATGACGACGCCTGCTGCATGCAGCGAGGTGTGCCTGGCGCCTCCTTCAAGGCGGCGGGCTGTGTCAAAAAGCTCTGCGTAAACGCCTCCGCGGGCAATGATCTCCCTGAGCTTCGGCTCCATGTCTATTGCCTTCGCAATGGTCATCTTCGGCTCATCCGGAATGTATTTGCAGATCAGGTTGGACTCATCATACGGTATGTCGAGGACACGGGCTACGTCTTTGACGACAGCCTTCGCCTTGAGCGTTCCGAAAGTACAGATCTGGCCTACGCGGTCCTTGCCGTAGTGCTCTGTGACGTACTGGATGACCTCGCCACGGCGTTCGAAGCAGAAATCAATGTCGAAATCAGGCATAGAGACGCGTTCAGGGTTGAGAAAGCGTTCAAACAGCAGATTGTACTTCATCGGGTCAACATCCGTGATGTCGACGCAGTAGGCGACAAGGGAGCCTGCACCGGAGCCTCTGCCCGGTCCTACCGGGATGTCATGGGTCTTTGCCCAGTAGATATAGTCGCGGACGATCAGGAAGTATCCGTCAAACTTCATCTTCAGGATGATCTCGAGCTCATGGTCCAGCCTTTTTCTCAGCTCGTCTGTGATTTCCCCATAGCGCCTTATGCAGCCTTCGTTTGCCAGGTGCACGAGGTACTCTCCCGTATTGCTGAAGCCCTCAGGAATCTCATAGTCAGGAAGCAGCGGTCCGGGAAACTGGACTTCAAGGTTGCAGCGGTCTGCGATGACTCTTGTGTTCTCCACCGCTTCAGGGCAGTAGGAGAATAGCTGTCTCATCTCCTCTTCGCTCTTGAAGTAGAAATTGTCATTTGGAAAGCGCATGCGCTTTTCATCTGTCTTCTTGGCATTAGTGCCGATGCACAGCAATGTGTCATGGGCATTGGCATCATCCTTGTTTATGTAGTGGATGTCATTGGTACACACCAGCGGGATGTCAAGTTCGCGGGCAAGCCGGATCAGCATGGGATTTGTCCTTTTCTGCTCCTCAAGTCCGTGATCCTGCAGCTCAATGTAATACCTGTCCTTGAAGACGGACTTGAACCAGGCGGCTCGTTCCTTTGCCCTCTCATAGTCGTCATGCAGCAGGTTCTGGAGTATTTCTCCGCCAAGGCAGGCTGAGAGGCAGATCAGGTCATCGCTGTGAGAAGCCAGGATCTCGTCATCAATCCTCGGCTTATAGTAAAAGCCCTCTGTGTTGGCAAGCGTGGTGAGCTCCATCAGGTGATGGTAGCCGTTGTCATTCATTGCCAGGAGAATGAGATGGTAAGAGTGGTTTCTTCCCTCCGAGAAAGGACTCTGATCCCTTCTGTCTCTGGGATTCATGTAGAACTCGCTGCCTATGATAGGCTTGATGCCGGCGGCCCTGCAGGCCTTGTAGAACTTCATGGCTCCGTACATGTTGCCATGGTCCGTGATGGCGACGGCATCCATCCCGTATTCCTTGCATTTGCCTATGTATGCCGGAATCTGTGCGGCTCCGTCAAGCAGTGAGTAGTCTGTGTGATTGTGAAGATGTACGAAGACGCTCTTCTTTTCTTCTGCGCTGGCTTTGATCTCTTCGCTCATAAATAAAGAGTATAGCCTAAAAGCGGGCTTTTGACATCAGCGCTTACTGCTGGATTCTCTCACCCGGAGTTCCTGTGTAGCAGAGAACTGTCTCGTTCATGTCCCTGATCATGTCATGGAAACAGCCTCTCAGGCGGCTTTCCTGCAGCGGGGGAATTTCAGAAAAGTTCTCCCTGATGTAGTCAATGACATAGCTTTCCACCTGCGCATAGCGCGAAATGCTGACAGGAAGATGAATGCTGGTGAACAGATTGTCCAGATCCCTGGAGTAGATGAAGCCTTTTGAGGGCAGGGTGAAGATTACCCGAGCATATGAGATGCTGCCCTGTTCAAAGCGGGCCACCAGTGCCACTGAGAGCGAGTTGTCAGGATCGCTGAGAGGCGAGCCCACTGTTTTGTAATACTGGTAGTCGTACTGCTGGATTGCGATTCTCACCTTGCTCAGCAGAGCCCCTTCTGGTATGTCGAGCTTTCCGTTTTTGTCATAGATTCTCGATATCTGATACCACTTCGAGTGCATCCTCTTTTTCATGTATCTGAGCTCGATTGCCGCATCAAGAATCATGAGAGTGGAGGCCAGGGAGGTCTTGAACCGCTTTGTGCAAAGGCTTCCTCCGACGGTTATTCTCTCTCTGACAGTGCGGCAGGCTGTGCTGTTTATTGTATCCAGCAGGATTCTGGGAAGGACGAGCTTTCCGGCCTGTGCGATTTCATTGATTGTGACCATGGCCCCGAATTCCGCATAGCGGTCGTTTCTCAGGAAGTGATGCAGCTCTTCGATCTTGCCCAGTGAGATGATCTCGATGTTTCCCCTCAGCGCGGGGTAGAAATCCTTCTGGCTCATGATTTCTGTGCCGCCTGCCCAGAGGAAGGGTGTCGTGTCCCGGTAGTTGAGAATGGTGTTGTTGTAGGCCGCCATATTCTCCGGCTCATGTATGTTAGGAGATCTGAGTTCTACGTACATTCTTTCTCTTCCTTCTGTTGAACAGGCTTTCCCTTGCGACAGTCAGGAAACTTCTGCTGTCAAGGCAGGGGCAGCGTATCAGCTCTGCTTCCTGCAGTATCTCGGCCTCGTCAAAGTCGTTTATTGTCGATTCATAGCGCCTGATTATGCTTTCTATCAGCAGCACGCGTGAGGCATAGCAGTTGTCGCAGGGGTTGACGGCGCAGCTGCTGAAGGCCCTTTCGATGTCCCTGTAGTCCCTTGTTCTGGAAAAACCGTCAAAGGTCACGATCGTCCTGCCCCTGACCTCAAAGGCGGGGACAAGACAGGAGAGCACGGCCTTTCCTTCAAGCAGGACAATGCAGTTGCCGCACAGCTCTCCGTTGCAGTGGCTTGTGACAGAGCGGATCTCAAGGTCATCCTGCAGCAGCAGGTTGAGCGGCTTGTCGCTTGACAGCGAGAGGGCAAGATATTTTCCGTCAACAGTCAGTTCAATTCTCATTGTCTGCCTCCTGTCTGCCTGTAGGCCTTCTCAACTGACTGCGCATCCAGCGGCAGTCTCTGGTCAAGGCCGGAAAGGCAGAGCTTCATCGCTGACAGGAAGGCTGCCTTTGTCAGGCCCCTGACTGCGCTTGCGAGGCTGGTAAGTCCTCCCTGCGGCCAGTCTTTGCGCACGATATTGATTCTGAAAGGACGCTGTGGGTCGCTGCTGAACTTAGCTCCGCAGTCGCGCAGCGTGCTGATAAGCTGGCGCCTGATCATGCTGTTGAGATAGAGGTCCGGAATCTCCTGACATGAAGATGCGCAGACCCAGGCTTCCAGCACGACTGGATCAAAGCTGAGGTTGTCGAGCTTTGTCTCTATTATGATGCCTGCCATTCCGCGCTGCTCAAACTCGCAGGGGACAAGCTTCTCGTCGCAGTCAAAGACGATGCTGACAGGAGCCTCGTCCTTCTGGAGGTTCAGCCTTCCGCAGGCAGCTGCAAGCTGTATCGGAAAGTGTCCTTCCGCTCTTTCCAGCACGTCAGCGCCGCTGTCTGTCATTGTCCCGTCGTTGTCGAGGATGATGACATCGCTGTCTCTGCCCATGTCGATCTCGCTTCTGATTGTCTTTGTCACGAGAGATGAGAACTCATCTGAGGGAGGGAAGGATGTAAGCAGCGTGATATTGTGCTTTTCTGTCAGCGTGATCTTGGCCTGGGCGCTGTATTCCTTGTTGTGGCTTGTCGAGAAGCCTGAGATTGAGTAGCCGCTTGCAAGTCCGATTCCGCGCGTGAAGGAAAACAGGTCATATTCGTCTGTCTGTGTTGCGTACGAGGCCCATTTTCTGTTGAAGTCGCTTTCCTGCTCGATTTCAGCTGTGAGCGCGGCAAGCTGCCTGAGGTCTGCAGAGGGCATGTAGTCTGTGAAAGGCCTTTTCGCTGAGGCCACATACTCTTTCCATTTCGCAGGCGGGGTCTCAAATGAATCCGCGATCATTGTCGCATGGCGTTCTGTGCTGAAAAGGGCGTCGCTGTATCCGGCGCCGGAAAAGAAGAGGGAAGGGAAGCTGCGGCTGCGCTTCACGCTCACCTCAGCCCTGAAGCTTTTTACAGGGTAGTTCGGCAGCAGTCCTGTAAGCGACTGTCTGATGAATTCGGCATCATCAAGCGCATAGGCTCCCAGCCAGGCTGTCATCCTGCACTCTTCAGATACGGGCTTTCCCTCTGTGGAGCACTTTGTAGTCCTGTTTATCTCAATGCGAGGACTGACGGAAAAGGCCCTGTCCGTAAGGACGACGGGCAGACCTGCCTTGACTGCAGCCAGGGCCGCGATCGCAGAAAGGATCACCGGCTGGATCAGATATTCGTCATGCAGGGCGCTGTATGGCATCTGATGGACAATGACGTTGACTTCCTGCATGTCAAGCAGCCTGGCGACATTGGTGCGGATGAGGGAAGGCCACTGGGCCGGCACTTCGATGTGCACCCGCTCACCTTCCTGCCAGCATTCGCAGGTCAGCGGCTTTTCCTTGATGAAAACCCTCTCTTCCTGTCTGACAGAGGACGTGATGACGCGGTACTCTTCCTCTTCCGCAGGTTCTGTTCCATAGCTGAGACCGTTGGCAGCCTCAGCGCTCTCTTCTTCCTCTTCCAGCTCTGATAAAGTGAGTCTGATATCCTTTGAAAGCAGACCTACAGATTCACTGTCAGGCCCGAAAAGAGCCATGACAGGCTGCTGCGGATAGAGGACGCTCTCTTCGCTGAGGACAGGGAGGGTGCCGGAAAAAACAGTCAGTACAGCATCATCCTTGAGATCTGACCTGCGCAGTGTGAAATAGCGCTCTCCCAGATCAGGTATTTCGATGCCGGTGACTCTGGCCTTCTTGCTGGAGTTTGCTGTAATGAGCGTGCCGTAGAACTTGCTGCTTTTGTTCAGGCTGCCTCTCATGTGTTCTGCCATGTCCCCATCTTAACACAATTCAGAATGCATTTTCCATAAATTTCTCTGATTTCATACCTTGTGCCCCTCCACCCATTCAAGCAGTTCCTCGTAGCTCTTTTCACCTGAAGCCACTGCAAGCCCGGTTTCGGCAACCTCTTCATCGGTGCATTCCAGATGGATTCCGTTGACTTCGAGACACGTCATCATTACATACATTCCAATGCGCTTGTTGCCGTCTATGAATGCGTGGTTTGATATGAGCGAATAGCCAAGCCGTGCTCCTTTCTCTTCTTTGGTTGATAAAGCTCCTTGCCATCAAACGTCTGGAAGATGCCTTCCAACGCTGAATCAAGCAACTCTTCGTCCCTGATACCG
>CALXRC010000022.1 GCA_944390865.1 uncultured Spirochaetales bacterium | reverse complement strand
TAAAGTTTATTCATGTCCTTACGTTTTTATTTCTCTTGTCCTATCTTTTTTATTGACAGCTTCGGACAAATAAAAAACCGCCAGCAGTACTCCACCAGGCGGCAACCTCCTTAGTCCCTCTAAAATATCCGGACTGTAGCTTATTTACTACATTTGTCATTATTGCACGCTTTCAGCCGGTGTGCAAAATATTTTTTTCACTTTTTTTTGTCATTCAGGCAGATTTTTCCCCATATTATGTTATCATAACAACATAGCGCCCGCAGAAGGCGTATGCGAGGGAGAAAGACAAAAAATGGGACGACCTGTTAATGATCCGTCATCATCGCAGCCAAAGGCGATCCAGATCGCCTCACTGCTTGAGGCTGCGATTCTGAACAATGAGTACAAAAAGGGGGATTACCTTCCCAGCCAGAAAGAGCTGAGCGACAAATACGATGCCTCATCGCGTTCTCTCAGGGAAGCTTTCAAGGTGCTGGAGGCAAAGGGCCTGATCGAAGTCAGCCAGGGCAAGAAGGCTTATGTCAAGACAAACAGGCTCGATCAGTATGTCGAATCCCTTTCAGTCTCCATGTTCGGACATGATGTGCGCGACAGAAAGCTCAACTCAGACCTGCTTGAGGTCCACATCACGCTGGAAGTGTCTGCGGCAAGAGAACTGAGCCGGTCAAAGGACCGCGGCCCCATTGTGAAGCAGATGGAAAACACGCTCCGCCAGATGGACAGGGATCTCCTGATCATAGAGACAAACGGAGACAAGGATGCAATACAGGACTTCCAGACCTGCGACTTCAATTTCCACTCTGCCGTTGTCAGTTCAAATGACAATATTGTATTCCGCTCCATCTACAACTCGCTTTCTCCCCAGCTGAAAAAGATCATGTCATCCTTTCCTGAAACGCTGGAGGAAAGAAGGAAGAAAGTGCGCGAGTACGGCTATCTGCTGGATGCGCTGAGGGACGGGCTGACTGACCTTGCCGTTGCAATGACGCTTGTCTGCACGACCAGCATCAGGCAGAAGTTCAACTCCATCTATCAGGAAAGCGAGACCAGATAATGCCGCGCACGCTGCTGGACATCCGCCACGCCTGTGTCAGGAGAAACGGGAACTACATACTTGATGATGTGTCCTTCTCGCTGAAAGATGGAGAGAATGTTGCCATCATAGGGCCTAACGGAGCCGGGAAAAGCACGCTTATAGGCGTGATGTGCAAGGCTGTCCATCCCCTCGCCCGCGATGACTACTCCTACACGCTTTTTGACAGACAGCGCTGGTCTGTTTCCCAGACACGGCAGCTTCTGGGTCATGTCAGCCAGGCCGATACCGTGATCACGAACACGACCTATACCGTCTTTGAGATCGTGCTCTCGGCACTGTACTCAGCTGTCGGACTTGATTTTCATATCACGCCGTCACAGCAGGACAGAGAAAGAGCCCTCAGGGAAATAGAGAGGGTCGGCCTCCTTTCTCTCAGAAACAAGAGCATCAATGCGCTGTCCTCAGGAGAGAGGGCACGGTGCCTCATTGCGCGCTCTGCAGTGACAGATCCTCCGATACTCCTGCTGGATGAAGCCAGCAATGCCCTCGATTTCCCCTCTAGAGCTGAACTGAGAAAGACAATTTCGCTGTATGCGAAGGAAGGAAAGACAATCGTCATGGTCACTCACGAGCTCAGTGAGATCACAGAGGAAGTCTCCCGCGTCGTAGTGATGAAGGGCGGAAAGATCGCCGCAGACGGCAGGAAGGAAGAAATCCTTACAGAAGAGCTGCTGAGCGAGGTTTACGGACAGACTGTATACATTGACAGACGCGGCAGTCTCTACACTGCCTGGTGCTGAAAAACCAGAAACATTTCATACAGGGACAGCATATGTCCCACATGCTGCATCATAATCAGGGCTCAGGAGGAAAAAAAAGATGAATGAAGAGATCAGCCTGAGCGACATCAGCGCCTACAGGAAAGTGAGGGCCTACTTCGTGATGATGGATGCCTATGCCTGGTGCAGGGATAAAGGCATTGAATGCAGTGAGTTCCTGGCCCGTAACATGGCCTCCTGCATCCTCGCCGCCCAGGAAAAGCCGGTTTTCTACTGGAAGGAGTTTGAGAAGGCATACTCAAAATGCAGGGACTTCCTGCTGTGAAAGGATTTTTCTCCCTCAGGGCAAAACATCCTTTATAATCTTAAACAGGAGGAAAGCTATGAAAAGATGTAGCCTCATCATTCACTCTGTGAGTGGAAATATCTATATCATAGGAGCCTATCTCAGGGAAAAGCTCATTGAACACGGTGTGGATGCCCGTCTTTACCGCGTGGAAGACAGCGACCTTCACATCCTTGCCAACAAGATGGACACTGTCAACCAGTATTATGAGGACATTCTCGATCTGCCTGTGGCCAGTGAGGAGACACTGCTTAAGTCAGACATGATCATCCTGGGCGCCCCCACCCGCTTCGGAAACATGACAGCGGAAATGAAGGCTTTCATAGACAACACCTATCCGCTTTCTGAGACAAGGCAGCTGGAAGGCCGCCTGTTCGGCTGTTTCACCAGCTGCACGCATTCTATCTGCGAGGGAAGCCATGCCCTTGATTCAATGCTGTACTGGGCACAGAACATGGCCCTCATACACATTCCTTACGGCGTGCACACGGAAATTGCGCTGTCAAACCAGCCTGTGGCCGGCATTGTCCATCTTGAAGGAAAGGAAAATGACATCCGCCCGTCAGACAGGCTCGGCGGAGTAATCGAGACTTATGCAGCCGCAGTGGCGGAATATCTTGAGGACTAGCCTGCTTCACTGACGCAGCACAGACAGCCTGTCCTGGGGAAAACTCAGGACAGGCTGAACTTTTCCCTTATGGCGTCAATCCACCGCTTCAGAAGGGAAGATGAGGACTCTTTCCTCAGATCCTCGCTCGCTTCCTTTATTGACGCATTGGCCTTGGCCTTCTTCAGCTCATCCCATCTTCTGACAAGCCACATGTACAGATCGCCTTCAGCGTTGCCCGGGAAGTAGAAGAGCAGATTGTCTTTCCTTATCTGGTCAACAATCGGGGAATATACATTTTTGTACCAGCTTCTGGCTGCATCCTCGAAGGAAATCTCGCCTTCGACATTCTGATTGATGTAATACTTGTGGACCAGGATGTGGTTGACCATCTCAGGATAGGCTCCCGGGGTCGTGAATGATACCTCGCCCATGGGAAGATAGCTGGGCTTGTACTGCTCAATGAAGGCGCTGCGCTCGTATTCCACAACACGCTGCTTGAGCTGTTTTGTCGTCATTCCCGGCTCAAGCTTGATCTCGCTGTCAAGCTCGACCACCTCAGCGTCGATGAACTCAACTCCCATTGAGCGGGCCACAGAGACGCGGTGATTGCCGTCTCTGACAAAGTAGTAGCCGCCCAGCGCGAAGACGGAGATCGGAGGAAGGACAACATCCGTGAGCCTGGCCTGGTCAATGCTCGTCCAGCGGGCTCTCAGCATCTCTCTTTTTGGAAGGAAGGCAGCGGAAAAGTCCCTGTAGCGCCCTTCAGAACCTATGATCTTGTCAATCTCAATTGTCTTCATTCCAAGATATGTCTCTTTCTTCGGCTTTATGATGCTTGTCACTTCATATAAAGACAAAAGATCAGGATTCTTCCAGGTCAGCTTGTCGAACAGAGAATGGATTCTTGCCCTGTTCTTCGCTCTGTGAAAGTCATCAATAGACTGCTGTCTGATAATATCGGTAGGCATCAGTTACCTCCTAAAAGTGGATCATCCAGGATGTAGCTTTTGTAGACGTTGATTATTGTGGTATCTCTGTACTGGAAGATTCGGTTTGCGTTTTCATCAAAAAGGTGCACATGGCCGTGCAGCATATATCTGGGCTTGTAGGAGTCCAGAAAGGACAGGAAAGTCTGAAAGCCCCTGTGGCAGATATCCTCGCCGTCTCCATAGCCAAAGGCCGGGGCATGCGTTACAAGGATGTCAAGATAGCGGCCGTAGCGTTTCTTGTTGTATATGAGGTGGGGAATAAGACGGGCAATCCTCCACTGCATCTGACGCTCTGTGTACTGGCTTTTCCCGTAGTTGTAAAGCATAGAGCCGCCCAGCCCCATTATTATCAGCCCGGTGCGCTTGTCACGGACAATCTTGCCGTCAATGAGATTTCCTCCCATCACAGGCATGGTCCTGTATTTTCCTGAGCGCGAGTATTCGACAATAGGGTCGAAGCCTCCCCTTTTCATCACTTCATCAAAGTGCTCAAGATTGTGATTGCCGTAGACGTAGAAGAATTCCTTGCCCAGAATCGTCATGATGTAGTCGTAATAGCGTATGGGCAGGTCTCCGGCGCTGAGCACAAGATCACAGTCGGCAAACAGCCGCTTTGCCTGGCTTGAATAGATTAAAGGTTCCGTTTCATCCGCAACGCAGAGGATCTTCATATCTCCAATCATAGCCTTTAGCATTGAAAAGGCACAAGCCACTTGTCTCAAAGGCAAAAGCACGCTATTCTATATACACCCCCACGGGGTATAGGTATAAACATGAAGCATGAAAATTACGATGTCAGCGGAATGAGCTGCGCAGCCTGCTCAAGCCGCGTCGAAAAATGTGTAAGAGGCCTTGAAGGCGTCAGCTCGGTTTCCGTCAACCTGCTGAAGAATTCAATGACTGTCGATTATGACGAGAGCCGGCTCTCCTCCGCAGGCATTGTGGAGGCTGTCGAAAAGGCAGGCTATGGGGCAAAGAGCAGGAGTGCGGCAAAAAAAGAAGAGAGAGTGAGCCCTAAGGAAAAGGCGGAAAAGGAATACAGGGCCATGAAGAAGCGCCTCATATGGTCTATTGTTTTCACTGTTCCCCTGTTCTATATCTCAATGGGCCATATGATGGGCTGGCCCCTGCCCTCTTTCTTCCTGGGAGTTGAAAACTCGCTCACTTTTGCCCTGACTCTCTTCCTGCTGGCACTGCCAGTCGCGCTGATCAACTCAAAGTATTTCACTCATGGCATCAGGGCCCTGATAAACAGATCTCCTGATATGGACTCTCTTATAGCCCTCGGCTCCGGCGCATCATTCGCCTACGGCATCTACGCGCTGTATAAAATAGGCTTCGGACTGGGACACGGGGACCTGGCCATGGCAATGCAGTTTTCACATGATCTCTACTTTGAAGGAGCAGGAACCATTCTGACACTGATCACGCTGGGCAAGTACTTTGAGGCAAGAGCCAAGGGAAAGACAACGGACGCAGTCAACAAACTGCTTGATCTGGCACCGAAGAAAGCCTGTGTCCTCAGGCCTGACGGCACAGAGGAGGTCATTGATGCCCAGGATGTCGCAGTCGGCGATATCCTGATAGTGAAGACAGGCGAGAGCATTCCATGCGACGGCATCATAACAGAGGGCAGCACTGCCGTTGATGAATCTGCCGTTACAGGGGAATCCATTCCTGTAGACAAACAGGCCGGAGACAAGGTCACAGGGGCTACAATAAGCACCAGCGGATACTTCAGGATGAGGGCGGAGAAAGTCGGACAGGACACGGCGCTTGCCCAGATCATCCGTCTGGTGGATGAGGCAACCAGCTCAAAGGCTCCCATTGCAAAGCTCGCCGACAAAGTCGCATCAGTCTTTGTGCCTGCAGTCATTTCCATTGCCGTAGTTTCCCTTATCGCATGGCTTATCGCAGGTGCGGGCTTTGAGTTTGCCCTTACAATCGCGGTTTCCGTGCTGGTAGTCTCCTGCCCATGCGCACTGGGCCTTGCAACCCCGGTGGCCATCATGGTCGCGACCGGCAAGGGAGCCGGAAACGGCGTCCTGGTCAAGAGCGCCGAATCTCTGGAGAAAGCTCATGAAATCAGCACCGTGGTGCTCGACAAGACAGGAACTGTCACTCAGGGTCATCCTGCCGTTACTGATATCATTCCGGCCCCAGGCGTGGAGAAAGAAGAACTTCTGTACCTCGCCTGTTCAATAGAGAGGCTGTCGCAGCATCCTCTTGCTTCGGCAATTGCAGCTGAAGGAGAAAAGGAAGGAATCCGTCCGGGAGAACTCTCCGGCTTCACACAGCTTGCAGGACAGGGACTGAGCGGAAAGCTTGACGGAGCTGATGTGCTTGCAGGAAACCTGAAGCTCATGAAGGCCAGAGGCATTGGCGTGGATGAAGCTGAGATGGAAAAGCTCTCGAAAGACGGAAAGACCCCGCTCTGCTTCGCCAGAGGAGGAAAGTTCTGCGGCCTCATCGCACTGGCCGATGTCATCAAGGATACCAGCAGGGAGGCAGTCAGCATGCTGCAGGACGCAGGAATTGATGTGATCCTGCTTACAGGAGACAACAGGCTGACTGCAGCGGCAGTAGCCCGCCAGGCAGGCATCTCCACAGTGATCGCAGGAGTGCTGCCGGAAGAGAAGGAAGAAAAGGTCGCCTCACTGCAGGAGGAAGGACGAGTCGTGGCCATGGTCGGTGACGGCATCAACGACGCGCCTGCCCTTGCCCGCGCTGATGTGGGCATCGCGATAGGAGCAGGCACAGATGTCGCAGTAGATGCAGCCGACATTGTCTTGATGAAGAGTGACCTGAGAGATGTCACCTTTGCCCTTGAGCTGAGCAGGGCGGCAATCAGGAACATAAAGGAAAACCTCTTCTGGGCTTTCTTTTACAATGTCATCTGCATTCCAATTGCCGCAGGCCTGTTCTATTCAGCCTTCGGCCTGAAGATGAATCCAATGGTGGCGGCCCTGGCAATGAGCTTCAGCTCTGTGTTCGTCGTCTCAAACGCGCTGAGACTGCGTTTCTTCAGGCTGAAGAGGAAAACAGTCAGACACAAGACCAGCAGTGACAGCGTCACTGTGATAACAGCAGATAAAGAAGAAGGAGAAAAAGAAATGAAGAAAGAAATGCTTGTTGGCGGAATGATGTGCGCAAACTGCGTACGTCATGTCAAGAATGCTCTTGAAGGCGTTGAGGGCGTATCGGATGTGAATGTCAGCCTTGAAGAAGGCAGGGCCGTGTTCACTGTCACTGATGCTGTCAGTGATGATGCACTGACAAAGGCTGTCACTGACGAAGGTTATGAGGTGAAGGGTCTGAAAGCACTATGATGGCAGATAAGGAAAAAGTCTCAAGAAGCATCAAGATAGCCCGCGGGCAGCTGGATGGAGTGCTCAGGATGATTGAGGATGACCGCTACTGTGTCGACATCTCGAACCAGCTACTGGCAACAATGGCGATCCTGAAAAAAGCCAATCAGGAAATCCTCCATGCTCATATCAGGAGCTGCGTGCGGGAAGGCCTGAAAACAGACCAGCCAAACGAGAAGATCGAAGAAGCACTGACGCTGCTTGAAAAGATGATTGTCTGAAAAGCGCAGCCCGGAATCTGCCCTCTTCCTCCTGTCTGATGAAAAACAGCAGGAGGAATTCTTTTTGACTCAGAATACCGGCCCTGCAGGACCCCGGGCCGCACAAGGCTCAATATTCCAGATCTCCATGAAAAAGCGCTATTCTGATTTTTTAAAGCAAGCGTCAGCTGATCTTCCCGGCACTGATGAGAAAATTCATCAGCACTGAGATTTATACATTCTAAAGCTCTTTTGCCAGAGCGCTGACTTCACTTATGGTAAGTCCGGAAATCTTTGCAATCCTGCTGACTGGCCCCTAACACAGGGTGTAGCCGTTGTCGACTGTGACAGCCTGACCGTAAATCCCAGTGCTTGTCGCAAGGAAGAAGACAAGCCGTGCTATCTCATCACAGGTCATCAGGCGTCCACGTACACTGTGCGCCTTGTAATGGGCCTCAAGCTCTGTACCGCTGAGGCTGTCGCGGAAGATCAGCCCAGGCTGGACTGCATTGATTCTGAGCCCGGTCTCTGCTGCCAGGGAACGGGTAAGTCCAGTGACAGCGGCCTTTGCTGCATCATAGTGGCTTGTCGAGCCGAAGCCGGGATGAACGGCATTCATGGAAGAGATATTAACGACAGCACCGTCCGCAGCCTTGAGCGGCCCGAGCAGCGCCCTGGTAGTCATAAGCGTTCCGCGCACTGCGAGATCAAACACGCTGCGGTAGTCCTCATCGCTGAGCCCTTCTAAAGAGGACAGCGTGAAGATTCCGGCATTGTTGATCAGGGCATCAAGAGATGAAATATCGTCAAAGACAAGTTCATCATGGGCAAGGTCGGCAACATAGAGGCGGTCAAGAACGCCTTTGTCACGTTCCTTCGTGCTGGTTCCGAAAACAGTCCATCCTGCTTCCCGGAACGTTGATGCAATGGCCTTTCCAAGAGGAGAAAAGGCAGCCGTTACAAGAGCTGTGGGCATGGAAAAACCTCCTTGAGCGACGGTTCTGCCTGCAGCAGACCGTCATGAGGAGCAAAATACATTGAGGAAGAGAACCGCGGGCACATGACCGTTGAAAAGAGCGCGTATTCACCGCTGACAAGCCTTGTGGCCTGCCAGAGGCCTGCCCGTACCAGGCTGTGCCGGCAGTCTTCTGACAGTATCAGCTCATGCTTTTCCCCTCTGTCTTCATCATAGATGATCTGCTGTGCCCTGCCTCCTTCCAGAAAGAACCACAGTTCATCAGAAGAAAGTCTGTGAAGGGAGGAGAAGCTTTCAGGCGTAATCAGATAATATATGAATCCTGCATCCAGGGAAGAAAATGATGATACAAAGCGGAAGTAGCCGCCTTCCCCCTCAAGAGGGGAAAGGCCGTACTTCCTGATTATCTCACTCACTTCCATTCTGCAATGATCTTCCTTACAAGCGAAGTGAAGGTGGCCTTCACTCTCTCTCCTGTCTCAAGCACTTCCTCATGGTTGAGCTTCTGTTTGAGTATTCCGGCACCCATATTCGTCAGACAGCTGATGCCGAGCGTCTTCATGCCCATCTGGCTTGCGGCTATCGCCTCTGGGACCGTCGACATTCCGACAGCATCAGCGCCGAGGATGCGGGCCATCCTGATCTCTGCTGGAGTCTCAAACTGAGGTCCGCCGAACAGCATGTACACGCCCTGTCTGACCTCAATGCCGCATTCTCCGGCCGCCTTCAGTGCAGCTTCGCGTGCTTCAGGATCCCAGGCTGAGGACATGTCAAAAAAGCGCGGGCCGAGCTCATCAGGATTCGCGCCGCGCAGCGGGCTGTCGCCCATAAGCTTGATGTGATCAGTGATAATCATCAGGTCGCCAGGCTTCCAGTCTGTGTTGACGCAGCCTGCAGCATTGGTCAGGAAGAGTTTCTCAATGCCAAGGCGCCTGAATGTCTGCACAGGATAGACGCACTCCTGCATTGACCAGCCCTCGTAATAGTGGAAGCGGCCCTGCATGCAGGTTATGCATCGGCCTTCCAGCATTCCTGTGACAAGGCGTCCCTTATGGCCAGGTACTGTCGAGACAGGAAAATGGGGAATGTCATGATAGTCAATGACGGCAGCATCTTCCAGGCTGTCGGCAAGATCACCGAGGCCGGAACCGAGAACAATTGCAAGTTCAGGCTTTCTGGATCCAATGCGCGATCTTATGTATGCCGCGCTCTCATCAAGTTTTTCAATCAGTGTCATAAACAGCTCTCCTTATGAACAGAATGAGGGGAAGAAGCCTCCCCCTCACTCTCATGACTATGCCGCTGCCGCTCTTCAGTACGGTACGCCGCTTGCGAGAGGCGCCGCGTTTCTCTTCGACGTGAAGATGAGGACGATGAGTGTGGCAACGTAGGGGAATGCAGAGAAGATACCGGCAGGAATGAAGCTCAGTGCCGGCACGATTCTCGACATGTTCGCCATTGTATAGCAGAAACCGAAGAAGAAGGTAGACCCGAGGATTCCAAGCGGTTTCCACTGTCCGAAGATCAGGCCGGCTATGGCCAGGAAGCCCAGGCCGTTCATTCCGGAGGCGCTGTTGAACTCGCCGCCGACAGTGACAAGATAAACAGCACCGCCAAGCCCGGCAAGCGCGCCGGAGGCTATGACGCCGATGTATCGCATTTTATATACATTGACGCCGGCACTGGCGACTGCAGAAGGATGCTCGCCGCAGGCTCTCAGACGCAGGCCGAAGCTTGTCTTGTAAAGCAGGAAGTACGAAGCTCCCCAGATGAGCAGACAGACAACAGTTGTCCAGTAGACTCTTCTGAACAGGAGATTCCTGAAGAAGGAACCGAAACCGGAGACCGAGATCAGGCCGGCTATGATGATCATGACTGCTGCAAAGGCAGAATCCCTGCTGTCTGCGCTGTTTCCTGTCTTAAGCACGGGAACTGAGGCAAACAGACCCTTTTTCCTCAGCACGAGGCTGTCAGCCGCGACAAGGGCCGCAGCAATGAGGGAGGCTGCCATCTCCGGCAGGAAGAGGGAAAGGACAAGCGCGAGCACGGCTGCTTCCAGAATCCAGTAGACAAGACCGGAAGTGACTGACGCTTTCTTCTTTCCTCCTGTCGCCAGCTTCACGATCCACGAAAGGAGCAGGCAGACAAGCACGACGGCCAGCACGGACCACAGCAGATTGTGAAATCCTGCAGGCAGGAACTCTTCGATTGAGGCGGGAACAACACCGTGAATCGTGATGTTTCCGCTGTTGGTCAGAGCCCTTGCCAGATAGACTGTCAGCGCCGTGGAAAGCATGTTGATGGCTGTTCCGCTGATTGTCTGGTCCGCTTTCAGGTTGATGGAGGCAACCGCATGCAGGATCGAGTAGACTGCCGTGAAGAAGACTGCTGCGGCAAGACCGGCAGCCAGCAGCGCAAGGCCGCTGACAGTGCCTTCCAGCAGCGTCATGACAACAGCGCAGACAAAGCAGCCCATGAGCATCAGGCCTTCAATGCAGAGGTTCGTCACACCTGAGCGTTCAGAGTAAAGACCGCCCAGAGCACCCATCAGCAGCGGGATCGTATAAGCAATGGCGGCAGGAACAATACTGTTAAGCAATGCGCTCATTTCTCACCTCCTTCACTTCCGTTTACTGCGGCCCGCTTGCCGAGCCTCCTTTCATAGACAGAATGGAACAGCCTGTTCCACAGATTCCTGAAAAGCACTGAGGTCGCAGTGAAGTAGATGATGGTCGCGATAATCGTGTCGGCGATTTCAGGCGGGATGCCGGAAGAGGCAGACAGGCTTCCCTTGCCGGCCTTCAGTATGCTGAAGAACAGGGCAGAGAAGAAAATTCCGATTGGATTGCTGTTTCCCAGCAGGGCAACCGCAATGCCGTCAAAGCCCTCGCTTGGCATGCTGTTCCTGTAAATCATGTTGGAGTAGCCGGCATAATAGGTGACGCCTGCCAGACCGGCCAGGGCACCTGCGATGACCATGCTCACGACAATGTTCCTGTCCACCTTGATTCCTGCATACTCTGCACAGTCCCTGTTGGCACCCACCGCCTTCAGCTGGAAGCCGAGCGTTGTCTTGTCCAGGATGATCTTGATGACGACAATGGCTATGACGGCATACACGATGCCCCAGTTGATATAGCTGCGCGGGAAGAACTGGCTGAGGACCTCTGTCCTGAGCGTCAGCTCGTTGGGAATGGTAGCTGAGCGCGAATTGACGTTCGGGTCCGGGATGAAGGCCGGAATGATCTCATAAATAAACCACAGGGCAGACCAGTTGAGCATGATGGATGACACGACTTCATGAACCTTGAACTTTGCCTTCAGGAAGCCTGATATCCCTCCCCAGACAGCTCCGGCAAGCATGCCTGTGACAACAATGATGCACAGATACAGAGGACGCGGAATGTCAGCTCCGTAATAGGCCCACAGGCTGGCCACACAGCCTCCGACAAGCATCTGGCCGCTGCCGCCGATGTTGAACAGGCCGGCCTTGTAGGCAAAGCCGACAGACAGTCCGACAAAGATGAGCGGAGTGGCAACCGCGATTGTCTGCCCTATTCTCCTGCGTCCTGAGAAGGCTCCGTATACAATGTCCCTGATGGCCTGGACAGGATTGTGACCGATTATGAGAAGAAGGACACAGCCGGCAAGGATTCCTGCCACAACAGCAGACAGGGAAACAAGCAGGCTGCCAGCCTTATGCTCCCTGATCAGTCGGGGTTCTTTACTTTTCATCCTTTTTCTCCTTTCTGATTCCAGCCATCATCAGGCCGACTGCATATTCATCGGTCTGGCTGGTCTCAACGATATCAATCAGACTGCCGGCATTGATGACAGCAATGCGGTCTGAAAGATTGAAAATCTCATCCAGCTCAAAGGAGACAAGCAGAACCGCCTTGCCACTGTCCCTGTGGCGGACAAGTTCCTTGTGGATGAATTCTATGGCACCGACATCAAGTCCGCGTGTGGGCTGGACAGCAATCAGCAGCTCAGGCCCGGCAGTGACCTCGCGTCCGATGATGGCCTTCTGCTGGTTTCCTCCTGACAGCTTGCCTGCAAGGCTGTCTATCCCTTCTCCAGAGCGGACGTCAAAGCCGTCGACAATTTTCTGGGAATACTTTCTGATCTCGCCTTTGTCTAGAAATCCGTATCTGCTGAAAGGAGCTTTGTCGAATTCCTTGATCACAAAGTTGTCATAAAGAGGCTGAGAGAGAATGAGTCCTCTCTTCTGTCTGTCTTCAGGTATATGGCCTATGCCGCTTTCGTTTCTCTCCTTGATGCTGGCATTGGTGATGTCCTTGCCAAGCAGATGGACAGAACCTGAGACAACGGGCCTGAGTCCGGTGATGGCTTCAACAAGCTCGCTCTGTCCGTTTCCGTCGACTCCGGCAAGGCCCACAATCTCGCCGCTATGGACAGTGAGGGAGAAATCCTTGACGCCAAGGACCTTCTTGTTGTTCAGCACATTGAGGGACCTGACCTCCAGAACGGGCTTTCCGACAACAGCCGGCTGCTTGTCAACCTTGAAGCTGACCTGCCTGCCGACCATCATAGCCGCCATTTCCGACACGTCAGTGGAAGCGACATCAACGACGCCGATGAGCTTTCCTCTTCTTATGACAGTGCAGCGCTGTGCGACAGCCTTGATCTCTGCAAGCTTGTGGGTGATCAGGATGATGCTCTTGCCTTCTTTGGCCAGAGAGCGCATGATCTCCATCAGCTCGTCAATTTCCTGCGGAGTGAGAACCGCGGTCGGCTCATCGAATATCAGGATGTCGGCATCGCGGTAGAGCATTTTGAGGATCTCAACTCTCTGCTGCATTCCGACAGTGATATTCTCAATGACCATGTCCGGATCAATGTTCAGCTGATAGCGCTCGCTGACTTCCTTGATTTTCTTCGATGCGGATTTCCTGTCCAGGACAAAGCCGCCCTCACGTCCAAGTATGATGTTTTCTGTGACAGTGTAGTTGTGGACAAGCTGGAAGTGCTGGTGGACCATTCCGATTCCAAGATCGTTTGCATCGTTGGGGGAATTGATCCTGACTTCCTTCCCCCTGACCTTGATGACGCCTCTGTCCGCATGGTACAGGCCGAAAAGGATGCTCATCAGAGTGGACTTGCCGGCACCGTTTTCGCCGAGGATCGCATGGATCTCCCCTTCCTTTACCTGCAGCGTGATGTCATCATTGGCAACAATGCCGGGGAATTCCTTGCGGATGCCCAGCATTTCAATTACATAGTCTGACAATTGACTCTCCAATAGCTGAAAGCAGGATACCTGCTTGATGATTTCAAAAAGGCCGCTGTACTGATACGGCGGCCTTATTTCAAACTTTTACAGTCAGATCTTAAGGAATGAGACCATCAGCTGTTCCCTGAACAATGATGTCACCATTAATGATCATCTGCTCAACCTCGCTGACAATCTGCATTGTCTCCTCTGAGAGGTTCGGGTTTGTCTTCGGGATGCCGACAGAAGCTGTTGTGGCTCCGAGGACAATGTTCTGACCGCCTTCATAATTGCCTTCGTATGCATCGTAGACCATGTCATATGTTGTCTGGTCGATGTACTTCATGGCAGATGTGAGGATGCAGCTCTCGCCGTTGCCCATGTCGCCGACTGAATACTGGTCAACGTCAACGCCGATTGCCCAGACATCCTCGCCTGCAAGCCTTCTGGCCCTTGCTTCGTTGATGACGCCTACGCCTGTGCCGCCTGCAGCTGCGAAGATCGCATCCACACCAAGATCATACATAGCTGTTGCGAGCTGTCCGCCAAGGGCAAGATCTGCGAAGGAACCTGAATAGATGAAGTTCTCAGGTGACATTTCGATTGTTGTTCCAAAGTTCTCATTGGCATATATGACGCCCTGCTGGAAGCCCCAGTTGAACTTCTGGACTGCAGGAATCTCGATGCCGCCGACAAAGCCGACAGAACCGTCAACAAGCTCAACAGCTGCTGCGACGCCGGCCAGGAAGCCTGATTCATGCTCGTTGTAGCTGACTGCGATTGTGTTGGGTCCGACATCCTCGCCGAGAGTTGAGTCGATCAGGAGGATCTGGAGATCCGGGCACTCCTGCTGGACTTCACGCACAGCATCCTCAAAGAGATAGCCGGGACATGCAATGAATCTGTATCCCTGATCATAGAGATCGTAGATTGCTGTTGTGTAGTCGCCTGTTGTTGTTCCGTTCGGTCTGAGATATGTGCACTCAAGTCCGAGTTCTTCAGCAGCTCTCTGCAGACCTTCCCAGGTACCCTGGTTGAATGATCTGTCGTCAATTGTGCCGGAGTCTGTGACCATGCCGACCTTGAGGGCAGAACCTGATGTTGCGACACCGTTGTCTGATGCAGCAGGCTCAGCAGCCGGCTCTTCCGCCGCAGCTGCAGTGGTTGTCTGTGCGGATGATGTAGTTGTAGTTGAGGCTGTGCTCTGTGAGCTTGATGAGTCACCGCCGCATGAAGCGAGAGTGACCATGCACAGGGCAGCAAGAAGCATCATAATAATCGCAATGGATTTCTTCATTTGCTATCTCCTTGAGTATTAGTCGATATTCCTATTCTACATTCACACCGGAGCTAAGTCAAACAAAACCGTCAATTCAGCATATAGCATAACTCTTTTATTTATAATGAATAATGAAAAATACAACAAAAAACACATTGCATTTTGCACTCTCCTGCTTTCTTTTCCTGCCTGCAGTCAGTTATTATTGTGGCATGCAGGAAACACAGGTACACGGCAGTATTGGTAAAGTCACCTTCACAACAGCCAGAACAGAAGGAGATGTTTATATTGTCACGGCAGAAGTCACCTTTGTCAGCAGAGAGGAAATCAGACTGCCTGTGACATTCACTGTTCTCGGAAAGGCAAGGACAAAGCTTGTCCAGATGAATAAAGGAGAAAACAGCCTCTCCATGACTGTCAGCCTCGAAAATCCGGTGAAGAACAACCCTCTGGCCTTTCTGGGATCAGACAGCACAGAAGCCATAGTGAGAATTGACGGACAGACTGTCAGTCAGGAAGTGAGGTTTTCCTGATGAGGACAGTTCGCGTCAGCGCAGCGGTCATACATGACGGCAGCCTGATCTGGGCGGCCCGCAGGGCAAGGGGAAAGGCAGCCGGACAGTGGGAATTCCCCGGAGGCAAGCGGGAAGAAGGAGAAAGCGGAGAAGAGACCGTGATCAGGGAAATCAGGGAGGAGCTGGACAGTGATATAAGTGTCGAGAAGTTCCTTTTCACGATTTCCTGCGGCTATCCTGACTTTTTCCTTGTCATGGACTGTTTTCTGTGCAGGCTGGAAGGCGGAAGCCTGACGCTGAAGGAACACGATGCGGCGCGCTGGCTGAGGCCAGACGAGCTTGATGATATTGACTGGATGCCTGCAGATGCTCTTGCCGTCCGCAGACTGAAGGAAACCATGGCCTGGCAGCAGGAATGAGGATGCCTGCACTGAAAAAAAAGAATCAGGGGCGGAATCACGCCCCTGATGACACAAGTCAGACCATCTCGCTTTCAAGCAGAGCAAGGATAAAAGGCCCGACACCCTTGAAATCGTCTCTTTTCTGCGGTTCCAGGAAATAGTACTTGAGAGATCCGTCCCTGTATGGATTTCCTCCAAGTCCTGCCACTGAGCATATGCCGTCAAGGTGGTAAACCCCGTTCTCATCGCAGGTGAGATAGACTCTCTTAATGCCTTCGACAGCCATCTTTCCGTTCTCAAGATACTTGCGGTCAAGGATTCCAAGCCGCGTTCCCTTGAAATACATATAGGCAAACATTGCGCTTCCGCTTGTCTCAAGGTAGTTGCCGACCGCATCCTGACAGTCCGGAACCTGATACCACAGGCCGCTTTCAGTCTGGAAGGCCGCAACGGCCGGAGCAAGGGATCTGATGATTGAGCAAAGCTCCTCACGGCGGGGATGGTCTGCCGGCGTGTAATCCAGCACATCAAGGACAGCCATGCAGTACCAGCCGATTGAGCGGGACCAGAAGTGAGGAGACAGCCCTGTGACGATATCGCTCCAGCGCTGGCCGCGCGACTCATCGTACGCATGATACAGCAGCCCTGTCTTCTCATCCCTGAGCGTGTTGTAGGTGATGACCAGCTGGCTGATCACGTCATCAAGCTCTGCACTGTCATTATGGCGCTGCGCATACTCTGCATTGAACGGTCCCTGCATGTAAAGGCCGTCAAGCCAGATCTGCCAGGGATAGATCTCCTTATGCCAGTAGACGCCGCACTTTGTCCTGGGCTGATGGATCAGCTGGCTTCTCAGCCTGTCTGCAGCAAGACTGAAGCGCTCTTCCCCGCTCTTGTCGTAAAGGGGGAAAAGGGCACGGCCGGCATTGATCTGGTCCAGATTGAACTCCCCTTCCCTGTAAGTCGCGATTGTCCCGTCCTTCCCGATAAGTCCGTCGTACATTGAATAGACCCAGGGATAGACAGAAGCATCTTCATGATAGGCAGCGCTCTTCAGGGACGCATAGAGCACGAGGCCGTGCTCATAATGCCAGAGCATCATTCCGGGCTGGTAATAGCTTTCCACGCTCTTGGCCATCGCCAGAGACAGAGGAAGCCGGCTGTTTTGTCTCATATCACACCTCACTATTAATATGGCCGGCAAAACAGAGCCGGCCATATCAGTATTATCGCATCAAAAGCTTCAGCGGACAAGTCCGTTTGCCTTTGCGTAGTCAATGCCCTGCTGGTTCCATGCAGCTCCTCCGATTGCATTGAACTGGTCAATGAAGGACTGCCAGGCTTCCGGAGTAAGCGCTCTCTGACCTGAGAGGAACTCTGCAAGAGTCTGCTCGTAGTAGCGCTGAACATCGGCATTAGGCGTAGGCATCTGGCCGCTTCCGATAGCTGGTGTCCAGTACTTTGACTGCATCTCGCGCAGTGTGGTCAGTGCGGACATTGTCTTTCCGCTTGTGGCTGTCGTGTAGGTCGGGTAGCGGCTTGCAAGCTCTGTGTCAGAGTTGTAGAAGACCATGTTTCTCAGCTGGGTGTAGACCTGTCCTTCAGTTCCGCTGAATGCATTTTCTCCGAGATCTCCTGTCACAGGAACGCCGTTGTCATCAAGCACGTAGTTGACTCCCTCAACGCCCCATCCGCACAGATAGTAGCCTTCGTCGCTGCTCATCCATTCAAGCATCTCGCAGATCTTCTCAGCCTTGCCTGCATCAACTGCATCCTGGCTGATTGCGTAGATTCTGTAGTTCTGGTCATAAGCTCCGACAGAAGCATATCCTTCCGGTCCTGTAGGAGGATCGATGACAATCCATTCTCCGTCAGGGAAGTTGGCATCGAACGGTGCATAGTTTGCCTCTGCAGCGTATGCGGCGTTCTGCTCTTTCATGATGCCGAATCTGCCCTGCTTCCAGGCGGCGCGGAAATCATCCTTCTTGTATGTCAGCCAGTTCGGATCCATGACGCCTTCCTCGCACATCTGGCGGATATAGACCATTGCATCATAGAAAGCCGGCTTGTAGACATTGAGTCCGAGGTTCTCCTCTTCGAAGCACCACAGGCCGTCAACGCCGAAAGCACCGAGGATCGGGAAGAGCCTTGCGCCGGGATAACCCTTGAGAGTCGCATCGCTCTCAATGTAAGCGCCGTAACCCCATGTATCATTCTGTCCGTTTCCGTCAGGATCGTCATATGTGAAGGCTTTCATGACCTCCATCAGCTCATCAAGGTTGGTTGGAACTTCAAGTCCGAGGTTGTCAAGCCAGTCCTTTCTGATCAGAAGGCCTTCGTTCTTCGCGACAGAACCCGGAGAGGCAAAGCCGTAGCTGTGTCCGTCAATGGTCGTCATCGCGATTGAGTCCGCATCATACTGCTGAGCTGTGCGGTTCGGCATCAGTGCATAGTAGTCATCGACAGGTGCGACCAGTCCCTGGTCAACAAGTCTTGTGAGGACAGGGCGGCTCACCATGAAGATGTCAGGAAGGCTGTTGCCGGCTGCGGCGGCCTGGATTCTGACGTCCTGATCAGACTCGTTTGAAGGAAGGACGGAAAGGTGAAGATCTATTCCATGCTCATCGCGCAGGATCTGGTAGCCGATCCAGTCATCTGGAATAGGACCGGCCTCAGTAATTGCCGCACCGTACCAGAGATTGATGGTGACTGTACCGTCAGCATTGACTGCCGTCGCTGTCTCGCTGCCGCCATTTGCAAAGACAAATGAGCAGGCCATGAGAGCAACGAGAAGAACAGATAGTACTTTTTTCATAAATATACCTCCATTTAAGAAGAATCTTTCTCCTTTTTCAGTTTCTTTTTTAACCCTTAACCGCACCGACCATAGTACCCTTTGTGAAGTACTTCTGGATGAACGGATAAGCGATGACCATAGGAATGGCGCTCATGAACACAGATGCGGCCTTGATTGCCTCAATCGGAGCGTTTCCGAAAGCGCTCACCTCAACATACTCGTTCATTCCGGCTGCCATGAGGATGTTTCTCAGCAGGATCGGCAGAGGATTGAGATTGCTGTCCTGGATGTACAGCATTGCGTTGAAGAAGTTGTTCCAGAAGGAAACGCCGTAATACAGTCCGATTGTCATCACGATCGCCTTGGACAGCGGCATGACTATCCTCATCAGGATCTGCACTTCGCTGCAGCCGTCAATGCGGGCGCTTTCCTTGAGCTCTGACGGGATGCCGTCAAAGAACTGCCTCATGATGATCACGTTGTAAGTAGAAATAGCGCCAGGAAGGAAGACCGCGGCGAGGTGGTTCATCAGCCCGATGTTCTGCACCAGAAGGTAGGCAGGAATCATTCCCACATCAAAGATATAGGGAATCAGGACGATGGTTGTCAGAGCCTTACGACCTGGCAGAGATTTCACGCTCATTACATAGGCCAGCGGGATTGTGAGTATGAGGGCGCAGATGACGCCGCCGACCAGGATCTTGCAGCTGTTGCCGAAAGCCATGAGAAAGCCATTGTTCCCCAGCAGGGCCTTGTAAGCATCAACAGACCAGTGCCAGGGGGCAAGGAACATGCCCTCAAGATAACTTCCGATATAAGTGTTCGGACGGAATGACAGGGTGACTGTGGACCAGAGCGGCACAATGATGATGATAAGCATGATCACCATAAACACGTCGACGCAGATCTGGAACACCTTGTCGGCCCTCGTGGGGCGGACTGTCTTGTTCTGCATCTTCGGCTTGAGATGTGTTCTTTCCTTCTTTATTTTCTCAGACATAGCCTACCCCCGCATCAGAAGAGTGAAGAACCTTCACTGAATTTTGAGACGAGCCTGTTGGAAACAAGGACCAGCGCCATGCCGATGACACCCTTGAAAAGACCAACAGCTGTTGCCAGACCGAACTGGAAGTTAAGCAGACCCTGTCTGTAAACCCAGGTGTCGATGATGTCGGCAACGGAATAGACCTGCGGAGAATAAAGCATATACATCTGATTGAAGCCGGCATCGAGAATCGTTCCGATCTTCAGCAGGAGTACTGTCACGATGACAGGCTTGATGGAAGGAAGCGTGATATAGCGCACGCGCTGCCAGCTGTTCGCACCCTCCACCATGGCCGCCTCGAACAGGGAGACATCAATGTTCATCAGGGCGGCAATGAAGATGATCGCAGACCAGCCCATTTCCTTCCAGGCATCGGAAAGCAGGACAACCCACGGGAAGGCCTTGATGGATGACAGGAAGTCAACCGGAGTGCCTCCGAAGAGCTTTATGACATCATTCAGGATGCCTGATGAGGGAGAAAGCAGCGCAAAAAGGACGCCGTACATGATGACCCAGCTGAGGAAGTGAGGCAGGTACGCAAGCGTCTGGACTGTCTTTCTCAGGGCATAGTGCGTGCATTCATATATGGCAATGGAGAGAATGATCGAGACAGGAAGGCTGATGATGATCTTGCCAAATGAATAGAAGAGAGTGTTTCTCAGCAGTTCCCAGAAATAGAAGCTGTTGAAGAAGTCCTGGAAGTTCTGGAATCCTACCCATGCAGAACCGAGCACGCCATCTCTGGCCCTGAAGTTCTTGAATGCGATCTGGGCATTGAAGATGGGAACATACTTGAAGACAATGTAGAACACAAAGGGGATCAGCAGCAGCAGATAGACATCCTTGTGTCTCATGATTTCCTTGCCGAGATCCGGTTTGATCATCAGGACCGTCTCTCCGCCCGGCGTCTTGACGGGCTTCACTCTGCCCGGCCTGACATTATGGTACTTTGAAAAAGCCTCAATCTCAGGCGAGAATGAATTCTTTTTTGACATTTTTTTCCACCTCGTGACTTCAGTATGAGGCCGGTTTTAAAAACAATCCTTGCAGAATCTTGTAAAATTCAGACTTTTTCCAGCTTTCCGGAGGGGGATTTTGCCGCTTCTGCTGCCAAAAACCGTACTTAAAACGATTTTACTTTTTTCTGTTCTTTCTCGGTGCTGAACCTGTTATCTTCTTGTAGACCCTGCAGAAATATGCCTGATCCCTGAAGCCTGTCTCACTGGCTATCTCATTGACCGACTTGCCTGTCGTCATCAGCAGCTCCCGCGCCAGCTGGATCCTGTAGCGGTTAAGGTAATCCCAGGGCGAAAGACCCATGTCTTTCTTGAACAGCCTTGTCAGATAGTCTTCTGAAATATTCACGCTGTCAGCTATCTTCCACCTGCTGATGTGCGTCCTGGCCTTGCTGTTCAGATAGACAATCGCCCGCTTGACCAGGGCTCCGGTCAGCGGAGGGAGGACAGGATTGCCGGCAAAGATGCCGACGAGCCTGGAGAGAAATTCATCAGAGGTGCAGATTCCGCTGTTGCAGATCAGCACAGAAGGAAACTCCTCAATCGCCTGCACTTCCTCCTCTGTGAAGCTGTCCTTGACGATGAGCACGGGAGATGAGGAGCTCAGCTTGCCGTACCTTATCCTGCTGATATCGTCAGGACTGCACCGGTTCAGGATGATGAAGGCCGGAGGCGCATCAATTGCCGCAAAAAGCTCGTCAAGCGTATTGAAGCTTTCGTGGCGGCAATAGGCATCCAGGCGTTCAAGTCCCTCTGGAAGCGCTCCAAGACAGAAAATGCCGGTGCCTCCTGGAGAACCTGAAAGCTGCTTGCTGGCGCACAGTCCCGACCACAGGTCAGATCCGAAGGCAGAAAGGTTTGTGCACAGGAACGGAAGATCGCGGGTTGCCTGATGCGAGTGGAGCAGGTTCAGCGCCAGAGTGCCGTGCTCGCGCTTCTGGCTGTCGTCATATGCAATCTGCGTGATATTAGCAGGCAGATTGAGCGTGCCGGTCAGCTGACTGTCATCCATGACAATGACATCACTGAAGGCATCAAGGTATGCAGGAACAGGAAAATCCTTTTCAGTGCGGATGAACAGCACAGCCCCATAGCCTGTCTTCGGACCTGCTCCGCTGAGGGCAGGCCATGGCAGCGAGATCATTATGCTGTGTTCCTTGAAATGGAATGAGCCGGAAAGCAGCACCACAATCTGCTCCGCCAGCTGAAGGGAGGGATTGCTGCGCACAAGGCTCGGATGCCAGCGCTCGACGTGAAAGCTCACTCCTGTGCCGTTTGGACCGATGATGACGGAAAAATCAGCGCCATCCCCGCCTGCGGCCTCTGCTGAGATTGAGTACAGGATGTCAAGAACCTGTCCGAGTTTCTCCCTGTCAGTGCAGACAGCAGGAATCACAGGAGGGATGCTGAGAGATCTGAAGGTTCTGCCTCTGGCAAACTCCTCAAGGAAGGCCTTTGTGTCAAGCATGGCGGGATGCACCTCAAACTCCCCTTTTTCCATGAGGATGAGATCAAGAAGATGCTCTGCCTTCTCAACATTGTTTATGACAAGATCTTTGGTGTCTGAAGCCTTGACAAGGGAAAGTGCGGTCCTTATTGATCCCAGAGGCTCTCTCAGCTCTTCTGAGATGTTTGCATAAAACTCATTGCTTGCCCTTTCTGCCTTCTCTGCCCTTTCCTTGGCATTGTTGGCCTCTTCAAGCAGCGTTATTCCCTTCAGGGCAGAAGCTATGCTGGCCATGACATCCTCAATCAGGGCCTCATCAGGACTCGGACCTGTCTCAAGGATCAGGTGTCCGGCCATCTCGTTGTCGCAGATCAGAGGCTCGACTACAAAGACGCCGCTGTCTGTCAGGGCCCTGTAGCGCTCAGGAAGCAGCAGCCCCGCAGCGAAAGATTCCTTCTCCACCCTGTCAGCGATTGAGTTGTAGCCTGCGGCAAGCACCTGTCTTTCCTCACTGTCATTGATGACAAGATAGGCCTGAGGAAAGCCGAGCTCTTTAAGATAAGTGTGCATTGTGTCAGACAGAGCGTCCATGGCCCTTGTGCCAAGCAGGGCCATCTTGAAATGGTTTACCTTGTCTGTCTGTTCTATCCTGCTGTATTCAAGCTTTCCTGTGCAGCGCGAATAGCAGTCCAGGATGGCCCTGTCCAGATTCGTCCGGCAGAAGGCCCTCATCTCATCAGACAGAGGAAGCAGGAGTGCAAACCAGTGGAAGACTTCTGCAATGTCCTCTGCCTCACCGTTCTTCTCGAAGAAGATGCTGCAGATGTGGCTGAAGCGGGAAAGGAAGATCTCCTTTTCCACGGAAGAAGGATCTTTCAGGCTCTGGGCGTAGGCAACGAAGTATTCAAGGTCTTCGCGGCCAAGCCGGCCGGCAGAAGACTCGATTGCCCAGGAAATGAAGCTTTCGGCGTCGTAAATCACTTTTGCCGCCTCATCAGCGCCGGCAAAGGAATCATGGCAGCCGCAGGAGCGTCTGATCACCAGAGACGAGTCAAGGCGCACGTCTTCTTTTCTCTCCTGCCCGTCCATCATGGCATAAAGCATTTCCGCTGCCGTATCCATCATGCCGTCAATAGGCATGCGGACCGTTGTCGGGGCCACGGAAAGCAGCTTGTTCGTATGGCTGTCATTGAAGCCGGCGACAGCAACCGAATGAGGAATGCTGACGCTCAGCTCCTCCAGGCGGCGGACGGCAGAAAGCATCATGAAGTCAGAGGCGCAGACCAGGGCGTCAAAATCCAGTGAAGGCACAAGCCCTCTTGTGACAATGAGCTCCTGCAGGGCTGCACGGCCTTCTCCCCAGGGCGTGGGGCTGGAAATAAGATCGTAGTCTATGCTGATGCCGCTGTCTGTGAGCGCATCAAGGTAGGCCTTGTAGCGCTCCTGTCCTGACTCATGGTTCTCAGGACCGCGCAGAAAGGCAATGCGTCTCTTCCTGTGCACTGTGATGAAATGCTTCACGAGGGCATAGAAGCCCTTGTATGCATCAAAGTCCACTACCGGGATATCAGGACTGACCTTGAGACCGACAGCAACGGAAGGCAGACCGCTGTAGCGGGACATGAACTGAGACACCTCATCCACCCCTGCGGCTCCTGTGAGAGAGCTGGTCCAGGCCACAAGCCCGTCAAAATTCTCCCTGTTGGCCAGGTCATAAATGGAATTGCGCAGATACTCGTTTCCCGGCTTGTAGTTCAGCCGGCCTCCCGGAAAGACAAAGAGCGCGTCTTTCCTGATGTCAAAGGCGCTCAGGCTCCGGCGGAACATATGGACGCTGGAACCCTCATGAATGGAGGCAAGAATGAATGCAACGCGTCTACCCATAAGGAAACTATAGAGCCGGCATGCAGTATTTGCAAGAAAAATTGTCCGGTTTTTTACAAATTGAACAGGCCTGCAGTTTTGCACAAAAATGGAATCGGCGCTCATTCTCATCCCCATTAATTTGTTGACAATCAGCATATGCGGGTTTAAAGTGGAATCATGTTTCATTTTGCAGGAGAAAACAGAAAAACACGCCATCTGACGGCCCGCAGGACAGCCCTGCACCCTGATCCTGCCCCGAACAGCTCAAACTGCAATAAAAAGTCATCCAAATCAGGAGGAAAAATAATATGAAAAGCATTGTTGATTGCGTAAAGACCGTTGAGAGGCCTGTCAAGGTGCTTCAGTTCGGTGAAGGCAACTTTCTCAGGGCCTTTGTCGACTGGATCATTGACAACCTGAACGAGAAAGGAGATTTCAACGGAAATGTCATGATGGTCCAGCCGCTTGCAAACGGCATGGGGCAGATGATCAACGATCAGAAGGGTCTGTACACAACCTGTCTGAGAGGAATCCAGAACGGAAAGCCGGTTGAGGAGTTCCGCCAGATCACGTCTGTTGCCGGCTGCATCAATCCGTACAGCGATTACGAGAGTTTCATCGCACAGGCAGAGAATCCAGATCTCCGCTTCGTGATCAGCAATACGACAGAGGCAGGCATCGCATACCATGAGGGCGACAGGCTGGAAGACAAGCCGCAGACAAGCTTCCCCGGAAAGCTGTGCGCCTTCCTCTACCGCAGATACAAGGCTTTCAGCGGAGATGAGAAGAAGGGCCTGATCATGATCCCCTGCGAGCTTATCGACAAGAACGGCGACAATCTGAGAAAGATCGTGCTCCAGTACGCTCAGGAATGGAAGCTCGAAGAAGGCTTCATCAGCTGGGTTGAGACAGCCTGCGACTTCTGCAACAGCCTCGTTGACAGAATCGTTCCCGGCTATCCGAGAGCAGAGGCTGACGCCATCTGCGAAAAGCTCGGCTACAAGGACAATCTCATCGACACGGCAGAAATCTTCCACCTCTGGGTCATTGAATGCCACAGGAAGACATATGATGACGAGCTTCCCACAGCAAAGGCAGGCCTCAATGTCGTCTGGACAGATGACATGACTTTCTACAGGACAAGGAAGGTGCGCATCCTCAACGGAACACACACGATGATGTCCCTCGCCTCTTACCTCAGCGGAATCAACACAGTCGAGGACTCTGTGAAGAGCGAAGTGATCGGCAAGTACATGAGAGACGGACTTTTCAACGAGATCATCCCGTCTATGGACGGAGATGTCGAGGAGCTGAAGAAGTACGCGGCAGACGTGCTTGAGCGCTTCGAGAACCCCTACATCGAGCATCTCCTGCTGTCCATCTCCCTCAACAGCGTATCCAAGTTCAAGACAAGAGACCTCCCGTCAATCCTTGGCTATGTGAAGAAGACAGGAAAGGTTCCTCAGCATCTTGCACTCTCTCTTGCCGCTCTGATCGCTTTCTATCAGGGAACTGAGTTTGAAGGTGATGCGCTTGTCGGCAGCAGGAAAGGAGAGAAGTACCTGATCAAAGACAACAGGGAATACCTCGAGGTCTTCGCTTCCCTCTACAGTGAAAGCTACAAGTGCAATGGCTGCAAGGCAAAGGCGCTGACAAAGGCCATCCTCACGAAGGAGGACTGGTGGTCAATGGATCTCACCTCAATCGACGGCTTCAGCGATGCAGTTGAAACATACCTGAAGACAATCTTCGAAGAAGGTGTCGAAGCAGCAGTCAGAAGCCTGAACTGAGGGGTTGCCATGGAAAAACTGATCAGGATCACGCCCAGAGACAACGTCGCAGTTGCCGTTGAGGGCATGTTCAAAGGTGATATCGTCTGTCTGGACGGTGTCACCTACACTCTCGAGACTGATGTCCCTGCAGGCCACAAGATGGCTCTTGAGGACATCAGGAAGGGAGAGAAAGTAATCAAGTACGGCTATCCGATCGGGGCGGCCACTGCCGACATCCCGCGCGGCTCTCATGTCCATGCCTTCAATATCAGGACGCTCCTCAGCGAAGAGGCTGAATACACTTATGATGAAAAGAAGGCGGAAAAGTACATTGAGGAAGCCAGACTGAGAGAGGACGGCTGGAAGGGAAAGATTCCGGCCATCATGGCCTATGAGAGAAGCAGCGGGGACATTGGAATCCGCAATGAGCTATGGATCATTCCGACTGTGGGCTGCGTCAACCGCATCGGGCAGGAGCTTGTCTCCTGGGCAGAGAAAAACATCTTCACAGGCGACGGAGTTCATGTCTGGACTCATCCATTCGGCTGTTCCCAGCTCGGAGGCGACCATGAGAACACAAGGAAGATTCTCGCAGATCTTGTCCATCACCCCAATGCTGGAGGAGTGCTTGTTCTCTCATTAGGCTGCGAGAACAACACGCCCGAGTCATTCAGGGAGCTGGTGGGACAGGTTGATGAGTCAAGAGTCAAGTTCCTGACCTGCCAGAAGGTTGAGGACGAGCTTGAGGCCGGCAGGCAGCTGCTTGCCCAGATCAGCCATGAGATGGAAGGCGACAGGCGCACGAGCGTGCCTCTTTCCAGACTGAGAGTGGGCTTCAAGTGCGGTGGTTCTGACGGCTTTTCCGGAATCACGGCAAATCCGCTTGTAGGCCGCTTCTGCGACGAGCTCACCGCCATGGGAGGAACTGCGATACTTACAGAGGTGCCTGAGATGTTCGGTGCTGAGCAGGTACTGATGGACAGAGCCGAGAACAGAGAAGTCTTTGAGCAGATTGTCAGCCTGATCAACAACTTCAAGCATTACTTCACCAGCCACGGACAGGTCGTTTACGAAAACCCCTCACCCGGCAACAAGGCCGGCGGAATCTCCACGCTTGAGGACAAGAGCCTGGGCTGCGTCCAGAAAGGCGGAAGGAGCGTCATCACAGGCGTTGCGGAGTACGGCGACAGGATCACAAAAAGCGGTCTGAACCTCCTCTCCGGACCTGGAAACGACATTGTCTCCACCACAGACCAGAGCGCTGCCGGCGCTCACATGATTCTTTTCACGACAGGACGGGGCACTCCGCTCGGAGCTCCGGTTCCCACTGTGAAGATCGCAACCAACAACGAGCTTGCGAAGAAAAAGGAAAACTGGATTGACTTCAATGCAGGACGCCTTCTCAACGAGGAGGCAAGGACTGTCACGAATGACCTTCTGCAGTATGTTGTCAAAGTCGCCTCAGGTGAGATAAGGACAAAGAACGAACTTAACGGTTATGCCGAAATCTCAATTTTCAAGGATGGAGTTGTATTATGAGAAAATTCATGGATGAAGATTTCCTGCTGATGAATGACTGCGCGAAGGAGCTTTTCTTCGATCATGCCAAGGATATGCCTATCTTCGATTATCACTGCCACCTCATTCCTTCTCAGATCGCAGAGAACAAGAGATTCTCCACAATCACGGAAGCCTGGCTTGGCGGAGACCATTACAAGTGGAGGGCAATGAGATCAAACGGCGTCAACGAAGAGCTGATCACAGGCAATGCCGATCCTTTTGACAAGTTCATGGCCTGGGCCGGCACAATGGAGAACCTCATCGGCAACCCGCTCTACCACTGGACTCATCTGGAGCTTCAGCGCTACTTCGGCATCTATGACGTGCTGAACAGAAAGAACGCCAGAAAGATCTACGACGAGGCAAACGAGAAGTTCGCATCCGATCCTGATCTTTCAGTCTTCGGCATCATGAAGAAATTCAAAGTCTACGCTGTCGGAACAACAGATGATCCTGCTGATGATCTGGCCATGCACCAGAAGATAGCAGCAGAAGGCAAATGCCCTGCAAAGGTCATTCCGTCATTCCGCCCGGACAAGGCAATCCACATCGAGAAGGATGACTTTGCCGGCTACATAACAAAGCTCTCTCAGGTCTCAGGCATTGAGATCAAGACTGCTGACGATGTCGTGAAGGCTCTGGTAAAGCGCCTTGAGTTCTTTGTCTCACTCGGCTGCAGGGCAACAGACCACGCTCTCGTCTACTGCCCGCACACATTCAGATCAGAGGCAGAGGTCACGCAGATCCTGCAGAAGAAGCTCTACGGCGGCAGCCTGAGCGCAGAAGAGGCCGATGCCTACATCACATACGTGCTGGCAGCTCTGGCCAGAGAGTACAAGAGACTCAACATTGTCATGCAGCTTCACTTCGCATCGATCAGGGACAACAACATCACAATGTTCAAAAAGCTCGGTCCGGACACAGGCTATGACGCATCCTACGACGGAGAACTCGCTCAGGACGTGTCAACTTTCTTCTCGCAGCTCAGCGCGGAGAACAATGTGCCTAAGACAATCTTCTACTCTCTCAACCCGAAGGACTACTACTCTCTTGCCACGCTGATGGGCTGCTATCAGGGCGATGGAATTCCGGGCAAGATGCAGCTTGGCTCCGGCTGGTGGTTCTGCGATCACAAGGACGGCATGTACGAGCAGATGCAGACACTTGGCAACCTGGGCCTGCTTTCCCGCTTTGTCGGAATGCTCACAGACTCAAGAAGCTTCCTTTCCTACTCACGCCATGAGTATTTCAGAAGAATACTGTGCAATCTCATCGGAACCTGGGCTGAGAACGGAGAGATCTACTACGACAAAGAGCAGACAGGAAAGATTGTTGAGGACATCTGCTTCAACAACGCGAAAAACTACTTCGAGGGTTGATTATTTGAAAGAACAGTCCGATGACAAGGCCAGAATGAGCGCTGTTGTGCGCACTGTCAGGATTCTTGAAGTGCTGTCGAGGGCAGGAAGCATCAATCTTGAGAATCTCTCAAGGGAGACAGACCTGCCCAAGGCAACCCTGCTGCGCTTTCTCAACACGCTGTCAGGTCTTGGTTATGTCTGCCGTGATGACACAGATTATTATTCACTGACGCTCAAGCTCTTTTCCATCGGCTCAAGGGCACTGGGGAACACTGACATCATAGCCAGTGCCAGGCCTTTTGCACGCCAGCTGTGCCAGAGCCTTGGAGAGACTGTCCACATGGGCATTCTTGAGGGAGACAGGGCTGTCTATGTGCTGAAAGAGGAATCCAGCTACACGCTGAGAATGTATTCGCGCATAGGAAAGACAATCCCGCTGTACTGTACAGCCATCGGAAAGATCTTCCTGTCGGAAATGAGTCCGGCTGAGCTTGACACTTATCTTCAGGCACATGTGCTCAAGCCCTACACTTCCCGCACCGTGGTCAGCGTGGATGCCCTGAAGGAGCAGCTTGCTCTGATAAAAAGACGCGGCTGGTCAATTGATGACCAGGAGCATGAAGACAACATCATGTGCATCGCAGCCCCGATCAGGGACTACTCCGACACTGTCATTGCAGCCATGTCTGTCTCATGGCCGCTTTTCAGATTCAACCAGGCTGACTTTGAGAAGACAGTCAGCCAGATCAAGGATGTGACCGACAAGCTTTCTGCGATAATGGGCTGGGAGCCCGAAGAGCAGTAACAGCCTTTCCGGCAGGGCCTTTGCGGACCCTGCTGGAAATCTGTCCGGAAAAAACGCATCCGATGTAAAAAAATCTGCTATAATCTTTCACATGAAAGCAGTTCTGCTGGGCTCCGGATGGAGGGCTCAGTTCTATCACAGGATTTCACATGCTCTTCCTGAGCTTCTGACGATCAGCGCAGTCTGTACTCATGACAGGGAACGTGCACTCGTGCTGCGAAAGGCAGGCATCAATGCCTTCTCTCAAATCGAGGAAGCACTGGCGGCTGATCATGACACAGTCATTGCCGCAGGTTCGCCCGCGCTCTTTGCCGAAAGAATGCACTTTCTCATGAACAGGGGAGAAAGCGTCATCAGCGAGACAAGCTTCCTCTCTCTTTCAGATGAGGAGAACAGTGCTTTCCTGACAATGAAGGGAGCTGTGGCAGAGCAGTATCCATTCACCCCGCTTTACGCATCTGTGATTGCCAGCCTGCCGCTGATCGGAAAGGTCAGCCAGCTGTCTGTCTCAGGCCTTCATAATCATCATGCGGCGGCCATTGCCCGCCTGATCCTTGACCTTGATGACAGGATGCCTGATGAGATTCTTTCCCGGGATTTTTCATCTTCAATCACAAAGACAGGCGCAAGAGACAGAATCATCAGGACAAAAGAGCAGGAAGCCTACACGAGAAAGCTAAGAATCCTGAGCTTCGGAGACAGGCTCTTCATTTCAGATTTCTCGACAAACCAGTATCACTCCGCCCTGTATGGAAAGAGAATTGAGGTCAGAGGAGAATATGGAGTGATCACAGAAGAAGGAATCCGCTGCGTCAACAGTGAAGGAGATGCCGTCTTCCTGCCCTTCATCTTCCACCGCGGACATGCTGCGGGCAACACCACGCTCACGCTCTCGCATGTGAGCGCTGGAGAACGGACTGTCTTCACAAATCCCTTCTATCCGGCAGGCCTCAACGATGATGAGATCGGCATTGCCCTGATACTGAGCTCGTACAGCCAGAAAAGAGACTGTCCGACAATAAGAGACGGGGTGCTTGACGCGCGCCTCGGCAGACTGCTGTGATCAGCCCTGGCGGAAATCGGCAAAGAACGGAAGCCTGTCTTCCTTTCTGCACTCCTCAACCAGCTCAGGAGAGAAGACACGGCCCTCTTCTCTGGCCTTTCTCAGGGCCTCATAGACAAACCAGCCGTCTGAGTAGGCTCTGTTGCCCTCTCTTATCACGGCAGGCTCAGCTGAGTAAATGCGTGCCAGAAAGTCATATTCCAGTCTCTCAATGGCTGCAGGAAGCACGGCATGCATGATCCGCTCATTGTTCCTCAGCTCTTTTCCAAGGCTGCTGTAGAAGGCAAAGGCCTCTCCGGCAGGCAGCATTTCAATATATTCCTGGACAAACTCCCTCTTTTCTGACAGCGCGCAGCAGCGTCTCATGTACTCAAGCGCAGACTGTCTGTCACCCCGGCAGAGGGCGCACTGGCTCAGATTGCGCAGCGTGAGAGCTGAGGGGCGTATGGAAAGCGCTTTTTCAAACTTCTCCTGAGCCTCAGCAAAGCGGCCGTTTTCAAAGAGCATGATTCCAAGCAGGTTCAGTGCTGTCACGCTGCCCTCACTGGCCTTCTCAAGACAGTCATGCCAGCGCATGTCACTCATGTATGAAAGAGGAAGCTCATCATCTCCTGTTTCCTCAACACGGCCTTCCTTCAGCAGACGGATCCAGCTTTCCTGCTCCTCAGTCAGTGATGATGATGGAAAGAAAAAGCCTTCAGGACAGGCTTTCTCATCCCTGAGGTTCTCCAGGGCGCCCCAGCCGCTGCCCTGATGAATAAGCTGCGAGACAGGCTGCCCTGCCATCTTCCTGTAGAGTGAAAGACGTTCTTTCACAAGGGATGAGGGAATCTTTTCATCCAGAAGCGAATAAATCCGGCTGCGCTCACTCTTCCACTCGCCGCTGAAGCTGCTGCTGTATTTCTCTCCAGTGAAGAACTGGACAAAATCCCACTGTGTTCCGGCAGGGATGTCGAAACCGTGCATCTGCGTGCGGGCAAAGCCGGCCTGGACTTCAACATACCGTCCGTCTCCTTCCGGGGAAAGGAAGGACTCCCAGTGACGGCCTCCCTGATTCGTGCCCCAGCAGAACATCTTCCTGTAGCACAGTCTCTCGCTGGAACGCTCAAGAAAGGTCCAGCCGTCAGAATAGCTTACAGCTTCCCAGGTCTGGTCAAGGCTGCGGCGGTTCTGGAAGAAATACTCATTTGAGTACGGGAATGATGAAGGATAGGAGAAGTCCCTGTCAGGTGCGATGCGGTCAATGTAAGGCAGACTGCCGTGTGCCATAAGGCGCTCTCTGGCCCCTGATGCGAGGGAGGCCTGATCAATGTATATGATGTCATCGCTTCCGGAATAGATTCTTGCATCCGGCTCCTCAGGCACCGCAGTATTCGTCCAGTAGTAAAACGGAACAGCCTCTTTCAAAGGATTCACGACCCTCAGATAGACAGAAAGGAAGTCATCGCCGTCATCAAGATGGAAATCAATTGACCAGTACAGCCTCTTGCACCGTTCGTATTCCCAGCAGCGCAGAAAGGAGCCTGTTCCGGTTTCGACCACCGCAGCAAAAAGAGGCTCGCAGGTCGTGAATGCATGCCCGAGCTGCCCCAGATTCCATTCAATGCCGCCGCTGAACCAGGCCTTGCGGATAGCCAGATCTGCAAACTGCAGGCAGGAATTGCTGAAAAGCAGCTCCCTGCCGCAGTCCTTCCTGACAAGTGACATCAGACGGAAGCCGTAATCAGGCCAGAACTCTGCCCTGAGATGATCATTTTCCAGAATTACCGTTTTTATGCTTATCCCTTCTCTCTGGCGCGAAAACTCATCCTGCATCAGGTAAGGAAGGATCCTGAAGCCTGTCTCATAACCGTAGCCCTCCTGCTCTTCCTGTGTGAGCATCGAGACATTGAGATGCTGGCTGTGCTCAGCAGAGCGGAAAAAAGGAAGGCGGTTGACGCCAAGCGTCCTGTTTCCTTTCATTGTCCGTGATGAAACTGTGATCATTGCACACCTGAAGACAAAAAAATGGGCGTGTGCAGGATCGAACTGCAGACCCCTACCGTGTGAAGGTAGTGCTCTCCCGCTGAGCTACACGCCCTTTATACAGTGAATGATTAGCACGAGCAGAAAGAAAAGTAAAGATGTAAGAGGAAAATAAATTGCAGGAACTGCACTTAGCAGGCACCTGAAGGCGCATCAGCCGTGCTTTCAGCCGGCTCAATGTGCCTTTTCATCACTGTTCATCCTTCTCCTGTCTCAGAAAGTCCGCTTTACAGCTTCTCAGCCCTTCATACACAAGAGATGCGATCCAGCTGGCTCCTTCAGGGCGGAGATGGGTGTCATCAGACTTTCCATCCGGCCAGTTTTCATACACTCCGGCAGGAAAGTTCATGAACCACTTCTTTGACTCCTCATCTCCTGTCTCATTGAGAATGGCAAGCGTCTTCTCTGTCAGCTCAACAAAAGGAAGGCCAAGCGCTGCTGCCGTACGGCGCATTGCCTCAGGATAGCCGAAGTGCGTGCTGACAGCCCTTCCGTTTTCGAAATGCCTTCTGCTTATCGGGCTCAGGAAGACGACATGCACGCCCTTTTTCAGCAGATTGCCTGCCATATAGCAGAGGTTGAACACAAACTTTCCGTCAGGATCTGTATAGCGGAAGACTTCCTTCTTGTTCTCATTGTGTCCGAACTGGATGAGCACCCAGTCTCCCCTCTCCGCCTGCCAGAAGCAGTCGTAGAAAATGCCCTCAAGCAGGATCATCTCCGTCGAACGTCCGTTCCTGGCAAGGTTGACCAGGGTCCATCCATCCCTGAGATAAGGAGCGAACATCTCGCCCCAGCCTGTCTCAGGACGGGCCTCTTCCTCCTTGACGGCACAGGTTGAATCTCCTAAGAGAAAGACTTTCTTCATTATGCCTCCTTAACAAGACTCCGGGACCGGCAAGGACCCGGTCCCGGAGAGAAACGATTTATTCCAAGGAGAATTTCTCATCTCGCGATGACTGATTTACCTCTGGACGCGTCCAGATCCGTCTCCCTTGCACAGAGCCTCGACCTCACTGAGTCTTGACAGGTTGAAGTCTCCGTCAATTGAGTGCTTCAGACATGAGGCGGCAACAGCAAAGTTGATTGCGTACTGCTCGTCATCATAGTGGCTGAGGGCATAGATGATGCCGGCTGCAAAGGAATCTCCGCCTCCGACTCTGTCGATGATGTCTGTGATCTCATAGTGCCTTGAAAGATAGAAGCCTGTCTTTCCGCTGAGAGCTGCACTCCAGCCATTCCTGTCGGCAGACTTGCTCTCTCTCAGGGTGATGGCGACGACACTGATGTTCGGGAACTGCTTCTTGACCTCGGCTGCAAGTGCTTCGTAGACCTTGGTGTCAAGCTCGCCGGATGTGACATCGCTGTCAGCTTCAATTCCGAGGCACTTCTGGATGTCTTCCTCGTTTGCGATGATGACATCAGCGTACTTTGCAAGCTCTCTCATCACTTCTGGAGCCTTCTTGCCGTAGTTCCAGAGTTTTTTTCTGTAGTTCAGGTCAATTGAGACTGTAGCTCCGGCCTTCTTGGCCTCCTTCATTGCCTCAAGGGCGCAGTCTGCGGCTTCCTGGCTGACAGCCGGCGTGATGCCTGTTGTATGGAACCATGTGGCGCCCTTCATGATTGAGGCGAAATCAAAATCCTTTACTGTTGACTTTGCGATTGCGCTCTCTGCCCTGTCGTAGACAACGAGTGACGGACGCTGGTTGGCGCCTGTCTCAAGATAGTAAATGCCGAGTCTTCCGCCCTTGACCTTGTTGATGGCGCTTGTATCGACACCGTATTTCATCAGCTCTCTGACACAGGCCTCGCCTACTGCGTTGTCAGGAACAGCTGAAACGAACTTTGCATCCTCACCGAAAACTGAAAGGGAAACTGCTACGTTTGCCTCTCCGCCGCCGAATGTCGCCTCAAGGCTGGGGCTCTGGAACAGTCTCTGTCTCTCCGGGCTCTTAAGGCGGAGCATGATCTCGCCGAATGTAACGTATTTGTTTGCCATTTCTTCCTCCATCTGCTTATTTATGTTTTTGATTGTATGGCATAAAATCCCATCCGTCAACAAATTTTCGAAACAATGTTTCATTTTCAGAAATCCTGTGTTATAATGCATTTAACTCAGACAAAAAAGGAGTGAATTATGACAAAAGCTGAATTACTGAAGTTTTTTCATGACATCGGAATTGTGCCGGTTGTAAAAATCGATGATGCAGAGAAAGCCGTGCCTCTCGCAAAGGCTATGATCAAAGGCGGCATCCCTGTAGCAGAGATCACATTCCGCACGGCTGCTGCTGAAGAGGCAATAAAGAATGTCACCAGAGAGTGCCCTGAAATGGTTGTCGGTGCAGGAACAGTCATCAATCCTGAAATTGCAAAGAAGGCTGTCGCAGCCGGTGCCCAGTTCATTGTTTCCGCCGGTCTGAATCCTGAGACAGTCAGATGGTGCACAGAGAACAATATTCCGTGCGTGCCCGGCGTCTGCACTCCAAGCGAGATTGAACTCGGCCTCTCTCTCGGCCTTGACACACTCAAGTTCTTCCCCGCAGAGGCAAGCGGCGGCGTTAAGATGCTCAAGGATCTCGGAGGACCTTTCCCTCAGGTGAAGTTCATGACCACAGGCGGAATCAATCCTGCAAATGTCGTTGATTATGCCAAGACACCGAACGTGCTGACAATCGGCGGAAGCTGGATGGTCAAGGCAGACCTGATCGAAAATGAACAGTGGGATGAGATCACGCGCCTGTGTCAGGAAGCAGTGCTCGCAGTTCAGGGCCTTGAGTTCGTCCATGTCGGAATCAACACGGCCGACAGCGCAGAAGCAGAAAAGACCGCTTCCACCTTCGCCCTCTTCGGCATGACAGTCAATAACGGAAACTCCTCAATCTTCATGGACAAGTCAATGGAGATCATGAAGAGCCCGTTCTATGGAACAAAGGGCCATCTGGCCTTCCGCTGCCCTGATCTTGAGAGGACAGCCGCCTACCTTGCAAAGAAAGGCTTCACAATCAGGCAAGAGAGCGTGAAGTACGATGCAAAGGGCAGAATGAAGGTCTGCTACTTCAACGAAGAAGTCGGCGGCTTTGCAATTCACCTCGTCAAGGGCTGAATCCGGCATCAGACGTCAACGACCTTCAGGACAAGCCTGAAGGCTTGGACGTGAGTGTTCTGCCCACAGGCTCCGTTGCCGGTTCACCTG
>CALXRC010000021.1 GCA_944390865.1 uncultured Spirochaetales bacterium | reverse complement strand
CAGCAGGGCTGTGTCAGCCTTCCCTTCCTCATCCAGCAGGGCAAACTTTGTGATCAGGGCCTCTGCATCAGCCTCGCCGGAAGAAAAAAGGCTTTCCAGAGCAGCCGTATCGCTGTCATTGATCGCCTGAACCGTCTGCCGGGCCAGCGCATCCATTCGCTGCGTCTGGGCCATTGAATATGTGAAGCGGGGGATCACTGCTGCGGCATTTTCCTCTCTGAGCCGCTCTGTCGCGATCTCATCAGTGAATGAAAAGTCATATGGAGCAATGACATCCTCGTTGGCAAGCTCTCCCGGCTGATAAGCGTAAAGCAGCTCAACAGAATAAAGCGAGTTCGACTCGCTCAGGATGGGAATGACAATTCCCAGGATAACGTTAAGAGCGAAAAGCAGAATGAGCAGGAGCACAGTCTTCGGTCTGTACTTGTCATTACCATTAGTCAGCAAAGGACTCTTTTCAGGCATTCCAGTCTTTCTCCTCCTCTTCCTGATAACAGGCGATGATTGCTTTCACAAGCCTTGAGCGGATAATGTCGCCTCGTGAGAATTGTACCACAGCCAGGCCCTCGATGTCATGAAGCAGGGAAAGCGCATGGACCAGGCCGCTGTCATTCTTTTTCGGCAGGTCAATCTGAGTCAGGTCCCCTGTGATAACGGCCTTGCTGTCTTCTCCAAGCCTTGTGAGGAACATCTTCATCTGCCCTTTTGTCGTGTTCTGGGCCTCATCAAGAATCACGACAGATCTGTTGAGGGAACGGCCGCGCATGTAGGCAAGAGGACTGATCTCAATCTGGCCTGCATCCTCCATCCTCTTTATCTGGTACGGCGTGATGAAAAACTCCATTGCATCGTACAGGGGCTTCAGATAAGGATTCAGCTTCTGCGAGAGATCCCCGGGAAGAAAGCCCAGGCTTTCTCCGGCCTCGACGACAGGACGCGTCAGCACAAGCTTCTGCTTCTTTCCGCTGAGCACCTGGTTCAGGGCATAGGCAATGGCAAGAAAGGTCTTTCCCGTGCCGGCCGGGCCTGTGGCAAAGACGACCTGATTCTCAAAAAGCGAGGCCAGATACTCTTTCTGCTTCCGGCTTTTCGGCCAGACGGAGCGGCCGGAGACGATGAGGCTGTACTCGCTGACGGCACCGGAGGCTCCCTCATTCATGGCATTCCACTCCATGTAGAGCTCACTCTCGCTGAAGGGCTCCAGTCTGTCCTTTGCCAGCTGCGTAAGCTGGCTGATCAGCTTGGGAAAGCGCTCGTCATCCTTTCCTATGATCAGCTGGTTTCCCCTCGTTGAGAGAGGACAGGAGAAAAGAAATTCAAGATAAGCAAGGTTGCTGTCATTGATGCCCAGCACCTTTTCCATTTCACTCACATCATTGAAATATATTGTCATAAAAACTAACCGTCCGTATAAAGGCTGGAGGATCTGGTCCAGCTGCCTGAGGATGTCTGGCTCCAGGTCTGGTCCACCTTCAGATCAGGTATTGTAGCCCATCTCAGGTAAACAGCAAAAGACGGGTTCCATCTGTAGTTGCCCATATCATCGTTTTCCAGACTCGCCGTGTAGCGGAAATGCAGGTCCCAGTCATCCATGTAGTGGACAAGCTCTATGTCAAAGGCCTCCATGTTGAACTGGGTGTTGTAGCGTCCGTCTCCGAAGAAGTCAAATGAGCGCAGCAGGTCCTCAGCCATGAGGGCAAAGGAAAATGATCCGTTGTCCATATAGCGGTAGAATCCGTTGTTCGCCGTTGTCAGCGCTATGTTCAGATCAAGGAACTCTGCAATCGAAAAGCTCAGCCCTGTCTTCAGGCTCAGCGATGAGGAATAGGGATTCAGGAAGTCGTAGCGCAGGCGTCCGTCCAGAATGAGGGAAAAGCGTATCCTGTTCTTCCACATGTAGATGCTGAAGTCGCTGACACTGCTGCGTATCTCAAAATACTCAGGAACGAGAGAGCCTCCGTCAGTCGTGAAATTGAACGTGAAGTCAAGGGAGGGAATGCTGATCACTGTCCTCAGGTCATTCACTATGTTCCGTCCCGCGCTGCTGTATGCGTCAAAGTCAAGATACTCTGTGACAGACCAGGCCCTGTCCTCGCTTCGCAGAGTCAGCGATGAAGTTAAAGAGAGAGGATCAAAAAGCCTTTCTCTGTCCTCGCCGCTCTCATAAAGGGCAGACACGTTGAAGGTGAGATGAGGATAAGTCAGGGCAAAGGACCATCTTATGTCATCGCTTTTGTACCTTCCGTCTGTACTGTCTTCCTTGAAGGCCCAGGAGAAAGAGGTGCTGACTCCCCCTATCCTGTAGCTGACAGCCGGCTGGACTGATGCTGACAACGGCGGCAGTGTGTAGCTTAAGGACGGAGTGAGCTGACCGTAATTGTCAACCGAGCCGAAACTTTTTGAGAACGTGAGACTGTGTGTCCTGACATTGTCGCTGTCAAAGCGGTACACAGTCTCACTCCTGTTCTGCCCCAGCGTGTCCTCACTCTGTTCAATGCGGTAAAGATAGGCGCTGAAATTATAGCTGAGTCCCAGGACCGGTATGCTTGCGCTGGTGGCGGACAGCAGGCTGAACGAATGATCCCTGCTCTCCCTGTCGCTCTCATCATAGTCATAGCTGTAGCTGGGAGTAAGGGTCTGTCCAAAAGAGAACCAGTTTCCCATTACGGCTTCAAGCTGGAGTCTAAGAGACGTGTCGCTTGAGAACTCCCTGTCAAAGATCTCGCTCTGATCCATGTCATATTCAAAGCTGTTGCTGAGCCTTTCCGTTAGGCTGTAGCTGAGAGAGACGCCGTACTCTGTGTTCGTGCTCAGGGCCTGCCGGCGCGGAGTGAGGACGAACAGGTCATACAGCAGCGGATCTGAAAGTATGAAATAGTCCGATATTCCGGCCTGAGAGCTGCTGCCCTCTTCCCTCTCTCTGTCTGTAGTGAAGCTGAAGATGTCTCCTGAAAGCGTGAAGCTGAATGAAGGCAGAGTGATGTCGCTGACTTCATAGCGCTGCTCTATGCTGTTCCAGTCAAAGGAGGCATTGGCCGTGATTGATGACAGGCGCAGCGTCTGGACAAAGGAGTTTGATGCAGATGAGGGAAGATAAAGGGATCCTGTCAGACTCGCATTATAGCTCGTTATTGTACTTGAGCGCGTTGAGGGAAAGGTCTGGTAGGAGCCGAAGAAAGAATCAATTGAGAAGCTTGTCAGCCTGTTGCTGTAATTGCGCAGGACATAGGGGTCAGAATAGTAGGGAAACGAGAGGTCAAGCGTGCCGAATGAAGACGACAGATTTGCCTCATTCAGCGTATAATAGCGGAAATTGCTGTCGTAATATGACTGCACAGGCGACAGTATGAAGGCTGTCTCTGAAGAAATTGAGAGCACGCCCGCCGGCTTCACCAGTGTATCGAAGCCAAGCAGAAAGCCTGCATTCTGGTACACATCAGCCAGGAGAGCGAAATAACTTTCGCTCTCGACAGCCCATCTGGCAAATGCAGACTGCGGCTCTCCCTGAGTGTAGTAAAGGCCGTTTGACACCATCGATGCATCGCTTTCAGACCTCAGAAGGGAGGCAAAGGAACTCTCGTCCGCGGATGAGAACTTGGGATAAGTGCCGAAAAGCTCTGTCGTGGTGGACAGGAACATGCCCCTGTCGGAGGCAAAGCCGAAGGAAGGATTTATGGCCAGCCTGCTGCCCGGATAGAAGAAGAAAGGAAGGTAAAGCAGCGGCACTCTTCCTATTGAAAGGTAGGCGTTCGTGAGGAACATGTCCCCGCCTTCAAGCAGGGCGAGAGACTGTGCGCTGATTGAGGAATAGGCTGTGTCCGGATTTGAGGTGAGATAGCCGTCCTGAAAGAAAAGCCCTCCGTCTGCGCTCCTGTAGTTCAGCAGGCTTCCTGTGGTGTAGAAAGTCACATCCTCGCCTTCATTGTTCTGGCGCTGGGTGCTGGTCGTTCCGCCCGAGACAAGCAGATCCCCCGTATCATAAAGATAGGTGACGATGTCCGCACTGATGTTTCCGATGCTGCTGGTCTGGTCATCGTCCTCATAGCGGACGTTTCCATAGGCTGTGAGGCGTCCGGCAGAAGGATCCAGCAGCATTCTGTCCGCATACAGCGTCCTGCTGCTCTCCCCTTCCATCGTGAAGCGGACAGAGGCATTGCCGGAGAGTGTGACAATGCCGTCGCCTGAGACGCTCATGCTGTCAGCGCTGACAATTTCAAGAGAGTACGAGCCCCCATCCTGCGTGAGATCCACATTCTGCTGGCTGATGCCTTCCTGACCGTCCAGCAGCTGAGACCTCAGCTGTGATGCGGAAAGGCTTGTGTCCATGCCGCGCACTGAGGCCATCTCCATGATTGCCGCATCATCTGCATGCGTGATGAAGTACGCCGCTTCCTCAGAAGCGTTAAGCGACATGGCAGCAAAAAGCAGGATCAGGCCGGACAGTACTCTCTTCAGCTTCAAAGGTATCTCCTGAGAAACTGACCTGTGTAGCTTTTGCTGACGAGACTGACTTCTTCAGGCGTTCCCTGGGCCACAATGCTGCCGCCCTCATCGCCTCCCTCAGGCCCCAGATCAATCAGATAATCAGAACACTTGATGACATCAAGATTGTGCTCAATTAGAATGACGCTGTTGCCCTGGTCGACAAGACGGTTGAGCACCTCGAGCAGTTTCTTGACATCTGCAAAGTGCAGTCCTGTCGTCGGCTCATCCAGCACATAGAGCGTCTTTCCTGTGGACTTCCGGCTCAGCTCAAGCGAGAGCTTGATGCGCTGCGCCTCACCGCCGGAAAGAGTCAGAGCGCTCTGTCCGAGGCGGATATAGTCAAGGCCGACGCTCATAAGCGTCTCGAGCTTCGTCCTGATTGACGAGACAGGTGCGAAGAACTCCACAGCCTCAGCCACAGTCATGTTGAGCACGTCAGCTATGTTCTTGCCCTTGTACTCAACCTGCAGCGTCTCCTTGTTAAAACGCTTTCCGCGGCAGACATCGCAGGTGACGTAGACATCAGGCAGGAAGTGCATTTCTATCTTCAGCGTGCCGTCTCCCTGACAGTTCTCGCATCTGCCGCCGGTGACATTGAATGAGAAGCGGCTCGCCGTGTAGCCGCGGGCCTTGGACTCAGGGAGCTTGGCAAAGAGCTCGCGGATGGGCGTGAAGAAGCCCACATAGGTCGCAGGATTGCTTCTGGGCGTCCTGCCTATCGGACTCTGGTCTATGTTGATGATCTTGTCTATGTTCTCAATGCCGCGCACCTCGTCATACCCTGACAGCTCAATCTTCTTCTTTCTGGTTATCGCATCTTCCACGGCAGGAATGAGGATTTCATTGAGCAGGGTTGACTTTCCGCTCCCGGAGACGCCTGTGATCGTGACAAGCCGGCCCAGAGGGATCTTCACGTCGATGTTCTTCAGGTTGTTCTTTCTGCAGCCAGTGATCTCAATGAACTTCCCATTGCCCTTTCTGCGCTCTCTGGGCACGTCGATGCTGAGCCTTCCGCTGAGGAAGGCGCCTGTTATCGACTCAGGGTTCTTCTCAATCTCGGCAGGCGTTCCCTGAGCTGTGATGAAGCCGCCTCTTTCCCCTGCTCCGGGACCAAGGTCAATGACATGGTCTGCGGCCCTGATTGTGTCCTCGTCATGCTCGACGACAATGACAGTGTTGCCCAGATTCCTGAGATTGATCAGCGTGTCGATGAGTTTTGCATTGTCTCTCTGGTGGAGGCCGATTGAAGGCTCGTCAAGCACATAAAGCACTCCTGAAAGGGCGCTTCCGGGTTGCAAGCCTGATGCGCTGGGCCTCGCCTCCTGAAAGAGTGGCGCTTGCCCTGGAGAGCGTCAGGTAGCCGAGTCCCACATTCATGAGAAAGCCAAGCCGGCTTCTGATCTCCTTGAGGATCTGAAAGCTGATCTTCTGCTCATTCTCTGTCAGCTGGAGCTGGTCGAAGAAACTGACGCTGTCCTTGACGCTGAGACTTGTCAGCTGCCAGATGTTGAGTCCCCCTACTCTGACAGAGAGCGCTTCCTTTCTGAGCCTCTGGCCGTGGCAGGCAGGACATTCATGCGAGTACCGCAGCTGCTCGAACATCCATCTCACAGCAAAGGACTGAGTCTCATGGTAGCGCCGCTCAAGCTCGACAAGGATGCCCGGGTACTGTTCCTTCTTGCTGAAAGATGCGGTCCCCTTCCTGTTCTCATATTTTATGTCAAGCAGCTTTCCTCCGCCGTAGAGCAGGACTTTCTTGGCCTCTGCCGGCCAGGACGAAAGAGGAGCATCGAGAGAGAATCCGTAGGCCTCGGAAAGAGCCTTGATCCAGGCATGAGATACCTTGGCATCCGCATTATGCGTGACAATGGCTCCCTCATTATAGCTTTTTGAAGGATCAGGTATGATCTTGGCAATGTCAAACTCGCTCTTTATGCCCAGTCCATTGCATTCAGGACAGGCGCCGAAGGGATTGTTGAACGAAAAGAGGCGCGGCTCGAGATCAGGCACAGTGATCCCGCAGTAAGGGCATGAGTTGCGCTCGCTGAAGAAATCCTTCTTGCCCTCGCTGACGTACTCCACTTCCACCAGTCCGTCGCTCATCTGCGTGGCCCTCTCAAGAGAATCCGCAAGGCGCGTCCTGTCGCTCTTTCTGAGTATGAGTCTGTCGACCACAATGGAAATGCTGTGCTTGTACTGCTTGTCAAGGACAGGCACCTCGTCATCCAGCATGTATGTCTTTCCATCCACGACAACGCGGGAGTAGCCGGCAGAGAGTGCATCTGAAAAAACTTTCTTGAACTCTCCTTTCCTGCCCATTGCCACAGGCGAAAGGATTATGAGCCGGCCGCCTTCCTCATGAGAGAAGATGCTGTCGATGATCTGGTCAATGCTCATCTCGCTGATCTGCCTTCCGCATTCAGGACAATAGACATGTCCTATTCTGGCAAAAAGCAGACGGTAATAATCATAGATTTCAGTCACCGTGCCCACTGTCGAGCGCGGATTCCTCTGCGTCGAGCGCTGTTCAATGGCGATAGAAGGACTCAGGCCCTCTATGGAGTCGATATCCGGCTTCTCAAGCCTGCCGAGGAACTGGCGCGCGTAGGCAGACAGAGACTCCACATAGCGTCTCTGTCCTTCTGCAAAGATTGTATCAAAGGCCAGGGATGACTTGCCGGACCCGCTGAGGCCCGATATGACGACAAGGCTGTTCTTGGGTATTGTGACGTCTATATTCTTCAGATTGTGCTCCCTGGCACCTTTTATAACTATATTATCGTTCATAACTCCTGTGTTCTTCCCAGTCTCAGAGCTTTCCGATCAGGTCAAAAAGCTCTGACTCAGCATGTTCTATGTCAACATCCTTGTAAAGCTGTCCCTGGTAATACAGAAAGACCTTGCGTCCGATGCCTGTGATCGCGACATCGGCATTCTTAGCCTCTCCCGGCCCGTTGACCTGACAGCCCATAATGGCAACCGTAATATCCTTGCCGACAGTGAGAAGCCTGTTCTCCACCTGCTTCAGGAAGCCCTGCGAGTCAAAGCTGTGCCGGCCGCAGCGCGGACAGGAGACAATCCTCACTCCCCCCTTTCTCAGGCCGCAGGCCCTCAGTATCTCAACGCCTGCATGCACTTCATCCTCAATGCTGCCTGTGATTGAAACCCTGATCGTGTCTCCTATCTTCCTGTCAAACAGACGCGTGAAGGCATATGTGCTCTTGATGCAGGAGCTGACAGTCCCTCCTGCTTCCGTTATGCCAAGATGGATCGGAACGTCGCAGCTTGCCCTCAGTTTCTCATTCGCACTTATTGTCGTCTCAATGTCAGAGGCCTTCAGGGAGATTACCGTGTTGTCAAAGCCCCAGGAAACAAACCAGTCAAGGTATTCAAGAGCGCTGTTGACCATTATGTCTTCCTTCTTCTGCCCCTCGAAGGCACGCGGAAGGGAACCGGAATTAAGTCCGATCCTTATAGCGGCGCCGCTTGCCATGGCTGCATGCACCACCTCCTCTGTCTTCCATTTCGGACCGATGTTTCCCGGATTGATCCTGACCTTGTCAGCTCCGCACTCCAGAGCCTCAAGAGCCATGCGGTAGTCAAAGTGAATGTCAGCGACAACAGGCATGATGCCGGCTCTGCATATTTTAGTGAAGTTTTCCCTGTCTGCACTGGAGACATAGGAAAAGCGGATCAGATCGCAGCCCATTGCCTTGAGCAGTCTCAGGCGATGGAGAACCTGCTCAATGTCGCAGCTGGCTATCTGACTGTCATACATTGTCTGAAGGGCGACAGGACTGCCGCCGCCGATGATAAGATCTTTAACGCGCGCTGTTTTCTTGCTGAACATAGACTACTCCAGAAAATAACGGCGGACGCGGGCCTTTCCCCTGAAAATCCAGCGTTCGCCGGGAAGCATGAGCACAAAGCTGCCCTTTTCAGGCCTTACCGCCGCAATGACATCATTTGACAGTCTCTGCTCCCTCCAGCCGGAGGCAATGCTCGCGCCCTCTTCATCAGCAATGAAGAGCGTACAGTACTTCTCGCTGGACTCAAAGCTGTCCATATCCTGCGCATAGCTGAAAAGAATCCCGTCCAGGCGGACAAGGGAGGGAACAATCCCCTGATATCTGTCCAGATTGCAAAGTCTGTCATAAATCATACGGCTTTCAATTCTAAGGAATTGAGGTGAACAAGTAAAGCTGAGGGGAAAAGAAAACAGTTCACAGGAAAAAAGTAGCTGGAAAAGCAGAAAAACATTACAAAAAAGTAAGATTTTTCCTGTGTCACAAGTTCTTCAGATTCCCTTTTCCCCTGCCTGCTGACATATGTCAGAAGTGAACATATGACAAGGGTCACTTATTACAAAAACCGGCCTTTTCTGCCATTTTTCCAGCCTGACTTCTGACATATGCTGGAAAAACCCCTGCCTGCTAAACCAGTTTATAAATGGCTTATGTCATAAGTCAGACAGCTTTGACGGGCCGCTTATGTCATAAGTTAATTCTTTTTATTGCAAGAAATTAGCTTGACTTTAGCAAATCAAAAAGGTATAAGTTGGGTGTAAACAGACAGGAGAGGTTAAACAAAATGTTCAAAGTTTTCAGAAAAGCAGTTCTAATCGCAGTCATCGCTCTGATCGCAGTCAGCAGTCTTGCAGCAAAGACAGATGTCGTGACACTCCGTCTCAGGGCAACAGTCCCGCCGAAAACAGCAGTAAGCTTCATTGATAATGACATAAAGGTTGACATGAATACAGAAAACGTCGCATTCCAGGCTTTCGATGAGAGCGGAAACGTCATCAGCACAGACTCATCCTTCATCGCAGAAAGCGGCACAGTGAGGCTTTCCTTCACTGCAGCCTGAACCTAAACAGCCCTTACTCAAAGCGGGCCCCTGGCAGCTTTGCTGCAGGGGTCCTTTTTTTCACCTGGAAATGCTTCAGAGGCGCTGTGCAATATTTTTGCCATAAAGCAAACAATATTATTCTCCATTCGGTTTTTCTCTTTTCAAAACTGTATTTAATAAATAATCTGAATAGCAAATCGTATGAATGGAGGTTTTACGATGAAAGAATACCTCTCCACAAGTGAAGAGGTTCTGAAAAGCCAGAAGTCTGGCTTTGACGGACTGTCTTCCAGTGAAGTATCTCTTCGACTTGAGCGTGACGGAAAAAACAAACTCGCTGAAGCAAAAAAAGATTCCATGCTCAAGAAATTCTTCGATGAACTGAAGGAGCCCATGCTCATCATCCTCATGATAGCGGCAGTCCTGTCAGTCATCACAAGCATTGCAGCCGGTGAAGTCGAGTTCACTGATGCAATCATCATTCTTGTCGTTGTCCTGCTCAATGCAATTCTCGGCGTCCTGCAGGAAAGCAAGGCTGAAAAGGCAATTGAGGCGCTGCAGGAGATGAGCGCTGCCACGAGCAAGGTCATCAGAGACGGCAGGCAGATCACAGTCCACTCGGAAGATCTCGTTGCAGGAGACATCGTCGTGCTTGAGGCAGGCGACGCTGTTCCGGCAGACGGAAGGATCATCGAGTGCGCTTCAATGAAGATCGAGGAAGCAGCCCTCACAGGAGAGTCGGTTCCTGTAGACAAGCAGGTTGAGAAGCTCTACTCAGACCAGGACAAGGATGTCCCGCTCGGAGACAGAAAGAACATGGTGTACATGGGCTCCACTGTTGTATACGGCAGGGGAAAGGCAGTGATCACCGGCACAGGCATGAATACGGAAATGGGCAAGATCGCGACTGCCATTTCTGAAGCCAAAGAAGAACTCACTCCGCTGCAGATCAAGCTCAACCAGCTGTCAAAGATCCTCACCTACCTCGTGCTCGGCATCTGTGTCGTGATCTTCGCCATCGACCTGATCAGAATGTATGTCACAACCGGCACTGTAACATTCTCAGGAATCCTTGATACCTTCATGGTCGCCATCTCGCTGGCAGTCGCCGCCATTCCGGAAGGACTTGCCGCTGTCGTCACGATTGTCCTGTCAATCGGTGTCACGAAGATGAGCAAGAACAATGCAATCATCAGAAAGCTGACAGCTGTCGAGACTCTGGGATGCACGCAGGTCATCTGCTCTGACAAGACAGGCACGCTGACCCAGAACAAGATGACTGTCGTTGACTCCTGGTCCAGCGATGAGACACTGCTGGCACGTGCAATGTCGCTGTGCTGCGACAGCAAGCTGGACGAGAACAATAATGCGATCGGAGAGCCGACAGAGTGCGCACTGGTGAACTATGCCTACAAGCTCGGCATCAACAAGAACGAGCTTGAGAACAGCACATACAGGAGAGTCGGAGAAGCTCCGTTTGACTCATCCAGAAAGATGATGAGCACAGTCCATACAGACAACGGCGGCGAGGATTTTGTCCAGTACACAAAGGGTGCTCCGGATGAGATTCTCAAAAAGTGCACAAGCATTCTTGAAGACGGAAAGGTACGCCCGATCACTGATGAGGACAGGGCAAAGATTCTGGCAAAGAACAAGGAATTCGCAGACAGGGCGCTGCGCGTGCTCGCAGCCAGCTTCAGGTTCTGGGAGGAAGCTCCTGTCAACTACGATTCTTCTTACATTGAGGAAGGCCTCACCTTCATCGGCCTTACCGGAATGATTGATCCGATCAGGCCTGAGGTGAAGATCGCAGTCGAGGAATGCAAGAGCGCAGGCATCCACGTCGTCATGATCACAGGCGACCACAAGGATACGGCTGTCGCCATCGCGAAGGAACTTGGAATCATCACAAACGCTGATGAGGCAACGACAGGAAGCACGCTTGACGGCATGAGCGACGATGAGCTTGACAGGATGATCGAGCACTACTCAGTCTATGCCCGTGTCCAGCCTGAGCATAAAGTCCGCATCGTCCAGGCCTGGAAGAGAAAGGGCCGCGTCACCGCTATGACTGGAGACGGCGTCAATGACGCTCCGTCAATCAAGAATGCTGACATCGGCGTCGGCATGGGCATCACGGGAACAGACGTCACGAAGAATGTCGCTGACATGGTTCTCGCAGACGATAACTTCGCAACAATCGTCACAGCTGTCGCAGAAGGCAGAAAGATCTATGACAACATCAGAAAGGCCATCCAGTTCCTCCTTGGAAGCAACATGGCAGAAGTCATCTCGATCTTTGTCTCATCTGTCATGGGCTTCACGATCCTGAGACCCTCTCACCTGCTGTGGATCAACCTGATCACAGACTGCTTCCCTGCCATCGGACTGGGAATGGAGAAAGGCGAAGAGGACATCATGAAGAGAAGCCCGAGACCGAAGGATGAGGGAATCTTCGCAGGCGGCGTCGGTGTCAACTGCTTCATTCAGGGCTTTGCAGTGTCAATCATCACCCTGATCAGCTACTTCACCGGAGAGTTCATGGAAAACGGTGCCCTTCATATTGTCGACAGCGCCGACGGCATGACAATGGCCTTCCTGACGCTCTCAATGGCAGAGCTTTTCCACTCACTCAACATGAGGAGTCTGGACAAGTCCATCTTCCATATCAAGGGACAGAACAAGTACCTGCTGTACTCGCTGGTCGGTTCGTTCGTGCTTACATGCTGCGTGCTTTACATCCCGTTCCTGAGAGATGCATTCAACTTTGAGCACATCTCACTGGTCGAGTTCGCTGTGGCTCTCATTCTCGCCTTCATGATCATTCCTGTTGTCGAGATCCAGAAGCTCATACAGAGAAAGCTCGCAAAGAAAAAGAACAAGTGAGCAGCACTTCATAACTGCAGGACGGCTGAGACAGAAATCAGCCGTCTTTTTTTTCTTATCCCGTCTTTATCTTTTGGACAGATGGTAATAATATTCCTGCTCGTTATGAGAAAGAGTTACGAAATCGACATGTGCTCGGGACCTCTTGTCCCGAAGATCCTGGCCTTTGCCATCCCGCTGATGTTTTCAGGCATCCTCCAGCTGCTTTTCAATGCAGCTGACATAATCGTCGTCGGTCAGTTCACAGGACCGCAGGCAATGGCCGCAGTCGGCTCTACAAGCAGCCTTAACAATCTCATTGTCAACATCTTTCTCGGCCTCTCTATAGGAAGCAGCGTCATGATGTCACGCTATTACGGAGCAAAGGACGAGAAGAACATATCAGAACTTGTGCACACATCAATCCTGCTTTCCATACTCAGCGGTCTGGGACTTGTCGTGCTCGGCCTTGTGCTAGCCCGCCCTCTTCTGACGCTCATGGGAACGCCAGATGATGTGATAGATCAGTCTGTACTGTACATGAGTATTGTTTTTCTCGGCATGCCGGCCATGCTGACTTATGATTTCGGCGCCGGGATTCTGAGAGCTGTCGGTGACACAAGAAGACCGCTTGCCTTCCTTTTCGTTTCAGGAATAATAAACGTCTTCCTCAATCTCTTTTTCGTGATAGTCTTCTCCCTAGGCGTCGCAGGAGTCGCGATCGCGACAATCATCTCGCAGTACGTTTCAGCCTTTCTTGTTGTGCTCTGCATGGTCAGAAGCTCAGCCTGCTACCATGTAGACATAAGAAAGCTGAAGATCCACAGGGGAAAGCTGAAGCAGATTCTCCACATCGGAATTCCGGCAGGCCTTCAGGGAGCCGTCTTTAATATCTCAAACGTCCTCATACAGTCGTCCGTCAACTCCTTCGGCTCAATTGCAATGGCAGGAAATGCCGCAGCAGGAAACATCGAGGGCTTTGTCTACACTTCAATGAACTCGCTGTATCAGGCCTCGACCAGCTTCACAAGCCAGAATGTCGGAGCCGGCAGAAAGGAACGCATTGTCCCGATCCTTGCGGACTGTCTCGTCCTTGTCACTGTTGTCGGAGCTGTCCTTGGAGGCCTTGCGACACTCTTCTCCTCTCAGCTGCTGGGAATATACTCAACGGATCCTGAGGTGATCCAGTACGGCATCAACAGGCTCTTCATTGTCTGTCTGCCCTACTTTCTTGACGGTCTGATGGACGTTGCCTGCGGATCAATCAGAGGGCTCGGTTATTCCGTGGCGCCGACAGTCGTCACCCTCCTGGGAGCCTGCGCATTCAGAATCGTGTGGATCTTCACTGTCTTCCGCCTGAGCCATACGCTTTTCACGCTCTACCTGTCCTATCCGATCTCATGGGCAATCACCTTTGCAGCCCATCTTGCCTGCTTCACGGTCTACTACAGACGCTATCTCAACGGCTACCATCCGTCATGATGCCAGAGGGGCAGGAAGAAGCCGGAAAGCCAGCCTCAGCCTGCCCGGAGTATAATCAAAGATCGTCTACAAGCGCCGTGCTCTTTGCATAGGCAGTGCTTCTTGCCTCGAAGAAGTCTGTCTTCACCATGTTTGCATTGGAATAGAGGCTGACCCAGGCGAGATCAGGGCTTTCCTCCTCGTATCCGGGATAAAGCACTTCAAAGCCCAGACTTGTCCATCTCAGGTTGCCCAGATAGCGGATGTATGTCGTGATCAGCTCCTTCCCGAGTCCCGGCACATCATCGCCGATCACGTAATGGCCCCAGTCAATTTCCATCTGGACGCCTGTCCTGACCATCTGGCGGTAGACCTCGACCTTCTCATCGGAAAACAGCTCAGGACGCTCCTTCTTAAGCTCAAGGATTATGTTCCTGAACAGCCAGAGATGAGTGTTCTCATCGCGGTTGATGTATCTTATCTCCTGGCTTGAACCCGGCATCTTGCCGTTTCGTGCAAGGTTGTAGAAGAACATGAAGCCGGAATAGAAATAGATTCCCTCAAGTATATAGTTGGCGAAGAGCACCTTGACAAGATGTTCTGCATCCCTGTTGAAAAGGAAATCGTTGTAGCAGTCGCCGATGAAGGTGTTTCTTCTCAGCAGGTGCTCATCAGTCTTCCAGGCATAGAGAATCTCATCCCGCTTTTCCGGCGAACAGATAGTGTCAAGCATGTAGGAATAGGCCTGAGAGTGAATGCACTCCTGATACGTCTGGATATGAAGGCAGAGATTGACTTCATTGGCTGTGATGTAGGATGAGACATTCGGCAGGTTCGCTGACTGAAGGCTGTCAAGGAAGACAAGGAAGGACAGAATCTTGTCATAGGCCCTTCTCCCGGCCTCGCTCAGGTTCGGGTAATCCTTCAGGTCCTGTGCCAGGTTGATCTCTTCCGGAATCCAGAAATTGTTCATGGCCTGGCGGTACCAGTCGCTGGTCCACTTATAGCGCAGATTGTTGAAGTCATTGAGGTTTGTCGTGTTTCCGCCGATCATGCGGCGCAGCCTGACTTCAGTATCTCCGTCAGGATTGAACAGCATCTTTTCTTTAAGTTCTTCACTCATTTTCGTTTTTCTCCTAGGAGGAACAGCTCTCGCATTCCTCTACTTCAAGCGACTTGCTTCTTGTGTAGTACAGAGACTTCACGCCCTCCTTCCAGGCAAGAAGCAGCAGGTCAAGGACCTGTCTCATTGTATAGTCGTTTGTGATATAAAGATTCACGGACTGGGCCTGATCAATATGCCGGGTCCTTGCACCGTCAGCCCTGAGCGACCAGCTCTGATCAATCTCATGGGCATTCTTGTAATACCACCAGGTATCAGCATTGAGACCGGGAGCAATGCGCGGAAGCATTGAGCCCTTCTTCTCCTCGTAGAAGAAACGCTTCATGACAGGATCAACGCCGCTTGTCGTTCCGGTGATTATGCTGGTGCTGCTTGTCGGCGCCACAGCCATCAGATAAGCATTGCGCATGCCCTGTCTGGCAACCTTTTCCCTGACAGCCCTCCACTCATCGCTTGTGTAGGCCCTGAAATCAAAGTACTCTCCAGTCTGCCACATGGAACCTTCAAACAGCTGATAGCTGCCGCGCTCTGCTGCAAGGTCGCTTGAGGCTTCAACTGCCGCCATGTTAATGGCATTGAAAAGCTCATCGGCAAACCTCAGATGCTCCTCGCTCTCCCACCTGATGCCTTTCTTTGCAAGCATGTGATGATAGCCTGACACACCAAGTCCGATAGACCTGTATCTCCTGCTCGTGAGAGAGGCGTAGTGCAGCGGATACATGTTCAGATCGATCACATTGTCCAGGACTCTCACTGAAAGCCTTACAAGAGATCTCAGGTGCGCCCTGTCATCAACATCAATGTTTCCAAGCACAAGAGATGCGAGGTTGCACACGACAAAGTCGCCGGGCCGTGTCACAGTGACGACGGCAGGAGAGCCGTCCACATCCTCCAGCGTGACGCGCTCACAGTCTATGGCACTCATGTTCTGGGCTATCTCAGTGCACAGATTTGAGGAATAGATCATGCCGCAGTGGCTGTTCGGATTCGCCCTGTTCACATGATCGCGGTTGAAGACAAAGGGAGTGCCTGTCTCGACTGCAGACTTGATGATCAGCCTGACAAGATCCTTTATGACCATTGACCGCTTGCTTATCCTGTTGTCGCTGACGCACTCAAGATAGCGGCGCTCCCACTCCTGGCCATAATAGTCCTCAAGGCAGTAGCCCTTCACTTTCTGGATCTCATAAGGGCACATCATGTACCACATTCCGTTTATGTTCTCGTCAACCTGCTTCCAGAAGTAATCAGGATAGCAGATCGCAGGAAAGACATCATGAGCCTTCATCCTGTCATCGCCGTTGTTTGTCCTGAGGTTCAGAAATTCCGGAATGTCCTTGTGCCAGATGTCAAGGTAGACAGCCACAGCCCCGCTCCTGACACCCAGCTGGTCAACGGCAACTGCCGTGTCGTTGACAAGGCGGATCCAGCGGATGATGCCGCCTGCCGCGCCCTCAAAGCCGCGGATGGCAGAGCCTGCCGCCCTGACCTTTCCAAAATAAAGTCCCATTCCGCCGCCAAACTTTGAAACCTTGGCAAAGTTGTCAAGGCTGCGGTAGATTCCGTCAAGACTGTCAGGGACAGTGTCGACAAAACAGCTTGAAAGCTGGTGGAAAGGCTTTCTGGCATTGGACAGCGTAGGCGTCGCCAGAGACAGCTCAAGCTTTGACAGGGCATCATAGATCTCATGAACAAAACCCAGACGCTCTTCTCTTTTCTCGTTTATGGCAAGGTGCAGCGCAATGGACAGATACATTTCCTGAACCAGTTCAAGAGGCACATTCGAATGGCTGCGGATCACATAGCGCTTTAAAAGAAGATCAAGTCCCGCATATGTGAACAGGTTGTCCCTGTCAGGATCGATAAAGGCAAAGGCCTGTTCTATCTCAGCCTTTGAATAAGACTCAAGGATGCCCCTGAAGTACAGGCCCTCATCTGTCAGATACTTAAGCTTGTCATAAAAGGATCTGATGCCCAGACTGTCCATCTGGGATGAGACTCTGGCTGAATAGCTGTGATAAAGCAGTCTTGCTGCAATGAATTCCCAGTCAGGCTCCTGCGCACTGGCAAGCTCGACAGAGGCACGGATGAGCGATTCAAGTCTTTCCTCTCTGTCCATGTGCTCAGTCATGAAGACAGCAAGCTTCTCTCTGAGCTTTGCCAGGGAATAAGCCGGGCTGTCATATGCTTTCTGAATCGATCTGAGCACCGGCTCAAGCGTCTCGTCTCCTGTCATCTCAACGATCTTCTGCCTCTCAGTCCTGATGCCTGCCCTGCTCTCTCTGTAAAGGATGTAGGCCTTTGCAGTCTTGTAATAGCCAAAACTCATAAGGCACTCTTCAACCTTGTCCTGAACACCCTCGACTGTGATCTGGGCTGTGCCGGAAAGGCTGTTCACGACCGAGTCGACAATCTCATCCAGTCTGGCGTCAGAGGGGAAAACACCGCTGTTCTGAAATGCCTTGTCAATGGCCGCCCTGATCTTCGCCTGGTCAAAGGTTTCTGTCCTTCCATCGCGTTTTGTTATGTTCATAAAAATTCCTTGTCAATAATGATTCCTGATTACTTTAACCTCAGACTCAGGGCTATGACAAGACTTTCAGCGTATTTTGCCGCATTAATACAATACAGCTGGTGTACAGGCATGAAAAAAGGACTGCAGCAGCGCCGCAGTCCGCAAGTCATATATTTTTTGATATCAGTTGAGAAGAAGCATGCAGAAGACAAGCGAGAACAGAGCCACAGTCTCAACAATACCGATGACGATAAAGTAGTTTGCAGTGCCCTTTCCTGTCTCGGCAAGCGCATCACAGCTTGCCACTGCGACCTTTCCCTGCATGAAGGCGGAAAAACCGATTGCGGCACCGCCGAAAACGCCTACGCACAGAGCCATCAGCCAGTTGTTTGTCTCAAGGAAGGCTGAACGGATGAAGTTCATCAGCAGAAAGCCGTAGATCGTCTGCGTGAGGGGTGCGCCGGCAAAGGCAACCATGATGAATGATGCAGGGCGGCCTTCCGCATAGCATTTCTTCCAGCCGCCTACAGCAGCCTGAGAGGCAATTCCTGTTCCAATGCCAGAACCGAGTGCGGCAAGGCAGAGAGCGCATGCCATTCCGAGATAAGCCAGATTTGTCATTTTACAACTCCTTGTTTGCTATTCTTGTCAGTATTGACCGTTTCTCTGAACGGTTCGTATTTATATCCAGTCCACTCCATGGAAAGCTGACCGGAGAATTCCAGTAAGTTGAGGCGCACGCCGTGAACCACTACGGAAAGCAGCCCCATCACGAGGTTCAGTGCCGTGCCCAGCACGACAATCAGGAAGCCGAAGACAGGTCCTGCCATGCCTGCCATGTTGTTGAAGCTCTGCGCGATTGCCAGCGAGGCCATTCCGACAGCAAAAAGCCTTATGTAGCTCATAATGTTGCTGAAACAGCTCACTGTGTCCAGGAAGCTTGTGAAGAAGCCTCCCAGTCCCGCTCTGAGTCCGCTGGCAAAGCTCTTTCCGGGCTCCTGGCTGCCGAAGATGACGACCAGGGCAAATCCAGCCGCAACGCCTGCAATCACAAGCGAGAAGTTCACTTCTGCTCCTATGACAAGGTAGAGGGCCATCATGTACAGCACAACTACATCAATAAGCCAGCCGATGTCGCCAAGGAGCGAGAGGTCTCTGTTCTTCGCCTTGTGAATCACGTTGAGCACGCAGGCAAGTCCCAGCTGCGCTGCACCGAGAATGAAGCACAGCTGCATCACATTGTTCTGAGCATAGACAGACTCAATTCCATACAGCTCCATCGAATAGTTGCAGATTGACGGAATTATGAACAGCTGCAGGAAAGGAAGCTTCTCAAGCACGGCAAGAGAACCGAACCAGGTTCCAGTGACAGCGCCATAGATTATCGTGGTGGCACTGAGCACATAAAGCAGTATGTTGATGTCAGAACATTTTCCCGCCCTGACATTCATCACGACTGCAATGATCAGGAAGATCAGGCCGTAGCCGGCATCTCCGATGATCATGGCAAAAAAGATGGAGAAGAAGAGCAGGAACCAGGAGGAGATGTCATACTCCCGATAGCCCGGCACTGTGCCCAGAATATCATAGACAGGCTGTATGATCCTGATCAGCCCCTTGTATTTCAGCTTCGTGGGAGGATTCTCCTCCTCGCTGACATCATCAATCAGATAGGCCCAGCCGCTGCTCTTTGCAAGGGCTGTGAAGTCAGCCTCCGCATCCTGAGGCAGGTAGCCGGACAGCACAGTGATCACGTCTTCCTCATCACGGCTTGTCGCCTTCACCCTCTGATACATTGACTCTTCTTCAAGAGCCCTGATCTTCAGACGGATCTGATCGAGGTATTTGCAGGCTGAGGACAGCAGGGCTGAGGATGCCTCTATGGTGTCCGAAAGCTCCTTCAGCCTCTTTCTCATGGCAGAGAGCGAAAGCTGCGGAAGGATGAACTTTCTGGCTGCGGTGCCGTCAGGCAGCTTTGAGTTTACTGTCGCTATGGCCTTCATCCGGCTTATCTCGCCAAGAGTGATGAAGCAGACGCTCTCATCGCCGCGCAGGCTGTCGAGCACTCGCTCATCGACTGTGTAGAAATCCAGCGCGAATCCGCACTCAGCAAGCTCTGCCACAGCCTGCGGGTCAAACTCTCCCCAAGCCTCGACACGGCTCAGCTCGCCTGAAAGCCTGAGACGCTCTTCAGAGGCAGCCTTCCTGTCCTGCACTGCCTTTTCAAGGGACTGCACAAGAGACTTGAAGGCAGGCCCGTCAAGCTTTTCCTGCACTGTGTCTCTGGCACCCTTTCCAGCCTCGTCGCTGACTGCATTGCTCAGGCTCATCAGCTGATGGATTTCCTGCGAGATGGCAGCACTCTGAGCACAGGAGGGCACAAGCTCCCTGATGTGCAGTATTCCCGCTTTCCGCAGGCTGTGCAGCATCTCATCCTTATTTCTGGCAAGGGAAACCAAAGTGACGCTTTTCATGGTCTCAATCATTTCAGCCTTCCTCCTTGACCAGCAGTTTCTTCTTCGCTATCTTGCCGCGCACGACTGCACTTGTGTCCTGGTCTCCAAGATAGATTCCTATCTTCCTGATATTCTCCTTAGCCTCAGGAATCTTGATCTTCTCAAACAGATTGACGCGCTGGCTCGTCGTCCTGAGCTCTTTCGACAGCAGGTCAATCTGCTCCTGAAGGGTCCTGACAATGGCATCATAGCGGCTGCATTTCTTCAGCGCGGCGATGCCCTCATCAACCCACAGGGGGTATTCATAAAGGCTGTATGGAACAGACTTGAAAGTAAGATCCTCGAAAACAGGGATCTCCACTCCGGCAATGTTGCTCCTTCCCTTCACAATCGTGTCGACAGATACAAGCGAGATGATGGATTTCTCTCCAAGCAGAGGATTCTCGCCATAGACCGCGATCCAGGAATCCAGGGAGCGTATCAGCTCCTCCTGCTCCTTCTTCACGCTCCTGATCTTTTCCTCTATCTGCCTTATGCACAGCTGAAGCTGCTGTTTCTTCAGCTGAAGCGTCGGCAGATAGCGGTTGAACTGCTTCAGCGCATCCTTCTGCTTCTTCTGCTCGTTCTTGGTCAGCTTGATCTTGGACATGCACTCACTCCTCTGGCCAGTACTTCTCAATCAGGCTGGTCTTGAGACCTGTCTCGTTCTTCTCAAAGCAGGAAGCCAGGATCTTCCAGCCCAGGTCAAGCGCACTCTCAAGCGGTATGTTGACAGAAAGATCCATCAGCTGGGTCTCAAACATCTGGCCGTACCGGAGCAGTTTCTCGTCCCAGTCGCTCATCATGAAGCCCATTGACTTCTTCTCAAGCGTGTCCTTGTAGGCAGCATAAAGCTTGATCATGGCATCCATCAGCGCCCTGTGGTCATCACGCGTGCTGGCGTTGACCTGCTGCTTGAGCCTGGAAAGGGAGCCAAACGGTTCGATGTGTCCGTTTCTCAGATAGAACTGGCCCTCAGTGATGTATCCAGTGTTGTCCGGGACAGGATGCGTGACATCATCTCCAGGCATCGTTGTCACCGCAAGAATTGTCAGAGAGCCGGCATCATCAAAGTCAACTGCTTTCTCGTAACGGGCGGCAAGCGTTGAGTAAAGATCTCCCGGATAGCCTCTGTTTGACGGGACCTGATCCATTGTGATCGCCATTTCCTTCTGGGCATCACAGTAGTTTGTCATGTCAGTCAGGAGGCAGAGCACCCTTTTCCCGTCCAGAGCAAAGCGCTCTGCGACAGCAAGCGCAAGATCAGGCACAAGAGTGCATTCCACTGTCGGATCGCTGGCAGTGTGTATGAACATGACAGTTCTGGACATGGCTCCGCTTTTTTCAAGCGTGGACCTGAAGAAAAGATAGTCATCATATTTCAGTCCCATTCCGCCAAGGACGATGATGTCGACTTCGGCCTGCATGGCGATGCGGGCAAGCAGCTGGTTGTAAGGCTCGCCGGAGACTGAGAATATAGGCAGCTTCTGGGATTCAACCAGTGTGTTGAACATGTCGATCATTGGTATTCCGGTACGCACCATCCTGCGCGGAATGATGCGCCTGGCAGGGTTGACGGAAGGACCGGCTATATCAATCATGTTCTCGTTCAGCTCAGGCCCGTTGTCCCTGGGTTTTCCAGATCCGTCAAAGACTCTTCCAAGCAGGGCTTCTGTATAGCTCACGCGCAGCGGGAAGCCCAGAAAGCGGACGCTGTCTCCGGTGCTCACACCCTGAGTGCCGGAAAAGACCTGGAGTGAGACCTTGTCCCTGTCCAGCTTGATGACATTGGCATAGCTCAGGCCGTTCTTTCCCCTGACCTCAGCCAGATCACCGTTTCTCACGCCTGATGCAGTGACGGTGATGACATTTCCAACAATGCTTTCAATCTTTGTATATACTTTCTGCATAACTTCAGGCCCTCACCTTTGATTTGTATACTGAGACAAGCTTTTCCTCAGCCTTTCTGCAGTTCTCATCATCAAGCGCCAGTCCGTTCCAGTCCAGGAAGGCCTGTCTGATCTCATTGAAGAACGACCTCACCTCGCTCTTATCGCCAAGCTCATACTCGCTTGTCAGGATGTCATAAAGAATGTCGAAGCTGAGCTGCTGGCGCTGCGGAACGACTGCAAAGTCAACAGGATCAAAGGAGTTCTGCTGAAGGTAGACAGCATCAAGCAGTTCGCCCTTCTGGTAGATTATGTAGTCTTCCAGGCTTGTTCCCTCCTCTCCGACAACCTTCATCATCTGGTTGATCTCATTTCCGCGCACGAGAATGCCGTAGGCCTTGCCTACCTTCTCGGGGTCAATGATTCCTCTGTACTTGGACCAGGAATCAAGCGGATCGATTGCCGGATACTTTCTCGCATCAGACCTGTCCTTCGACAGGCCGTGGAAGGCTCCGACAACCTTGAGCGTCGCCTGAGTCACAGGCTCTTCAAAATTGCCTCCGGCAGGAGAGACTGTTCCGCCGATTGTGACTGAAGCCACAGTGCCGTCCTTCAGGCGGACCTTGCCGGCTCTTTCATAGAATTCTGCGATTCTTGACTCAAGATAGGCCGGGAAGGCTTCCTCTCCGGGAATCTCCTCAAGTCTTCCGCTCATCTCTCTCATCGCCTGGGCCCAGCGGGATGTTGAGTCGGCAAGCAGCAGGACATCAAGCCCCATGTTTCTGTAATACTCAGCCAGAGTCGCAGCCGTATATACAGAAGCCTCACGGGCGGCAACAGGCATTGAAGATGTGTTGCAGATGATAATCGTGCGCTCCATCAGGCTGCGGCCAGTCTTCGGATCTGTCAGCTCCGGGAATTCCTTGAGGATCTCCACAACCTCGCCGGCACGCTCTCCGCAGGCTGCGATGATCACGATATCCACATCGGCATTGCGGCTGGTAAGATGCTGGAGCACTGTCTTTCCGGCACCGAAAGGTCCCGGCGTGCAGTAGGTTCCGCCCTTCGCGACAGGCAGGAAGGTGTCAATGATCCTGATCTTTGTGACCATGGGCTCATCAGGCATCAGCCTCTCTTCATAGCATTTGATCGCCTTTTTCACAGGCCACTGGAAGGTCATTGTGAGACTTTTCTTCTCTCCGGCCTCATTTGAGATGACAGCTATCTCGCTGTGCACATTGTGCATGCCGGCAGAAACGACTGACTCAACCTTCCAGTCTCCGGCCAGGTCAAAGGGAACCATGATCCTGTGCGTGAAGACACCTTCCGGAACTGTTCCTATTGTGTCTCCGGCCTGAACAGTGTCTCCAGGACTGACAGCAGGAGTGAAATCCCAGTCCCTGTCGGGAATTGAGTTCAGGTAGACACCCCGCTGCAGGAAGTAGCCGCACTGGCTGGCCAGCTCTGGCAGCGGATTCTGGAGTCCGTCGTAAATCTGCGTAAGCAGTCCAGGACCAAGCTCTACAGACAGCAGCTCGCCTGTGAATTCCACCTCATCGCCGACGCCGACGCCGCCTGTCATTTCATAAACCTGCATTGAGGCGACATTTCCGTTGATCCTTATGACCTCGCTTTTCAGCCTTGTGCCGCCGGTCAGGATGTAAGCGACCTCATTTTTTGTGATATTCCCCTGGAACTCCACGCTGACCATGTTGCCGTTGACGGAAACCACATGTCCTTTATTGTTTGCCATAATTACCCCTTATCTGAAAATTTCATTCCTGAGAGCGGAAAAGAGAGAGTCAAACTCCGCTCTGCCCTTCTGTGCCGAGTAAGAGCTGCGCTTGGCAAGCAGCTGGAGCTTCAGCGCATAGCTGATCAGGAAAGTGAGATCCCACTGATGACCAAACCCGACGTTCCTGTCAAGAAAGCGGAAGTAAAGGGAAAGAAGGATCTTCTCTCCTTCCAGCGGATCAGAGTCATTGACAGCCCTGCTTACAGCACTGCTCACCTCAAGAGGAACATTCGCCTTATGCACATATTCATCGCTTTTTATGCCGAGCTTCTGACTGCGCTGCCAGGCAAGCTCCGTGTTCACGTCATTCCTGAATTTTGTATAGGCTGTGACAAAGTCATTGCCGTGAACGACATCACTGCCGTTAACAGTCTTTTCCAGCATCTTGTAATCCCGCTTCGAAATCTTCGTGCGGCAGAGAGCAAGAAAATCATCAACAGTCATGAAACTGCTGCTGTCGCTCTTTATCGAAGGAAGGGATGGAACGAAATAATAGTAGTTTGCCATAATCAGTTGAAAATTATCTGCCTGAGAGATTCGCTGAGATAAGGCTTCAGCATTGATGCAATCTCATCAGCGCTGAGGTCTATGTAACCGGAACCGTCTTTGCTGATGATCCTCAGTCCGGCGGCGCCATGAGCCGGCTTGAGCTCAAGTCCGCCTGTGAGCTTTGAGGCAAGTTCAGCCTTCAGCGACCGTACAACAGCCTCGCTGTCAGCCGTGCTGACTGTGATCTCGCTGTCCTTAAGTCCGCTGTCAGCAACAGCAAGCACAAGTTTTGAAAGCAGCGCGCTGTCCATGGCGGAAGCAATATTGTCAGAAAGAATTCTGTTCAGCAGGGCATCCAGCTCGCCTTTGAGCGTGATGGACACATCCCTTGCCGCCTGGCTGATCGAGGCCTTTGCGCTCTGCTGCCTGAGAGAACACTCCTTTGTCGCGTTCTCAATCATGCTGTCAGCATCTGCCTTTGCCTGTCTGACAATCTTTTCGGCTTCCTCTTTTGCACGCGCAATGATCTCATCGCGCTGCTGGTTGGCTTTCTCCAGACCTTCCTTTCTGATTGAGTCAACTAAATCCTGAATCTGCTGTTCCATAATCAAATTCCTTTAAGTAATAATCAGTTAGGCAACTGATCCATAGCGAAAAGTATAATCCTTTTTTCCCGGAAGTGAACAAAAAAGTAAAAAAACACAGAATTTGTTCTATCTGAACACAGTTTTTCAGACAGATCTGCCGGCAGTGTCCGGATAATGACACGCCCAGACAGGATGAAGTGCACAAAAAAAGGGAGAGCTGCTGCCCTCCCCAGAAATCCTGTCATTCAATCACAAAGCTCGTGCGGTATGTTCCGGCAGCGTCTATCTGCCAGCGCTCGCCCACATCGCTTCCCCAGCTGTCAATGCCGCCGACACCTCTTACGGCAGCGGCTATCGTCAGATAGCTGCGTCTGTATGCAGGCAGCTCGATATTGTGCCATGCATTCTCGAGCTCATGCGGGCTGTTGGGCAGAAGCGAGAAGTTGAAGCCTTCATCAGTAACCGCACTTACACTCAGGCTGTCTTTCCTGACATGCATCGTGAGCCGCCTCGTCCTCATGTGCATGCCGTACTCCTGAGGCATGACATAGGGACAGATCTCAGCACCCTCATGATGGAACACGCCTTCCTGAGCGCCCCACATCCTGTCAGGATAAGTCTCGCCGGACAGTCCTTCCCAGTCAAATGAGTCAACCGGGAACGGAAGCGTGAACCTCAGGCCGCAGACAGGAAGTCCGGGCAGGCCCTCTGTTCCCCTGTATTCATAATCAACCCTGAGCCCGGAGCCCTCCTCGCTCAGTGAATAAGTGACAAAGACCTCTGCCTCAGGCTTCGTCACGGTTGAATATGCAAAGCGGATCGAGACAGATGAAGCCTTTCTCAAAGGCGAGTCAATCAGAGAATTGTTTGCCGGGGCAATCAGCTCATCCCACCTGAGAAGAGTGCCGTCAGCAGTGACTGAGTAGTTCTCGACTTTGAAGAAACGGTCAGCTCCCATCCACACGCTGGATCTGGCTGAGAAGCCGCAGCCTCTGTCGTTGTCTGTCGTTGCTCTCCAGAAAGCAAGGTCCGGCCGGCGGAAGACAAACTCCCTCCTGCCCTTTCTCAGACTCTCAAGACCGCCGGTATTGTAGGCAAAGATATATTCAGCGCCGCCTTTCCTGACGCCAAGGGAAAGATCACCAAAGACGATTTCCATACACAGCCCTCACTTCCTGCACTGCAGGTTTCTCTCTTCTAAGCGCATCAACAATGCCGTTGCAGCTGAACTCATAGTCCGTGCGCTTCTCGCCGTTATCGCCGCCATAGGCAAGATAAAGCTCTCCGGTGACCTCATCCTTTTTCAGCAGTGCCTGATCGATATAGTCCCAGATATACCCTCCGGCATAGCCGAGATACTCATCAAACAGATCATCATAATCCTTGAAGCCGCCCAGACTGTTGCCCATGCAGTGCATGTACTCGCACACAAGGAAAGGCTTTCTCCATTCCTTCTTAAAATACGAGATGATCCTCTCAGGAGGAGCATACATCTGCGACTCAACGTCACTGACGCATTTTTTCATCTCAGGACGGTGGAAAACGCCCTCATAATGAACAAGACGCGTATTGTCCGCACTCTTGAAATAATCATACATGGCCTTGATGACAGAACCGCAGTAGCTCTCATTTCCGACAGACCAGAAGATGATGCTCGTATGGTTCTTGAAGGTCTCAAAGTTGGAAATGCACCTGTCAAGCATCATCGGCTCCCACTCTTCATTGTCTCCGGGAACATTCCAGCTCGGCTCAACGGCGCCGTCTTTCTGCCATGAGCCATGGCTTTCCATGTTGGTCTCGCTCATGAGCAGGATCCCGGCCTCATCGCAAAGATAATACCACTCGACCCTGTCAGGGTAATGACAGGTCCTGACGCTGTTGATATTGGCGCCCTTGATGATCTCAATATCCTTCTTCATCTCATCCAGGCTGATCGCCCGGCCGCCCTTTGCGGACCATTCATGACGGTTGACGCCGCAGATTGTGAGGCGGTGATAGTTGTACATCAGAATCTCATTCTCAACCTCAATATGCTTGAAGCCGATTCTGTAGGGAATGTATTCAAGCAGCTTTCCCTCACTGTCATAGACAGAGATCTCGAAATCATAGAGGTTCGGAGCTTTGTAATGATACTGCTTCACAAGCGGAATCGAATACGTCCCGCTTTCCCAGCTGGTAAGGTTCGAATCAAGTTCAAGCTCGCCTGAGACCAGGCTTCCAAGCCTGTAGGCAAGCCTGCCTTTGAAGTCAGGCTTCGAATAGGAAAGCTTCAGCCTGAGCTCAAAGTCTCCGCCCTCGTCCCTTCTCAGATCTGTCTTTGCCCACATATCATCAACATGGCAGGAAGGAAGCGCGTAAAGATAGACAGGGCGGAATATTCCGCTGAAGCGGAAGAAGTCCTGGTCTTCCACCCAGCTTGCCTTGCTGCGCTTGTACACTTCCACGCACAGTCTGTTCTCTCCCTCCCTGACAAAATCCGTCACTTCAAACTCAGAGGGGGTGAAGCTGTCCTCGCTGTAGCCTACAAAGCGGCCGTTGAGATAGAGGTAAAAAGCTGTCTCAACACCTTCGAAACGGAGAATGAGGCGCTCTGTCTTCATGCTTTCCGGCACTTCAAAGGTTTTTATGTACTGGCTGACAGGGTTGTCAGTGCTGACCATAGGCGGCCTGAGCATTTCCCTGCCCTCCCATGGATACATTGTGTTGATGTACTGGATCTGGCCAAAGCCCTGTGTCTCGACATGTCCCGGAACACGGACCTTTCTGATGCGCCTTGAGCTGAAGCCGTCCAGGTAGAACTCCTCTTCTCTTTTTGAAGGATCCGGGCTCCAGATCAGATCCCACTTTCCATCCAGTGAAAGATAGAAAGAACTCTTCCTGCTTTCAGCTTCTTCTTTGCTCCTGTAATGAATGTGATCACTGTGGGCAGCCCTCCTGCCCACCTGGAACACATTCAAGTCAGATAAATAAGACAAATCTGATCCCACTGCTTACTCCTTGACAGCACCTGCAACAACACCAGAGAGGATGTACTTCTGGAAAAAGATGTACAGAAGCACTGTCGGCAACATAATGATGATAATTCCGGCAGCCAGAGTCTGCCAAGAGCCCTGCTGCGCATTTGCGTAATTCATCAGATAAGTTGTCAGCGTCCTCAGCCTTGTCTTCGGCATGTAGAGATACGGAATGTACATGTCGTTGATAATTGTGATTGACTTGATGATGCATACTGTTGCCGTCGCGGGCTTCAGGAGAGGAAAGATTATGCGGACAAACAATCCCCAGTAGGAACAGCCGTCAAGAATGGCGCTTTCATCCAGTGACACACTGATCTTGCTGATGAACTGGCGGTAAATGTAAAGCTGCATCAGGTCGCTTGCCACATAGATGACGATAGGAGCCCCCAGAGTGTTGTACAGTCCTAAGCCGGAAATGATCTTGAACCTTGAAATCTCAGTTACAAAGGTCGGGATCAGCATGCCAAGAAAGAAGAGAGAGACAACAAAACCCTTGAAGCGGAAATTGAAGCGCTCAATGATGTAGGCTGTGATGGTGCCGAAGGCAACGTTGAACACAAGGCTGACAGCCAGAATCGTGATTGTGTTCTTGAAGCCTGTGTAGAGGTTTTTGTCTCCTATCACCTTCTCAAAGTTCTGGAAGGTCACTCTTTCAAATGGAGGCAGTGACAGAGGAGAGGTATTCACCATGTCGGCACCCGTTTTCAGTGAGGCGAAAAGCGTCAGCAGAATCGGCAGTATCACAATGACGACCATTGCAATGCAGATTATTTGCAGAACTGCTGATTTGACAAGTTTTCCTGCTTTCATTTTCTTCCCTCCTTCAGCACGACCCTGTGAATGAGGAAGTTCTGTATTATATAGATGAAGACAATCAGGAACATGATCGCGACAGCCATCGTGGCGGCCAGGCCGAAGTTGGAGAACTTGAATGCCGCATTGATTGTGTAAAGCGTGAAGGTGCTTGATGCGTAGCCGGGTCCGCCGTTTGTGATGACAAAGGGAATGTCAAAGACCTGCAGTGCACCGCGGATATTGTCAAAGAGGACAAAGTCAACCATCAGCATGATTGAAGGGATCTGGATGTATCTGAAAAGCTGGAGTGTGCCTGCTCCGTCGATCTGGGCCGCTTCCAGAATATCCTGAGGCATTGACTGCAGTGCCGCAAGGAAAAGAATGACATGGTAGCCTGAAAAGCGCCAGACAGAAACAAAGGCAAGCACGAAGTTGACAATTGATGGATCAGAAAGCCAGTGCCGCTGCAGGCTTTCCAGACCCAGTGTTTCAAGAATTGCATCAAAGGCACCGTTGATTGGCGAAAAGAAGTAGCTGAAGGCATAGCTGATTGCCACTCCATTGATGATGTATGGCATGAAGACCATGGTTTTGTAAAACTTTGCTCCTCTGAGCCTGCTGTTCAGCACGACAGCAAACGCAAGCTCGACTGGAATCATCAGCAGATGGACAAAGAAGTAGACCATGTTGTTTTTCAGGCTCTGCCACAGGTTTTCGTCATTAAACATCCTGACATAGTTGTCAAGACCTATATAGTCGTAGTCAGCTGCCAGGCCGTCCCAGTTCGTCGCGCTGATCCTGAACAGGTCAACACCTGGAAAAACGACAAAGCAGACAAGAAGAATTACAGGAATAAATAAAGCAGTAAAGATGAATATCTGGCGCTGTCTGGCGATTGAACCCATCTGATTATCTCCTATTTGTATTAAAAAAGGGCGGAGCCTCTGCCCCGCCCCTGAACGGTGATTATGCTTACTCGATTCCGAGTTCGCTTCTGGCAGCTGCCCATCTGGTGTTCAGATCATCTAAAACTGCTTCCAGATCGAAGCCTTCTGTCAGCATCTGGGCACCCAGCTTCTTATAGTCGAAGCTTACAGCATTCTGAATGGCTGTGAAGTCATCGCCTGCTCCGCCGTATGTGACGATTTCAATGTCGTCTCTCTGATCGCTTTCAGCCAGGACAGGATCTTTTTCCTTGGGGAAATTTGCCATTGCGGAAGAAGATGAGACATAGGCAAGGTAATCAGGATACCAGGCATCTGAGTAGAACCACTCAACGAAGGCCTTTGCGAGTTCAGGCTTGTCGCTGTGGGTCGTGACGCCCATCAGGCTGTCGCCCTGCACGATGACCTTGTATGACTCATCCCCGCTCATCCTTACGGGAAGATAGAAGGTTCCCAGCTCGCTGATGTCAGCGCCTGCATTGATGATGTTCTGCAGTGACCAGTCGCCTGAGGGGAAGATTGCCACCTGCTTTGCAGCAAAGAGATTTGTGATCTGATCGTTTCCAAGTCCCAGAGGATCCTTTCCAAGCACGCCGCTTGTGAAGAGCTCATAGATCCTTTCATATGCAGTGCGGATGTCTGTGCCTTCTGCAAACGGGGCATCCTGGGCTGCCATTACATTCCATGTGTCTCCTTCGCCATTGATTAAGGCCGGCATGAATTCCATGAACGGATAGTCAGGCCACTCATCCTTAAGTCCGATGCCAAGTGCGATGAAGTCCGGGTTCTGTGCTCCATAGTATTCCTGAAGGGTCTGACAGGCTTCAACAAACTCCGGCCAGGTTTCAGGAACTTCCACTCCTGCCTCTTCAAACATGTCCTTCCAGTAGAATACGTATTCATAGCCGGCTGTCATCGGGATGCCGAGAATCTTGCCGTCAACTGCATAGCCTTCAGCAAGAATGTTGTTTGCCGCAGCCTCTGTATCGCTCAGGTCAAGCAGGTAATTCTGGAAGCGGGCCAGTGTGAAAGGCTTGTTGAACATGACATCGGGAAGCTGGCCGCCGCTTGTGCGGATTCTCATGCTGTTCCAGTACTCTGTATCATCCTTGATCTTCTCAACTTCGATCTCAGCATTGGGATAGACTTCCTGGAACTTGCCAACCATGTCATTCTCTTCAATGAAGGCATTGAGATTGTTGTCCCATATTGCAAAGGTGATTGTGCCGCTCATCGGGTCATCTGCGCTCTCAGATGAGCCTGATGCAAAAACAAAGGTGCAAAGACTTAAAAGCACCATTAAGACAGAAAGCAGTTTTTTCATTAATTTACCTCCGAAGTTCTGTTTTTCTGTCTCAATCAAAGCATCACGGAAAGCATCACGCCAGCTGAAAAAGGTCAGAAAAACTGTAAAAAGTTCAGATTACAGGTTTAAAACACTCATTTTTAAGGGAAAAATATCATTTTTTATCCGTTTTCCGGTACTCAAGCGGACTCATCCCTGTTTCCTTTCTGAAAGCCTTGTTGAAGCTTTCACTTGCTGCATAGCCGCACATATATGCTATTTCATAGACTTTGAAAGTTGTGCTCCGCAGCAGCTGCTTTGCCTTCTGGATCCTGAACTGGGCAAGATAGGACTGGAAACTCTGCCCTGTCTGCTTGGAGAACTTTGTTGAAAAGTACCGGCTGTTCAGTTCGACGTGCTGGCTGACAGACTCAAGAGAAAGCTCGCTGTGCTGATAGTTGTCAGCAATGTAGCGCATTGCCTTGATCACGGCATCATCCTGCTCGATATCCAGGTTTGCCTTTGAGATGCTGACTATCTCACTCATCAGATTGCTGATAAACAGGATCAGACTGCTTGAATCAGCACAGGATGAGATTTTGTCGTATATACAGGGATTGCAGGAGAAGAATGTGATATAGCTTTCACCGTTTTCATGCAGGCGCGCGATGAAGGCAGCGGAAAGTGCCAGCACCTCTGTCTTTGCATCTTCCAGGGCGCTTGTCATTATCAGGCTGTTCAGCCTTTCCCTGTTTTCATTGACAGTTTTCTCGTCTGCGACATAAAGCGCGCTGGCCAGTTTGACATAGCCCGGAATTCTTGCCCCTGCCCTCTGGCTCAGATCCAGCAGGCCGTCCAGCTGAAGCACAGAGGCATTTCTGTACAGACCCAGAAGAGGATAGACCATCTTGAGGCTGTGAAGAGCCTTATAGCTTGAGTCAAGCTTCAGCAGGAGTTTAGAATAAACAACTACAGGCTCAGCGCCGAAACCTGTTCTGAATATACTCAGCAGCTCCTTGATCAGATCCTTTTCATTTCTTCCGTCTGACCTGTCATCACGGTAATAGATGTAGTAATAGTAAGGGCTTTCTGAACGGCATATATAGCACTGGGTGGCAAAGTGAAGGCTTGCATCAAGACATCTGACCAGTTTTGCTTCCTCAGCTTCTATGCTCTCTGTGTACAGGGCAATCAGAATATGGGGCAGAGAGAAGAGTTTTTCATCAGCAGCCCTGATGTCTTCATCCTTGATGCTTGAGCTCATGAAAGAGGCAAAAAGGCGCTCCGGACGCGTCTCGCTGTCTTTAATCCTGGACTTATAGTCTTCAATCAGGGCCCGTTCATGGCGCAGCATTCCATTGAAAGAAGAGATCGTCCAACGTATCTCTTCATAACCCTCTTCTTCCAGAGTGCTGTCCAGATTGCCGCTTTCCACTGCCCTCAGCCCTTCAGATATCCTCATCACTGGCGAGATGATGTTGCCCATCAGCAGGCGTGAAAACGTTTTAAAGAAGAAAAGGACGACCAGAATGAGGGAAAGCACAGCAGCAAGCGGAAGCAGATAGCTGCCTGTTATGTCGCTAGAACGGACTACAGTCAGGATAAGGCTGTCCATTTCATTAATGCTCACCCTGCTGGCCACATAGGTGTAGCCAAAGTGCTCAATGCCGTTCAGATAGTCTCTGACTGCCTGCTCATCAATGCGGTTCGAAGCAATAATTCTTCCCTTTTTCAGATCAATGACAGCTGTATAGCCGATGCTGTTGTTTCCAAGCGAGTATCCTGCATCGTACTTTGTGATATCCTGCGTCAGACCGCTTGAGCGTATCATCTCAACACTTGTTATGCTGCGGCTGCTGTCCAGCATCCAGCTTGGATAGAACACAGCTGAATAAAGCATGCTGTTTCCGCTCAGCCCGGCTGACCAGCCGCCGTCTGCTTCATCAGAGCGGAAGGCTCTGACATAGACAATGTCTTCTTCTGCTGAATCAATGCTGTGTCTCAGATCTGGGTTTGCACTGAAGCTGAGCTCTGAACCGTATACGACAGAACGTCCGGAAGAAAACCGGAAAATCATGCTGAGAATGGAAGAGTCTGACTGAAAGGCATAGTCCAGCATCTGGTCAAGATTCTCTCTTGCCATGTAGCGTGCTGTTATGTCGTCAGTATCACAGGCTTCAGCGTAGTCTATGATGACGCTGTTGTTTGTGTACATTACTGATGCAAGCAGCATGCTTGTGTCACTGACTTCACCGGTAAGCATTCCAGACAGGCTTTCATGTACGAGTTCAATGTTGTTGATTGCTCTTGCATGGAAGCCATAGTACAGGCTTATGACAAAGACAGCAAAAACTATCAGCACAGGCAGAAGGACAAAGAAAATCAGATTCCTTTTGAATGCTTTTCGGATCGGCAGCCTGCTTTGTCTCGCTCTCATTTCGCAATAATTCTAACCGCAGCTGAACCGGACAGCAACACAAAAGCTGCAGTTTAGCTTTTGTTAATGCATCACCCGCCCTGTTCTGGTTATAATTAACCTGTCATGACAATCAAGCAGCGCCTGTTCTGGTCCAATATTTTCATGCTTGTCATTCCTGCAATCGTGGTGATAATTGCAGCAGTGCTGATTCTGGCGCTGATATTCTACTTTTTCACCTCATCATATGCACTGGATGACCAGGAGGACTTCTGCTTCTACTCGACAAACATTGTCGAAAGCATAAAAGGCCATGAGGACATAAGCCATATAGAGCGCTTTGCAGCCCAGATGAACATGGCACTTGAAATTCTGTACCAGGGACAGACGGTCTACTCCACCGGGACAAGGACTGACTATGATGAGAACCTCATACAGGCCGCAGCCTCATTCCCCGGCAATGTCACGCTGGTCAACCAGAACAGGGGAATATATGTTGACCGCAGCGGAGAAGTTGAGATCAGGACTTTCGCAACCATAGATCCGGATATGGACTACTCCGGAATGAGAAGCTATGTGGCGCTTGGCTTTCTGCTCATCATCTTCATTGTCATCGTTGCCGTGATAACGACAAATGCCTTTCTCACGCGCTTCATCATCATGCGCATCGCTGACAGTCTCAGCACGCTGCGCAGGGGTGTTGAAGAGCTGAGCAACGGAAATCTTGACTACAGAATAGACTATACGAGAAAAGATGAGTTTCTTCCTGTCTGCCAGGACTTCAACCTCATGGCAGGAGAACTGAAGAAATCCATTGAGAAGAGCATTGACGAGGAGAAAGCGAGAAAGATGCTCATAGCAGGCATCTCGCATGACATCCGTTCTCCCCTCACGTCAATCCAGGCCTATGCGGAAGGGCTGATAGACGGGATTGTCAAATCACCTGAGAAGCAGCGACTCTATCTTGAGACGATAAGACGCAAGGCAGTAGAGCTTTCCGGACTGCTGACGCAGCTCATCACTTATGTGCGGAGCGGAGTGCTTTCCGCATCAGAAATGGAAGAGTCTGACATTGCCCGGATGATTGAAAAGGAAGTAAGGGACAATGAAGAGGACTACAGGAACAGAGGACTGGCTGTGCACTGCAGTCTTGATCCCGTCTATCTTTCCTGTGAGGACTTCCTGATAAAGAGACTGATCAGCAATATTGCCGACAACAGCATAAGATACAAGACCCGGGAATGCGCAAGACTGGACATAAGTCTTGAGAACAGAGGCAGCGAGGCTGTGCTCACTTTCAAGGATGACGGTCCGGGAGTGCCTGAGGAGAAGCTTGAATCAATCTTCCTTCCCTTCTACAGACTGGATGAATCACGCGGAAGGCCTGAGAACGGCAGCGGCCTGGGCCTTGCCATTGTCAGCAACATTGCCCAAAAGCTCGGAGGAAGCTGCAGGGCCTGTAACGATAATGGTCTGAAAATCATTATCACAATTGACTTGGAGAAAAAAACTGATGGACAGAATTCTGATAATTGAAGACGATGCTGACATCTCAGCAGTCGAGAAAGACTATCTTGAGGCTTCAGGCTTTTCAGTTGTCTGCGCCGAAGACGGCCAGAAGGGACTTGAGGAAGCGCTCAGCGGCAGCTTCGATCTCGTGATTCTTGATCTCATGCTCCCGGCTCTGGACGGCTTTTCCATCTGCAGGAAGATCCGTGCCCAGCTTGATATCCCCGTGATCATAGTATCAGCACGTCCGGAGGATGCGGACAAGATCCGTTCGTTCGGACTAGGTGCAGATGAATATATTGACAAGCCCTTCTCTCCTGCGGTGCTCGTTGCCCGCGTCAACAGCGCGCTTGCCCGCTACCGCCAGCTTTCAGGAAGGAGCAGGGATGAAAGCGAGATCCAGGTCAGGAACCTGAAGATAAACACCCTGTCTCACAGAGTCTTTGTCAGCGGAAATGAAGTATACTTAAAGAATAAGGAGTATGAGCTTCTGCTTTTTCTCGTACTCAATGCTGACACCGTCTTTGACAAGGAGACACTGTATGAAGAAGTCTGGGGAATGGACTCCTCCGGTGACAGTGCCACTGTGACAGTGCACATCAACCGCATCAGGGAAAAGATAGAAGCCGATCCTGCACATCCTCAGCTGATAGAGACTGTCTGGGGTGCCGGCTACAGGATCAGAGTATGAGGAAATGTATCTTGTATTTGCCTTTGGATCTGCGTTTTTCTTGGCACTGACCTCAATTCTCGCAAAGTGCGGAATCAGAAAGACTGACTCTACCCTTGCCACCGCCTGCAGGACTGTCGTAGTCCTGTTCTTTGCCTGGCTGATGACCTTCATCACCGGTTCTGCCGGTGATGTGGCGTCTATTTCTGCCTCATCATGGCTCTTTCTGATCCTTTCCGGACTGGCCACAGGAGCCAGCTGGCTGTGCTATTTCAGGGCGCTACAGCTGGGTCAGGTAAGCAAGGACGTTCCTGTTGACAAGTCAAGCACAATACTGACAGTCATCCTGTCTTTCATCATCTTCTCAGAAAGGCTGTCCTCAGGCGGACTGGCAGGCCTTGTGCTGATGGCAGCAGGCACCTTCATGATGATCGAAAAGAAGGATGATGACAGGAGCAAGCCTGAAAGCAGACTGTGGCTGGCATACGCAGCCGGATCTGCGCTCTTTGCCTCGCTTACAAGCATTCTTGCAAAGGCGGGAATCACAAATGTTGACTCTAACCTGGCCACAGCAGTAAGGACGACTGTCGTGCTTGCAATGGCCTGGCTGATGGTTCCTGTCACCTCGTCAAGCAGGACCTCGCTGCGCATCGGCGCAAGGGAAGCCGTGTTCATCGCACTGTCCGGCCTGGCGACAGGTGCCAGCTGGCTGTGCTACTACAGAGCCCTGCAGACAGGGCCTGCCAGCATTGTCGCTCCGGTTGACAGGCTCAGTGAACTACCTCCACCTTAAAAGGTGGAAGCTTCGCCCTTCAACGGTCCATGACAATCGAGATTGCCTTTCATGAA
>CALXRC010000020.1 GCA_944390865.1 uncultured Spirochaetales bacterium | reverse complement strand
CTATATTCCCTCCCTTCTATAACTGTGTGGAAATCCCGTTTATAACGAAGGACACTATTAGACTATTATGAACACTTTCTTCTGTTTTCAGACTGCACCCATGGCGATTCATCATAGTTGAGTATCTTCTCCACATAGGGGATGAGGGGAGAAAGTGAACCGTCGACTTCATATTGCGACACGCCCTTGATGAGCCCCTTGCTGATCGCTTCCTGTACTATGTTCTTTGCATCAGTCCCATTCAGCTTGAATGTGTTCCGATATCCCAGCTGCTTTGCCAGTTTCGTAACGCTGTATGTCCTTCCTCCAGGAAATTGACCGGTGAGAGGATTCCTGAGCTGGCAATACCATGAAGGCTTTCTTTTGACCCCGTTGTATTCCTTCCTGCCTCGTTTGTAGATGCTTACATCTCCGATTGTAATTCCCATCGTGCTCCTTCTGATGTTGTAAAACAAATGTTTCCTCCTGAATTTTAGCAAATTCGGGGATTATCTCCAAATAAGGCTGCCGATGGATTGTTTTCAGAGATGAGTTTTTTTCAATTTCATCTGCCCATTTTTCTGCCCATTGGCTTTTTGGGCAATGCGCAAATAAAAGAAAAAGCCCAACTAATTCCTTGTATCAGAATCAGTTAGGCTTTAAGCGAAAGACGGGACTTGAACCCGCGACATCCACCTTGGCAAGGTGGAGCTCTACCCCTGAGCTACTTTCGCATGTGTCAGCTATAATACAAAAGATCCGGCCTCTTGAAAAGCTGTTTTTTTCATGTAATGATGTTTTTGTCCATCAGTCTGATGATGAGAACACTTTTTTCTGAGGTGAGAAATGATAAGCAGGGCATTCTGAATTGGAAATTATCTTTAAACAGGAGCCTTATCATGTCTTATTATCTTCAGCTTGCTAATCTTTCATACTCATGGCCGGATTCCTCTGTCCTTCTCTTTGATGATCTGAATCTCACCCTTGACAACGGCTGGGTGAGCTTTGCAGGCGCCAATGGCAGCGGAAAGACAACACTTGCCATGCTTATTTCGGGGAGAATCAGTCCTGACAGCGGGGTCGTCAGGACAAATGGTCCTGTCTGCCTTTGTCCGCAGCTCTTTGAAGGACTATGTCCAGACGACTACCAGTATCTGTATGATTATTCTGCTGAAAGCTGCGCATTAAGGCGCACTCTTGGACTGACTGAAGACATGTTCGAGAGGACAGATTCTCTTTCCGGCGGAGAAAAGAAACGCCTGCAGGTTTATCTTGCGCTTTCCTCCTGCCCGGGCATCCTCATTCTGGATGAGCCGACGAACCATCTGGATGAAGCCAGCAAAGCCCTGCTTGCAGAAGCCCTGAAAACATTTCGCGGCCTCGGCATTCTCATCAGTCATGACAGGGCCTTCATGGACGGACTGAGCCGCAGGACTGTTGTATTCACCCGTGACGATGACTCGTCGCCTGTGCGTCTGGATGAAATCCCGCTTCCTGTTTCTGCTGCGCTGGAACAGCTGGAGAAAGACAACAGGGCAAGTCTTGCACGTCGATCTGAGATCAGGGCACAGCTTGCTGCTCTCCACAGTTTTGACAATACCCTGAAGGCCAGGATACAGCAGAGTTCAGCTCGTATGTCAAAACGCGGCATTGATGCAAAAGACCATGATGCCAAGGGCAGGGTGGACGCAGCCCGTCTGACAGGAAAGGACAGAAGAGACGGGGACAGGAGAAGGGCTCTGTCAAGCAGGATTGAGGCCACAGCCGGCAGACTTGATGAGCTGAAAGATGTGAAGCTCAGAAAGACAGGTCTTGACAGCAAGATTTTTACTTCTCTTTTCTCTTCCCTGGTGATAGACGAGACTGTTATCGCTGTGCCAGGTTATTCGCTCACTGTTGAAAAGATCGAGTTTCCTCCTCACAGCAGAACAGCTGTGACAGGCATGAATGGAAGCGGGAAGACTCTTTTCATCAGGCACCTTGCTGCAAAGGCAGTTGAGAAGTGGGGTGCGGACAGGGTGGCCTTCCTGAAGCAGGAATACAGACCTGAAGAGGCTGAATGCCTTACAGCAGAGCTGAGAAATCTGCGCGATGATGAGAAGGGCGCTCTGGTCTCTGATTTATACCGGCTTGGCTCCAGCCCGTCATCCTTTGTCACCGCTGCTGGTCTTTCTCCCGGAGAGCTGAGAAAGCTTGACCTGCTTCTTTCGCTTCGGGCTCAGCCGGCTCTCCTGATAATGGATGAGCCGACGAACCATCTTGATATCACAAGCGTAATGGCGTTTGAGAGCCTGCTGTCGTCTTCCGACCTGACTCTGGTTCTGGTCAGCCATGATGCGAAACTGAGACAGACTCTGTGCACAAGAACCGTCTCAGTCGAAAGAAAAGGGAACACAGGCTCTGTCCGTCTGATATAATCTTGGCCATGAGTCTGTTTGTTCTGTTTACTGTGCTTTTTGCCGCGGACAGCGTGCTGCACCTGTATCTGCAGGCCAGGCGTCCTGATGACGGGATTGATCACATTCCTCTTGCTGTCACGAAATGCCTTATTGTTCCGCTTCTTTCTGCCTGCCTGCTTTGTCTTGCAGTGCAGACTGACCTGAGTTTCAGGCTGCCGGCACTGCTTTCAGCTGCAGCCTTCCTTTATTTCTGCGGGGATCTTTTCCTTACGCTCCGCTTCTCCTGCGCATTCTACATAGGGGCCGGAGCCTTCCTTGCCGGTCATATAGCCCTGTCAGTCTGGTTCCTTGCCGGAGGCTTCAGCCTGCCTCTGCTTCTGGTCTCGGCTCTGGTGCTGTCGCTTCTGCTTGTACGCTTTGTCCTGAAGCTCAAAAGGGCAAAGGCAGAGCCTCTGCTCCCTTATGCCTTTTACTCACTGATTCTGTTTGCCTTCATTGCCTGCAGCGCTGCGAGCACAAATGTTCTCGCAGCTGCGGGAAGCGCTCTCTTTGCCTATTCTGACTGTGCGATTGTCTCAAACGTCACCGGGATGAGAAAGAGAAGCGACGCTGTCATCATGCTGAGCTATATACTCGCGCTTGTGCTCCTTGCCTCAGGAGCTGCGGCGGCAGCGGTATGAGTAATTTGCAGTGCGTTTCTCGCCGTCTCTCCTGATTTCGTACAGCTGAGGGTAGTCCTTGATGAGTTCTGACAGCTTTCTGTAGCCGTAGGCAATGGGGCTGAATTCCGGTTTTACACGCTTTATGTAGACTCCTGCGCTTGAGATGTTGACATAGTCATCATCATCCTCAACGAATTTCTCATAAGCGATTCTGAGCAGCGCATGGATTTCCGAAATGTCGGCATCATAGGAGACAGGAGCGCTTGTCTCATTCTCCTTGACCGGCTTCTGCGCTGTTTCCGGCTTTTTCTTCGGCTGAGGCTTTGGCTTTTCCTCTCCGGCGCTGGTCAGATACTCAAGATAGATGAAGTTGTCGCAGGCATTGCAGAAGGCTTCCGGCGTTTTCTTTTCACCCACTCCTATTACATACATGCCGCTTTCTTTCAGCCTGACAGCCAGAGGTGTGAAATCGCTGTCGCTGCTGACAAGGACAGCAGCATCGTACATGCCTGTGTGCAGCAGATCCATGGCGTCAATCACCATAGCGATGTCTGTCGTATTCTTTCCCGCGACATAGTCAAACTGCTGCTCCGCCTTGATGGCAAGCGACTTGATCTTGTCTTCCCATTTGTGCAGGTGAGGCTTGGTGAAGTTTCCGTAAGCCTTCTTCACAATGATGCGCCCGTATGTCGATATCTCATTGAGGACTTCCTCCAGCTTGCTGAGCTGGGTGTTGTCCGCATCAATGAGGACAACCATTTTCTGAAAATCTTCCATGGCTGTCAGAAAACCGTGAAGGTGTTTTCCCAGACTTCGCTCTGGTCTTTCTTCAGAAGGCGGGTCTCTTCCATCTTCTCGATCTCAAGCGGACGGTCGGCAAAGCCGAAGGAAACCATGGGCTCAAGGCAGAGAAACTGGGCCTTCTTGTTCAGCTGAGTCCAGGCGACAAAGGTTGTCATGTCTCCCAAGCCTGCCGTCACTCCGTGCTCGCCCTGGCTGGAGGTGAGCGTGACTTCTCTTGACCTGACTCCTCTGAAGACCATTGGCCCCTTGTCTGTCTCGCTGCGCCTGAGCTCAATTGTATCCCCAGTGAGGAAGTCTTTTTCCCTGACATAGCTTTCCTTGTTCTGGTAAAGCCTGTCTAGCTTTTCATTCTGCTCAAATGACAGTGAGTAGGTTTCCAGATCGCAGCCCTTTCCGTTGACGTCAAGGCTGAATGCGGGGTGCCAGGCAAAGGTGTAATACAGGTCTTCTTTCGCAAAGATCTCTGCTCTGGCTGTATAGCCGTTTTCATGAAGCGTGTATGTCACGGTGAGCATGAAGCCATACGGATAATACTTTGTCCTGAACTCTTCGCTGTCTTCCAGTGTGAACTGGGCGATTGTGTCTGTCAGCTGCTCGCCTCTGAACTCATTGTCGCGGGCAAAGCCGTTGTTCGGCATGTCATACTCTTTTCCCTTTGCGATGATCTTGTTGTCTTTTGTCGGGCCGCTCATGGGAAAGAGCAGGGGAGCCCTGCGGGGCCAGAATTCACTGTCGCCCTGCCAGATGTATTCAATGCCGTTCCTGATCAGGGACTGGGGCTCAGCACCAAGCGTGCTGATACGCATTTCACACTGTCCGTTTTTAAGTGTAATGATCACTTTGTCAGTCTCCTTTTACTGCTTTGAAAATTATGAATGAAGGCTTGATCAGCTCGTTTGCCAGACGCGGCAGCTGTCTGATTGCCTTCCTGTCCGGGCAGGGCTCTGTACATGACTGTATCGTGAAGCCTGCCGCAGTCAGCGTGTTTATTATTGTCTCAAGCTTCCTGTGCTGGTGGATGACGTCATCCACAAACCATCTAATGTGCCGTTCTCCCTCTGCCTGATAGTCAGCCATTTTGAAAAAGACATTGCCTTCTTCATCTTTCACATAACGGCTTTCCGTGTTGACTGAACAGGTTGTTATGGGGTGCTCCTGGCTGAAAAGCAGGATTCCTCCTCTGTTCAGATGACTGAAGCACTGGGCAATCAGGCGGGGAAAGTCAACAGCGTAATGAAAGGCCAGAGAGGAGTAGATGAGATCGAAGGCTTCATCTATTTCGTCCAGCTTCTCCATGTCAAGAAGCCTGTATTCAATGTTTGGTGCGCTGTTTTCCTTCATCGCGCTCATGAGCATCTTTGTAGAGATGTCTATACCCAGAACCCGCTGTGCCTGTGAGGAAAACTCAAGGCAGTTTATTCCGCTTCCGCAGCCAATGTCCAGGACTTTCTTTCCCCGGATGTCAGGAAGAAGGGCGCGCATTGCCGGCTGCTCCAGCAGCTCATTGAAGTTCTTTCCGCTTCTCAGCTCCTGATAAGAAGAAAAAAAGTACGGGTCATCAAAAATATTCTGTCTGCTCATGTTCTGGTTGCTTTCAGCACTTCCTCCCAGCCGTCTTCCTTCTTCTTCACCACAGTGTCAGGAGCTCTGTCGGAAGCATCGATGAAAACAAGTCTGTGAGTCCAGTTTACAACTTTGTCAGCACACTCAGCAAGAACTTTGTCTGTCAGGGTGTCGTATGTAAGACCCAGCTTCTCAAGGGCGGGAATATAGGTTTTCTCCATCCACAGCGAAAGCGTCTGCCTTGACAGCAGGCGCTCTTCTGTGACAGCAGAGCTTTCTGTGCTGACATAGCTGAAGCGTTTTGAGAAGAAGGGCTTCACGTCTTTTTCCGACCAGTTTGTCATCGGGTTTGTCCTGCTGTGATAGATCTGCTCTTCCGCCTTGACAAGCAGGCTCTTCACCGTCTTGTCCGTTATGAAATCTGACAGTGCCGAGCCGGAGGAGGGGACAGACTCGCACAGTCTTATCCTGCCGCCCAGATGAAGCACTCTGGCAAGTGCGTTCAGCAGTGCTTCCTGATCATAAAGCCTTGTGAAGATGTTTCTTGCGAAGATCCACTCAAACTTGAGATCCGGATCGAGGCTGCTTACTGCATTCAGCTCGCTGTCTGCAATGACTTCCGGCTGCCTCAGCAGACTGAGGTTTCCCTTATAGTTTTCAATATAGGCCCTGTCTTCGGCGCTCCTGACCTGTGCGACGCACAGACCTTCCGGATTATGGCGCGCAGCCTGCCACAGCATCAGGCCATGGGATGCGTTGAGGACGAGGATATTGTCGCTGCGCAGGATGTCTGCACCTTCGAAGATTCTGTCCGTGATTTCCAGAAGCAGCCTGGAGCCGTTTGAGCCTGCCCGCCTGAGCCAGCGCTCTTCTGCCTTGTCCGGCGGACTGAATGTCAGGTTCTCTGCAAAGGCCGATGTGCTGATATTCTCAAGCTGGGCCTGCCTCCTGCGCTCCACTTCCTGCTGTATCTTTGCCTCATAGCCCTGGCTGGAAGGATGATAGTACAGCTTGCCCTGAAGAGAGTCCGGCAGGTACTGCTGCGCGACAAAATGATCCTTGTACGCATGAGGATAGAGATAGCCTTTTCCGTGTCCGAGATCGTTTCCGTCGCGTGAGGGATCCTTGAGATGGTTCGGAACATCTCCGTTCTTTTCCTTTTCCACATCGCTCAGCGCATCGAAAAAGCCCATCGAGGAATTGCTTTTCTGGCATGTTGAAAGATAAAGGCAGGCCTGTGTCAGCAGAAACCGCCCCTCAGGCAGACCGATGCGGTCATAGGCTCTGGCGCAGGACTCAACAATGGATATCGCCTGAGGATCGGCCATGCCGACATCCTCGCAGGCAAGTATGAGCATGCGCCTGAAAATGAAGCGGGGATCCTCTCCCGCAGCGACCATGCGGGCAAGCCAGTAGAGCGCCGCATCCGGATCAGAACCTCTCAGCGACTTGATGAACGCGCTTATGACGTCAAAATGATAGTCTCCTTCCTTGTCATAGAGGACAGCCTTTTTCTGTATTGATTCTTCCGCCACCTGCATCGTGATCTCAATGACTTCGTCCTCTGGCGGGGGGAAGCTGTCCGGCGTGGTCTCGACAGCGAGCTGGAGAGCGTTCAGCAGGCTTCTGGCATCTCCGTCGGCAACTGAGACAAGATGCTCAAGCGCACCAGGTGCGAAATGTATCCTGCAGCCTCCGTAGCCGCGTTCCCTGTCGTTCAGGGCCTGAAGCGCGACCTTCATCATTTCCTCGTCGCTGAGCTTTGTCAGCTGGAAGATCCTTGATCTTGAGACGAGTGCTGCATTGACTTCAAAGTAGGGGTTCTCTGTCGTCGCTCCTATCAGGATGATGGTGCCGTTCTCAACCCAGGGCAGCAGAGCGTCCTGCTGGCTTTTGTTCCAGCGGTGAACCTCATCAACGAAGAGTATTGTCTTTTTCCCGTAATGCTTGAGCCTGTCGCGTGCGTTGTCAATCTCAAAGCGCAGCTCCTTTACCCCTGAAAGCACTGCGTTTAGCGTTGAGAAATGGCTCTTTGTCGTGTTTGCGATGACGCGGGCAAGCGTCGTCTTTCCGGTTCCCGGCGGACCATAGAAAATGACGCTGGAAAGCAGGTCTGCCTGAATGGCCCTCCTCAGCAGCCTGCCTTTTCCGATTATATGCTCCTGTCCTATGTATTCTTCTATTGTCCTCGGCCTCATCCGGGCGGCCAGCGGCTCTATCTCCCTGCTGCTGAGAGCGCTGGAGAACAAGTCATCATCTTCGTACTTCATCATTCTTTTTCCCTGTCATGTAGAACTCATCAGTCTGTCTCTCTGGATGATTTCATTTCCTGCCAGCGTGCTGAAGTAGGCATTCACCGCATAGTCGGCAATGCTCTCAGTACTGACAGACTCAAGCACAGGAACTTCCACAGCCTGTCCCACGAGCTCAAGGTTGAGAAGGTTTTCCCTCCAGATGCGTGCCTCTCTGCTCAGGCGCTGCCAGCTTTCGCCGATTGAGGCGCTGCTGTCCTCCAGGCTTGTCAGGAATATGTTTCTGATCTCATCGCTGTGCTGGAGGCGCAGTTCGTCTGACAGGCTGGAATAGCCGGACTCGAAGTAGGCATAGACATCATCTATCTCCATATTGTCAATGCATGTGAAAAGATAGTCAGTCACATCGCTCATCGCATTGTCTATGCTGTCTGTTATCGCTGTCAGGTAGTCATCCAGCAGGCTCCTGAACTGGGGCAGGTCCTGGGAATAGACTGTCCAGGCCTCAGGCAGAGTTATGTTTCCTCCTGCATAAAGACTGCTGTTTTCCGTGCTGATCAGGGCGTTGCGCTCTGCCTGAAGCAGGATTAGCATGGCTCTGTCCGGATCAATTGATGAAAAATCATCTGCCCTGCTGGTGCTGCATGAGACAAGCAGGATAATGAGAAGGACAGACAGAATTGCTTTTTTCATACCACTAATGATAGTTTCACCTTTCAACTATGTCCACAAGACATTGCACGGCCATATAATTGTCTTGACCTTTGTTGCGAATATGTTAAATTTAGCTGTAGTGAGGATTTTTAATGGCAAACACTAATCTTACTGTTTATGCGAATACACAGAAAAGGGAAAACACCCTTCTGAGAAATGTATACGGCTTCATGACTCTCGGCCTGGCCCTGACAGCTGTTGTTGCCTGGCTCAGCTCCACGAGTCCTGCCGTTTACAGAATATTTTTAATCAATCCGTTCGGATCGATCATTCTGCTCATTGCCCAGTTCGCGCTTGTCTTCTTCCTTTCGGCAAGGCTTGAGAAACTGAGCACGGCAGCCGCAGTGCTCTGCTTTGCAGGCTATTCGGCGCTGACGGGGCTCAGCCTTTCTGCGATCTTCATCGCCTATGCCCATGCCACGATCTGGAAGGCCTTCCTGACAACCAGCGCCATGTTCGTCGGAATGACTGTCTATGCGACATTCACAAAGCGCAACATCGCCTCCTGGGGCAACTGGCTTGTTATGGGGCTGTGGGGCGTCATCATCGCCACAATGATCAACCTCTTCCTCGGAAGCTCGACTTTTGACATCATCATCAGCCTTGTCGGTGTAGTGCTTTTCACAGGACTGACAATCTGGGATACGAAGAGAGTCGTGGAGATGAACAGGGAATACGGATCTGAGATGACTCATGAGGAGCATACGAAGCTCGGAGTCATCGGGGCCCTGAACCTTTACCTGGACTTCCTGAACATCTTCCTTTATCTTCTGAGAATCTATGCCGCAACAGACAAGAATTGAGACAATATATTCAAATGACGATCTGATCATCGTCAAAAAACCATCATTCATCCCCACATCTCCGCTGACTGATGACGGGGATGAATTTTGTCTTGTCAACCTTGTCAGGAAATTCGAGCCCAGAATCATGATTCCCTCAGGTCATCTGCTGAGGGAGGGCGGCCTGATCCACCGCCTTGACACGCCGACTTCCGGCCTTGTGCTTTTTGCACTCAACCAGAAGACTTATGACGAGCTTGTCCTGCAGCAGAAGAAGGATAAGATCATCAAGCAGTACAGGGCCCGCTTTACAGAAAAGAAGAAGCTTTCTCTGGAAGGCTTTCCTCCATATCCCTACCATGATGTTGGAACTCAGTGGGGTGTAATAAACTCCTATTTCCGCGCTTTCGGCGGCCGCGGCGCAAGCGTGCGTCCGACGCTTGACCAGCGCGCAAAGCACTGCTCAGGCGTGCTGTATACGACTGAGACAGAGGTTGAGAGCAGCAATACAGTGATCTGCACGCTGACAAGGGGTTTCAGGCATCAGGTCAGGGCTCATATGGCCTGGGCCGGCTATCCTCTGGCCGGGGATACCCGCTACGGCGGAGATGAAAGCCCTGATTTCGGGCTTGAGGCAATAGGCCTGAGCTTTGAGAATCCCTCAGACGGCGCCTACCTTACAATAACGATCTAGTCTTCTTCGCTGACTGTCTCGACACTCCCGTCAGCAGAAACCATCTCGATCTTTCTTTTCACATCCTCAAGAGTCCTGGTCAGCTTTTTGTTCAGCTGTGCCGCCTCTTCATAAAGTTTCAGGCTTTCCTCAAGGCCTGTCTCATCTGATCTGAGCTTTGCCGTAATCTCTTCAAGCCGCTTCAAATCTGTTTCAAAACTCATTTTCCTTCTCCTGCGGCGACCCGTGCGCTGAACGAGCCGTCAGCTACTTTTATTTTTATCATGTCTCCGGCAGTCAGCTCTGCTTCATGCCTTACGACGTTTTCATTGCTGTCAAAGACTATCGCATAGCCGCGCTGAAGCACGTTCTCGGGATTCAGATCCCTGCACTGCGCCTCAAGGTGGGCAAGTGCTGAGGCGGCAGCATCAAGCTTTGCCTCCATTGCAAGCTCAGCCACTGAGCACAGCGAGGCAAGCTGTCCTGCATAGCCGGCATATCTTGAGTCAAAGAGGCCGCGCAGTGCCTCAGGCCGGGCTGCCATAAGCCTGGGCTCAAGGCTGTTCGCTTTCTTTCTGACGTCAAGCGCGGCGGCCGGAAGCAGGCTGTTCAGCTTTGACGCGGCCCGCTCTGTCTTCTTGTCGATGCTGTCGCGTGCGCTGTCAATGCTGAATGACAGCCTCAGTGAAAGCGAAGTGTGCTTCTGCTCAACAAGGCGTTCAAGATAAGTCAGGTCAGCAGGCTTCATCAGATCAAGCCTGTGCTCAATGATGCTCCTGAGCAGGGCCGTATCCGGGATGCGGCGCGACAGCCGCTCAGACTTTGTCACGAGGGCGGAAGAGAGCTCAGCCATTGTCTGCCTGAGCTGGAGCGAGAGTCTGTGCCAGCCTTCAGTTGCGATCATTGCGGCATCTGTGGGAGTGATTGCCCTCTTTGTCGCTGCGTAATCTGAAAGGGCCGTGTCTATTTCATGTCCGACAGCTGAAATCACAGGTATCTGGCTTTCGTGAACTGCCCTGATGACCTCGTCTTCGCTGAAAGGAAGGAGATCCTCGAATGAGCCTCCGCCACGCCCGACAATGAGCACATCGCTCAAGGACAGATCGTTTGCCTGTCTTATTGCCTGTGCGATCTGCGCTGCGGCTCCGCTTCCCTGGACGAGGACAGGGTAGATCGTGATGTCAACAGAAGGAGCGCGTTTGGCTGTAGTGTCCAGAATGTCGTGGATGGCGGCGCCTGTGGAGGCTGTTATCACGCCGATGTTTCTGGGGTACTGCGGAAGCGGCGGCTTGCCCTCCGGCTCAAACCATCCCAGGCTCTGATAGTATTCCTTCCTCTTCTGTATGGCTGCAAGCAGCTCTCCAAGACCTGAGTGCCTTATGCTCTGGACAATCACCTGATAGGTTCCGCGTGCTTCGTAGACATCAATAGAGCCGCGAACCTCGACTTTGTCGCCTTCCTTCGGGACAAAGGAGCTGAGGGCATTGGCACTTCTGAACATCACGGCATCAATCTGTGCATTTGCATCCTTCAGCTTGAAATACCAGTGACCGTTGGCAGAAGGCCTGAATGTGGACACCTCTCCTGTGATGCAGAGATTGTAGAATCTCTCCTTGATGAAGGTCCTGACAAGGCTGTTGATCTCACTTACGCTGAGCGGCTTGTCGATCAGCTCATTTTCATTCATAGTGACTGATTCTAGCACTTTGCCTCAGTTTTGTTGACAGGAGTGTGTCCGTTTTCAGTTTTTTCAGCATTTGAGAAAGGATCAAGAAAGATTCCCGCTGCTGAAAAGAGGAGGGTAAGTGCGCAGACCCAGAAGGCTGACAGGAAATACATTGAGCAGATATTCAGTGAAAAAAGCAGAGAGAAAACAGCTGTGCCGAGATTTGCCCTCACTGCGCGTCCTGCAGCAAGCGTGAATGCTGACAGGACAAAGACCGCAGCGGCAATGACCGGCGAAAAGTGAATGAAGCTCAGAAAAAAGAGGACAAAGATCACTTTATCTGCTCTGATGATGTTTTTCCTGATTCTGTCTGCAAGGGCAAGCAGGATGATAAAAAGTGCACAGATGAGACTGTTCAGGCCAGGCGGGCAGAAGAAAGCTGTCAGGGCCGAGAGGATGAAGTAAAGCTGGATGAAAAGGCTTGTCGCCTTCATCCTGCGGGAAAAGAAGATCAGATAGAGAAGGGGCAGGGCTGTCAGAAGAAAGCTGAACATGAAAAAAAAGGCTGCCCGTCTGGACAGCCTCTTCAGAATGTACCCGGCTCAGGCCTCTTCAATGGCGCCTGTCGGGCAAACGCTTGCGCATGTGCCGCACTCAATGCACTTTTCAGCATCGATTGAGTAGATGTCGCCTTCTGAGATTGCTCCAACCGGGCATTCGCCGGCGCATGTTCCGCAAGCAACACAGGTATCTGTAATTTTGTAAGCCATAGTTATGCTCCTTCTTCAATAAAAGATGGTCAAATTATAAGTCTTCGTTCTGCCGCTGGTCAAGCTTGAGAGTGTGAAGAATCAATTCTTTTCATTCAGTTTCCTTTCTGGTATCATCATCTGTCATGAAAAAACTAGTACTTGCGGAAAAGCCGTCTGTGGCCAGAGAGCTTGCGAAATACCTGAATGCCGCCAGAAGGGCTGACGGTTATATCGAGGGTGATGAATATATTGTGACCTGGGCTCTTGGGCACCTTGTCGAGCTGTGTGAGCCTGCTCATTACAGTGAGCGCTACAAGCGCTGGTCCATGAAGGATCTTCCGATGATCCCGGATCAGCTTGACCAGCATGTGATTGAAGACACTCATGAGCAGTTTGACAGGATTCATGCCCTGCTGCAGAGAGATGACATTTCCTGTGTGGTCATCGCGACCGATGCCGGAAGAGAGGGAGAGCTTGTCGCCCGCTGGATCCTGAAGCTCTGCGATTACACAGGTCCTGCCCAGCGTCTGTGGATCAGCAGCCAGACGGAAAAGGCTGTCAGGGATGGTTTTGCCAGCCTGCATGACGCCTCTGAGTACGACAACCTCTATCATGCGGCAGAGTGCCGTTCCGCCGCAGACTGGTATGTCGGAATGAACGTGACCAGGGCGCTGACCTGTCATTATGATGCCAAGCTGTCAGCAGGCCGCGTCCAGACTCCCACTCTTGCGATCATGTGCTCAAGAGAAGATGAGATAGACAGCTTCACCGGAACCTGTTATTACACTGCACGGGCTGACTTCGGCCTTTTCAGCGCAAGTTACTATCCTGAGGACAACAGCATCCGTTTTGCCGACAAGGCGCTCAAGGAAGAGTTTGAGACCTCATTTCAGGGCAGGGAAGGTGTTGTGGCCAGTCTCGTGACTGAGGAGAAGGAGGAGAAGGCTCCTCTGGCCTATGACCTGACTGAGCTGCAGAGGGATGCGAACATCATGCTGGGCTTTTCCGCAAAGGAGACGCTGGACACGCTCCAGCGGCTTTATGAAGTGCACAAGATTGTCACTTATCCGAGAACGGATTCCCGCTATATCTCTGCTGATATCGTCCCGACGCTGAAGGACAGGCTGGCTGCTCTGTGCGACACTCCTTTCTCAATCGTCAGCCAGGAGTACCTTGCAAACGGACTGAACTATGAAGAGGAACGCTTTGTGCAGGACAGCATGGTCAGTGATCACCATGCTATCATCCCGACAGAGCAGAGAGTCAGGATGGATGCGCTTTCTGCTGATGAGCAGAAGCTTTTCAATCTCATTGCGATGCGCTTTCTTGAAGTGCTTTCTCCTTCTTACAGATACAAGACGACCACAGCAGTCATTGATGTTGACGGAAAACTGTTCAAGACAAGGCTCTCGCTTCCTGTAAGCCAGGGCTACAGAAGCGTTTCGACAGCTCTCAATGTCCGCTCTGCCGCTCCTGTAGTGGATGAGGGCGAATCATCTGTTGCCCTTGTCAGAATGAAGGAGGGTGACAGGGTCAGGATCGAGAAGATCCGCGTCAGGGAAAACAGCACGACGCCGCCGGAAAGATATACTGAGGCAAGCCTCCTTTCCGCTATGGAGCATGCCGGGCGCTTTGTAGAGGACAAGACGCTGAAAGGAAATCTTTCAAACGGCCTCGGCACTCCAGCCACCCGTGCTGACATCATAGAAAAGCTGATCCAGAACAATTATGTTGAGCGCGATGGCAAGTATCTTGTTCCCACTGCAAAGGGAAGGGAAGTGGTCCGCCTGGCTCCTGATGTCCTGGCTTCTCCCGAGCTGACAGGAAAGTGGGAAGGCAGGCTTGATGCTATCAGCAGGGGCAGTGATGATCCGGATCTCTTTATCAAGGATATAAAGAAGATGGCTGCTGACCTGGTAAGGGAAGTGAGTTCTTCGGCCCTTGTCTATGAGCCAAAGCTGACAGATGCGAAGGAATGCCCGTACTGCCATTCAAAGATGATGAAGGTGAAGGACAGCACTGGCTGCATTCACTATATCTGCCAGCGCCTGAGCTGCTCATATGAGGAAAAGGAAGTGAAGGTCAGGGTGCCTGTTGCCCAGGCTGCCTCCACCAGGCCTGTCGCAGGTCAGGACGGCAAGGTGCATGTCGTGATCAGAAAGGGGGCTGCAAAGCTTCCCTCTGCTGTCACTCAGACCCGCATTGAAGTTGTCAGGGAAAGCAAGCTTGCCTACAGGAAGGACAGGAGCGAGAGACGCTTCAAGACAGATATGAGAGACAGGGAAGTCAGGAAGGATGACTACACAAGCGGAGGCACGCTTGCTGATTTTATGCGTCTGTCGCAGGAGCGCAGCAGCAGAAAGGAAAACAGAAAGAGGAAGTGACGAGGCATGAAAAAGTTCATATACAGACAGCGTGTCTATTTCTCGGACACTGATGCTCAGGGCATTGTCTATCATGCCCGCTACCTTGATTTCGCAGAGCATGCCCGCACAGAGATGGCAAGACAGACCGGGCTGTCCGGCCTTGCCGGCGGAAAGGCCTTTGTCGTCAGGAGCATGAGCATAAGCTTTGAGCGTCCTGCCTTCCTTGATGACGAACTGACGGTCGAGACTGAAGTCAGCGAGTACAGGCGCTTTTCCCTCACTTTCAGCCAGACAATAAAAAAGGGTGATGAAACAGTCGCAGTCCTTTCTGTCAAGCTTGCCTATATTGATATTGAGAGCAAAGCCATCTGCATGATCAGCAGGGACATGATTGAGCAGATGACAGGAGAGGCTGACGGTCAGGATGCCTGAGGCAGCCAGGCCAGATGGTGCATTTGCTGAAAAGGCCCGCTGATGCTTGAAAAGCTGTCAGTCCGGGCCTGTTTTTTCAGCTTAAGAAAACAAGGTCTGTTTCAGTCAGTCCTCATACTCATAATCGTCTTCTTCTGCTTCATAGCCTCTCAGAAGAAGCGAGTGTGTCTCAAGAATTTCCGCCGGTTCCAGACTGTCATCATCCAGACTCTGCTGGAGATCCATTATCCTTGCCTTCAGGTCAAGGCACATGTTCTCGCATTCGCTGACAACAGACAGGCTCTCTGCCTCCCTGCCGGCTCCTGAGAAGGCATCGAAGAATTCGAAGAACTCCTCATCGAGAAGCTCTTTGACATTCTCCTTTGTCTCTCCGATTGTCTGGCTGAGTCTGGCCATGGCATCACTCATCATGTCAAGCAGCGTGATCTGTTCATCTGTCAGAGCCCTGAGCTGGCTGCGGACCTCGTCCTTCACAATGTAGGAAGGATTGAAATCAGAGTAGTTCAGGATGTAGACGATGAGCGAGCGGCAGCAGTTGTAGATTTCGAACAGCTTCGCCATGTCATCATCTATCGTCATCAGGTTAATCTCCTGCGGAAAATGCTCAGGCAGATCCTCAAGCTCATCATTGATTGTGACTGAAAGATCATCAAGCACTACTTCTGCTATGTCATCCAGCATATTGCGGTCATCAGCGCTGCCTTCCTGATTGGTGGAAATGCACAGGCTCTCAAAGGCATCCTCACAGGCATAGCAGGAAGGTGAATAGACTTTGAGAATATTCAGAAGATATTCCCTCTGGAAATAAAGGGCTTCCTGCACTCTTCCCGAATCCAGAAGGCTTTCTGTAAGCATGTCGTTCAGCGATGAGTACTCGAACAGCCTGTCATCCGGCTCCTTCAGCTCGTGATCCCATTTCCTCCTGGATATCTTCTCTATCGCCATATCGGCAAATTCAGCTGAATCCAGAACCGGGTAAATGGCGCAGGTCGCGTAAAAGTCAAGATCCCTGAATTCATCCAGAGCCTCATCATCATGTTCATCAAGCCAGCCGGACACTTCCCTGAGCAGAGCCAGCGGTTCCTCAATGCTGTTGCTGCTGTCTATCAGTGCTTTTGCAAGCTCAAAGCCGGCTTTGACTGTGCCTATGTGATCAGGGCCGAGCTGCTTCTTCAGCACATTGTACACCTCGCGTCTGCGGGCGATGACATCCGGTTCATTCTTTTCTCTCATTGCTTCGTCCAATTGATGCGGCCTCCGTAAATTTGTAGTCAGCTGTGATTCTATCTCATGTTGCCTCACATGTCACGGATATTCACCTTTCCCTGTTGAGAATCGGACAAAAACAGCTTACAGTGGAATCCATGATCAGAATTCACGGACTGAACAAGCTTTCCCTTGTCGACTATCCAGGCAAAATGTCTGCAATCATCTTCACAGGTTCATGCAATTTCCGCTGCCCGTTCTGCCACAATTCCTCACTAGTCCTCGATCCTGACAGCCAGCCTGTCATAAGCGAGGAAGAGGTTCTTGGCTATCTGTCAAAGCGCAGAAAACTGCTTGACGGGGTTGTCGTGACAGGAGGAGAACCGACTGTCCACAGCCAGCTTCCCGCCCTGATCAGGAAGATCAGGGAGCTCGGCCTGCTTGTGAAGCTGGACACGAATGGAAGCAACCCTGAAATGCTTTCATCCCTCATTGACAGCAGACTGGTCGATTATGTGGCGATGGATATCAAGAACAGTCCTGATGCTTATGCAGAGACCACAGGCTGCCCGTCACTGGATCTGGCTCCTGTGCTCAGAAGCATAGAGATTCTGAAAGAGGGGAGAGTTGACTATGAGTTCCGCACGACAGTGATAAAAGGACTCCACTACAGAGAAAATATTGAAAAAATCTGCACTCTGATCTCTCCCTGCAGACGGTATTTCCTGCAAACTTTTGTGCCGTCGCAAGATACAATCGCGCAAGGGCTTGAGGCTCCTGACAGCGATACTATGAAAACCTACCTTAAATTAGTAAGAACTTATATAGGAAACGCAGAGATCAGAGACAGCAAGGATTGAGAGTCAACGCTATATATGGTGTTTTAAGCATAATTGTACACTTTGTATTGTGTAATTTCTGCTTGCCAACCTCATTCTTCTGTGCTACATTGTTGAGCATACAAGCTAATTTAATGAGGTGTATCCGATGTACGAAGTCGTAAAACGTGACGGAAAGATTGTCTCTTTTGATATAAGAAAAATCGCACAGGCAATCACTAAGGCTTTTGATGCTGCAGGCAAGCAGTACAATGATGACATCATTGACTTCATTGCGCTCAAGGTCACAAGTGACTATGAGAAGAAGATCAGGGACGGCAGGATCCAGGTTGAGGATATTCAGGACAGTGTTGAAAGCGTGCTTTCATCTGCCGGCTATGCCGATGTCGCGAAGACTTATATTCTCTACCGCAAGCAGAGAGAGAAGATCCGCAACATGCGTTCAACGATGCTTGACTATAAGGAGACGGTTGACAAATACCTCAATGCAAGCGACTGGAGAGTCAAGGAGAACAGCACTGTCAACTATTCGATCGGCGGACTCATCCTGTCCAACTCAGGTGCCATCACAGCCAATTACTGGCTCAGCGAGGTCTATGATGAGGAGATCGCCAACGCTCACCGCAAGTGCGACATCCACCTGCATGACCTTTCTATGCTTTCAGGCTACTGCGCAGGCTGGTCAATCAAGCAGCTGATCCAGCAGGGTCTGGGCGGTGTCACCGGAAAGATCACATCAGCTCCTGCCAAGCACCTTTCCACTCTGTGCAACCAGATGGTCAACTTCCTCGGCATCATGCAGAATGAATGGGCAGGAGCTCAGGCTTTCAGCTCATTTGACACATATCTTGCTCCTTTCGTGAGAGCTGACAATCTCAGCTACAAGGAGGTGAAGCAGTGCATCCAGAGCTTTGTCTACGGCGTTAACACTCCTTCACGCTGGGGCACACAGGCTCCGTTTACGAACATCACGCTTGACTGGACAGTTCCCGCTGACCTCAGAGACCAGAAGTGTCTCGTCGGAGGTAAGGAGATGGACTTCACCTATGGCGAGTGCAAGAAGGAAATGGACATGGTCAACAAGGCCTTCATTGAAGTCATGATTGAAGGCGATGCAGAGGGCAGGGGCTTCCAGTATCCTATCCCCACATATTCAATTACAAAGGATTTTGACTGGTCCGAGACAGAGAACAACAAGCTGCTTTTCGAGATGACGGCGAAATACGGCACTCCGTATTTCTCTAACTATATCAATTCTGACATGGAGCCCAGCGATGTGAGATCAATGTGCTGCAGACTGCGCCTTGACCTCAGGGAGCTGAGGAAGAAGAGCGGCGGTTATTTCGGTTCAGGAGAGTCGACAGGCTCAATCGGCGTTGTCACCATCAACCTGCCGCGCATGGCCTTCCAGTCAAAGGACAAGGATGATTTCTACAGACGCCTTGATCACATGATGGATGTCTCAGCCCGCAGCCTGAAGATTAAGAGAGATGTCATCACAAAGCTGCTTGATGAGGGTCTCTATCCTTATACAAAGCACTATCTCGGCTCTTTCAACAACCACTTCTCGACAATCGGTCTTGTCGGCATGAATGAGGCCTGTCTGAATGCCTGCTGGCTCAGAATGGATCTCACTCACAAGGAAGCTCAGGACTTTGCAGTCGAGGTGCTCAACCACATGAGGGAGAGGCTGTCTGACTATCAGGAGAAGTATGGAGACCTCTACAACCTTGAGGCAACTCCTGCTGAGAGCACAAGCTACCGTTTCGCAAAGCATGATGTTGAGGACTTCCCGTCAATCATCACGGCAAGCGACAATGCCGCTGCTCCTTACTATACGAATTCTTCTCACCTCCCTGTGGGCTTCACAGATGATATCTTCACTGCTCTCGACATTCAGGACAGACTGCAGACCCTCTATACTTCCGGCACTGTCTTCCATGTGTTCCTCGGCGAGAAGCTTCCGACCTGGCAGTCTGCCGCTGAGATAGTGCGCAAGATAGCAGAGAATTATGAGATGCCGTACTACACACTCAGTCCGACATACTCTGTCTGTCCTGATCATGGATACATCACGGGAGAAGAGTACAAGTGCCCTGTCTGCGGAAAGACAACAGAAGTCTATTCCAGAATCACAGGCTATTACCGCCCTGTGCAGAACTGGAACGCCGGAAAGAGCGAGGAGTTCAAGGAAAGAAAAGAATATGTTCTTGAGACCAGCCATTTCCACGGCTCCCATGTTCATGCAAAGGAGAATCCCGTTGTCAGCAATGCACAGCGTCTGATGCTCTTCACGACTAAGACCTGTCCTAACTGCCGCATTGCAAAGGCCAGCCTTGACAAGGCGGGACTGAGCTACGAGGTCATCGATGCTGAGGAGAATGCTGAGCTTGCCAGAAAGTACCACATCATGCAGGCTCCCACCCTTGTTGCCCTCAGCGGAGAGGAAGCAGAGGTCTCAAGCGGCATCGCTGCGGTAAAGGCCTATATTGAAAGAGCCTGCTGATTTTAAGCAAACAGACAAACATTGAATTTCCGCTGCCGGTTATGCCGGCAGCGGTTTTTATACAGCTGCAATAAGTGTTTTTAATCTTTTTCGTATTTAAATGATATCAGTTATATATTGAAACACCGTACAAAATGATTGTTTTCTATTTCCTTCAGCTGCGGAAGGGCATGTCTGCACACGCTGCTGCGCCTGACACACTGCGGGTAGAAGGGACAGCCGGATGGCGCAGGACTTTCCTGAAGCTGAGGCTGCACTCTGAAGCCGTTTGCTGAAGGAAGGCTTTCAAGCATCAGTGAAGTGTAGGGATGGGCAGGAGAGGCGAAAATGGCGGCACTCTCAGCCTCTTCGACAATAAGACCGCTGTACATTATATATATGTAATCACATAGTCCTGCCATCAGGGCCAGGTCATGGCTGACAAGGAGAGTGCAGGCTGACAGACGGCTTATCAGGCTGGCAACTGAGGCCTGCACTGTGACATCAAGAGCCGTTGTCGGCTCATCAAGAATGAGAACCTCTGGATTATTTGCAAGCGCCATAGCAAAGGCAAGACGCTGTTTCATTCCGCCGCTGAGCTGATGAGGATAAAGGCGGAGGAAAGCTTCATCAGTCCTCAGCCTCACCGAGCTCAGGAGGGACCTGACTTTTTCCTCAAGTTCTGTTTTAGTGCAGCTGGCATGCGCCGTCACAGCCTCTTCCAGCTGCCTTCTCACGTTCATCAGCGGATCAAGGGCAGACATCGAATCCTGAAAAACAAAACCGATATCACGTCCTCGGATTGACACAAGCTCTTTCTGTGTTAGATCAAGCAGATTCTGAGAACGGAACCTGACAGAGCCGGAAACCTGCCATTTCCTCTCATCAAGCAGGCGTGAGATGGCAAGGACAGTTATTGTCTTTCCTGAACCTGATTCCCCGGCAAGCCCTGTGACAGTGTCCTTGTACAGCTTGATATTAAGATCACGGACAATTCTCTCACAGCCTTTTTTTCCTTTCAGGCTTATATTCAGATCTTCAATGCTCAGCAGAAGTCCCTCTTGCGTGTTCATCAGTGAAAGAATAGGACAATGACTCATGATAATCCAGCAGATGTGAGTTTTTTGTTCCAACAGGTTGCATCTTTCTTTTAAAACAGCTAGGATAGACCGTGTTTCGGGCCATAGCGCAGGGGTTTAGCGTACAAGTCTGGGGGACTTGGGGTCGCCGGTTCAAATCCGGCTGGCCCGAAATTTTTTTTAAAGCTTTCACGGATAATCAGATTATCCGTTCTTTTTTTTTCAGGCTGCTGATGAAAAAAATTTAATAGATGAGAATGCAGGAGCATGCACAGCCTTGCCTGAAGCTGGAAAGAGACCTGAATCTGAAACTTGCCAGTAAAAAGGGCTGAGCCCCAGACAGCCGGATTCATCAATTATTCTGTATACAGTGTCAGGATGTAATGATATGTGCGATGTCATACAGGAACTGGTGGAATGAAGAGAGAGTGAGCACCAAGGCTGAAGAGAAGACAGCTATGGTCAAGGAGATGCTGAGAAAAGGAACCATTCCTGCAAAGGACATTGCTGATATTTCAGGCCTTTCAATAAGTGAAGTCAGCACTCTGGCAGAAGAGCTGTGACATGTATGAATCTCAGTGCTGCTGAGTATTTTCATCAGTGCTGGGAAACTGAAGGAAGAATATGCAGCACAGGCCGTTTTTTTCCTTCTGATTCTTTTTCCTCTGTAATATAATTTAGAAGTAAAGAGAAAGGAGGCCGTCAATGAATCAAAAATCTTTATCTCTGGGCTGCTCCGGTTTCAGCTGGAAAAGCAGGGACAACCGTCATTTCCTGGGCAGGACATATGATATGTTCGGCACTCTTGAGGCAAACAGAATCACTGTCATTGCACCTGGCTATAAGCTGAACAGCGCAGCTTCAGGCAAAGGGGAGCAGATTGAGCTTAAATACGGCCTGATCGGCAATGCAATACACGGCTCAGCTTCTCCGATATTCACGGACGGCATCAATGAACACGGACTGATGGGCACTTTGCAGAACTATCCGGGCTGCGGCTTTTTCAATACGGCTGCGGGAAAGGGCAGGAGGGATCTCCATCCTGCGTTTTTCGTTCCTTACATGCTCGGCCTGTGCGCCTCCATCAGTGAGCTGTGCGAAGAGATTGAGCATATAAACCTGACAGATGAACCGATTTTCGGTGCACAGATGTCAGTTCACTACCTTTTCTCCGATGAAAGCGGAGAGGCTGTGATTGTGGAACCGGACAGAGAGGGAATTTCAGTCCACCGCCGCACAATAGGCGTGATGACAAACGCGCCTGACTACAGCTGGCAGCACCAGAATCTGAGAAACTATGTTGCAGTCTCTCCTCTGCACACGCCGCCAGTGACATTGCTTGGGGAAACATTCTCAAGCTTTGGAAACGGTACGGGAGGAAGTTTCGGTCTGCCAGGCAGTTTCTCTTCTCCTGACAGGTTTGTCCGCCTGGCTTTTGCAAAAGATGCGGCAGTGACCGGAGCGGATGAGAATGATGCAGTCAGCCGGATGTTCAGCATTTTCTCTGTGGTCACGGTTCCTGATGGAATGCTCAGAGACGGGAATGACTGTGAGAAAACGCTGTGTACAGCCGTTATGTGCGCAGAGAGCCGGCGTTATTACTTCTCCCCGTTCCAGAACAGAAGGATCAGTGCCTACAGTCTGCAGAATGCGCTTGAAGAAATGGGCGGCAGAGAGCTGGTCAGGACTTACCCATTGCCTGTGCAGCCTGATTTTGACTATGTGGTCTGAGAAAACGGCTCCATCCTGCCGGGCAGCCTCTGCCGGCCGCGGCAGGGGGATACAGGCCTGAAAACGGACATTACAATAGTGTAATTTATTAAAAAAACGCTTTCACTGACATTCTGCGCTATCTTATTATATTCATGGTAATTATAATTCTGCCGGCTGACGGCCTGATATGGCATTTCTTCATGCAATTCTTTGTATTGCAAAACGTAGCTGTCAATGTGTATAATTACAAAAGCAAAAAAAGAGAGGTCCTTATGAGACATAAAACGCTTTTTATCGCAGTTCTGCTGTTTCTTTTTGCGGCAGTTTCAGCTTTTGCTTTTCAGTTTGAGCCTCTGGTTCAGACTTTTGATGTTTCAGGTGCCAATGCCACCAGAACCTTTACAGTAACCAATGACAGCGATGACATCATTGCTGTTGTCATCAGCGCACTTGTCAGAACTCAGGATGAGAATGGCGATGAAGTCAACTCAGATGCTTCCCGCTATTTCAACATACAGCCGTCCAGAATACTGATCCAGCCTCAGAGTTCTCAGATTGTCAGAGTCCAGTACAGGGGTCCTAGAACAGTAACAAGGGAACTGAGCTTCAGAATTGTGGCTGAACAGATTCCCTATTCCCAGGGCAGAATAGCCTCTTCCGGCAGCATGTTCAATTTCCTTTATGTGTTCAGGGCCTCCGCCTATGTCCTTCCCTCACAGATTCAGGAGAACGTTGTTGTCTCTGCTGTGGCCGACAACGGAGACGGAACGCTGTCCGTGACACTGTCCAACAACGGAAATGTCCATCAGATACTCTATGACTGCGAGCTGACGCTTCAGGATGCGGATGGAAACACAGTCACGCTGACAGGCAGCGATGCCCTTCCCGGAATATCAGGGGCTAACATTCTTGCTGGAACAGCATGGACGAAGAGCATACCTATGCCTCAGGGGCTGGCTGCCGGTTCTGAATACAGGGCTTCCATAAGCTATAATTTTGATATCCAGAATCAATAGACTGATCTGGCTGAAGGGTGTGTTGAGAGAAAATGAGGGACAGTGACAAGCGCAAAGGAAGAGTTTTCCTTCTGACGTTGCTTTTATCCATTTTCATTTGTGTGCTCTCCTTTGTGGCATATTTCCTGTTCTCAGGACAGCTGCCTGCAGTGCAGGAGCCTGCGGCAGCCCAGACTGTCCAGACAGTGACAGTGCCTGAAGAGGGGGAGAGCGTTGAATCTGAAGATTCTGAAAGTCCCGCAGAACCTGTCAGAGATGACGAATCTGCAATTTCCGGCATGCCGCAGGTCACGCCGGAAAACGTGGAAGAAGAAGTTCCGCTTCATGATGCCGGCGTGCAGCAGCCTGCTGTGCAGGACGGACAGTCAGAAGAGACTGAGGCCGCCGCAGGCCCCTCTCAGGGCCAGAGTGCCGCATCAGGTCAGGAAAGTCCTGCCGGGCAGACTGATGTCCAAGAGCCGGAGCCTGATGTGCGCACTGATGCTTCCCAGAGCACTGTGCCTGCTTTGGTCCCGCCTGCTCCTGAGATGATGGATGCCTTCACGAGTGTAGACCAGATCATTATCACAGGCTCGGATGCTCCGGTCTATGATGATGATTTCTTTGCTTCCTTCTTTGTGCAGGGGCAGGATACGCTGCAGTATGATGACGGCCTGTATTACTTCATGTACTACATTGACGGCGAGGCAATGGGAAACCTTGAAATCCTGTTCCAGGGCGGTTCAAGGTACATGAATGTCTCACAGCTCAGCCAGTACCTTACGGGACTGCTGACAGATGAGGCCTGGCAGCGCCTGATAGGATCTGTCCAGGGCGACTATGTCTCTATTGAGCACTTCCAGTCAAACGGCGTCACTGTCGAATACGACGAGAACGGCTTCACCATCAACATGATTTTCAGTGTCGAGGACATGCCAGAGAGGGTGATTTCCCTTGCTGGCAATTCCTACAGCAGAAGAAGCTATGCGCTCTCCGGAGCAGCTGTGCTTGAGCCCAACTTCTTCAGCTGGAGAACCTCGTACAACCTCTATACAAGCCTTGACTGGGTGCATGACAGCGATCTGTTCAGCTATTCTGTCAGCCTGAGCACCTCAAACTATCTTTCTTTCGGACCTGTCAATCTTGACTTCTATTACAATCTTGGAGTCAGGAATGACGAGTTCTACTTCAACTGGAACAACTACCGCTTCTTCTACGACTTTGAAGATGAAGGCATACGCCTGAGCTGGGGAAATATCTACGGCTTCGGCCTCAGCCCGCAGGGAACGCCGCTGGGAATCCAGTTCGAGAAGAATTACAGCTATGGAAATCTTGACAGCCCGTACAACAGCCACAGGGAGTATCTGACGATCACAGAGGAGTCTGTGGTCCAGATAGTGCGCAATGGAAGAGTCATCTTCAGGCGCACTCTCCAGCCCGGCAATTACAGACTGCAGGACTTCACATTTGAAACCGGCTACAATGAAATTGATGTCATCGTCACTCCTGTCAGGTATGTCGAACCCGACATGAACCTTGACGATCCGCAGGTAAGGGAGCAGCTTGACTCTGTTTCCTGGCATCAGAATTTCAACATGTCTTATGACTCGCAGCTGCTGGCAAAAGGCGAGACTCTTTACGGCGGTTCTGTGAGCATAGGAAGAAACCAGATTGATGCTGCTGACAAGGATCAGGCGACAGGCTTCCTGCTCAGGGTCAGTCCCCAGTATTACTATGACTATCATTTTGACGATGTGGTCGTCAGCTGGTATCAGGACGTCGGACTTACTGATGAGATGACTCTGATGTCTGACTTCAGCCTCCGCCTCCAGCCGGAGAGAACTGTGGCTGATGTGTCCCTTGCCCTGAGAAAGGCCTGGGTGCTCGGAACCACTACTCTGACTGCCGACACACGTCTTGATACTGACTATCTTGAGGATGGAAGCGACTCCCTGCCTTATTTCTATGCACGTCTTGATCACAGCTTCCTTCTTGACTGGACTGTGTTCAGAGGACTCAGCACTTCTGTCTCATACGGCAACAGCACTTACAACGCAGGCAGCGGAGATGAGCTGACTTTCCGTCTGTCCTTCTCCGGCAGGCTTGGATTCCTGAACTATTCGGCATCTGCCTATCTTGTCTGGGAAGACTATGACTTTGCCAATCCGCAGTGGGGGACAGGCGCATCCTTCGGCGTCACGCCGTTCAGGGGCTTCAGTATTTCCGGAGGCATCACTGCGTCGCAGGGCTTCAGCAGCACTGAGGCCGGTGTGCAGATAACAGGCTACCTGTCCGCAAGCATTTCTTTCGGCGGAAGGGCAAGTGCTTCCTACTCAACAAACTTCACAGGCACGTCAAACATCTCATCCAGCTTTGCCGTCGGCAGCAGGGACAGCTTCTCTGTCAACCTGTCCGGCCTTGATTTCAGCGACATTGCTGATCATTCACTCAACGGAAGCTGGTATCACAGCGGAGACCTGTTCGGACTCAGCGTGAGAGCTTCTTCCTATGACCGCTACAACAGGACCAACCTTTCAGCATCCTTCTCGACAGCAAGCTTCTTCTCAGGCGGCGTATTCGGCTTCTCAAGATCTGTGAGAGACAATTTCGTGCTGATCAGGCCGCGCGGCTCTCTGTCAGGCGCCACAGTGCAGGTGGCCAGATCCAACTCCGGTTCCGCCCAGGAAATCCGCTCGTTCCTCGGTACCTCTGTCTACACATCGCTGTCCTCTTACCAGCGGAACAACCTTGTTGTCTATGTCACAGGCAAAGATGAGTTCGCAGACACTCAGACACTGGCCTATGAGCTCAACCCTTCCAACAGAAGCGGCTACTCAATACGCATTGATGTGCCTCATGAATACACTGTGACAGGCATCATCACCTTCGACGGAGAGATCCAGAACACATTCAGCTCTCCTGTCTACAGGATTGAGAGAGATGAGGCGGGAAATGCAAGTCTGGTCGATGATGTCTCGCTTTATCTGTTTGCAGATCAGGACGGACGCTTCATCATTTCAGGAGTTGAGCCGGGAGATTATGTCTTTGACGTCAGCTACAATGACAGATGGTATGCGGTTCACTTCAGCGTGAATGCTCTTGAAGATGACACCCTGCGTGTGGTTGATTTCGGAACAATTGATTTCAGCCAGGAGGGAAGCGGGCTTACTGACTTCGTGCTTGACAGCCAGGGCAGCAATGCCGATTCTGTCGAGGCCTACCTTGAGCCATATCAGGGAAGGCTTGATCTGGCTCCTGTCAGGATTACTGATTCCTCAACGTTCTGGAATGAGATATTCCCGCCGCTGACAGATGAGGAGATATCCCAGGACTTCGCGTTCTGAGAAGAGATGGGGAAGATTCAGTCCTTGCGGGCTGGATCTTCTTTTTTTCTCAGACAGCTTGACACTGCCGCCTCAAGTGTAGATTATGCATAAGTGGTGGTAAGAATGAGAAGCGAAGTAATCGATAAAATCCTCCAGGTTGAGGATCAGGCTCAGGCCATCAGGGATAAAGCTGAGGAAGATGCTTCTTCAATCGTGCTTGAAGCGCAGAGCGAGGCAGCAAGAATTGTCAAGGAAAGCCAGGAGAACGAACGCAGGCATTCTGACCAGCTGGTCAATGACCAGACTGCTCTGACTCAGGAGAAGATCAGGGCTATTGAAAAGGAAAGCGATGCGCTTTCAAAGATGCAGATCAGCGTTGACGAAGCCCTCGTGGACGAGGCAGCTGACAGGATACTGCGCCTTGTGACTGCAGTTCCTCTGTTCGGCGGAGAGAGCTGATGGACCGCGTTTCACGTTATTCTTACATCAACGCCAAGCTTAAGGCAAAGCTGGGCGTCATGAGATCATCAGGTCTGATTGAGGCGATGATCAAGGCCCCGAATCTGACTGAGGCGATTGGGCTGACTGCTGGAACTCAGTATGACAGCCTGAGCACTGTCTATGAGCAGAGCGGAGATCTGCAGGCCGTTGAGCTTGAGCTTTTCTCCAGGGAAATAGCCCTGCAGGAGTTCATCATACGCTCTCTTGACGAGAGGACAGCGTCTTTTGTCTCTGTGCTGCTGAAGAAGACAGAAAGGGAAAACATAAAGAACGCTGTCAGGCTGTGGTATTCCGCAAACATCCTGAACCACAGGATAAGCTACCGCGCTGCATATATCTACAAAGACAGGATTGTCAATGACATAGACTGGATCAGGATCATAAACGCGCTGAGCTTTGATGATGTCAAGGCAGTTTTCCGCGACACATCCTATTATCCTGTCTTCCAGCCATGGACTGACCAGCGGCTGGCAAACGAAGGACTTTTTGACTTTGAGCTTGAGCTGGATCACTCCTGGTATGACGAGCTGTTTGCCGCAGTCAGCCACCTGGACAAGGCTGACAGGGAGGTCGCGGTCAAAGTCTATCTTGTGGATGTCGATCTGAAAAACATTCTGAATCTCATCCGTTATGGATATTATCATTCATTTGCCTCAGACAAGCTTCCGGCTGTATTCATACCGCACGGCTCTCTTTATTCAGTCCTTGAGCCGAGAATCGAGAAGGGCCAGCTTTCATTCTCAGATGCCAGAAGCCTGATCGAGAGGAGGTATCCGGCAGTCGGGTCTCTTCTGGGCCAGCTTGACCTGCGTACACAGCAGTCTGTCAGCCATGACGAGCTTGCCTACGGGACACTTGCAGTGGAAAACTACCTGGCCAGCAGGAGGAAAAAGGAATTTACGTCTATCCTGACTGGTGATCCGTTCACTATAGGAACCATACTCAGCTACATCTACTTATGCAAAATCGAGGATGACAGGATCAAGCTCATCCTTTCGGCTAAGTACTACGGCTGGAGTGAGGAACAAATCAGGAGGGAGCTGAATTGAGTCTGTTTACTGTGAAGATGAAAATGCTTACAGCAGTAGTGCTTGACGGCTACAGCGACAAGGTTGTCAAGGCTCTGCTGGAAGAGGGGGTAATGGACTTTGTCCATATTTCACAGCTTGACTCTGACCAAGCGCAGAGGCTGTCCAGCCATCGTGCTGATGTTCCGCAGGGAACAATCAGTGATCTCAGGGGACGCTGTGAGAACCTGCTCAGGCAGGGCAATATTGATCTTCCGTCGATCAACAAGGCTGAAGTGGATTCTCTCGGACGCTTCAATGCGGAAGAGTGCAGGACTCTGCTTGACGGCCTTTCAGGCAAGATAAATGAGCTGAGGGACAAGCAGAAGAACTGCAATCAGAAGCTGCTTGCATATTCTGAGCTGCTTTCCTACATCAAGGAGAAAAAGACAGACTATCTGGATCTGAGGTATGGAAAGATAAGCGAGGACAGAAAGCCTGAAGATCTTGCTGCACGGCTTTCATCTTACTGTGCTGTCACCGGACAGGATGAGAAGGGCTGGCTTGTTTCGCTTTCACTGAGACGCGACTCTTCCAGAATCAGTGAGGTCATGGACAAGTTCGGCTGGACAGAGAATCCTCACGGAAGCAAGACAGCAATGACTCTTGCCTCTTCGCTTGTCTCGCAGAAGATTGAAGAGTATCAGAAGGAAATAGACCAGCTTGTCCTCCAGATCAGCCAGCTGATCAGGAAAGACGAGGCACAGCTGTCAAAGATGTGGATCATGCTGCGCGTCAGCGAGCTCAGCGAACATGTTGAGAGCTATTTCTCATATACAAAGAACACAACGCTTTTTTCCGGCTGGGTTCCCGCTTCCCGCGCAGGCGAGATAGAGACAGTCATCTACGAAGCCTCAAAGGGCAAGTGCATAATCGAGTGGACAGATGACAGCGAAGTCGACAGGGACAAGATACCGACCTCTGTTGACAGTGCCAGGATTCTTGCTCCTTTTGCCCGCATGGTCAGCAACTACGGAACGCCTGAGTACGGTTCAGTCAATCCTACTCCGTTTACGACTGTCGCATACATAGTGATGTTCGCACTGATGTTTGCTGATGTGGGGCAGGGCCTTGTCCTGCTGCTGATCGGAATCATCGGCGGGCAGTATTACAAGAAGCATCCGATGGCGAAGGACGGGCTGATCAGCAGATATCTGTGTTCCCTGCTGATGTTCCTGGGACCTGCCAGCATGGTCGGCGGCCTGCTGTTCGGTTCGTATTTCGGCTATTCGCTTTTCCCTGCACTGTGGTTCAACTACCACGCTGTCGTCAACGGGCATGCGGAAGGCGGACTTGTCTCAAGTGTCTATGACATTCTGGGCATAACGATAAAATTCGGCATTATAGTCATATACACCGGTCTTATCCTCAACTGGATCAATCTTTTCAGGAAAAAGCGCTATCTTGAGCTTGTATTTGACAAGAACGGACTGGTTGGCGGTGCCCTTTATGCACTTGGAATCTATGCCTGCTACTATTTTGTCGGAACCGGGTACAGATCACTTCCGTCAAATCCGCTTCTTTACGCGGGAATCATAATCTGTCTTGTCCTGCTCATCGTAAAGGGGCCTGTCTATGCCTGTCACAGGGCAAAACTCTCAGGACACAGGGAAAAGGTTTCAGCTGTCATAACCGACACTGTGATGGATTTCTTTGTCCAGGTACTTGAAATATTTTCAAGTTTCCTGTCAAATACGCTTTCGTTCATGAGAGTCGCTGGCCTTGGAATTGCCCACGTTTCTCTTATGACTGCCTTTGAGGACATGGCGGCGATGACCGGCAACATCATTGCCTATGTGCTGATCATGATCCTGGGCAACGTGCTTGTTATCGCAATTGAAGGACTCAGCGCAGGAATACAGTCTCTCAGACTTAACTACTATGAGTTCTTTACAAAGTACTTCACTGGTCATGGTATTGCTTATGAGCCTGTCGGGTTCACGAGCCGTGTCAGGACAGAATAAAATATGGAGATGACAATATGAGAAGTCATGCATTTACAAGAAAGATTCAGCTTTCATTCTTCCTAACATTTGTCATGATGTTAGGCTGTGCATTCGTCTTTACTCCGGGCCTTTATGCTGCGGACACTGCAGCTGCAAATCCTTCTGCAGGCCAGTACACAACTGCCTGGGTCTGTATTGCCGCCGCAATTGCTTTTGGTCTGGGTGCCCTTGGTGCCGGCATGGCTATTTCCAAGGTTGGCTCTGCTGCCATGGGAGCCATTTCTGAGCGTCCGGAGATCGCATCTAACGCACTTATCTTTATCGCACTCGCAGAAGGACTTGTTGTTTTCGGATTCATCACAGCACTGATGATTCTGGCCAAGGTTTGACAGCGCATGAAGTATTATTGTATCGGTGACGAGGATACCGTGCTTGGCTTCTCGCTTGTCGGTCTTTCCGGGCAGGCAGTGCACACAGCTCAGGAAGCTGCCAGCGCCTGGGCCCGTGCGATTGAAGACAGGAACAACGCGGTCATAATCATCACGGAATCTGTCGCTGACATGATCCGTGACACAGTGGACAGGTATCTCTTTAGCGAGAGTTTTCCTCTTGTTGTTGAAATACCTGACCCCGGTGCCTCCTCGTCACGTGATCTCAGGACATTGGTCAATGAGGCAATAGGAGTGTCGCTATGAGCGAAAATCCAATCTATGAAGGTATTCTGTCCCAGGCCAGGGAAGCGGCTGAAAAGACTGTGGCCCAGGCCAGGAAGGAAGCTGAGGAGATTGTCAGCCAGGCCAGAATGAAGGCAGAGAAGGCTAAGTCTGATGAGCAGAAGAATCTTTCCATGAGGCTCGACAGTCTCAGACAGAGAGAGGAGAGCGCAGAGCGTTCGCTTGAGCGCCTGCAGGAGCTCAAGAATAATGATGCGGCCTACGAGGCTGTGATGAGCGCTGTCGAAAGGAAGTTTGAGTCTTTCTTTTCCTCAGGCCAGTCCAGACCAGTCCTTGTGGCCTGGATTGCGGAAGCTGCTTACGGTCTTGGCCAGCATCAGGCCAAAGTAATAACATCCGTCAGACAGAAAATTGACCAGCAGATGCTTTCTGAGGCACAGGACCTTGTCAGGGAAAAGACCGGATTCAGCGTCTCTCTTTCCCTCGATGAGGAGAATCATATCCTTGACTGGGGCGTCCAGCTGGCAAGCATGGACAACAAGATATACTACAACAACCAGCTTGAAGTCCGCATCAAGCGTCTGTCAAAGGATATCAAGAAAATTATACAGGACAGTACATGCAAGGCAAAATAATAGGTCAGGTCAAAAGGGTCAACGGACCTGTTCTGCAGGTCAAGGGCATTACCGATGCATCCATGATGGAGCTCGTGCATGTCGGTGAAGGCCGGATTGTCGGAGAAATTGTGAAGCTTTCCGGATCACAGGCCACGGTTCAGGTCTATGAGGATGCCACAGGCATCGCTCCGGGAGATAATGTCTACGGTTCGGGAATGTCGCTTTCCTGCACGCTTGCTCCCGGTCTGATCGGAAACATATATGATGGAATCCAGAGACCTCTGGAAGAGCTGAGAAAGCTCAGCGGAAACTTTATCGGAAAGGGCATCGCCGCTCCTGCAGTGGATGAGGAGAAGCTCTGGCATTTCGTTCCTCAGGTCAGCGTCAATTCGACAGTCAGCGCAGGATCAGTGCTCGGCTACGTCCAGGAGACAAGCCGCGTGCGTCATTTCATTATGCTGGACTCAGCCCTCAGCGGAGAGTTCAATGTTGACTTCATTGAGGAAGAAGGCGACTACAATGTGAAGCATACGATTGCGTCTGTCAGCCAGAATGGAGAGAGCCGCAGTCTTGATATGATACAGTATCATCCGATCCGTGTTCCCCGTCCTGTCAAGGACAGGCTCAGTCTGTCTGAACCCCTGGTGACAGGGCTCAGGGTCATTGACTCCCTGTTCCCTCTTGCAAAGGGCGGCACTGTTGCCATTCCCGGCGGTTTCGGCACAGGAAAGACAATGACGCAGCATTCCATTGCACAATGGTGCGATGCTGACATCATTGTCTACATCGGCTGCGGCGAGCGTGGAAACGAGATGACTGACGTTCTGCGTGAATTCCCTCATCTTGTCGATCCCAGGACGGGCAAGAGCCTGATGGAGAGGACAATCCTCATAGCAAACACTTCAAATATGCCTGTATCTGCACGTGAGGCCAGCATCTACACCGGAATCACAATGGCTGAGTACTACCGCGATATGGGCTACAACGTCGCTATCATGGCTGATTCGACCTCGCGCTGGGCTGAGGCTCTGAGAGAGCTTTCAGGCCGAATGGAGGAAATGCCTGCAGAAGAAGGCTTCCCTGCCTATCTGGCCACAAGAATTGCCCAGTTCTACGAGCGTGCAGGCCACGTCAGAACGCTGAACGGGCAGGAAGGCTCTGTATCGATCATCGGTGCAGTGAGTCCTCCCGGCGGAGACTTTTCCGAACCTGTCACCCAGCATACAAGACGCTTTGTGCGCTGTTTCTGGGGACTTGACAGGTCTCTGGCCTCTGCCCGCCACTATCCTGCGATCAGCTGGCTGGATTCATATTCAGAGTATGCTGACGAACTGAAGAAATGGTGGGATGAGAAGAGCCAGGGCAGATGGTCGAAAAACAGAGAGCGCATAATGGAGCTGCTTCAGAAAGAGACCAGACTGCAGCAGATAGTGAAGCTGGTCGGCTCTGATGCCCTGCCAGACAGTCAGAACTTCATTCTGGAAGTCTGCAGCCTTTTCAAGAACGCATTCCTCCAGCAGAACGCTTTTGACGAAATTGACCGTTACTGTTCGGTTGAGAAGCAGATTGCGATGATGGACATAATCCTTCAGTACTATGACGAGGGCAGCGATGCAATCAGCAAAGGCGTGCCGATGGTCAAGATCAGAAGGCTGTCAGTCGTGCAGGATATTGCCAGGATGCGCTTCAGCGTATCCAATGACAACGTATCTGAAATTGACAGACTCTCACTGCGTCTGCAGCGATCCATTATGCAGTTAGGTGGTTTGTATGAAGAATGACAACAGCACTCTGGACAGAACACTGCTCAGAGGAAGGGAATACAGGGGCGCAAGCCGCATTGACGGTGCCCTTGTCTACATGAAGAACACTCATCCTGTCGGATACAATGAGCTGGTCGAGATCACTGCTCCTGACGGACGTCATCTGTCAGGTCAGGTGCTTGACACAAGCGATGATGCTGTCTGCGTACAGGTCTTTGAGGGCACTGACGGACTGAATCTGCCTGATACGAGAATGCATTTCCTTGGAGAGCCTCTGAGCCTTTCAGTCACAGAAGACATGCTTGGCCGCGTCATGAACGGACTTGGAAAGAGCAGGGACGGGGGAGCTGATCCGCGCGGCAGCGAAGAGCGCGATGTGAACGGCGCTGCTGTAAACCCGACAAGCAGGGAGTACCCGAGAGACTTCATTCAGACCGGCATCTCTGTCATTGATGGAATGACAACTCTCATACAGGGCCAGAAGCTTCCAATCTTCTCAGGCAACGGACTGAGCCACAACCAGCTTGCCGCCCAGATTGTGCGTCAGGCCAAGGTGCGCGGCGGCAAGAGCGAGTTCGCCATTGTCTTTGCGGCCATGGGCGTCAAATACGATGTGGCGCGCTACTTTATTGACAGCTTTGAGGAAACAGGCGTCCTTGACAACGTCGCACTCTTCCTCTCACTGGCAGACGATCCTTCTATTGAGAAGACAGTCACGCCGAAAACCGCGCTGACACTGGCTGAGCATCTTGCCTTTGACAAGGGAAAGCAGGTGCTTGTCATCATGACTGACATGACAAACTACTGCGAGTCGCTCAGAGAGATCAGCACGATGCGCGGCGAAATCCCTTCAAGAAAAGGTTACCCTGGCTATCTGTATTCAAACCTCGCCGAGATTTATGAGAGAAGCGGCAAGATCGCCGGCCTTTCAGGCTCGATCACGCAGCTGCCCATCCTGACAATGCCAAATGATGACATCTCGCATCCGATTCCGGATCTCACCGGATACATCACCGAGGGACAGATTGTATTTGACAGAGAACTGGCAGGAAGAGGAGTCTATCCGCCTATCAACTGTCTGGCCTCTCTTTCCCGACTCATGAAGGACGGCATCGGAGAGGGCATGACAAGAGCTGACCATCCGCACCTGTCCAACCAGCTGTATGCTTCTTACAGCAAGGTCAAGGAAGTCAGAAACCTGGCTTCTGTCATTGGTGAGGAAGAGCTCAGCGAGACAGACAACCTGTACATGAAGTTCGGCGACTTCTTTGAGCACAAGTTCCTCAATCAAGCTTTTGATGAAGACCGCTCAATTGACCAGACTCTTGATCTGGCCTGGAAGGCTCTTTCAATCCTGCCTTCTGAAGAGCTCCAGCGTCTCACTGAGGAGGAAATCAGTGAGCATTATCAGGGGGAGTGATGAACACCAGCATTGCGCCTACCAGAAGCAATCTCATGAGAGTGAAGGACGAGCTTTCGTTTGCAAGGCTCGGATATGAGCTGCTTGATCAGAAGAGGACAATCCTGGTCAGCGAGCTGCTTACGCTCGTCGATCAGGCTGTTGATTACCAGAACAGGGTTGAATCTTCTCTGAAAGATGCTCAGAAGGCGCTTCAGGATGCTATAATGCATATGGGAAGGCTCCGACTGGGAAATCTTGCCGGCGCTGTCGGCATAACCAGCGACATTGAGCTTGGCCGGAGAAAGGTCATGGGAGTCGAGCTGCCTATCGTGAATACGGCATTCACGGGAGAAGGCCCGTTCTTCTCTCCCGAGGGAACCAGCATGCTTTCTGAAGTTGCCATTGACAAGTATCAGGAAGCGCTGCGTCTGATGGGCCAGATGGCGCAGCTGAAGGTTTCCATCATGCGCCTCAGCAGGGAAGTGAAGAAAACTATAAGGAAGGTGAACGCTCTCGAGAAACTCGTAATTCCGGACAAGGAGGAGACTGTCAGATATCTTGTCGGCAGGATTGAGGAATCCGAACGTGAGAGCTTCATACTGCTCAAGTCAGTCAAAGACCGTCTTGAGAGATCTGAGCAAGGGGAGGATGCTAAATGAGTGAGAATTATCCGTTCAGCAGGATACTCGTCTATCTTGATGGATCAGAAGGATCAATGAGTGCAAGCATGTATGCTGTCCTTCTTGCAAGAAGCACGGGTGCCAGTCTTCATGCGCTGTACTGCATAAACACGAAGGCGCTTGGAGATCTTGTCAAGGCCCATATCTTTGTCAGCCAGGAAAAGGCAGAGTATCTTGAGGACCTGAACAAGGACGCCAGAAGGCATATACGCCACATCGAAAAGCTCGCGCAGTCAAAGAACGTGACTGTCAGGGGCGAGATCGTGGAAGGCTCTCCCTCTGCTGAGGTGAGCCGCTACATCAAGGCAAACGGCATAGATCTTCTTGTCCTCGGACCGGTGAATATGATACGCTCAAGGCGCGAGGAGCTTACAAGCGAGAATGACAGAATGCTTCGCACAGCGTCCTGTCCCGTGCTTGTATGCAGGGATGATGAAAAACTCTGGCAGATGTTTGAGGAGACTTGATTATGGGCTTGATTGATATTATCAGAAAGGACTTGATCATAGTTCCGCTGAAAAGCAGCAAAAAAGAAGATATCATTGACGATCTTGTTTCCCTTTACTGCGAGAAGAACAATCTTGATGAGACAAGAAAGGCAGAGATCGTGAAGGCTGTTCTTGACAGGGAGCTTATCGCCTCAACGGCCATGGACAAGGGAATTGCCATTCCTCATGCCAAGATCCCCGGCCTGAAGGACAGTGCGGTCGTCATCGGAATCAGCCGCCTTCCCGTAGACTTCGGCGGAGCGGAGAAGTCAAACATCTTCTTCCTCCTGCTTGCAAGCCAGGACAAGCCGACAGAGCACATTCAGATTCTGTCGTCAATTGCCAAGCTCTGCACAAGCGATCTTTTTGTCCGCATGCTTTCGGCAAGCAAGAGCGCGGATGAGGTCTATCAGCTCTTCTTCGACTGAGTCAGAGCGTCTGTAAAAAACTTTCCTCCTTTTTCATTTTCACTTTATATTTGAAGAAAGGGAGGAAAGATATGAATTTGACCTTTTGCGGCGCAGCGCGTCAGGTTACAGGATCCATGTTTCTTCTTGAGACAAAGGAGCACAGCATTCTGATCGACTGCGGCCTGAGCCAGGGCGAGGATGAAAAGAAAACAGGAGACAGTTTCCCATTCAAGCCTTCCTCAATCGAATACCTTCTGCTTACACATGCCCATATTGATCATTCCGGCCGCATTCCCCAGCTGGTTAAGGAAGGTTTCTGCGGCACGGTTTACTGCACAAGCGCGACTCTTGAGCTATGCTCGATCATGCTGCTTGATTCTGCCCATATACAGGAAAGTGAAGCTGAATGGAAGAGCAGGAAGAACAGAAGAAGCGGAAAGGAAGCTGTTGAGCCTCTTTATACGCAGGAAGACGCCTGGCAGGCGCTTGAGCATTTTCAGGCTGTAGAGTACGACCAGATGCTTACGCTTTCAGAAGACCTTCATGTGCGCTTCACTGATGCCGGACATCTGCTTGGCTCTGCAAGCATAGAGGTCTTTCTGAAAGAAGACGGAATTCAGAAGAAGATTGTCTTTTCTGGCGATATCGGAAATCTTGACCAGCCTATAATCCGGGATCCGGATTACATTGAGAGTGCTGATGTCGTGGTGATGGAATCGACCTATGGCGACAGGCTTCACGAGAAGAACGTCCTTTCTCTGATGGACAGGGCAGGCATGCTGGCAGAGATAACGGACAGGACCTTCAGGCGGGGAGGAAAGCTGATCATCCCCTCATTTGCCGTAGGCAGGACTCAGGAGATCCTTTATCTTTACAGACTGATCATTGATCACGGCCTGCTTGATTACTCTCCTCAGGTGTTTCTTGACAGTCCGCTTGCAGTAAGGGCCACATCCATATTCCGCGATTCAATAAGAGGAGACTATTTTGATGATGAGGCCATGGACCTTGTTGAGAGAGGCCTGAATCCTGTTGACTTTCCGTCCCTGATCAAGACTCAGGATGTGAAGGATTCCATGGCCCTGAACAGCAGAAAAGAGCCGTGCGTCATCATAAGCAGCTCCGGAATGTGCGATGCCGGCAGGATAAAGCATCACCTCAAGCACAATCTCTGGAAGCCTGAATGCACTGTCCTTTTTGTCGGTTATCAGGCAGAAGGCACTCTGGGACGCAATATTGCAGACGGAGCCCGTCATGTGACTATTTTCGGCGAGCAGATTGATGTGAAGGCAGAGATTGCATCGCTTCCGGGACTTTCAGGCCATGCTGACATGAACGGCCTTATGACCTGGATAAAGGCATTCAGAGAAAAGCCCGGCAAGGTCTTCGTGGTCCACGGAGATGAGAATGTCGCTCCGCAGTTTGCCCTGAAGCTGGCGAAAGAAGGCTTTAATGCCTGTGCTCCTGAACTGCTTGACTCTTTCGATCTTGCCGCAGACCTGCCTGAGCAGAAGACAGCAGTCTGGGTAGACAGGAACGAAAAGATCATTTCTACGGCATGTCAGCGGCTTGACAGCGAAAAGGCCAGAATCGATAAGCTGCTTGGACGCTTCAAGTTCGCAGTCTCAGCCCTTGACATGAATGACAAGGACAGGGTGACAAGGCTGGCAAACGCGATAACAAGGCTGGCTAGCGATCTTGATAATCTGTCTGATAAATGGAACAGTGATCCTGATGAATGAGCTTATTTTCATTCAGAAAAGGAGATAGACTGGATCTATCTGGCAGGCGGAAGAAAAATGTTGAAAAAAGTGCATTTTTTTTCCTGTTTTTCCGCTTGCTATTATTTTTCCTGTGTGCTATATTCCAGATTCGTTGACCGCAAGGAAGACGGAAAAGAAAAACAGGATGTGACAGAAAAGAGCTGGAAACATCTTGACGCTGAAGATGAATGAGTGCTAAGGTGACAAGGCGCTCTGAAAAGAAGCGAAGATTTTTGAAACAGATGATGAGCGAAGGAAAAGAGAGAAGCAAAGAAGCTTGAGGCTTCTGTCAATTTTGAAAAATACGAACGGAAGTAAAGAGCCGGTTCGTGCGAGAAATGACAGGACAAACGAAAGTTAAGTAAAGTAACTTGTGCACTTCGGTGCACAGGAATTAAATAACGGAGAGTTTGATCCTGGCTCAGAACGAACGCTGGCGGCGCGTTTTAAGCATGCAAGTCGAGCGGT
>CALXRC010000019.1 GCA_944390865.1 uncultured Spirochaetales bacterium | reverse complement strand
CGAGACAACTACATTACCCGGGTCGAGCAATCCGGGCAGGCTGCAGTCAATCAGCCGTATGGATGGAGTGCCACAGGCAAACTGGCAACGGAGCCTGTGGGCAGAACACTCACGTCCAAGCCTTCAGCTTGTTCTGAAGGTCGTTGACTCTTTTGGGGGCTAAGTGAGTATTAAGTTATTTCCCTGTCCAGAGCTGCAGTATTTAAGTCTAAGCTGAAAATCGTCTGCTGGACAGTTTTTCTGTAAATGGAGTAATCATAAACATTGAGAATGCAATATAAGCGTTACTGTAAGAAAAGCTGCCAGGCTTGTACTGCAGGATGAAAGCGGCAGTAATCATTTCATTTTGCGTAATGCAGACACTCGACTGCGGTTCTCACAGATACAAGTATCAGCTTATTACGAAACAATGCTGACCTTGTTTAATGTTTGTAATGTTTCTGAAACCGACTGACTTTTTTTGCAGTTCATAGACCTTGAATTAAGACTTCTGGTTTACTAGGAATGATTAAGTTCAAAAAGATAGTAATGAGATTAAAAACTTTGGCAGAAAATCAGACAGTCCTGTTTGCTGCTGAATGGTCAGCTTAATGTTTTGAATAAGAGTTTTTTTCGTTTTACCGGAAGTTCTTATTGGATAATTTTTTCGTTCAAAGAGAAGAGATCTAAAATATATTCTTTCATCTTTTTCTGCTGAAGACTGATTCTGCATCTTATCATTTTAAGTCTTCATCAGGACTGGGTCTGGATATGTTCTTGTTTCAATAAGTTTTGTATCAGAAAAAGAAAGTATCTTAATAGATTTTGTACTTTTCCCTTATTTTCTTATACTATGTTTCATAAAATTAATACTATAAGCATTAAAATGTTAGTTTCCTTTTGCAGTATAACTATATTCTTCATAAATCATTAAGATATTTTATCATGGTCTATTACTATGAAATTTATTTCATTTTCATTTTATTCAATAGTATTTCTAATTCAATCATTTATATTTAATATGTAAATTCTTATAAAATTATTTAATATTACAATAAAAAACAGTTAATAATTTATTTAATTAAGTTAATATCATCAGCATTTTTATACAATATATATTTTGCAATGATTTCCTTTTGATTCAGTATTGCATAAATTCAGATGATTATTTACAGTAAGCGCAATTCGGAGGCCTGCGCTGAGGCTATCAATCTCAGTGTTGTATTTGTCATCCATATTTCATTTACGGAGTTCATTTGATGAGTTCTGAAGGAAAGTTTTCTCCAGGAGATCATATTGTCCGTGTCTTGAATGGGATGGCACAGGGCTTGTTTGCATCTCTTATTATTGGTCTGATTATTAAACAGATTGGAACCTATGCAGGCATTGAAACTCTTGCATCAATCGGACAGATCGCACAGTACATGACTGGACCAGCTATAGGAATTGGTGTTGCCAATGCTGTCGGCGCTCCTCCTCTTGCACGCTTCTCATCCGCAGCTACAGGTGCTGTAGGGGCCGGCACAATCAATCTGACAACATTTGCGCTTTCCACAGGTGAGCCGCTGGGGGCAGCTGTAGCAGCGCTGGCCGGTGCCCTGCTTGGAAGGCTTGTTTCAGGAAAAACAAAACTTGACATCATACTTGTTCCTTTTGTGACGCTTGTTGCAGGTTCTCTTGTCGGCATTTTCTTTTCTCCTGTTGCTTCTGCGATAATGAATGCAATAGGCGCCTTCATCAACCAGCTGACAATGCTGTATCCGCTTCCAATGGGAATAATGGTATCAGCAGTTGTAGGAATGGTGCTGACTCTGCCGATTTCTTCTGCGGCTATCTGCATCTCACTTGGGCTTGAAGGTCTTGCAGCCGGTGCAGCCTGCTGCGGATGCTGCTGCCAGATGATTGGCTTTGCAGTCTCCTCATACAGGGAAAACAGAATCGGAGGTCTTATAAGCCAGGGACTGGGCACAAGTATGCTGCAGATTCCAAATATCTGGAAAAACTGGAAAATATGGATTCCTCCGACACTTACTTCAGCAATTCTAGGGCCAGTATCAACCTGCGTTTTCAAAATGACAAACAACGCTTCCGGTGCCGGAATGGGAACATCCGGCCTTGTAGGGCAGTTCAACGCAGTGGCTGTAATGGGTCCTGGCGCATTGTGGCAGATACTTCTTGTCCATTTCCTTCTGCCGGCTGCAATATGTCTTGCAATCAGCGAGTTCATGCGCAAAAAAGGATGGATCAAGCCGGGCGATATGCTGCTTTCCTAATGAGAAAATCTGCTGAGCAGGTCATTCAGCATGCTGATTCTGTCCTCATTTGTCTGGCTGAAGTCTTCAGCCTCATCTGTAAAAAGTGAGGACGGAATTTCTTCAAGAAAACGTGAGGGCAGGGCAATATGGCTGTTGCCGGTCCTGTCCCTCCTGTTCTGACAGTGGCTGATGACAAGCTGCTTTCTGGCTCTGGTTATTGCAACGTAGAAAAGCCGTCTTTCCTCATCAATGTTTTTCATATTCTCTTCAAGCGATCTTGCAAGCGGTATGATGTTGTCTTCCACGCCGGCCAGATAGACAGTGTCAAACTCAAGCCCTTTTGAAGAGTGCATTGTCATGAGATTGACCTGTTTCTGGCTTGTCTCATCCTCATCTTTGCTGTCCAGGCTGATAAGGTTAAGGTAATCCGAAAGAGACAGATCAGGATTGTTGTACTGGAATCTGGCAATTCTTGATAAGAGGAACTCAAGAGTCTTCAGCTTGAATTCAAGCTGTTTCGGCTTGTCCTTATAATCGTTGTAAAGCATTTCCTTATAACCAATTGAATCGATTATAGCTGAAATGAGAGAGCTGTAATTGCAATTCTTTACCTGATTCTGCCAGCTGACAATATCATCTGAAAGCTTTTTTATTGCAGCTTTTGGCTTGTCTTTCACTGGAGAGTCTGCTGCATATGCAAACTCGGTCATGGCATCAAAAAGATGTATCTTCCTGCTGTCGGCATAGGCGCGGAGTTTCTCGATAGTCGTTCTTCCAATTCCTCTTCTTGGCGTGTTGATAATTCTTAAAAAGGAAATATCGTCATCGCTGTTGATGAGGAGGCGGACATAGGAAAGAATGTCCCTGACTTCCTTTTTCTCAAAGAAACTTTCACCTCCTGAGACCGCAACGCTCAGCCCGTTCTCTGTAAGTGCATTCTCCAGATACTGGATCTGGCTGTTTGTCCTGACAAGCACACCGAATTCCGAGTACGGTATATTTTTGTCGTTATGTCTCTTTTTTATGCCTTCTGCAATGAGATAAGCCTCATCTTCTTCATTTTCGGGACTGATGAGGTAAATCATTGAACCCTGTTCATCATCTGTCCAGAGTTTTTTCTCTTTGCGCTCCTTGTTGTGGACAATGAGATTGTTTGCGGCTTCCAGAATATGACCGGTGGAGCGGTAGTTACGCTCAAGCTTGTACTCTTTGCGCTCAGGAAAATCTGATTCAAATTCAATTATGTTCCTGTAATTTGCACCCCGCCATGAGTAAATGCTCTGGTCATCATCGCCGACTACGCAGATATTGTGATATTTTCCTGCGATCATGCTGACAAATCTGTACTGGAGAAGGGAAGTGTCCTGAAACTCATCAACCATGATGTAGCGGTATCTGTCCTGAACAGCCTCAAGAATATCAGGCCTTTTCTCAAACAGTCTGATCGGAAGGAGGATAAGATCATCAAAGTCAACAACATTATAGGCTTTCTGAGACAGCAGCCATTCAGTATAAATCTGGCTTGCTGCCGAGTTCTTGTCCTCAAATGGCTTGATTCTTCCTGTCTTCACATCAGAAAAAAGTGAGAGCATTGTATAGAGATTATATTCATCAGCCTCAAGCCCAAGAGAGATGATGACTTCCTTGATCAGATTCATATTGTCTCTTGTGTCATAAAGCGTGAAGTTGTTTTTATAGCCCAGATACTGGATGTACTGCTTGAGCAGCTTCAGTCCAAAAGAATGGAAGGTCGACATTGTCAGGCCCTTCAGAGGCCTGCCGGTAAGCGATTTAATCCTGTCGCTCATCTCACGGGCAGCCTTGTTTGTGAAAGTCAATGCGAGAATTTCTTTTTCATCAATGCCATTCTCAAGCATGTAGGCAATGCGGTATGTGATCATCCTCGTCTTGCCGCTGCCTGCTCCTGCAATGATGAGGCTGGGACCCTGGATGTTTCCTGCAGCAGCGGCCTGTTCGCTGTTCAGGCAAGTATTCAGATCAATGCTCATAGACTGACAAACTAAAGCAGTCTGTCAGTCTTGGTCAAGCTGTCTGAGCTCATTTTCCGTCTCGTAGTAGAAGATGCCGAGAAGGCCGTTGTAAAATTTCTTCCAGGGCTTATAGCGTCCGCAGTAATGAATCAGACAGACCTGCTTCCTTACATCGTCAATGTCCATTGCCTTTTTGCCTGCAGTCAGGTTGTAAAGTCTGAACATGCGGTCTGAGAGATTGTATTTCAGATAGTCAAGGCGTTTTATCCGGCTGCCGTAGAGAGACATCAGTATATCCTGATCAGGCAGGATCAGTGCACCTTTCTTCTGCTCAATGCAGCTGATGACAGCCTCTTTGCTGAAAACATTTCTCAGAAGCCGGATATTCATCAGCAGCACTCCGGTATTCAGATAGGTGTCAGCTGTATTGTTATCCAGCCCTAATCGTATTGAATTGATCTTAGTCAATAGTTTTTTTGTATGAGAACAGCCTGCAAAGTAATAATTATCAATATCTGTGTTATATAATTCTTTGAGTGAATTTATACAAATTATATCTACATCCAGATATAAAATTCTGTCAATACTGTGTGGAAGCAGTTCAGAAGCAAATAAACGGAAGTATATTTCCAGCGGATATCTGTCAAAAACAGGGGCTGAACTGATACAGTTCTTATCAAAGTTGATGAATGAGACAGAAACCCTGTCATCTTCCATCTCCATGATAAGTTTTCTGTTTTCCTCCTTCAGCTCGCTGCAGATTATATACACATCCAGCCTGTCAAGGCCGCTGCTTTTCTTCAGGGAGTAAAGACAGGTTCTCAGCAGCTGTGTGCAGGAGTCATTGATGCAGAAGAGGATATTCGCCATTTTTCCCTCAAGCCTTTACCTGAACGGCATCTTGCGGACAGACCTCAGCGCAGCAGTAGCAGCGTATGCACCTGTCTGTGCTGATTTCTATGCTTTTATCCAGACTGAGCGCCTTTGCCGGACAGATTCTGACACAGCGCGCACACTTTATGCAGCGCTCAGAATTGAATACAGGAGCAGGGCGGCGTCTGGTCCTTTTCTGCTGTCCATGATGAGTGAGGAAGGGCAGGATGAGACCTGACAGCAGTCCCTTTTTCCTCTGGCTTACCCTGATTTTCTCAAAATCCCTGATCTTCAGATTCTCTGCATCAAGCAGAGGAAAGAATATCTTATCATCAATGAGTCCTCTCTTCCTGCCTTCCCTCAGGACAGGAATGTCAGCAGGATCATAGCCCATTATGACAGCCTGCGCATAATCACAGGCAAAGGCATTATCGCTTCCGATCAGAAGCCCCACATGGCGGAGCTTTCCGTTTGACGGTCCGCAGCCTTCCATGCCGATGACCGAATCTATGACTGAATAAGCTGTCTTTGACTTCAGGTAAAGTGAGACAAGGAAGGAAGCAAAAGCATCCTGATCAGGAAAGCGCAGATGCATCGGACTCTTGCTGAGTCCGGGAATCAGGCCGAAAAGATTTTTCACGGCACCTGTCGTATACATGAGCTGGTGAGTCTTGAATTTTGCAGCAGAGATGACAAAGTCGACTTCATCAAGAATGGCTGCGACAGGGACTTGAGTCTTTGAATCAAGCCTCAGGCTGACAGGATTTTGGGAAAAATCTGCCCAGATGGCGCCTGTCCTGCGGCAGACTTCTGCTATGCCGCAGACCTCTGCCCTGAATGAAGAAGAAGGCAGACCTGGAGAGTCGCCCACATAGACAGCTGATGCACCCCTTTGCTGGCACAGCCTGACCAGCGCCATGACAACGGCAGGGTGAGTCGTTATGCCTGTTTCTGTCCTGCTGTCAGACAGGATATTAGGTTTTACCAGTATCTTCTTTCCCCTGCAGTCGGGAAAGGAAGAGCTGCCGGCAATCTTTTTCAAGGCTTCCTCAACTGCAGAAGCCTCATAACTCATGCATTCTGTGATCGCTGCTGTACTCATAGTTTCCTTAAAAGACAAAAATACATCGGGCCAAGTCCCTGCGCACTGTCAGGAAGAATCAGCGCACCGAAGCTTCTTTTCTCTGATGCCGGAACTGTGCACACTTCCTGCTCCACCTCTCCGCCATGCTTTTTGAAAAGTCTGGCAATCACTTGTTCGTTTTCACCGGGATTTATCGAGCAGGTAGAATAGAGAATAAAGCCTCCATGTTTCAGGGCCATGAAAGCGGACGAGAGCAGGCTGTACTGTTCAATTGCCAGCCGTTTGGGCCTGTTTGGCGACCACTGGGCCAGATGTTTCTCAGACTGCAGCACATGACGCTCGCTTGAGCAGGGTGCATCAAGAAGGATTGCATCATAAGCCTCCTTTTCATAAAGGCCCCATCTGGATGCATCCCTGTTAGCTGTGGTCACTCTGGCTCTCAGCTCAGGACTAAGATGCTGGTCCAGCACTCTGTCCAGCCGGATTTTCCTGTCACGCGATCGGTCATTTGCGACGATGGACGAGTCTTCCTTCAGCCTTGATGCAAGCACCAGAGTCTTGCCTCCCGGAGCTGCGCACATATCAAGTACCCTGTCCCCTTCGCTGAGGGGAAGGAGAGAGGCCGTGATGACTGAAGCCCTGTCCATGTAGTAAGGCTGCATCAGGCCCTGTGAAAATGCAGCAGGTTCTTTCTCACAGAGAAGAGATGCCTTGAGAGCTGGCCATCGGTCGGCCCAGATTGCCTCATAAAAGGCATCAAAGGCAAGTTCCGGGGGGAGTTTTTCTGCTTTCATACAGCCTAATAATAATCAGTTGGCGAGCAAGTTGCTATACAGACCGAAATAAAAACAGAGCGAGCCGGCAAGGACAAACAGATGCCAGATCGAATGATAGTGCGGCAGTTTTTTCATTGCGTAGAAGACAACGCCGGCTGAATAGATTATTCCTCCTGCCAGCAGCCATCCGAGCACAGGCCGGGGCAGGTGGGGTATGATGTCCTGCCAGAAGAAGACGATAGTCCAGCCCATCAGCAGATACAGCATGAGGTGCACAGCCTTGAATCTGTCCCAGAAGAAGATTGTGAATGCGATTCCTGCAATGGCTGTCAGCCACATGAATACAGCAAGATGGAAGGCTGCATCCGTGCCGGCATACATCAGCAGCGGAGTGTAGGTCCCCGCGATAAGGAAGTAAATATTGCTGTGATCAAGGACGCGGCAGATACGTTTTGCATTTCCAGGCCTGAGACAGTGATAAAACCCGCTTGCCGCGTAAAGCAGGATATTGCATACGGCAAAGACTATCATCCCGGCACCTACTGCGCTGTCACGCGCATTGTCAAGATGATTCACAACCAGTGCAAGCCCTGCGAGGGACAGTGCCAGTCCCAGAAAATGGGTGAGGGCGTTCTCTCTTTCAGCCCTGCTGTCGTCATACATTTGCAGCGTAATATGTCTTTCAAGCCAAGTCATGGCTTCAAGATGAGTTAAAAGGCAGATTCTGAAAAGAGAAAAAAATAACCAGAGCCTTCTTCAGCCCTGGTCAGAATTAACTAGAACTCCATTAACCATGTGATAACCAGTCCTGCCGCAAGGCCAAGGATAAAGCCTGCGGAGACCTGGGAGAACGAATGCCCCAGCATGGTCTTCAGATGCTCCTGCTTGAAGGGTCCCCCTTTGTGCATTTCAGAAAAGATTTTTGACCATTCATTGATGACATCAGCCTGCTTTCCCGCTTCCATCCTGATGTTCATTGAGTCATGGATGACCACAAGAGAGAAAACGACAGAAATGGCGAATGCATAGCTCTGCAGTCCTGTGAGCACTCCTATAGAAGTGGTAAGCGCAACGACGCTTGCCGTATGTGAGCTGGGCATGCCTCCTGTTGAGAGGAACATATGAGGATTGAAGCCATGTCCCATTGCCTTTGAGATGAAAGGCTTCAGGAACTGTGCGATGAACCAGGCTGAAAATGCTGAAACAAGCGGAGCGTTGAGCAGAATGTTATTTTTCACGAGGCTTATCTTAAATTAGCTGGTGATTAATTGCAACACAGAATGCCCTGTGCTAAATTCTCACTGTGGAGGATTGATATGCCGTCGAATATTACTTACAAAGTGCTTTCTGAACATCTTGTCAGCGGACAGCTGAAGGCAGGACAGCCTGTCCAGATCAGAATTGACCAGACATTGACGCAGGATGCCACAGGCACAATGGCTTATCTTCAGTTTGAGTCAATCGGGCTGGACAGAGTGTGCAATGAACTTGCAGTGAGCTATGTTGACCACAACACTATTCAGGTCGGGTATGAGAATGCTGACGACCATAAATATCTTCAGTCAGTCGCAGCTAAGAAGGGAGTTGTCTTTTCGCGCGCCGGAAATGGAATCTGCCATCAGGTGCATCTGGAACGCTTCAGCCAGTGTGCCAGGACTCTTCTCGGCTCAGACAGCCATACGCCGACAAGCGGCGGACTTGGTATGGCAGCCATCGGTGCAGGCGGCCTTGACGTTGCCCTGGCAATGGCAGGAATTCCCTTTTCCATGGTGGCCCCCAAAGTCATTGAAATCCGCCTGCATGGCAGACTGCGTCCCTTTGTCAGCGCAAAGGACGTCATTCTGAAGGTGCTTGAGCACTTTACAGTGAAGGGCAATGTCAACACTGTTTTCGAATACACAGGTGACGGGGTGAAGACGCTCAGCGTGCCGGAGCGCGCGACAATCTGCAACATGGGTGCGGAGTGCGGAGTCACTTTCTCCATTTTCCCGGCAGATGAAGTGACAAAGGACTTCCTGACAAGGCAGGGAAGGCCTGAGGCATACAGGGAGCTCAGGGCTGATGAAGGGGCTGAGTATGACGGTCTGTTTGAAATTGACCTGTCTGCTCTTGAGCCTCTGGCTGCCTGTCCTCATTCCCCGGGCAACATAAAGACGGTCAGGGAGCTTGCAGGAATGAAGGTTGACCAGATTCTCATCGGATCGTGTACGAACTCTTCCTATGCGGACCTGGTTAAGGCCGCACAGATTCTTGACGGAAGGCACATCAGCGATAATGTCTCGCTTGGCGTGGCTCCCGGCAGCAGGCAGGTCCTGATGATGATTGCACAGGACGGCACGCTGGAAAAATTTGTCAGAGCCGGCGCAAGGATCCTTGAAAGCGCCTGCGGCTTCTGCATCGGCAACCATCAGAGTCCGTCGACAAACGCTGTCTCTCTGAGGACAAGCAACAGAAACTTTGAGGGAAGAAGCGGAACAAAGAGCGCGCAGGTCTATCTTGTCAGTCCTGAAGTCGCTGCACTCAGCGCGGTCACAGGCACAATTGCAGATCCGCTTGCCCAGAGGGACATCCCGGCCCCTTCCTTTATCATAGACAGGGATTTCATTCAGGACGACGGAATGATCATCTTCCCTCCGGAGAATCCGGACAGCGTCGAGATTGTGAGAGGACCGAATATCGGCAAGGGGCCTGAGTGCAGCCCGATGAAGGAGACAATCTCTGGTGAAGTCTCAATCAAGGTCGGAGACAAGATCACGACAGACCATATCATGCCGGCCGGAGCAAGGCTCAAGTACAGATCAAACATACCAGCATACTCAGCTTATGTGTTTGAAAACGTTGATCCTGATTTCCCGGCCCGCTCTGCTGCCCTCCGCGACAGCGGGAAGGCCAGCTTCATTGTCGCAGGATACAGCTACGGCCAGGGATCCAGCCGCGAACATGCAGCTATCTGTCCGATGTATCTCGGCGTCAAGGCAGTTCTTGCCCTTTCAATTGAGCGCATACATCAGGCAAACCTGTGCAACTTCGGAATTCTTCCGCTGATCATCCAGTCAGAGGAAGACTATGAAGAGCTCAGTCTGGCAGATGAGCTTGTGATAGAAAATGCTGTTGAGCAGGTGAGGAGGGCTGCTGAGGGAGAAAAAGTGACAGTCCACAGCATAACACGTGCCAAGGACTATCAGCTTGGCCTTGAAATTACCCCGCTGCAGGCAGACATGCTGATCAGAGGAGGCCGTCTGCTTCAGGTGAAGGAGGAACTTGCAAAATGAACACACAGGATCTGAAGATTCTCTACATTGAAGGAGACGGGGTCGGCCCGGAGATCACTCCGGTCATGATCAGTGCTCTTAAGTGTGCTGTTGAAAGGAGCTATTCAAAGCCGCCAAAACTCACCTTTGAGGAAGTTCTGGCCGGAGGCAAGGCTGAAAGACTGACATCGGAAAGCCTGCCTGAGGAGACGCTGAGGAAGATAAAGGAGACAGGACTTGCCATAAAGGGCCCCCTCATGACGCCGGTCGGGAAGGGGAAGCGAAGCCTGAATGTTGCGCTCAGGCAGAGCCTTGACCTGTATGTCTGCCAGCGTCCGGTACGTTACTTTGCCGGTGTTCCCTCTCCTGTCAAAAGACCTGAGGATGTCGATATGGTTGTCTTCAGGGAAAACACAGAGGACATTTATGCAGGAATTGAATGGCCGTCAGGAAGCGCTGAGGCAAAGCATGTCATTGATTTCCTGTGCAATGAGATGAAGGTGGACAGGATACGCTTTGCAGACACAAGCGCGATTGGAATAAAGCCTGTCAGCCCTGACGGGTCCAGGCGTCTTATCCGCGCAGCCATTGATTATGCTTTGAGGACAAACAGAAAGGTCGTCACTCTGGTTCACAAAGGCAACATCATGAAGTTCACTGAAGGCGGTTTCCTGAACTGGGGCTATGAGCTTGCCATGCAGGAATACAGAGCCTACAGGAAGGACGGCAAGGTCTACATCCCCGCTTCAGGAGGCGATATCCTGCTCAACGACTGCATCTGCGATGCTTTTCTTCAGAACATTCTCCTTAAGCCGTCAGACTATTCTGTAGTGGCAACGCTGAATCTCAACGGCGACTACATTTCCGATGCCCTCGCGGCAGAGGTAGGAGGAATCGGAATCGCGCCTGGAGCCAACATCAACTACGAGACAGGCATGGCTGTCTTCGAGGCCACGCATGGAGTTGCTCCTGACATTGCGGGAAAGAATGCCGCAAATCCTCTCTCTCTGGTTCTTTCCGGAGAGATGCTGCTGCGCTATGCCGGTCTTGATGAGGCAGCAGACAGCATCATAAGGGCTGTCGAGACAACGCTGAAAGCAGGCAAGGTCACAAGGGATCTTTACAGTCTCATCGAAGACAAGGAAAAGGCAGAGTGCCTTTCAACTTCAGACTTCGCCTCTGTCCTGCTGAAAAACATAGGCTGACTGCTTTTCTGCCCGTCTCAGGCGGGCAGTTATTTTCTCAGTCCTGAAATTTGTAAAGGCCGCGGGCTTCAAGCAGTCTCAGGACGCAGCCTTCAAACCAGGCAATGCCTTTCTCATCAAGCAGCGCCTTTATCTCATCTGAGCCTGCACCCGGCTGGATCAGCACAGCGCTGACAGGCTTGTCAAGCTCTTTCAGCAGCGCAAGACCTCTGGCAGGATTGATGCATAAGTCAATGACGTCAATCCTGTCTTCAATCTCATTGAAGCCTGCAAGCTCCTTCCCGACGCCGTATGCCTTATAGCCGGCAGCTTCAAGAGCCTTCTTTATCCTGTATGCATATTTTGAACTTGTGACTGTGTCTCCTGCGACAGCAAATGTGCTGCAGTCCAGAATCTGGCTGACATCCACTTTTTCACCTCTCATTAATGGGAATTACCTTCTTCAGCTCTGGTCCTGAATAGACCTGTCTGGGGCGGCCGATCTTCTGATACGGATCGTGTCTCCATTCAAGATAGTGGGCAATCCAGCCAGGCAGCCGGCCCATAGCGAAGAGAACTGTGAACATGGACTGCGGAATGCCCATGAGGTGGAAGATGATTCCTGTGTAGAAGTCGACATTCGGGTACAGGTTGCGTTCAATGAAATAGTCATCGCTCAGCGCGGCTTCCTCCAGCTTCATGGCAATTTCAAGCAGCCTGTCCTCTTTATGCTGTGCGGCAAGCACTTCCTGACACATTTTCTTCGCGATTCTGGCTCTCGGATCAAAAGTCTTGTACACCCTGTGTCCGAAGCCGGAGAGACGGAATGATGAGGACTTGTCCTTTGCCATTGCGACAACCTGATCTACAGACAGACCTTCGCTGATTATCCTGTTGAGCATTTCCATGACTGCCTGGTTCGCACCTCCGTGCTTAGGTCCCCAGAGTGCGCAGCAGCCGGCAGCCACAGAGGCATACAGGTTGGCTTCAGACGAGCCGACAAGCCTGACGGCTGAAGTGGAGCAGTTCTGCTCATGATCCGCATGGAGGATCAGCAGCTGGTTGAGAGCCTTCACATGAACCGGATCCGGCTTGTAGTCAATGACTGGAGAGCTGAAGAGCATGTTCAGGAAGTTCTCGCAGTATGAATAATCATAGCGAGGCTCGACAAAGTCATAGCCCTTGTCCTGACGGTATGTGAAGGCGGCGATCGTCCTCATCTTCGAAAGAAGCCTGGTCACAGTCAGGTCAATGTTTTCCTCCGGATCCCGCTCTTCCATCTCAGGATAGAAGGCTGACAGGGAGGCGACCATGCTGGCAAGTATTGCCATGGGATGGGCCCCGTGAGGGTAGGAGCGGAAGAAATTTCTCATGTCGACATGGAGCAGGGAATGCTTGTTCAGCAGCTGCGTGTATTCCTTTCTCTCTTCTGTGTTGGGCAGCACTCCCTTGATCAGAAGATAGGCGACTTCGATGAAGTCGCAGTTCTGGACCAGATCCTCAATATCATAGCCGCGGTAGCGCAGGATGCCTTTCTCGCCGTTGATATAGCAGATGGAAGACATGCAGCTTCCTGTATTCATATAGCCGGGATCGTATGTTATGTATCCTGTTTTTGCTCTCAGTGAGGCAATGTCAATGCTGTGGCTGCCCATGTTGTCAGTAATGACATCAAGATCAAGCTCCCTGCCGTCAGGGAGGATCAGGCGTGCTTTCTTTTCTTCCTTAACCATATGCTGCCTCCTGCTCAGAAGAAGCTTTCGCGGCAGATGCTCTCAAGTGCCTTGACCAGGGCCTGTGTTCCCTTGCGTCCCAGTCCCTGTGCCTTCAGTGCAGTATAAAGCTGCTTCACGAGTGCCAGTCCCGGCAGACAGAGCTCCATCCTCTCTGCCTCTTCCAGGGCAAGTCCCATATCCTTTATGAAGTGCTCAATCATGAAGCCGGGCTCAAAGTCTCCCCGGATGACTCTTGGGGCAAGATTGTCCAGTGTCCAGCAGCCTGCAGCTCCGGGGCGGATCGTATTGACCATGGCCTCAACATCAAGCCCGCACTTTGCTGCGTAGACAAGCGCCTCGCTCACTCCGATCATCGTGCCGGCAATGACAATCTGGTTGCACATCTTGGTCTGCTGGCCCATTGAGACAGGACCGCACCAGCTTATGCTCTTTCCCATGACGGAAAGCACTGGCCTGATGAGCCTGAACACCTCTTCGTCGCAGCCTGCCATCACAGAAAGGCTTGCCTCTCTTGCACCCTTGTCTCCGCCGGAGACAGGAGCATCTGCGAAGAAGGCCTTCTTCTCTCTCAGCACACTGTCTATCTCAAGCATCAGGGAGGGGCGGGTGGTCGTCATGTCAATTGCAATCTTGCCTTCGCTGATTGCGCCTGCGATGCCGTTTTCGCCCAGATACACCTGCCTCACATCCTCAGGATAGCCGACAATTGTTATAATAATGTCGCTTTTAGATGCAAGCTCAGCCGGGCTGCTGCACCAGACGGCTCCTCTGCTGACAAGCTCATCTGCCTTAGCCCTTGTCCTGTTGTAGACATAAAGCTCATAGCCGGCATCAAGGATATGGCCGGCCATGCTCTTACCCATTACTCCAAGACCAATGAATCCGATTTTCTTTTCCATATTCTGAACAATACAACAATTGGGAAGTTTTGTTCCATTGTCTTGACGCAGCTGAGCTGAAAAGCGAAATTAAAGCAGTATGAAAAAGGATGCGAAATCAATTCTTGCTGAAAATGACCGCTTCTCCTATGTCGATGCAATTGCGCTGCTGGACAAGGGCGGAGAAGTAAGCCACTGCTCAGAAAAGGGAATCATAGTCTCTTATGAAGGTCTGTCCTCTGTTGTCTGCTTTTCCGGCTGGCAGGAGATGACGCCTTTCATTGAAGACCTTAATCTGGTATGCGTTCATGACGAAGGCCTGAGAAACTGGCTTATCAGTCACAGGGGATATAAGAATGAGGAAGGCTGCAGGAGCTTTTCCTGGTGGCAGGGAAGGCCTGCTGTTCCTGAGGGAGATTTCAGGACTCTGGACGTCTCTTTCCTTGACAGGATCAGTTCTGTCTACAGCCTTGCGGATGAAAAAGAACTTGCATCCGATCTTGAAAAGGGCAATGTCTTCGGGCTTTTCATAAAAGGGGAGCTTGCAGGCTTCATCGGCTTTCATCCTGAGGGAAGCATGGGAATGCTTCATGTCTTTGACTCCTACAGGCGCCAGGGACTTGGAGAGAAGCTTGAGCGCTATGACATCCTGACTGCACTGTCCAGGAACATGATCCCTTACTGCCATGTGTTCTTCTCAAATGAGGCAAGCCTTGCCCTGCAGAGAAAGCTGGGGCTAAGCGAGGGAGAAAAGCCTGTCTGGTGGCTCTGGAAGGACTGACAGGACTGGTGAAACATTCTCTGTTTTGAGCTATATTGATTTACATGAACTTCGAGAATATCAGTGAAGAAGAATTTCAGGACCTGTCTGATTTCTTTAAGGTCTTTGCCGATGTGACGCGCCTGAAGATCCTTTTCCTGCTGCAGGACGGGGAGAGAAGCGTGAATGACCTTGCCCAGCTCATCGGCATGGGACAGTCTGCGATCTCACAGCAGCTCAAGCTGCTGAGGACGACGCGGCTTGTGCGTGCCAGAAAAGAAGGCAGAAGCGTGTACTACAGGCTGTGCGATGACCACATCAGCAGGATTCTTGAAACGGGAAGAGAGCACAATGATGAGCTGTATCAGTGAAGAGAGGAGAGCAGGCTGACAAGCTTTTCAAGCGGCAGTCCCACTACATTGAGCCAGCTGCCTTCTATGCGGTCAATGAGCTTCCATCCGTTTTTCTGGATTCTGTAGCTGCCTGCGACTCCAATCCATTCCCCAAGCGCCAGATAGTCAGAGACGTCGTCAGGAGAAAGCGGATTGAAAAAGACAGAAGAATGCTCGCTGCCTGTAAGGATGCCGTGTCCCGGAACAAAGAGGGCATAGCCTGTCACCACGTCCTGTCTCTCAGCGCTGAAAGAGAGGAGCATGGCCCTCGCGCTCTTCTCATCAGAGGCCTTGCCAAGCATCTTTCCCCTGAAGGAAACCATTGTGTCCAGAGCCAGAGACAGCACAGAGCTGTCGAAGTCCGGGCTGTTCATGAATGAGTCAAGCTTGGCTGAGGCAATGTGGCGGACGATCTCCCCGCTGTCTTTCAGCCCCCTGTACTCTTCATCGATGTTCTGTGCAAAGCTGTGCACCTCTGCACTGCAGGAGCGCAGCGTCTCGATCCTGTTTGCCGACTGGCTTGCAAGGTTCACCGGACTGAGGTATTTCCTGACTTCCTGCTTCAGCGCCTCGCTTATGACGGGCCTTTCCTTCATCTGAATTTCAGCCTCCTTAATTCTCCTGACTTCCTGCAGCCGCCTCGTGAAGACAAAGCGCTGCAGCCTTAATTCACTGTTTTCAGCTTCTCAAGCTCTTCTGACTTCTCAAACCAGCTGTCATTCAGAAGGGAAATCTCCTTTTCCCTGTCCTCTTTCTGGCTGACAAGGGCGCACAGTCTGGCAGAGTCGCTGTAAACTTCTTCTCTGGACATCTGCATGTCAATGTCCTTCACCTCAGCTTCCAGCCGGCTGATCTTCTCAATCAGCGCATCGCATTCTCTTTCCAGTCTGGTGATGAGATTCCTCTTTTCCTTCTGCTGTCTGTGATCAAGCTTTGAAGACGGGGCAGTCTTCTCTTCATTCTCCTTCTTTTTCTCTGGAACGGAGAGAAAGGCCTTTTCCTTTTCTTCAAGCTTGTAGGAAAAGTATTCATAGTCACCCTCAAAGAACTGGGGGCCTTCCTCAGACAGATAGAGGATGCGGGTTGCCAGCTTTTTGATGAAGTCCGTGTCGTGGCTTACGAAGACGACAGTGCCGTCATAGGCCTGTATCGCCTCAAGCAGCATTTCCCTTGTGTTGACGTCAAGGTGATTGGTCGGCTCGTCAAGCAGCAGGAGATTTGCCGGATGAAGAAGGATCTTCAGCAGTGCAAGGCGGCTTTTCTCTCCGCCGGAGAGGACCCTGACAGGCTTGGTCACATCATCTCCCTGGAAGAGAAACGAGCCGAGAAGGTTTCTCAGGCGGGGTATGTCCGCTGTGTCCGCGATGCCCTCGACCTCGCCAAGGACAGTGTTGTCCGGATCAAGCGTCTTCTCGCTTTCCTGAGCATAATAGCCTTTCCTGACACCGGCCCCGTCTCTGATGATTCCCTCAAAGCTGCTGTCCTGATTTGCAAGCAGCCTCAGCAGGGTCGATTTCCCTGTGCCGTTTCTTCCTGTGATGGCAAGGTGCTCCTTTTTCCTGATTATGAACGAGAAATCACTGAATATGACATGGCTGCCGTATGCCTTGCCAAGGTGCTCGACTATCATCACGTCATTGCCGCTGTGAGGGGCAGGGGGGAAGGAGAAGCTGACTTTCTTCAGATGATCAGGGATCTCCACCAGATCCATTTTCTCCAGAGCAGTGATGCGGGACTGGACCTGCCTGCTTTTTGTCGCCTTGTACCTGAAGCGCTCGATGAACCTTTCTGTCTTCTCGATCTCGCTCTGCTGGGCCTGATGGCGGCGCATGATTTCACTGATCTCGATCTCTCTCTGCTTCAGATAGGCTGAGTAGTTGCCGCTGTAGCGTGTCAGCTTTCCCTTGAAAAGTTCATAGACCACATTCACCGTATCATCGAGAAAGCCCACATCGTGAGAGACGAGCATCAGGCCCCCGTCAAAGTTTTTCAGATAGCTCTTGAGCCAGACGATGGCTTCTATGTCAAGATAGTTGGTCGGCTCGTCAAGCAGCAGGATGTCCGGATCCTCTACAAGGATGCGGGCCAGGGCGATGCGCATCTGGTAGCCCCCGGAGAACTCGCGGGCAGGGCGGTCAAAGTCCGGCCGGGCAAAGCCCAGACCCTGCAGGATCTGCTCTATCCTGCCGCGCCTTCTGTCCCATGATACTGCCTCAAGGCGCTCTTCGATCTCGCTGATCCTGGCAAGTCTTGCCTCATAGTTGCTTTCATTCAGTCCCTGTCTCAGCTCTTCTGCCTCATCAGCCAGCACTCTGAAGCGCTGAAAGCCTTCCTCTGCTGTGTCATAGACTGTCTTATCATCAAGCACAATGTCTGACTGGGGAAGATAGGAGACACAGATGCCCTTTGTCCTGGACAGCGTCATGCTGTCAGAGGGAATCTGGCCTGTTATCACCTTGAGCAGCGTCGATTTTCCGCATCCGTTTGCTCCTGTGAGGGCACAGCGGCTCCTGCCGTCAAGCGTGAATGAGACATCCTTCAGAATATCGCGGTCAGCGAAAGCGAGATTCAAGTCTTTAACCTGGAAAGTAACCATAGCGTGTCTTAACTTAACAGTTAGAAAGATTAGGCTCAAGTGCTTTTTGTTTCTTTGAATAGATATACAGTTTACTTGCAATTAATTGCATATCCCGGTATAGTATTGGGTTGATAAGGAGATACGGGGATTGATTTGTCTTACATTGTCTGAGCCGACGATTCAGCAAGCAGTTGAGCGTGTGAAAAAAGAACGTGAGTACATAGATATGGTGGAGCTCCGTCTTGATTTTCTTACAAAGAAAGAGTGCGAGAAAGCAAGTACTTTCCCTTCCCTTGTCGACCTGCCCTGTATTGTGACCAACAGAAGAGTCCAGGATGGCGGAAAATGCGCTCTCAGCGAGAAGCAGCGCAGAGCCCAGCTGCTTGCCGCAATGGACGGAGACTTCAAATACATTGACATTGAAGAGGACCTCAAAAGAGGGGAACTGGATGAGAAGGCTGAGGCGAGGGGAATCAAGATCATCCGCTCCCTTCATGACTTCAGCTGCGTTCCTGATGACATCTTTTCCAGAATCCAGCAGCTGCGCAAGCGTGCTGATGTTGCCAAGGTGGCTGTCACTCCAAGAGGAATTGCTGATGTGATGACGCTGTTCAACGCCCAGAAGGAGCTTGAGGGAACAGAGAAGATCATCATAGGAATGGGGCCTTACGGCGTTCCTACACGCATTCTTTACAAGCGCATGGGCTCCATGCTGACCTTCTGTTCTGACAATCAGACAGCTCCTGGCCAGCTTTCAAGCAGGACTCTCAAACAGCTTTACAGGGCAGACAGGGTTGATGACAAGACGGCAATCTACGCTATCATCGGAAACAATGTCATGTCCTCCCTCTCTCCCTGTATTCACAATCCGGGCTTTGCCGGCATCAAGTACAATGCCATTTACGTCCCCTTCCTCGTGGACTCTGTGCGTGCATTCTTCGCCCTGGCAGAGAATCTTAAGATAAGGGGCTTCAGCGTCACCGTTCCGTACAAGCTTGAGGTGCTGTCCTATCTTGGAAACATCACCAGAGAGGTGAAGCAGATCGGTGCCTGCAACACTGTGGTCAGGATGCCGGGGCTGTGGAAGGGCATCAACACGGATTATTACGGCTTCCTTGCTCCGATTGAGAAAGACATAGAGGAGGGCAGGATCAAGTCTGCCCTTGTCCTTGGAGCCGGAGGCGCTTCGAATGCCATTGTCTGGGCGCTGAGAAACCGTAATGTCAGAGTCACCATCCTCAACAGGACGCTTTCCAGGGCAGAGAAGATCGCCCAGATCAACATCTGCCAGTTTGACAAGCTCGAGAACTACCATGACTATGAAGGACAGGTCGACCTTATTGTCCAGACCACGACAGTCGGCTATGACAGCTGGGAAAACCCTGTGGAGGGCTTCAGGCTCACAGGCAGGGAAATCTGCTATGACATCATAACCAAGCCCAAGGAGACAAAGTTCCTTGCGGATGCGAAGGCCGCCGGCTGCACTGTTCATTACGGAATTGAGATGCTGATCGCTCAGGGCAAGCTCCAGTTCGAGGCCTTCACCGGCTACCATTATCCCAGGTCCGTGCAGCCCGATCTCAGTACAGGATCTCTCTGATAAAGAAGATCTTATCTGCGCTGACTGTGAAGCTCTGCGCGCCGCTGCCGCGAAGCGTGACAAGGCAGTCCTTTCCCTTTGCCTCAACTTTCTCAATATGATAGATGCCTGATGTGTCAGGCATTTTTATTTCATACAGCCAGTCCGGATGCTTTCTGGATTCGAGTATGATCAGCATTTTCTGCTGGAAGCTGAAGCCTGATGCGCTGCGTCCTGTCCTGAATGCCGTGTGATCGCAGATCTGAGAAGGGCTTACAAGTATGCCGCTCTCAAGCAGCTCAAGGTAGTCTGCCCTGTCATCTTTGCCGCAGCGCTCTTCAATCTCTGCTGCCAGGACTGACTTGTAGTCTGATGGGCAGGGCTTTCTGACAGGAGGAAGACAGTCTGGAAGAAGCGGATCCTCTGCGCTTTCATCCGGCACGTCCTGTGTTTCTTTGCTTTCTTCAGCCCTGCAGAATGACTGCGTGGCTGACAGTGTGTCAAAACCGCTGTAAACCAGTATTCGCCTCCACTGGTCCTCGCTGTCCTTCCTCATCAGATAGACTGTATCTGAAAGCTTTTTTATGATGTGGATCTGGAGAAGCGGCAGCTGGTCGATGATGCGCGCATTGCGGATGTTTGTCTCAAGGCAGACAGAGTCTGTGAAGGAAAACTCATCATACTTCTCCTTCCACTGCCTGAGCCGTGATTCAACAGTCCTGTCTGCCTTTCCGTCAGGCCAGAGCTCACAGATGATGTCCTGGACAGAAAGCCCCAGGTCAAAGCCTGCGCACACAGATTCGGCTGTCAGGCTGAGTGTCATCATATTGTCGATCATGACAGGGCAGGTGAACAGGAAAAGCCTTGAATCCCTCTTCAGGGAATGTGTGCGGATCAGCAGGTCATTTGTCACGATGACTTCTTCTTCGCTGTCTGTCTCTCTCTGACTGCCTTCATACAGGAAATAGTATTCATCAATGAGCCTGCTGAATTTCTGCATGTCGCTGCTGTCGCAGTAAAGCGCGCTGAAGACTGAGGCAAGTCCTTCCTTTGTGAAGCTGGAGGCAAAGGCAGAGAAGGTCCGGGCCAGGTCTGAAGACGTGAGATAGCGGGTGAGCGCTGACCTGATTTGGGCAAGCGGGAGGGAAAGAAAGCGTTCCGTCTTTTCTCTGTCCGCGATGAAATGGTCTCTTTCCGCCCTGATGAGCTTCCAGTCAAGCGCAGCTGATATGAAGAGGGTGAGCAGCCGCTCAGTCTCCTCCTTTTCCAGTCTGGGAAAACAGCCTGCCCTGGCCTTTGCAAGGCGCCTGACTGCCTTCATGTTGGCCCCGGTCCTTTCAGTGAGAATGAGTGAGACAACTGCCTTGAGGCTGTCCCTGAGGCAGATTTCCCTTTCTTCCTTCTTCAGTATCGGGGCAAAGACTTCCTGGCTCAGGACAGAGGAGTAGTCAAGTCCTGAATTGAGATCAATGGCTCCGTTCTCGTCAGTCAGCAGCAGAGTGCGTTTTGTCAGCGATGACAGGCTGTGCAGCTTTTCCTGCCTGACTGACTGGTCAAAAAGTTTCAGCAGCTTTTCCGGCCGTACAGGGGCGAAGACCCTGACCAGGCTGAGTATTCCTGCTTCCTCCGGCTTGACTGAGGCAATGAGGTTGGCCCTGACAGACTCGTCAGAGAAAAAGCCTGTGAGCCTGCTGATGAGATTATGTCTGTTGTAAGGCATGCTGACAGGCCCGAGATAAAGAGAGGCAAGAGAGAGAAAATCATCTTCTCTCAGTCTCATCAGATGATCTTCCAGTCTTGTCATAAATCCATCACCTCATATGAATAGCCCTGTTCGACCAGGAACTTCTGCCTGTTGAGGGAGAAGTCTTCCTCTCTTGTGTGTTTAGACACGATGGTGTAGAAATTGCTGTCAATCTGTTTGGGACGCAGTATCCTGCCAAGCCTCTGGGCCTCCTCCTGTCTGCTTCCGAACGTTCCTGAGACCTGGATCGCCACGCTGGCATCCGGAAGGTCAATGGCGAAGTTTGCGACCTTTGAGACTATAAGCACGCTGATCTTGCCATCCCTGAAGGCCTGATACAGCTCATCGCGCTTTGCATTGGCCATAGAACCCGTGATCAGGGGAAATGAGAATCTTTTCTGTATGTCCTTCAGCTGATCCAGATACTGTCCTATGATCAGTATCTGCTGGCCCTGATGCTTTTCAAGAAGGCTCTGGACGACATCAAGCTTCCTCTTGTTTCTGGCGGCTATGGCATTCTTCTTCGCAAGAGGGGCAAGGGCGTACTCAAGCTCGTCATCAGGATCCAGGCTCACCCGGATTTCATGGCAGTGCGCGCTTGCAATGAAGCCCTGGCGCTCAAGTTCAGACCAGGGCACGTCATAGCGCTTCGGTCCGACAAGAGAAAAGACTTCCTTTTCCCTTCCGTCTTCGCGGATGAGCGTCGCGGTAAGCCCCAGCCTGAAGACTGCCTGCAGGCTTGCCGAAAGGCGGAAGACTGGAGCCGGCAGCATGTGGACCTCATCATAGATCACAAGACCCCAGTCATGAGCAAGTATCTTCTCGAAGTTGTGAAACTCATCGTCTGTGCTGTCCCGGTAGATCAGCATGCTGTATGTGCACACAGTGACTTTTCGGATGTCCTTTTTCTCTCCGGAAAATTCTCCGATGTCAGCTGAAGTCAGAGTCGTCTTGTCCTCAAGCTCTCTCATCCACTGATGGACAGCTGCGACATTAGGGGCAAGTATCAGCGTGCTTGTCCTGAGCTCTGCCATCGCCCTCATGCCCACGACAGTCTTTCCGCTTCCGCAGGGCAGGACAATCACGCCGTATCCTCCGCCCGGGCGTCCGGAGGCGTAGAAAGAGCTGAAGCTTTCCTCCTGGTAGCCCCTCAGTGAAAAGGGCTTTCCTGAAAGCGTCTCTGTCCTCAATGAAATGTCGACAGGTTCTCCCTTTTTGAGAGGGATCAGGTCCTCTACAGGAAAGCCATTGTCAATGAGGATGACTTTCAGCGTGCCTCTGTCTTTTGATTCAAAGCGCAGCTCATCTTCGTCCATGTCAAGGACAAGCTTCCTCACTGGCGTGAGGGAAAGAATCTGCTTTCTGTAAATGTCATTTGAGACGTTAAGGTAAAAATGTCTGTCATCACAGGGCGTGAATGTGACGATGCCGTAGCGCGAGCAGGTGTCGCTGATGAAGTATGACACAGGCTCCGGGACGGGAAAGCGCGAATACTTTTCCAGAACAGAGAGAATCATCTGTGCAGTAAAGGACTGCGAGCAGGCATTCCATATGCTGAGGGCGCTGAGCCGGTAAGTGTGAAGGTGCTCCGGACTCTTCACAAGCTCGCTGAAGGCTGTGATTTCCTCCCTGCACTGTGCACAGGAACTGCTGTGCATATCAAGAAGCATTGTCCTGTCGGACTGTACGATAAGCGGTCTGTCACTCATATGCCCTGGCTCTCAGCAGAAAATCAGCACAGACAAGCGCGGTCATTGCCTCTACGACGACGACAGCACGCGGCACAATGCACGGATCATGGCGGCCTGTGATCTCAAGTCTTGTCTCTTCAAGGTCCTTTGTCACTGTCCTCTGGCTTTTTGCGATGGACGGAGTAGGCTTGAAAGCCGCAGTGAAGATCACTGTGTTTCCGTTTGTGATTCCCCCAAGCACGCCTCCGCTGTGGTTGGTCAGGAAAGCCGGTCTGCCGTCTCTGACTGTCATCTCATCATTTGCCTCTGAACCTCTCATAGAGGCGAGGGCAAAGCCGTCTCCGATCTCAAAGCCCTTGCAGGCGCCGATTGACATGACAGCTGCAGCCAGGGCAGAGCTGAACTTCTCAAAAACGGGCTCTCCAAGGCCGGCAGGCAGCCCTTCGGCCCTGCATTCGATAACACCTCCGACGCTGTCTGAGGCAAGTCTGGCCTCATCGATTTCTTTCTCAAAGAGGGGGACAAGCGTGCTGTTGACGGCGCTTATGCTGTTGTCAAACGGAGGAGTGAAGGCATCGCTGGTGTCCCTGACTGAGCCGATTGCCCTGACTCCGGCCGTGACTGTGATGCCGTGACGGGCCAGATAGAGCTTTGCCAGAGCCCCTGAAGCGACTCTCATGCTCGTCTCGCGCCCCGAACTCCTTCCGCCGCCGCGGTAATCTGCGTTTCCGTATTTCATCCAGTATGTGTAATCGGCATGAGAAGGGCGGAATACATCCTTTATCCTGCTGTAGTCTCTGCTGTGCTGGTCTGTGTTGCGGATCAGCATTGCAATGGGACAGCCGGTAGACTTCCCTTCAAACACTCCGCTCAGAATCTCGACTCTGTCTTCTTCCCTGCGCTGAGTGGAGAAACGGCTTTGTCCCGGAGCCCTGCGCGCCAGCTCTCTCTGGATGAAATCCTCATCGATCACGATGCCTGCAGGGTAGCCGTCAACGACACAGCCCAGGGCAGGGCCATGGGATTCTCCGAAGGTCGTGACTGTAAGCATTTTGCCGAAACTATTTCCACTCATCGAAGGCCTCCCTCACTTTTTTCAGGATGAAGCGGCTTGTCTCTTCCTTGTCAGCGTAGTCTCCAAGCGGGATGATCAGATCAGCATACTTCCTGTATACAGCATCACGCCGGACAAAAATCTGGTGAAAGGCCTCCCGTGGATCGTCCCTGTCCAGAAAGGCCGGCAGTCCCTTGCGCATGATTCTGTCAAAGATGAGTTTCTCGTCCCTGTACAGATAGATGAGCCTGCCCCTGGATTTTACAAGCTGCATCAGCATCTCGTTGTCCGCGGCTCCGCCTCCGAGGGAAAGCACATAGTTTTCATTCCGGTCAGTGAAATCCCTTACTGCCTCATACTCCGCCTGCATGAAGGCTTCCTTTCCCTTTTCTCGGTAAAATGAGCGTATGCTGCTGATGTTCAGGGCCTCAAGAATGAGGTCGTCGCTGTCTTCCCTGGTGCAGTTGACAAGAGAAGCGATATTCGCTGAAGCAGTGCTCTTTCCGCAATGCTTCATGCCTGCAATGAAAAGATTCAAAGCCTTCCTCCGTAATGAGGAAAAATTATAACAGGAAAAGAGAAATGCTGCTAGTTGTCAAAGGAGCTGAGATTGTACTGGTCAAAGTCATCGAGCTCAGGCCTGTAGTAGCTGTTGATGACCTCCTCCTTCCTCTGCCTGGACTTGAAGTAATAGCTGCGCCTCTCGCTCTTTTCAAGAAACTTCGACTCTGTGTAGTTCTTTTTCATGTCGTTCCTGAAGCGGTTCCTGCTGACCTTGACCTTGAGGGCATAGTGAAAGGTGATGACCATCATGTACCAGAAGAATGAGAGAAAAAGCGGAAAGAAGCGCATCACTGTCTGTCCGCCGGATGCAGGATCAAGGCTGAAAAGACTGACGGCGTTTCCTGTGCAAAGCAGGACTGAGACAAAAAAAGGTATGATCCAGTACAGGCCCTGACGCGAGAAAATGAAGCGCAGGCAGGCCAAGCTTGCCAGAAATGTCAGCAGGAGAGAAGCCAGCGGAATTATGTATTGAACCATAAGCTAAATATAGCTTAAAAACATTTCTTTGCACAGCAGAATTATTGTATCATTCACTTATGGTTAAACTTGCAAATGAAATTCCTTACAGCGTGCTGACTCAGCGTCAGCGTCCGAGGCAGGAGGATGTCAGGGGGGCCTACTACCGTGATACCACAGCAATAATTCATTCTTCTCCCTTTTCCCGCCTGAAGCATAAGACGCAGGTCTTCTTCGCTCCGGCAAATGACCATATCTGCACAAGGATGGAGCATGTGCTTCATGTGGCTTCGATCGCAAGCACTATCTGCAGGGCCTTCGGGCTGGACAACGAGCTGGCCTGGGCTGTCGGGATGGGGCATGACCTCGGGCATACTCCCTTCGGGCATGTGGGAGAGAGGATCATCAGCGCCATGTTCCGGGAAAGGGGACTCGGCGGCTTTGAACACGAAGTCAATTCACTGCGCGTCGTGCGCTGTCTGGCAAATCACGGCAACGGGCTCAATCTGACTTACGCCGTTCAGGACGGAATCGTCTCACACTGCGGAGAGCATTTTGTCCAGCGTCTTTTTCCCTCCGGCTCTGTCAAGGATCTGGACTCCATTACTGAGCGGAAGGGTCTTGTTCCCTCGACCTGGGAAGCCGTGGCAGTGCGTTTTTCTGATTCAATCGCCTATCTTGGAAGGGACTGGGAGGATGCCAGGCGGCTCGGCCTGCTTGATGACTGTCCTCCTGTCTCAAAGGAAGTGACAGCCCTGCTTGGCTCAAGCAACAGCAGCATCATAAACAATCTTGTGATGAACATCATTCTCAACACAGACGAGAATGACGGCATGGGCTTTTCTGATGAGATGTACCAGGCTGTGCTGGAGATGACGGAGTATAATTACAGGTACATCTACAAAAGCGAGATCCTTGCCGGCTACACGTGTTATTTCACCCGCCTGCTGAAGCTCATTGTCAGTTATCTTGATGAGCTGGTGAAGGAATACGGATATGACAAAAAGGGCTATGATGAGGAGAAGAACATGCTGGCTGCAGGGTTTTATGCTCATCTTGTCGAGCTGAAGGACAATTACCAGCAGCGGGGTGAGGGGCTTGACCGCCTTGTGCTGGACTATGTTGCAGGCATGTCGGACAATTTCGCCCTTGACTGTGCAAGCGAGATCCTCACTCCCGGCCATCTGAATGACAGGATAGAGCAGAGCCAGAGAGGCAAGTGGTTTGACGCTTAAGAGCTCACGCTGCTTGCTATGTTCTCTATTTCTGCAATGAACTTGTCCAGATCGTTGAATTCCCTGTATACGGCCGCAAAGCGGACATAGGCAACTTTTGACACCTTGTAAAGCTGCCTCAGTGTAGCCTCTCCGATATCCCTTGAGGTGATTCTGCGCTCGTGTCCTGCCATTTCCTGGACTTCATCCTCTACAGCATTGAGCAGTCTGTCGATTGTCTCTGCGCTGATGCGCAGCTTTTCTGTGCTGACGCGTATGCCGCGTTCGACCTTCCTCAGGTCAAAAGGCTGCTCGCTTCCGTCTTTCTTGATGACAATGATGGGCTTTTCCTCAATCTTCTCATAGCTGGTGAAGCGGTAGCCGCAGTTCAGACACTGCCTGCGTCTTCTGATGGAAGAGCCGTCTTTGTTCTGCCTTGATTCAAGGACCTTATCATCTGTTGAAGCACATCGAGGACATTTCATAGCTACTATTGTACTAGATTACAGCACAATCTCAAGTGTCAAAATCTGTTAAATGTCTTGAGAATTTTAACAGTTTGTGAAATTATTAACACATGCCTACGTCTATATCGGCCTGTGTGAAGCAGGCAGTCAGCAAAAGTCCTTTCATTAATGAGATGCTGATACAGCAGGTCATCAGCTATTCCAATCTTTCCCGTTTCATACAGCCGAAGGTTGAGCAGCTGTACGGACAGAGCGTCAAGCTGTCTGCCATTGTCATGGCTGTGCGGCGCTATGCTGAAGAGCTCATCGCCGCCCAGGAGGGTGAGAGAAAGAGGGAGAAGATTGACTACGAGCTCAGCATGAAGACCAACATTTACGATGTCAACCTGGTGCGCTCGGATAATTTTGTCTCAAGCCTTTCAAGCCTCTATGACAAGGTCAAGCCGCAGAAGGGCGACTTCCTGAACGTGACAATAGGTTCGCATGAGATTTCGATCTCTGTGTCAGAGAAGTTCAAAAGCGCCCTTGACGAGGTGATTGAGGGTGAGGAGATACTGCACAGAAAGGAGAACATGGTTGCAGTGACCATTCACTTCAATTCAGGCTTTCTCCAGACTCCCGGAATTCTCTACATGGCCACACGGAAGCTGGCCTGGGAAAACATCAACCTCACTGAGATCGTGTCAACAATGAACGAGCTGACTTTTGTCATTGAACGTGAGGACAGCATGAAGGCCTACGATGTGCTTGAGTCATTCTTCGATGAGGAAATTTAAGTTCATCACAGGAGAGCGCGGAGCAGGCAAGAGCAGCTATATTCTTGCCAATTATCCCTCCTGCACAGGCTTTGTGACAGTCAAGGAGGATGCTGCGGGTTCCAGGCTGATGCTGATGAGTCTGCCCAGCAGGGAGAAGCGATGCCTCATGCACCGCTCACCAGCCGGACCTTACATTGTCCACCCTGATTGCTTCAGCTGGGCAAACAGGGCCATCCTGTCAGTTGAGTCCGGCCTTGTGGTTCTTGACGAGTGCGGCTGGATTGAATGCGTCGGACGCGGTTTCTATCCTGCTCTGGAGCATATCAGGAACAGTCCCGGCATTGAGGCCGTGCTTTCTGTCCGCCTGGACAGGCTGGACTGGTATCTGTCCTTTTTTGCCGGCGCCGGGATTGAGGTTGTCAGGCTCTGAGAGGCAGCATTGATCTCAGACTGCTGCGTCCTTTCTCTGTTCCTGCGCAGATTTCCATCCTGTATTTTTCCTTGCCGTATACAAAGCTGTCCGTGTATGTGAACTGGCTGCCGTCGTAGTATGAGATATCCATGCCCTGACTGAGAAGCACGGCATGGCTTGCCGCAATGTCCCAGACATAGCTGGGCTGATTGATGCAGGCCTGTATGGATGAGTAGACAACAGGAGCAAGCAGGTGGATGATGCTGCTGCCGAAGGTTCTTATCTTTGCGTCAAAGTGTGTGAAATCCAGTCTGGCATGATCATTTGAGCCAAGTGTTATCTGATGTATGACGTCCTTGTCCAATCCTGCCTCAAAAGGCTTTCCGTCTATCATGAGTCTTCCGCCCGGCTGAAGCGACACAAGGAGCTCCTCTCTGGCAAGGCCGAAGCGGGGTGCCGCGATGAGTGCGCCGCAGGGCTTAAGATTTCTGTCAAGGATTCCCAGAGCCACAGCAAAGCTGGGCAGGCCCTGTGAGTAGACGTCAGTGCCGTCCACAGGATCCAGCACGAAGGTGTATGGAGAGTCCTTCTTCCTGATGACAGGAGTCTCCTCGCAGACAAAGCTGCAGGAAGGGAAGAGCCTGGTGATGCAGTCTTCAACGATTCTGGAAATTTTCAGGTCTGTCTCTGTCAGGACAGAGCCGTCGCTTTTGTACGTGCGGTGAATCTCGCACTGCAGGCTGCGTGCGAGACGGGCACAGTCCCAGACTGTGTCTTCAAGCTGTTTAAAGTCCGATGCGTCAATTGTCATTTTCTCTGTTTTCCATTACTGTTGCCTGAGTGATGGGTTCAGTAAGCAATATAACAGAATCTTATATCAGACGGACTGCTGTCTACAAGAGTCTCACAGGCTTCGGCTCACTCAGCGTCAACACACTTGATTCCTATCCTCTCAGCAGGGCTGTCAAGCTCTGGCAGGAAAAGATTCACGGCAGGATTCTTGTAATCACTCCGACTGAGGACATTGCCCGTTCCCTTTATGAGGATCTTGCTGATGTCAGGACAAAGACAGTCTGGTTTCCCTCCTCAGGCAAGCAGCTTTACGCTCCGTTCACATCGTCTCCTCAGGAGAGCCTGCAGGCAAAGGCTGCAGACCAGATGGATGAGCTCAAGGATGGAATCATCATCACCTCTGTAAGGGCTTTTTCGTCTCCGGTGATCTCCCGGAACACCTTGAGAGCCAGTTCAAGGAAAATCAGGATACACGACAAGTTTGATCCGGCAGCGCTGGCCGGCGACTTGTCAAAGGCAGGCTATTTCAAGTCTTCAAGCTGCTACGAAATGGGTACGTTCCCAATGAAGGGGGAGATCATGGAACTCTTTCCTTTCAATGCTGAGCGCCCGGTGCGCATTCATGCCGACTGGGATGAGATTGCGCGCATAAGCTACTATGACCCCCAGACCCAGCAGGCAGAAAAGACTGTCAGCAGCTTTGTCCTCTCCCTGATCGGAGAGAACACTGATGTCGAGACAGCCTCCATTCTCTCGTACCTGAAAGGTGATGAATACCTGATGGTTGCAGGCTATGAGCGCTGTGAGACCAGCTGGAAGGCACTTGGCAACGAGGCCCGCCAGCTTTTCAAGCAGGCATACAGCGAGAATGCCTGTGCAGCTGTTCCAGAGCGTCTCCTGACTGATGTGATGCAGTTTATCTCAGACAAGAGCAATAAGACGCTTGTCTTTGACATCAGGAATGATGACAGCTTTCATTTTGACATTTCCTCTGCCAGAAGCTTTTTCGGCAACGTCACGCTCTTCAAGGAAGATCTTGCGGGCATGCTTGAGAACAACTGGTCTGTCTATATCATTGTCCCCAGCCTGATTCAGGCTGAGAGGATGAAGAACATCCTTGCTGACTATCCTGCCGTCAACATTATCGAAGGCTCTGTTTCCCATGGCTTCTCGATAGATGACGAGCGTCTGTTTGTCATACTTGATCAGGAGATCTTCAACCGCCGCAGCGCCCGAAGGCAGGCTGTTGTCAAGCTGGAAAGCCAGGCAATCGACAGCTTTGTCGATCTCAAGGAAGGGGATTTTGTCGTACACATCAATTACGGCATTGGCCAGTTTGTCAAAATTGAGCGTGCGAAAACAAGCAGGGCCGAGCGTGATTACATAAAGATCAGGTACAAAAATGATGAGTATCTCTATGTTCCGATAGAGCAGGCCAACCTTGTCCAGCGCTACATAGGAAGCGACTCTGCGGCTCCGAAGCTCGACAGCATTGACGGCAAGGGCTGGACAAAGAAGAAGGAGAAGGCGCTCAAGAGCGCTCAGGAACTGGCCGGCCAGCTTATCAGGCTCTATGCACAGAGGATGAATTCCTTCGGCCATCCCTTTCCTCCTGACAATGACTGGCAGCTTCAGTTTGAGGCCTCATTCCCTTATACGGAAACGCCTGATCAGCTGAAGTGCGTTGATGACATCAAGCGCGATATGGAAAGCGACAAGGTCATGGACCGTCTGGTCTGCGGCGATGTCGGCTACGGCAAGACCGAGATCGCCTTCCGTGCGGCCTTCAAGGCTGTGATGGGCGGCCGTCAGGTCGCGTTCCTCGCACCGACCACCATTCTTGCCGAGCAGCACTGGAGAAAGTTTGTCCAGCGCCTTGGTGCCTTTCCCGTGAGGGCTGAGCAGCTGTCAAGGATTGTTCCTGCCGCAAAGGCGAGGAAGATACTGAAGGAAGTGAAGGAAGGGAAGATTGACGTGCTTTTCGGAACGCACAAGATCCTTCAGAAAGATGTCGTTTTCAAGAACCTCGGCCTTCTGATCGTTGATGAGGAGCAGCGTTTCGGAGTTAAGGACAAGGAAAAGGTCAAGCAGCTCAAGGTAAACGTCGACTGCCTGACACTGAGTGCGACTCCGATTCCACGCACTCTCTACATGTCTCTGCTCAAGGTAAGGGACATGTCTCTGCTGACAACGGCTCCCAGAGAGAGGCTGCCTGTGAAGACTGTTATTGACCAGTTCAACATCTACAAGGCGGCTGAAGCCATAAAGCATGAGCTTGAGCGCGGCGGACAGGTCTTCTATCTGCACAACAGGATCCAGGATCTTGATGAGATTGCCTGGCAGCTGCATTCCCTTGTTCCTTCTGCCATAATCGAATCAGCACACGGACAGATGGAAAGCGAGCAGCTGGAGGACATCATGCACCGCTTTGTCTTCGGCGGCGTTCAGGTCCTGGTATCCACAACGATAATTGAGAACGGAATTGACATCCCGAATGTCAACACCATCATCATTGACGAGGCACAGCGCTTCGGACTGTCCCAGCTCTATCAGCTCAGGGGCAGGGTCGGGCGGTCTGACCGTCAGGCTTACTGCTATCTGCTGTATCCTGATGAGACTATGCTGAATGATGATGCTGTGAAGCGTCTTAAGGTCCTTTCCGAGCATACGGCACTGGGCAGCGGATTCAAGGTCGCGATGAAGGATATGGAGATAAGAGGCGCCGGAAACATTCTGGGCCGTGAGCAGTCAGGGCAGCTTGAGGCTGTAGGACTGGACCTGTATATGAAGATACTTGATGAGGAGATCGACAGACAGGTTCACGGCGGCAGGGCAGAGCGCGATCAGGAGGTATATCTTGAGCTTGATTACTCAGGCTTCATACCTGACAGCTACATTTCTGATCCGTCGCTCAAGTTCGAGATGTACAAGAAGATCTCCTCTGTCAAGAATGACTTTGAGTTTGACGCGCTGAAAAAGGAGCTTGAAGACCGCTTCGGTCCTGTGCCGGAAGAGGTGGACAATCTGCTGTGCATCGCTGAGATCAAGATTATCTGCCGCCGCCTTCAGGTTTACCATCTGTCGGAGAGCAGGGGAATTGTCCAGGTCGAGTTCAGCAATCTTTCAGCAGTCAATCTGGATAAGATTATCAATCTCATGCGTCTGAGCAGAGGCCGCGTGAAGATGGATGCACAGCGTCCGAATTACATGAAGATGACAACCGATGCCGTGAGTCTCAAGGACAAGGCGCTCTTCATTCTTGAGACACTGAAGCGTCTGGAGTAGTGAAATGAGAGAAGAAGAAATCATTGATGCGATATCAAGAGTCGAGGTGAGAACCGGCAGGGAAAGGACAATCAAGAGCTATGTGCTCAGGAGCACGAAGCTTGACGAGGAACAGAAAAAGATTGTCCTTGAGAATTATGAAAAATATGCTGTGACCTTCCGCGGCGAGATGACAGAGCCCGGGGCGTTGTTTGCACATCCTTCACGCCCTGTCATCATTGAGATCGGTTTTGGAATGGGCTCCTCGACCCAGATCATCGCCAGAGATCACAGCGAGTACAATTATCTTGCACTTGAAGTCTATCTTGTAGGCTTTGTCAAACTGCTCAGGGATGTCAGCCGGCTCCAGCTTGATAACATCAAGCTCATGCGTTTCAACGCTGTTGACGTGCTTGAGCGCATGATCCCCGATTCTTCAATTGCAGGTTTTCACATTTTCTTTCCTGACCCCTGGCCCAAGAAGAGGCACCATAAGAGAAGGCTGATCCAGCCGGACTTTGTGCATCTTCTGGCCTCAAAGCTGAAGAAGGGCGGTTACATTTACTGCGTGACAGACTGGCAGGAGTATGCGGACCAGATGCTTGAGGTCCTGTCCGGCGAGCCGCTGCTGATGAATCCATATGAAGGCTTCTGCCCTCCGGTCAGCTGGAGGCCAATGACCAAGTTTGAAAAGAAGGGCCTTGATAAAGACTACAAGATCAACGAAGTCTGGTTTGAAAGACGCTGAGAGGAGAGTGACTGGGTATGGACTGCAGAATTGAGGAAAAAGACTCTTTCTTCATCATCGGCTTTTCAAAGCGGGTCAGGCTTCAGTTTGAAGGCGAGAATGAAGAGATCGGAAAGCTGGCTGCCAGAATCACTCCTGATATTGCTGAAAAGCTGAAGAGCCTTAATGATGAGCAGCCGTATGGAATCCTGAATGTTTCTGCCAATTTCTCTTCAAGGATAGAGGAGGGCAGCAGCCTTGACCAGTACATCGGTGTGGCCGCTTCACAGCCATGTCCTGACTTTGACTGTCTGAAAGTTCCTGCCTCTGTCTGGGCCGTATTCACGGCCAGGGGAGCTTCCCCTGCGGCGCTGCAGCAGGCCTGGGCTAACATTTATGCAAAGTGGCTTCCTTCATCCGGCTATGCTCTTACAGGAGGACCTGAGATCCTGAGGAATCTTGACTCAGATTTCACCGCTACGGATTTTGCAAGTGAGATCTGGATTCCAGTGCAGAGGGCATAAAAAGTGCTCCGCGCATGACGGAGCACTCTGCAGAAAAAGGCAGTGCAGTTATTTTGCTTCAGCTTCCTTTCTGGCCTTTGCTTCTGCGATCACTTCATCGGCAAGCTTGCCTGTAAGCATTTCGTAGTGGTCAAACTCAAGCTCAAATGAACCTGTGCCTGAAGTCATTGACTTGAGGTCAATGGCATAAGTTCTCAGCTCTGCCATCGGCACCTCAGCCTGTACTGCAGTGACATGGCCTTTCTCTTCCTGGCCGAGAACCCTGCCTCTCTTGCTTGACAGATCAGACAGGATTGAACCCAGATACTGGTTGTCAATGAAGACCTCGAGTTTCATGATAGGTTCAAGCAGGACACAGCCGGCTTTGGAAAGGGCAATCTCCATGGCTCCCTTTGCTGCGAGCTTGAAGGCCATTTCAGATGAGTCGACAGGATGCTCCTTGCCGTCAATAAGCGTCACTCCGATATCCACAAGCGGGTAGCCGGCCAGATAGCCTTCCTGCATGCTCTCAAGAATGCCTTTCTCGATTCCTGGAATGTATCCCTTGGAAATTGATCCGCCCTTGATGGCATTGGTGAACTGGTAATAAGATCCGCGCTCAATCGGCTCAATCTCGATAAGGACACGGCCGAACTGTCCATGGCCGCCGGACTGCTTCTTGTGTGAGTACTCGGCAATGCCGGATTTCTTTGTGATTGTTTCCCTGTAGGCAATGCGCGGCGTTTCCGTATGGATAGTGACCTTCTGCTTTTCCCTGACACGGTCGAGGATCATGCTGATCTGAAGCTCGCCCATGCCTCCGATTACTGTCTGTCTGGTCTCGACATTCTGGGAAATCTGGAAGGTGAGGTCTTCCTCCGCAATCCTGTGAAGGGCCTCATTCATCTTATCCTCGCTCTTCTTGTCATCTGTGCTTATGGCCAGCTGATAGACAGGCTGCGGCAGACGGATAGGCATGAATGATATCTTCATGTCAGCATTGGCAAGCAGCGTGCAGTTTGTGCTTGTGATATTGCTTTTTGTGATGACGCCGATGTCGCCCGCCTCAAGAGACTGGTGCTCGGACAGCTTCTTTCCAAGAGCGCTGTAGACCTTGCCGGGACGCTCTTTCTTCTTCATGTCCGGGTTGTAGAGTTCTGTCTCTCCTGTGATCCTTCCCTGAATGACCTTGATGAAGCTCAGCTTGCCGGAGAACTGGTCAATAGTTGTCTTGAAGCAGTAGGCCGCAACAGGAGCATCCGGATCAATCTTGATTGTCCTGACCTCTCCGTTCTCATCCTTGATGTAGTCAAAGCCGTCAAGAGGAGAAGGGAAGTTGTTCTTGATAAAGTTGAGCAGGCTTGTGATTCCAGCTCCCTTGTCTGTCGCGCCGCAGAAAACAGGAACGACTCTGTTGTCCTTCAGGCCTTCCCTGAGACCTCGGCGGATGTCATCGGCGTCAAGTGTGCCTTCCTCAAAGTATTTCTCAATCAGGTCATCAGCGCCTTCTGCTGCGTTCTCAATGAGCCTGTTTCTGAAATCCTCGACAACCGCTGCATACTTCTCCGGAATAGGAATGGCAACCTCCTTACCGCCTTCCTTCAGTTCGTATGCCTGGTTTTCGATGAGATTTATGACTCCATGGAATTCTTCCGCTTCGCCGAGGGCCATGACCACTGGAACGAAATGCGAGTTGAATTCGCTTGTCAGGTTATCTATGACATGACGATAGCTGGCCCTTTCCTTGTCCATCTTGTTGATGAACACAGCACGGGGCTTGTTTCTCTCGTCCAATCTTCTCCAAAGCTTGATTGTCTCAATCTGGGCTCCTTCACGGCCGTCCACGACAACAAGTGCCGCTTCGCAGGCTCTGAATGCCGACAGTGTCTCTCCGATGAAGTCAGCTGTACCCGGAGTGTCTATGATGTTGATCTGGCTGCTGTCCCACTTGAAAGACTGAAGGGAGGCATGCACTGAAATCTTTCTGGAAATTTCTTCTTCTGTGAAATCAGATACTGTTTTGCCGCTGTCAACGGTTTCGGGCTTGTCAAGAACTCCCGCATAATAGAGCATCTGCTCGATGAGGTTGGTCTTGCCCGTGCCATTATGGCCGACGAGCGCGACGTTTCTGAGGTTTTTTGATTCTACGCTCATTATTTCCTCCTTTTTTCAATAAACGTATGAAAAAATGGTAAGCCAGATAATTCAGGAAGTCAAAAAAAATATGAAAAAACTTGTCCAAGACGAAAAAAAGCCGCATGAAGCGGCAGGAATATCCGTCAGATTTGCTCACGCCTCGTCAATTGTCTGATCAATGGCGGCGCAGACAGTCTGCTTGAGACGGTAGCGGAAGATCTCGATGTTTGTCACATCTTCGTCCTTGATGTTGTATCCGCCTTCGCAGAAATAAGACCATACAGGGGCATGCGTCTCTTCAGCAATCTTCTCGATAGTGGCAAAAGAAGGTGCTTTTCTGCCTTTCTCAATTTCTGTCACGAAAGACGTAGACACCCCGATTTTCAAGGCAAGCTCTCCCTGTGTAAGTCCAAGTCGTCTCCGTCTTTCCTTCAGGTTGCGGCCAAAGATTTCTTGTAGAAGACCATTGCTCTTATCCACTCGTCGTACTCCTCAAATTGTTGTCTTACGGCAAAATTATACAATGAAAATTCAGCCTTTGCAAATTCAGAATTTCTGTTTCGGAAAACAGAGGCAGGAAGAGTGTATTTCTCCCTGCCTCAAAAAATTAATTCTTTTCAGCGTAGTGGCTGAACTCCATGCTGAAGGTTCCTCTTCCCTGAGTGGATGAACGAAGCACGGTTGTGTAGCCGAACATTTTGGACAGCGGGCATTCGCAGGTGATGATGTCGCTGGACGGGCGTGATTCCATTGACTGGACAATGCCTCCGCGCGCAGTGATGGAGGAGATGACTTCTCCGATATACTGGCTGGGAGAGGCGACTTTTACGCTCATGACCGGCTCCATAAGCACCGGATCAGCCTTCTGGCAGACGCTGTCGAAAGCCAGAGCCGCGCAGCTTTCAGCCGCAACCGGAGTGCTTGTAAGCTCGTTGTACCCGATCTGCCTGACATCAACGCCGATGTCAGTGCACTCATAACCGAATTTAATGCCGCTTTTCAGCGCGCTCTCAAGACCGGCGTGAACTGCCTGCATGATCTCATCCGGGATATCATGATGAGGTGCGCTGACTGTGATCCTGTTGCCGCTCTTTGAGCCGAGAGGACTGACATGAAGAGTGAGTGAAAGGTAATTCTCCTTGCCTGCTATCGTACGTTCGAATGTATAGCTGTCCTCTGCCTCGTTTCTTATGCACTCGCGGTAAGAGACCTGAGGAGAGCCGACTCTGCAGTCAATCTTCATGTCATCCTTGATCCTTGTCGTGAGCACGTCAAGATGAAGCTCTCCCATGCCGGAGATCACAAGCTGTCCTGTCTCTGCATCATCCTTGTAGGTGAAGGTCGGGTCTTCCTGGCTGAGAACTTCAAGTGCCTTGTGCAGCTTGTCCTGATCGCTTGTGCTGCGGGCCTCGATCGCAACTGAGATGACAGGGTTGGGGAAGTGCATCCTCTCCAGCAGGTAAGGAGCTGCCTCGCTTCCGATTGTGTCGCCGGTCTGGGCGAACTTGAAGCCGATTATCACGCCGATGTCGCCGGCGCGCAGCTCTGTCAGCTCCTCAGAGCGGTCGGCATGCATTCTCAGCAGCCTGTTTATCCTGTCTTTCTTGCACTTTGAGATGTTGTAGACAGAGACTCCCTTCTTCAGCACTCCGGAGTAGATGCGCACAAAGCACATTGCACCGGCCTGCGGATCAACCTGAATCTTGAAAATCAGGCCGAGAAGCGGGCCTTTCTCATCGTGAATGACTTCGATTTCCTTGTCTTTCTTTTCCCAGTATCCCTTCACTGGATGCGCCTGAGCAGGGGAAGGCAGAAGATCCACGATGCCGTCAAGCAGCGTCTGCACTCCGATGTTCTTAAGCGATGAGCCTGTGAAGACTGGCAGCAGGGAACGCTCTATTGTGCACTTTCTGAGTGTGGAGAGAATCATGTCACGGGGAATGTCCTCTCCGGCGAAATAAAGCTCCATGATCTCATCGCTGTACGTTGCGCACTCATCTATGAGCTTTCCTCTCCATTCTTCTGCCTTTGCCTGAAGGTTTTCAGGAATCGGACGTGTCTCAATAGTGCTGCCCTTATCTTCCTGACTGAAGTAGAGTGCCTTCATGTCGAGAAGGGAAATGATGCCTTCAAAGCTGTTTTCGCTTCCTATCGGGATGAAAAGCGGGACAGGATGCTCATTCAGCTTTGTTTTCATCTGCTCAAGGACAGAATAGAAATCAGCGCCAAGGCGGTCCATCTTGTTGATGAAGGCAATGCGCGGCACAGAGTAAGTGTTTGCCTGGGCCCAGACTGTCTCTGTCTGCGGCTCAACGCCGCCGACTGCGCAGAAAACGCCAACAGCTCCGTCAAGCACGCGCAGGGAACGTTCTACTTCTGCCGTGAAGTCGACATGGCCCGGAGTGTCAATGATGTTGATCTGGTGTTCTCTCCAGTAGCAGGTGGTTGCAGCGCTCGTGATTGTGATGCCTCTGTCCTGCTCCTGCTTCATCCAGTCCATGGTGGCTTCGCCATTGTCCACTTCGCCGATTTTATGATTCTCTCCCGTGTAGTACAGGATTCGTTCTGTTGTGGTTGTCTTGCCGGCATCAATGTGTGCCATGATGCCTATGTTCCTTATTTCTTTCTCGCTCATGGCTTGTTAAGTTAACAGATAAGCAGAGACTTGAAAAGCCTCAGCTCAGCTGAGGAAGTCTTTGCGTTCGGGCGTGAAGATGTCAAGCATGACGCCTTCTTCTAGACAGACTGCTCCGTGAACTACATTAGGCTGCTTGTATGTCGTGTCTCCGGGACCGACGACAATCTTTTTTCCTCCGATGGTGAACTCGAATTTGCCGCTGATGACATACGAGACCTGCTCATGGGGATGAGAGTGCGGGGCTCCGACAGCACCTTTTTCAAAGTGCATTTCACATACCATGATGTTTTCACTGTGGGCAAGGATCTTCCTTGTCACTCCTTCTCCTGCTGGTTTCGCAGGACTGTCAGCATTGTAGAATGCGTTTCTGATTTCTTCCATTGCGGTCTTCCTTTTCTGTTTAACGGTACGGCAGATTCTGATGTGAGTAAATACCATTCTTTCCGGATGCGATGAAACTCAGGCAGCACATGAGAAAGAGCAGGGCTGGCTCACTGTATGAATAAAGCTCAAGTCCGAGCGCAAAGCAGACAAGCGGAAGGTTCGTGCCTCCGCTCAGCATGCCTATTGAGCCCAGAACGGCAAAGGCGGAAAGCGGTGCGTTGAAAACGAAGCTCATGCTCATGCCGAAGCCTGCGCCCACTATCATGAGGGGAACAACCTCTCCTCCGACGAAGCCTGCCGCATACGTGAGGGCGACCATGACCAGCTTTATGAGGTCGTCAATGTTGTTGGCCTGACCGAGGATGAGCTGTTCAAGCAGGCTTCCTCCTAGTCCGTTGTATCTGAAGCTGCCCGTGAAATAAAAGACAGCCAGTGAAGAAGCCAGAAGCAGCAGCGCCGGAGCTGCGATGGCCAGACTGCTGTTTTTTATGTGCTTCTGGAAAAACGATCTGAAACTGCGCAGCGCAAAGCAGAACAGGCGGGCATAAAGACCTGTCAGCAGTGCGAAGAGAACTACCTTGAACATGCTGGCAGGCTCAAGGGGAAGCGGTGAGTAGTCTGGTATCGTCAGAATGTGGCAGCCGAGTGAGGATGAGACCAGATAGGAGGTGAATGAAGCTGTCATGCAGGGAAGGTAGGCGTCAAGTCTGGTTGCCCTGGGGCTTGCAAGCTGTGTGCCGAACAGGACTCCGGCAACCGGAGAAGCAAAAAGGGAAGAGAAGGCGGCTCCGGCTCCGCACATCAGATAGTAGTCGCTTCTGTTGTCATGCTCTCTCTTGAGCCTGCTGTTGGCAAAAGCCTCAGCCTTTTCGATGACAGAGGAGCAGGCAAGGCCAACCTGCACGCCGGCTCCTTCCTTTCCTCCTGAGGCGCCTGTCAGATGCGTCAGCAGGGCGCCTGCTGCAGCCAGTGCCGCGAGAGCAGGGCTGATTGACTCAGGAACCTGGCTCTGGGCCCAGTTCTTGTGCATGCGTCTGTGATTGTTGATATCATCAATTGCGCTGACAGTCGAGGCTCTGAACTTTTCCCCGAAGCGCTTGTACAGCTGCTGTGTCAGCAGCGCCGCGGCGGGAATGAAGAGAATGAGGAAAGGATACATTGCATTGATCTGTCCTGCAGTGAAGATCAGAAAGGAGTAGAGAGTGATGGCAAGTCCTGTGAGCAGACCTGTGAAAAGTCCGCGGCTGACCTGTCCTATCCAGTACTGATGATTAATCCTGAACATATCCGAATCCCTGCACGATTCTCTCATAAAAAGAAAGGCCTCTTCAATCAGTGAAGGGGCCGTGAAAAGCTAATTTGTGATGGAATTGTAGAAATCCATGATCTCGCTGTATTTCTCGCTGTCGCTTTCAAGCTTTGAAGGGCGGGAGTCGTAGACGGCCTGCGCATACAGGCAGAGCATGGCGGCCTCCTGTGCATCAGACATCTGTCCGATTGAAACAGTTGAGTAGAAAGGTTTTGTGTCGCGTCCTTCGCGTCCCTCATAGTATTTCATCTTCTCTGTCGGAATAGTTTCAGCATTGTATTTCCTTTCCATCTTGTCGGCTTCCTTTGCCCTCTTTTCCGCAGACCAGCCTCTGTCATAGAGCTGAACGGCAAGCTCAAGATAGTTTGTGAGGTTCATGCGGTTCACGTTGTCCTGAGTGTCAATGCAGCGTCTCATATAGCTGATGGCATAGTCCTTGTTGCCGAAGCTGATCACGCCGGGAAGCTGATTGTAAAGCAGGCTGAGCACATACCAGGAATCGGACATATCCGCATTGAAGTCGTTCTGGACAATTTCTATCAGATCTCTCATAGGCTCTGCCTTTGAAAGACTGTTCAGCGGTCCGTTGACCTGTCCTGTCCGTCCAATTGCGCTGCTGAGCCAGTGATAGCCGTCAGCCGTAGGCACAAGGTCAATTGACTGCCGGGCGAGCTCTTCTGATCTTGCATAGCCTGCAAGCAGCATCTCCTTGTCCGCACCGGAAAGTTCGTCCGTCTGGGTCAGCACATTCCTTGCCTGTCTCCAGAGTATGGCGGCTTTCTCCTCGTCATCCGCCGCAGCTGTGATGCTGTCGTCCAGATAGGATGCATCAGCGGCCAGATCATGGAGATTGTAGAACTGGTAATCGCTGTATGCCGGGTTAAAAGAAGCAAGGCAGAAAGCCGCTGAGAAAACCAGCAGCAGGGTGCGTGAACTACTCCATCTTAGATGACGCTTGAAGATGGAGCTTCCGGGCTCTTTCCCTTCCCAGGGCGTCTCGCAGAATGCTTCCATATCTCATACGAGGTATTGAAGTCTGATTTCCGCTCCTCCGGAGAACACTTGCGTTCCGCAAGCGTGCAGGATCGTTTATGCTTTCCTGCAAGAAGCAGTGTCTT
>CALXRC010000018.1 GCA_944390865.1 uncultured Spirochaetales bacterium | reverse complement strand
AAACTCTCCGTTATTTAATTTCCTGTGCACCGAAGTGCACAAGTTACTTTACTTAACTTTCGTTTGTCCTGTCATTTTTCGCACGAACCGGCTCTTTTACTTCCGTTCGTATTTTTCAAAATTGACAGAAGCCTCAAGCTTCTCTATCTCTCTTCCCTTCGCTTATATATCTGTCAAAAATCAGTCTGTTGCTTCTCGCAACGTGCTTGAGTAAATTACCAAACCTTTGCCCGGTTTGTCAACATTTTTTTCACTAAATTTTGATTTTTTCTTAAATTTTCTTCTATCACATTGCAGGCTAAGAAAATAAATTTTCCTCTATCCACCTGGCAAGTCCATCTTCATCGTTTGAAGGGGCTATCACGTCAGCTTCCCTCTTTGCACTCTCGCTTCCGTTAGCAAGACAGACAGCGATATGGCTTGCGCGGAACATCGTTATGTCATTGTCCCAGTCACCGAAAGCCACTGACTGGCTGACAGGGCGGCCCAGATATGCGCACACGCTTTCCACTGCAGCACCCTTGCTTGTTCCCGGGGTATTTATTTCTGTATATATCCTGCTGCTGGGGACAATGCTGTATGAGGGAAAGGAAGCACGCAGCTGTGTCAGGAAAGCCTGATCTGCCGCACTGCTGCCCCTGCTCACGGCAAGGATCTTGTGAACCGGCCGGCTGAGCACGATCTCCTTCAGCGGCTGTCTCAGGCCTGCTGCCCTCACAATGCGCTCTTCAAGTTCATAGTCCTCACTCTTTCCGCTGCCCCAGTTCGGTCCGGAAAAATACAGATAGCCCATATCATGTCTGTCAAGCAGATCTGCGATTCCGTCTGCGTCTGAGAAGGGAAACGGAGACTGGCTTATCACCTCATCCCTGTCATTAATCACATAAGCTCCGTTCAGAGTTGACAGATAAACGGGAAAGCCCAGTTCTTTCCTGATGCTTTCCACTCCATCTGCACAGCGGCCTGAGGAAATCACGATCACAGCGCCCTCATCATGGGCTGCCCTGAGTGTTGTCCTGGTCCTTTCGGTCAGCTGGTGGTCACTGTTGAGCAGCGTGCCGTCCACGTCAATGAATAATACTCTGTCCATTTATCTTATCCGATAATCTTGTCTATTATCTCGCAGAATCCTTCTCCACCGTCACGACAGGAGACGTAGCCTGGAAGCCAGGCAAAGGCTGCCTGATTTCTCTTGACTGCATTCACGCCAAAGCTCAGCGGAAAGCTGCCGAAGAGCAGCTGATCGCCAAGGCTGTCGCCGATGTATGCACAGTTTACGCTGCTGCATTCAGGATAGATTTGTATAGGAGCCGAACCAGATGTTGAGGTGAATCGAGGAGCGTGAAGTGACTGCTCCCATGCGCTCGGCCTCCATTTTTATGCGCTCTGTCACGCTTTCTTCCGTTGCAGCCAGGTCAACTGCAATATCCCAGATCCTGCAGTACTGGTCGCTGGACAAAATAGATGGGTCTATCTTATCCAGCAGCTGCTGCCGCTTCTTTCTGTTTTCCTTATTTTCAGTATCTGGATGAAAGGCATATTCAGTTCCGCCTTTTTCACGCTTTCTGATGCACAGGGCTCCTGATTCCGCAATCACGAGATCCACAGGCCACTGGCGGGCATAGATGTCAGCCCAGCCTGCAGAACCTCCTGTCAGCAGGATAAGGCTTCTGCCTGAAGCCTTCAGCCTGTACATGGCATCCAGCGCGGCAGGATGCAGTTCGCCGCCAGTGGTTATAGTGTCGTCAACATCACTGATGACACAGCGGATTCTTTCCCTTTCCCGCGCACTTAAAAGCGAGAGATCCTTCATCAGCGGGTCATTGAGCTCAGCGCCCTGCTCTTTATGATAGCACGCATATAGGTCGTGAAGCTGAGCAGGCTGGCCAGAGCTGCCAGATAGAACATCACAGTCAGGAAGATGAGGTATCCATTCTGCCAGGCGCCCGGTGCAAAATAAGAGGCAACGATATAGGCAATTGAGAGAATTGAATCAATTGCATACAGCACTGTCTTGCTCTTTCCCCAGATATTCGCAGCGACGGCCTTACCCTTTCCCATCATGAGCATTCTCATGAAGTTCATTGAAAATTCTCTCCATATGATGATTATCAGGGCCAGTGAAGGCATTAAGCCTAAAGAATAGAAACAGACAAAAAATGTCAGATGGGACAGTGTGTCGGCAAAAGGATCCATCACCTTTCCCAGATCCGTCACAAGATTGTGCTTTCTTGCGATCTTTCCATCCAGCAGGTCGCTGAGCTCAGCTGTCGCATAACAGATAAGCATCATTATCACAGAAACAGCACGGGCACCTTCCCCAAACCATTCAGGCAGGCAGAATGAAATGAAGAAAACCGGGACCATGATCAGTCTGAGCACTGTTAGCTTATTTGGCAGGTTCATAACTTTTTCCTTTCTCACAGATTATAAAGAGATGAGTACTTCCTCTCAAGATATACCTTGTAGCCGCTGATATCAAGCTGGCGGCCCGTAACACGTCTCACTGTCTCCTCAAACGTATAGACAGAACCGAAGCGCCAGATCCTGTCATTGAGGAATGATGAGATCAGGCCGAAATTCCCGGCTGCGATCTCAGCTTCAAGCACGTCCGGTCCGCCGGCGCTCTCTTCCAGCGCCGCATAGAATGATGCAGCAGCGATCGACCCCATTGCATAGCTGGGAAAATAGCCGAAAAGGCCGCCGGCCCAGTGGCTGTCCTGCAGACAGCCCTCACTGTCGTTTCTGACCTCATAGCCGATAAGCTGCTCAGACAGCTCATTCCACTTTGACGGCAGCTCATTCACGCTGAGCTGTCCGCTGATCAGGGCCTTTTCAAGCCTGAAGCGGAGAATGATGTGCATGGGGTAAGTGAGCTCATCTGCATTCACTCTGATCGCAGAAGGCTCTGCCTTGTTGACAGCCTTCAGAAAACTGTCCAGAGGAACTGACTGCATGTCAGGAATCACCTTGCATATCTCTGGGTACTGCCCGAGCCAGAAAGCTCTTGAGCGGAGAATCATGTTCTCCCAGAAACGCGACATGGACTCATGAAGCGACATTGAGCTGCCATAACCAAGGCTTGTGCCCCTTATCTCAGGGTTCAGCGCCGCATTCATGTCGTACAGGGCATGCCCGCACTCATGCACAATCGTGGCCACAGGATCAAACCAGCCGGGATCACTGTACCTGGTGGTGATTCTTATGTCATCAGTACCGAGAAAGCTTGTAAACGGATGGGCGGACAGGCTGACAGCCCCTCGCTTGAAGTCAAAACCCATCTTCCCTATCAGATCAAGGCAATAGGAGTGAAGTTTCTGCTCGTCATAGGGAACGCAGAGGAAAGATGTGTCAGCTGACTTTCCGCCTGTCTTCACAATCAGGTCATGGATAAACGGCTCCAGCTCATCGAAGACTGCAGATATTTTGTCTGCACCTGAGTCCTCCTCATACAAGGAGAGCAGAGTGTCATAGCAGTCTGCACTGCTGTCAATAAGTCCGGCCTTGGTTCTCAGGTGACTGATTATCTTCTCGAGATAAGGAGCGAAAAGCGAGAAATCATTCTCCGCTCTGGCTTTCTGCCAGAAGGCAGAAGCGACGCAGGTCAGCTTCTTCTCCTCTGCCACAAAGTCCTCGTCAAGACAGCCTTCTGTCCTGAGAAAGCGCTTATGCCTTCTCACAAGAGCCCTGTCAGCAGCGCTGCTGAGCTCCTGCTCGTCAATGCTGTCCACAACAGAGCGCAGGGCTCTGTCTGTCGCCTTTTTCTGAATGACTGCGCTCAGGGCAGCCTGCTGCCGGGACCGCTCATCAACGTTTTCCTCCGGCATCGCTGTCTCCTGATCAAACTCAAGCACAGCCAGTGCATCACGGAGGATGCAGAGCTCTTTGTCAAATTCCTTAAGTCGGTTGAGTGAATCCTGTAATCTCATCAGACAGAAAAAAGGGGGCCGCAAAGCCCCCTGCATGCTCACTGAAGCTGAGCTTTTGAATCTATGACAGCCCTGACTTCACTGATGAAGTCAGCAGTGCTGACGCCATTGGCCTGACGGCCTGTGCGGTAGCGCACAGATACCTGGTCAGAGGCCATTTCCTTTTCTCCGATTATCACCTGATACGGGACCTTCATCTGCTGGGCCTTTCTGATCTTTGCGTTCATTCTCTCGCCGGAAAGATCCGCATAAGCCCTGAAGCCTTCCTTCCTGAAGCGGGCTTCAAGCTCTCTGGCATAGTCAAAGGCCATCTCACCGACAGGAATGACTGCGATCTGATCAGGGCTGAGCCATGGCGGGAAAGCTCCGGCATAGTTCTCCAGGAGAACGCCGAAGAAGCGCTCGATTGAGCCAAGCAGGGCACGGTGAATCATCAGCGGCCTCTTCTGGCTTCCATCCTTGTCGACAAAAGTCATCTTGAAGCGCTCAGGAAGGTTGAAGTCGAACTGGACAGTTGAGAGCTGCCACTCCCTTCCGATGGCATCCTTGATCTTCAGATCGATCTTTGGTCCGTAGAAAGCGCCGCCGCCCTCATCGATATCATACTTGAGGCCAGCCTTCTCGACTGCCTTCTTCAGGCTCTCAGTCGCGCTGTCCCAGAGAGCAGGATCACCTACAGACTTCTCAGGCCTTGTAGAAATATAGGCATGGAAATCCTCGAAGCCGAAAGACTTCAGCATATGGATTGAGAAACGCAGGACTTCCTCGATCTCATCATCCATCTGCTCCGGAGTGCAGAAAAGATGGGCATCATCCTGAGTGAAGCCTCTTACGCGCATCAGCCCGTGCAGCGCACCGGCCTTCTCATAGCGGTACACGGTTCCAAGCTCAGCCCAGCGGCAGGGAAGATCCCTGTAGCTCCTGAGGCTGTTGTTGTAGATCATTATGTGGAAAGGACAGTTCATAGGCTTGACATAATAGTCTGCCTTGTCCATTTCCATCGGAGGATACATGCTGTCCTTATAGAAGCCCAGATGGCCGGATGTCTCCCACAGCCAGCTCTTTCCGACATGGGGCGTGTAAACCATCTCATATCCGTTCTTGTAATGCTCTTCTCTCCAGAACTGCTCGATTGCCTGCCTGATCCTTGCTCCCCTCGGATGCCAGTAGACAAGTCCGGGGCCTGCCTCTTCATGCAGGCTGAACAGATCAAGCTCCTTGCCAAGCTTTCTGTGGTCTCTGCGCTCAACATCCGCAAGATGCTCAAGATAAACCTTCAGATCCTTTGGGTTTGTCCAGGCTGTTCCGTAGATTCTCGTGAGCATTGCGTTCTTCTCATTGCCGCGCCAGTACGCACCGGCAATCGACAGCAGCTTGAAAGCCTCTGGATTGAGCTGCTTTGTCGACTCCACATGAGGACCGCGGCAGAGATCTGTGAAGGCGCCCTGATTGTAAATTGTCACGCTCTCGCCCTCAGGAATTGCATCAAGCAGCTCAAGCTTGTATTTCTGACCGGCGAAAAGCTGACGGGCCTCTTCCCTTGTCACTTCTTTTCTGACAAAGCTCTTTCCTGCCTTGATAATGCTCTTCATCCTGGCAGTGATCTCCTCAAGATCGTTTTCTGTCAGCTGGCGGGGAAGTTCGAAATCGTAATAGAAACCGTTCTCAATTGACGGTCCGATGGCAATCTGTGCATCCGGGAACATCTCGAGCACAGCCTCGGCCATGACGTGAGCCATGGAGTGGCGGATCATGGACAGCTTTTCATCTTTTTCCATAACTACTCTCCTCAGAATAAAGACAAGCCTTTCCAGACTCATCCTTATTTGTTTGCAAGGACGAAACTGCAAAGGCTTGCATTTCCGCGGTACCACCCTGCTTCCCCCTTTGTACAAAGAGGACGCTCATGACGGATCTTTCGTTTCCTGATACGGTCTGCTTGCTTTCTCGCAGACTGCTCCGAAGGGGTTTTCATGCATCATGCATCAGCGCACTTCCAGCCGCGGTGCCGCCTCTCTTTCATGCAGAGGATACACTACTCGTCTTCATCAACGCATTACAGTGCCGATTATTGCAGATGGGCACAGTTTGTTCAAGATGGGCTGAAGCCCGGCAGAGACGCCAGGCTCCAGCAGTTTTTCAAAGACTCTTGACAGAGGCAACCGGAGTGGCAGCCTTTGCTCCGCCGCGCAGCTTCATCGCAACTGCCGGCTTGACGATTGTTCCCGGTCCGTCAATACAGCCGCCTTCGCAGCACATGACTTCAACCAGATCAACCTCAGGAGCCCTTCTCTCCCAGCTCTTCATCAGGCGGAACGCCTTCTTGTCGACGCCGTTGATCGGAAGGACTCTGATGCTTGCTGGATCCTCGACACGGGAAAGCACGCAGTCTGCAACACCATGCGTGATGGCGAACTGCCTGCAGTATTCAAACGACGAGGTATCACCAAGATCCGCAGCCTGCTCCTCGCGTACATCGATGCCCTTTGCCATGAAGATGGCGGCAAGCTCAGAGAAAGTGATGACGCCGTCAACACCGCCTCTGCGGGCAGCTTCAACACGCTTTGCAAGACAGGGTCCGATAAACACGGTCTTGTTGTCAGGATCCTTTTCCTTGCACATCTTTGCAGTATAGATCATCGGGCTGAAAGCTCGTGAATAGCGCTCGTCAAGGAAGGTCAGATGCTTGTCCACAAGCTCCATGTAGGCACTGCAGCAGCTTGTTGTCATATAGCCCGCGTTCTCTTTCTTTCTCCTGACAACTTCATCAGCCTCATGCTCCGTTGTCACAGCTGCCCCTTCAGCAACCTCGACAACCTTGTCAAAGCCGATCTTGAGAAGCGAGGCCTTGATCTGGGCAAGAGTTCCAGGGAACTGGCCCTCGATGGCCGGTGCGATCATGGCTGTGACCTTGTCTCCCCTGAGCAGCATCTTCAGCACAGGGAAAAGTCCGCTGCGCTCTGCAATGGCGCCGAACGGGCAGGAACGGGCACAGCGTCCGCAGCTGATGCAGTTCTTGTGGTCAATCTCGACAACGCCCTTCTCATTCTTCTTCACAGCTCCGACAGGACAGGCTTCCTCGCAGGGAACTGGAATATGGACAACCGCATGGAAAGGACAGACATCCATGCACTTTCCGCAGCGGATGCAGCGCTCTTCATTGATATGGGCCTGTCCATTGATGAAGACAATGGCATCCTTGGGGCAGTTGGCCATGCAGGGACGGGCGAAGCAGCCGCGGCAGGCATCGCTTATGCGGTACTGGTCGGGAGGACAGCCGTAGCAGCCTGTCGAAATAGTTGTCAGCAGAGGCAGCACAGGAGGATCATTCTCCATGATCTCGTCCGCATATGCCGACAGACTCTTCATCTCGTCGTCGTGGCGCTCAATATCAATGCCGAGCAGGGCCATGATGCGGTATCGGACAATTGCCCTTTCCTTGTAAATACAGCATCTGTTCGGCGTCCTGTCCTTCGGAATGATCGTATAGGGAAGCTTGTCAAGCTCGTTCAGCTTACCAGCAAAGAAGAGCTTCAGGACCTCCGTGTCAATACGGCGCTTCATCGAAGTGTACTGGTTGTTAAGTTCAAGCATTCTTCACCGCCTGGGCAAGCAACTTGGCAAACTCTTCCTGAGTCACCTTTGAGTGGATTTCTCCGTTGATCATGACATAGGGAGCACCTTCGCCGTTGACCTTGCAGGCCTCCAGACAGGAACAGCCCTCAATCTCGCATTCCGCAATGACAGCGGGATCAACGAAATCATTGTACAGGAGAAGATCACTTCCTCCCTGGACAAAACAAGCAGTTCCGACACAAATCTTGACCTGAACTTTTTCCTTCTTCATAAAATTCTCCTATTCTCACAGATATTCTTGTGAAGTTTCTTTTAAGTATATATCTTCCAGAGCAGCCCTCAAGCGGCCCACTATGGTTCTTCTGATTCCAATCTCAACAGGAATGTTCGGATCCTGATGAGCCTCGTTGATCTTCGTTCCCACGATAAAGTGAATCTGATCACTGTCCAGAAGGATCTCGACGAACTTCTTCACAGGCGTGTTGGGCAGCGAAGAGACTGGTATCTTCTTTTCCAGCACATTGGCAACCTGACTTAGTGTAAGCATGCCTTCAGTGACCAGGTCAATACCTTCCATCTTGCTTGCCGGAGGAACATCAGGAGCCCAGCAGCTGAGATCAACAGTGATCTTGGCATTGAACAGCCGGGACACGATAAGGGCTGTTGTTCCTCCTGACACGATCTTCCTTCCGTCAAAGGCTCTTATTTTCTCGCCCAGCAGCTCATCGGACTCCTTGGAAAACGGAGGCCCTGTGACGATGACAGTCTTTCTCGGCCTTCTGATGTAGACAACAACAGCCGTTATATCATCTTTTGAGCACATGCCGTCAAGGCTGTTGGCCTTCTGGACGATGGCAGCAGACAGCTCCCGAGAAGAAATGTCAGGCTGCTTTGAGATAAGCTCGCTGACAAAGGCCTCCACCCCGCTGTTGCGCCAGCCGAGCGGCAGGCTCTTTCCAAGACCGGACTGGGCGACTCCGTCAGAGAACATGATCAGGCGCTCGCCTATTTCCATGTTGAAAGACGAGTACTGGACAATCTCCTTCTTGAAGGCATTCTTTCTCTGCAGCTCGTTCTTCTCCCTGTCCCAGGCCACTTTCTGAGAGCCGGAAAAGCGCAGCGAAAGCGGATTGTCATACTCCACAAGGCGGACATTGATGTTTGACATGTTCTCCTTGTAGTGGATATCGGCAATCGTGAAAGTGGAGTAGCTGATCTTCCTTTCCTTGCACACGGGAAGAGTGTTCATGATGATCTCTGCCGAATGCGACAGGGAAATCGGCGAGAATGACAGCTTGTGAGCCATGTGCGCCGTAAGAGAGGCAAGCACATTGGCCTTTACCCCGGAGCCGAGCCCGTCCGAGAGCGTGCAGACAATCTGATTGCTCTCCGGGTTGCGCGACAGCAGGAAGACATCTCCTCCTATTTTCTGCCCATGCTTGTATATCTGTGCATAATCGACATCGATGAAGATATTGTTCACTGCATCTGATCCTCATCAAGGGTAAAGCCGTCCCCGGCCCCCTCATCATGCACGCTGAAAGCATCAATCAGGCTGTTCAGCATAATCTCTGTCTCTGCCGCGTTCTCTCCAAGAAGCGAGGCAATCTGCTGGACTGTCTCAAGGGATTTCTGAATGACGTCCTCAGCCTTCTTCACAACAGTCTCCCTTCTCACAGTCGGGTTTGTGATGTCTTCGAACATGGCACCCAGCAGACGGCCGGACTCAACCAGGAAGAAGGTCACTCTCAGGAACTTGTCCTTGTAGTGAAGACGGTACTGATTCATCTTCTGGGCATAGAACTCATCAGAGAACTTCTGGTAGAAAGGCACAAAGCGCTCAAGCGGCAGGCCGTTGACCAGCGTCAGCATGTTCTCATCAAGCAGGGCCTCGTCCATATCTCCGAAAATGCGCAGGAAGTTGAGATTGCAGGAGTCGATGTTCAGATCCTTGTTGACAATGACAATGGCATTGGGGATGGTGCGCAGCAGCACATCTACCTTGCTCTGGGCTTCTTTGCGCATCTTTGTCACGCACATCTCAGCTTCTGCCATTCCTGACAGATAGGCAACTGCCATGTCGCGGCAGGTGTTGTAGCCGCAGCCGCCGCAGTTGAGCTCGTCTTCCTTGCTTGTCTTTCCCAGCTCAAGCATTGCGCGGGCGATCTCTTCCTCGCTGAACTCTTTCCTGAACGAGGGGCTCACTTCCTTTTTCGCAGTCTTCAGCAGGTCATAGCCCTTGTCAAGCACAAGAGAGACAAAGTCCTCATCCGGCTCAAACAGCTTCTCGCCGCTGGCAAGACGGGCCTGCGTGTATTTGACTACGGCGGACTTTCTTTCTGCAAGGGAGACTGTCTTGTCTCCGACAGGTCCGTTGATGCATCCGCCCTCGCAGCTCAGCAGCTCCAGGAAGGGCATATCAGGATCAAGCTTTGAGAACACAGCCTGAATCTCACCCATTCCTGACAGGGGCACAGCATCTTTGTTGAAGGCATTTCCCCAGAGCTTTGAAGTGACAATCTGCCCGTTTTCAACAGGATAGTAGGCGCTTACGCCGGCCTTTGCAGGAACAAATGAAAGCGCGTCTTTTTCATCAACGCTGTCAAGAGAGAAATGCTCATCCTCAATCCAGGCCCTCAGCTCGTCCCAGGTCAGTGCGATGTCCGGATAGCCGGGGGCTATGTCTGCCTCATTCTTTTTTGCAGCGCAGGGTCCGATGAAAATGATTCCGATGTCATCTCCATACAGAGAGCGCAGATAGGCGCAGTGTGTCTGCAGCGGAGAGGGAACCTTGGCCAGATAAGGGATGTCCTCAGGATAGTATTTCCTGACAATCTCAACGACAGAAGGACAGGCTGTCGAGATCCATGGGCAGCGGCCGTCATGTTCAGAGGCATACCTGTCAATCGCAGCAGAGACAATGGCAGCGCCGACAGCTGTCTCGCTGACAGCAGAAAAGCCGAGTTTCTTCAATGCGGCAAGGAGCCTGTCCTCCTTTCCGGCGAACTCACTTGCAAAAGACGGTGCGAGCGAGCAGATGACCTTGTCGCGGGTGCCCATAATCACCTTGGCTCTCGACAGGTCGCTTCTTATCTTCTTTGCGCTGTTCGGGCAGACAGCCACACAGCGTCCGCAGAAAATGCAGCGCTCTTTGATGATGACAGCGCTTCCATCCTTGATCTGGATTGCCTTTACAGGACAGGAACGGACACATTTGTAGCAGTCACGGCAGTTGGTTGTCTCTGTATATACTGGATAAAGCATCCTATTCCTCCAGGGCTCTTGTGATATAGCTGATAGCCTCTTCAGGCGTGATGCCTGAATAGTCTGTACCGTCTATGCGCAGGTTTGGACCCTGATTGCACTTGCCAAGGCAGAGATGGCCTACAAGCTCCACTCTGTCCTGAAGCCCTTTTTCATTCAGATATGTTTCCACTGCCTGAAGAATCTCGCTGTTTCCTCTTGCAAAACAGCTCGATCCCATGCAGAGCTCGACTGTAATATTCTTGGCCATCCCTTTTACTACCTCTTCAGAAAAAGAGTAAACCGAGAATAATGCTTAGTCAATAAAATGTAGTATTGTAAAGGGATATATTCTGAAAACCTCTATTATGCTCTGAAGAAAGCGGATAAACAGGCAGATAATTCTCCTTTCTTCACATCAAAACGCATATAAGGCAGATATAACAGAAAAACAGAATAATAACTTGGCAAAATCCATGCACAGGCGAGAATAAACTCACTCCTGCGCATCTTCCTGCAGACTGCGCACACAGCAGCCTCCGCGGCTTATGAGAAAGGCTTCTATTGAGCTTACATGGCGCGGGCTCACGCTGGCTCCGGCGCAAAGGCCGAGATGGCTGCAGCTGTCCAGCATTTCGTCCGTTATGTCATCACTGCTGCCGATAAGCCAGCAGCGCGGGACAAGGGAGGCTGCGATTCTGTACAGCTCCATCGTGTTTGCGGACTGCCGCTCGCCGATGACAAAGACTGTATCGCACTGGCGGCACAGCTCCCTGACAGCGGTCCTCCTGCGCTCAGAGGCTGCACAGATCTTGTTGAGGTAGTTCACCTTCACTCCTCTGTCAGCCAGAATCTGCCTGAAGCGTTCTTCCTTTGCAGACGAGAATGTGGTCTGAATCACGACATTGTACTCTCTGTCAGGATCGACAAGCTCAAGATCGCTCTCATTCTCAATGATGATGAAGTGCGTCTTGACATTACTGACAGTGCTTATTGTCTCTGCATGGCCGTGAATTCCGAAGTACAGCACGTCAAGAGTGCTTGCTGCACACAGTTCATGATTATGAAGGACAAGGCGGCAGGTTCCGTCTGCAAGAGTGAAACCCCTGTCAAGATAGGCTTTCTTCTCCTCTTCCGGAATTCCGTGAGCCCTGATGAGCGCGATGCCTGCCGGAGCAGAATCGGGACTGCTGATGACGCACAGCCCACGTCTCTCGTATTCACTGACAACCATGTCGTTGTGGACAAGCTTCCCGATTGAATAGACATTTTCACCGGGGTGCTCTGCTATCAGCTCGTCCGCCTTCTCACAGGCTTTCTGCACCCCGCGGCAGAAGCCGTAGACTCTGGCAAGATGAATAATGAACATGTGCTTATAATGAAGCATCGCTGAAAAAAAGAAAACCGCTGCACAGGGCAGCGGCAATATTGCGAAAAAGCAGTGCTTACTTGTCTTCCTTGTTCTCAGGAGCCTTGAACTCGACAGAATTGTCCGGCTCGGCAGTCTTGGCCTCTTCCTTGACCTCAGCCTTTGCTCCTTCCTTTGCCTCGGCCTTCTCTTCCTTCTTCTTGTTCGGGTTGGCCTTTGCGGCATCCTTGTTGACGACAGTGGAAACAGCACTCTTTGTGAACTCAATGCGCGTATTATCGTCAACCTTGACGACAACTGACTGATCCTTCACTGCGACAACAGTACCATGAATGCCTCCGATTGTGATGATCTTGTCACCCTTCTTCATGGCATCCAGCATTGCCTTTGTCTCTTTGTCTCTCTTCTTCTGCGGCCTGATGATAAGGAAGTAGAAGATAGCGATGATAGCGACGAACATTATGACTGTGGTCCACATTGAACCGGCCTGACCATTCATATTTTTTTACCTCGTGAATATAAGTTACGACGAAGGGAAAATTAACATTATTGCTGCTCAGACGTCAAGACTGAAGCTCATAGGACAGGATGCTCATCCTGCATTCAATGCCGTCAGTCAGCGTGATGCCTCCTGCTTCCACCTCACCTTTCTGGTTGTCTGTCGGGTCCGCTGCCAGTGCCTTCTTTCCGGTAAGAGTCCTGCAGCAGGCACCGTTTGCAATCATGCGCAGAGCATCAAGCGAGCCGAAATAGTGGCGGCGGCGCTTCTCGCAGCCCTGGCGGAAAGCTCCGCCTCCGAAAGAGCAGTCAACAGGAAACCACCTGCCGCTGATGTTGATTCTGGCCCAGTCATGAGGCCAGGCTCCTTCATCAGTGACGTACCAGCCGGACTCCCAGGCCGCAGGAATGCCAGAGATGCGGCACAGCGTGATGAAAAGCATTGCCTGAACCCCGCAGTCGCCTTTCAGATTTACAGCCGCCCACTGGCTTATGTTGTCATATGTCGCATATGGACGCACAAAGGAATAAAGCACATGGCTTGTGATCCAGTCATAGATCGCCTCCGCCCTGCCCCTCATCGTGTTCTGTCCTGAGGTGATCTCCTCTGCCAGAGCCCTGAGGTATGGAGTGAACGCAATATGGGGAAGCTCCTGGGCAAGATACTCCTGCATTCCGGGGGCAACAAACTCATCCCGGGGAAAGCTTCCGATACTGTCGGAAATTCTGTACGAGAAAGTCAGGAAGAACTCATCATCTCCCTCCAGTGTCTTCTCAAAGACAGCCGTGCGCATCAGGGCCGTCTCATCATCAATGGACACAAGATGAGGAGAGCAGCTGTCCAGGACAATGTCATACTGACGGCCTTCAATCATGCGGGGAAACGGCAGGTTGACATGCGCCTTCTTTCCTATGAATGACCTGTCCCTGACAGTGAGCCTGATCTCTGCCTTCACGCAGGCAGACACCTGCCCCTTTTCTTCAGCGATGGCAATGCAGTCATCTCTCTTCCTGAGATCAGGATCCTCTCTCTCCGTCTCTTCTCTCAGCACGGCACAGCGCTTTGCGGCATTGTCGGTGAGATTCTTCTCGAACATGACTGTTCCATTGATATACGCCCAGTCAAGAAGGCCTTCCGTCATGAAGGAGGAAAGCATGCCTTTCTCATACTTCTTAAAGGCGGCGGCAAGCGCCTCTTCCGCCTGGCTGAAGGAATAAGTGTAATAAGCGGCACGGCGATGCATCAGCATCTTCTCAAGAAGGAGCCTCTGTCTGAGGGCCTCAGGAATGTCTTCACAGACAAGAGAGTCAATGATTCTGGCGGCCTCATCAATAAAGCCTGCGCGCAATGCATTCTCAAGTCTCTCAGGAAGCGGAAAACTCAATGCTTCAATCATATTGTCCATATGTATGTATATAACAGAAAAGGCACCCTGGTGTAAGTATTTCACACCGGGTGCCCTGTCAGACAGCTGAAAGCTGTTACATCATTCCGTTCATTCCGCCTGCGGCAGGTGCTGCCGGCTCTGGAGCAGGAATGTCTGTGACTGCACATTCTGTTGTGAGAATGAGAGCAGCAATTGATGCGGCATTCTGCAGTGCTGAGCGTGTGACCTTTGCAGGATCGATGATGCCTGCACTGACCATATCAACCCACTTCATCGCATTGGCATCAAAGCCGACGCCCTTCTTCTCGCTCTTGCAGTGATCTGCAATGACAGCACCGTCAAGGCCTGCGTTGGCAGCAATCTGTCTTACAGGCTCTTCAAGGGCTCTTCTGACAATGTTGTAGCCGATCTTCTCATCATCTGTGAAAGAGGAAAGATCCTTCTTCTCCATCTCGACAGCTGCCTGTACAAGGGCAACGCCGCCGCCAGGGATCACTCCTTCCTCAATAGCAGCTCTTGTGGCGCTCAGGGCGTCCTCAACACGATGCTTCTTCTCCTTGAGCTCGACTTCTGTTGCAGCACCCACATTGATGAGGGCGACGCCGCCGGCAAGCTTTGCAAGGCGCTCCTGGAGCTTCTCCTTGTCATATTCGCTTGTGGAGTCGAGAATCTGGCTCTTGATCTGTGCGATTCTGTCCTTGATTGCATCTGTTGAGCCGGCTCCGCTGATGATTGTCGTGTTCTCCTTCTCAACCTTGACGCTCTTTGCTCTTCCAAGCATTGAGATGTCAGCATTCTCAAGCTTCATGCCAAGCTCTTCCGTGATGACCTGGCCGCCTGTGAGAATTGCGATATCCTCAAGCATTGCCTTTCTTCTGTCGCCGAAGCCAGGAGCCTTGACTGCCACTACGTTGATTGTTCCCCTTACGGAGTTGAGGACAAGAGTTGTCAGAGCCTCTCCGTCAACATCCTCTGCGATGATCAGCAGGCCCTTGCCTGTCTGGACAACCTTCTCCAGAATCGGAAGAAGATCCTTCATGTTGCTGATCTTCTTGTCGTAAATGAGGATGTATGGGTTCTCCATCACGCTTGTCATTGTGTCGCGGTTGTTGCAGAAATATGCTGAAAGATAGCCGCGGTCGAACTGCATGCCTTCGACAAAGTCTACTGTAGTCTCAAATGTCTTTGACTCCTCAACAGTGATGACTCCGTCCTTGCCGACCTTGTCCATTGCGTTGGCAATCTCGTCGCCAATGCTTCTGTCGTTGTTTGCGGAAATTGAAGCGACCTGTGCGATCTCCTCTTTCTCCTGAATCATCTTTGCCTGCTTTCTGATCTCCTCGACAGCGTCGCTGACAGCAGCATCGATGCCTCTTCTGATTCCCATCGGATTGACTCCGCTGGAAACACTCTTCATTCCTTCCTTGGTGATTGCCCATGCAAGCACTGTAGCTGTTGTTGTGCCGTCGCCTGCCACATCGTTTGTCTTTGAAGCGACTTCCTTGAGAAGCTGGGCACCCATATTCTCAAACGGATCCTCAAGCTCAATTTCCTTAGCAACAGAAACACCGTCCTTAGTCACTGTCGGGGCACCGTACTTCTTGTCCAGCAGGACAAGTCTGCCTTTAGGACCAAGGGTTGTCATGACAGCCTTTGAAATCTTCTCAACGCCATTCACAAGAGACTTGCGGGCCTCTTCGTTAAACTGAAGTTGTTTTGCCATAATCTATTTTCTCTCCTCGAGTATTTAACCTACTCTGATTTAACCAGAATTTAAGATACTGATTCTGTGAAGAATCGGCAAGGACTAAACAGCTCTTTTTCAGACAAAGAGGGCGCCGAGGCTGAGGCACAGAAGAAAACTTGAGACATTGCTTGCGAAATTGACCATATCGTTATCCATAAACTTCAGTCCTCTTTTCAGCGGCAGCGGCCTGCCCTCCTTGTCTTTTCCATGTTCTGTCAGCAAGTCTTCCTTCTCATTGTAGTAATGCACCTGGACAGTCGCTCCAAGCAGCGAGTCGATCATCACGCCGGCAAAGGAGGAAATGATGACAGCAAAGCACAAGCCGGGATCAGAAAGCCTGAAGCAGCTGAAGGCAAACATTCCGTACAGCAGGGATGAAAGCAGTGCAGCCCCTGTTCCAAGGGCGGAGACGCCGCCGGACAGCCCTGCGGGAACCTTTGTGAATGTCAGAATGGACACAGGAGGCTTCCGGCTCAGGACTCCGATCTCGCTGGCCCAGGTGTCTGAGCAGGCTTCTCCCAGACAGGCAGAGAAGACTGCCGGGAAAAGTGCTGATGGATAAAAGCGGAAGCAGACAATCGCAATGAGGGCGGGAAAACCGTTTGCCATGACCTGGGCCCAGTCTCTCCTCCCGCCCTTCTTGTGAATCTTATCCAGCCCTCTTACCCTCTTTGAAAGCTTTCCGATGACAGCTGCCGAGATCAGGAAAAAAAGATAGAGGCTCAGCGCGCTGAAGCCGCCGGAGAGCGTCGTCGCAAGACCCATCAGGACTGCCGTTATAAGGCCTGAGACTGTAAGCTGCCTCTTCCAGTAAGCCCACAGGCCGACAACAGCCAGCACGGCAAGGGCAATCACAACCTGAAGGGCAGGATGAAGGCTGAAATAACGCTGATCAAGCAGCACTATCATAGCAGCACTCCTGCAAGCCCTGTCAGCAGAGGCACTGTTATGTTGTCAAGTCCAAGCGGAGTGACAGCCTCAAAGAAGGCGGCCACTGCGGCCATTGCGAGACAGACAGGGAACGAATACGGCGTGACGAGAGTGATGACGGCAAGGGAGACAGCAAACATGACTGCAGTTCCCTCCCAGCTCTTTTCCGCGTTCATCACAGAGTACTTGTGCCTGCCCCACTTGCTTCCGATGAGAGCCGCAAGGCCGTCCCCGTAGCCCATGACCAGGACTCCTGCCAGCACATCATAACTCATGATGAGCCCCCTGTAATACAGCAGGCTGAGAATCAGAAGTGAAAGCGGAAAGTAAATCAGTCCGTTGTCTCTCTTCCTGTTTCCCATTCCAAGCAGCTTCGCCTTGCCGGAATAGACAAAGGCGGCATTGAGCACGATAAAGGCGGCAGGGCCTGCCAGCGCCCACCTTATGTCATGGAAGGAGAAAAGAAGGATGAAGACCCAGTTTGACACTCCGATATGAATGAGCTTGCGCACAGTCTCGGAACTGAGTCTGAAAGCCTTGTAAAGCACAAAGGCCGCGGCAATGACGGCAAAAATGAAGGCAAAGGACAGGATCAGTGCATAAATGTCGGGATTCAATTACCAGCTCCTTGATCCACCACCGCCGCTTCCGCCTCCGGAAAAGCCTGAAAAGCCGGACCGGCTGGGTCCTGATCCGTAGAACGATGAGGACCTCATCTGAGGCTGTGCGGCACAGTGCTGGACAAAAACAGTGTTAAAGCGTCTGCTGAGTGCATGATAGAACATAAAGGAAGCCGCGGTCTCGCTGCCGTGATACCAGCCTGCAGGCTGCGTGAAGAGGCTGTCGCACTTCCTGGCCCACTCTGTTTCCAGATCAAGCACAATCGCATATGACAGGTTATGATAGAAATACCCGGGGTCCTCGCTGATCAGCTTCTTGAGCTTGTCAATCTCCACATTCTTGAGAAAGTCCCTGTATCCCATGATGCTGCCCAGAATGTCCTGAGCCCAGTCGCTTCGCCTTGGCATTGCAGCCGAGAGCGCTGTCAGCACTGTTATGGACAAAGTGACGATAGCAGTCATGATCCTGACCAGAAGATGGCCGAAGCCGGCAGACAGGCAGATTCCGTTTATGACAAAGGTGCTGAGCAGTGTGATGAATATGACCAGAACCCAGGTGAAGGCAAGCTGCCTCCGGCTCGAAAGCTTTTTGTTGACCTGCCAGAAAAGCAGCAGGGTGAAGACAAACTGGAAAGCCAGGGTGAAGAAGGCGAAAAGGCCGAAGCGCAGATCATTGATGGCGATGCATACGGAAGAAGCCAGGGCAAAGGCCACGACAAGCAGCATTGATACTGTCTGGAGACGCTGCGACTTTTCATCAAAGAGATTGCACCTGCCCTTTGAGTACTTCTTCTTCAGCAGAGGATGCACCCTGGTCTGGATTTCCTGATAGATGTTCAGCTGGTCAAGTTCTGCCGTGCTGCCGTTCTTGAAGACTGCATCAAAGAGATTCCGCTCATAGTCTTCACAGCCGTCAGGAAGCTCTGCCTTCTTGTGCAGGATGAAGGACTCATCCTTTTCCTCAATATCAAGAAGTCCTTTGTCTGCCCAGTAATAGATCATTGCGGCATAGTCCTTGCTCTCATCCACAGAGTCAAACAGATAGCCCACATCAAGCGGAGAGAGGCCTTCAGGAGCACGGAAGACAGGCATGATGACAGGCTCATGATCTTTTCCGAAGCGCAGATACCAGTATACAAAGAGGGCAAGCAGGCCGGCAGCAGATGCCAGCGTGATCACAAAGGCAGGAGCAGACCAGTCCTTGTATTCAAAATATCCGTCTTCCATCTCAACGCGGACTGTAAGGCCCTCCCCCGGCGCAAGCTGGTCAACACGGCCTGAGACAATCCTGCCTTCATTGAGGTAAGAGTGAACCTGCTCAGCTGAGCCGTAAGGGCCGGCAGTGACCCATATCTTCTCTCCGCTGAGCTCTTTGGGAAAGGCGATTGAGAAGCTGATGTTGTTCACGCTCTCGTCAAATGTCGAATAAAGATCACGGTAAAACTCATCATAGCCTGCATTCATGTCCCTGTGCGGAATCAGCGTATAGGCAATGCTGTATTCATGAATGCCTTCTATGAGCTGGTCTTCATCGCCAATCTGAATCAGTGCATACGAGCCGCCGTCCACAACACGGCTGTCCTCGCTGACCCTGATGCCTTCTATCTCCTCATTGTCAAGAGGTATTTCCCTGATCACTCCGTGAACAGGCTCAAAGAAGTTGTAGACAAGGTTCTCCCTGATGCTGCACACGCCGTTCTCGCCGACAGTGATATCGAAATCAGCCCTGACAATCTCGAAGTCAGCCGCACTGACAAGCGAGCAGCATAAAATGAACAGGAACAGGAAAAGCATCTTTCTCAAAACCTTACCTCTGGAACAGCTTCCTCTTTCTCATCGATTTCAATGTATGAAAGTTTCCTGAAATGGAAAATGGATGCAATGATGCTTGAAGGGAACATCGCTATCTTGTCGTTCATTGTGCGCACGACAGCATTGTAATACTTTCTTGCATTCAGGATATCATCCTCAAGGGCAGCAAGCTTCTGCTGAAGATCCAGGAAGCCCGCATTTGCCTTCAGGTCAGGATAGCTCTCGCTCAGCGCGAAAAGGCTTTTCAGCGTTCCTGACAGGATGTCTTCCTCTCTGGCGCCGCCGGCGGCTCCTGCCTGCATCGCCCTGTTTCTGGCGCTGATCACATTCTCAAGCGTGCGGCTCTCATGCCCCGCATAGCCCTTGACAGTCTCGACAAGGTTCGGGATCAGGTCATATCTCTGTTTCATGTGAGCTTCCAGCGCACTCATCGCTTCCTCTGCCCTGTTCCTTGTCATGACAAAGGAATTGTAGCAGCTGACAGCCCAGACAGCAGCCAGGACAAGGATCACGACAATGACAATGAGAGCAATCATACTTACCATCTCCTGTGAAGAATTCTCACTTCTTGCCGCTTTCTTGTCAATCTTGAGATTCAAGTCGGGCTGTCACGTTTTTTCCTGCTTGTGGCAGACGCGTTCCAAGGCTTATAATTATGTATAAAAATTCATAAAGGAGAATAAACCTTGAAAGAACGACATAACCGCCTGGCTGTTGTGAAGGAGCTGATAAAGAACAACCGCATCGACAACCAGGACACTCTGCTTGCACTGCTTAAGGAAGAAGGTTTCTCGGTCACTCAGGCCACGCTGTCGAGAGATCTTAAAATGCTTAAGGTGGGAAAGATTTCTGACGGATGGTCAGGCTATTATTACTCACTGCCTGAGAGCGATCTGATTTCAGAAAGCGAGAAAAGCTACATACAGGATGTCAGGAGAGGAATTCTTTCCATTGAATTCAGCGGCAATTTCGGAGTCATCAAGACAAGGCCCGGCCACGCGAACAGCGTCTGCTTTGCTCTGGATGTGCTCAACCTGCCGGAAATACTGGGCTCTCTCGCAGGAGATGACACGATTTTCGTCATTCTGCGCGAAGGAATGACAAAGGAAGATCTGCTGGAAAGCTTCCAGACCAGGATCCCCGATATCAGCGAATAAGGAGAAAGATTGATGGACTACAAGAATCTGGATCAGGCTCTGGCCTTTCAGGATCTGAAGAAGATGGACCGCGTCCTTCTGAAAAACAACCTGAGCGCAAAGCGCATCAGCCTGTACTCGGCTGCCGCCGGCTCCGGCATCACTTACAACTATGCCGCCATGCCTGTAAACAATGAGATCATTGAAAAGCTCCAGGAGCTCTGCGATGAGATGGAGCTTACGGAAAAATATGTCGCTCTGCTGTCCGGAGAGATGATGAACCCCGGAGAAAAGCGCCTTGTGCTGCATCAGCTGACAAGAGGCAACTGCACAGGCAGCAGGGTTGAGGCTGACGGAGAGGACAAGGAAGCCTTCTACACAGAACAGCTTGAGCGCATCAGGGATTTTTCTGAAAAAGTCAGATCAGGCAGGATCAAGGGCTCGACAGGAAAGGCATTCGACACAGTCTGCCAGATCGGAATCGGAGGTTCTGATCTCGGACCGAGAGCACTCTATCTGGCTCTGAAAGGCTGGGCTGCAGGCGACAATGTCAGACAGCTCAGGGCTGAGTTCATAAGCAATGTGGACCCTGATGACGCCGCAGCCGTGCTCAGGACAATCAATCCTGAGACCACGCTTTTCGTCCTTGTCTCAAAAAGCGGAACGACGCTTGAGACTCTCACAAACCAGCTGCTTGTGACAGGTTCGCTCAAAGGAGTCGACCCGGCAAAGCATCTTGTCGCCGTCACAAGCAAGACAAGCCCGCTTGCAGGCTCAAAGGATGTCCTCACCTCCTTCTTCATCGATGACTACATCGGCGGACGCTACAGCTCAACCAGCGCAGTCGGCGGAGTGATTCTCTCCCTTGCCTTCGGCTATGACACATTCGCACAGCTGCTGAAGGGTGCGCATGAGGCTGACAACAATGCCCTCAACGGGGACATCAGGAAAAATGCGGCCATGATGGATGCAGCCATTGGCGTATACCTCAGGAACATCCTCGGATGCAGCCAGACAGCCATTCTGCCCTATTCACAGGCTCTTTCACGCTTCCCGGCCCATCTCCAGCAGCTTGACATGGAATCAAACGGAAAGCACGTGAACCGCTTCGGCCAGCCGGTCAGCTACCAGACAGGCCCCGTCATCTTCGGCGAAAGCGGGACAAACGGCCAGCACAGCTTCTATCAGCTGCTGCATCAGGGAACAGACATCATCCCAATGCAGTTCATAGGATTCAGGGAAAACCAGTACGGCTTTGACACAGAAGTGGAAGGCTCGACAAGCCAGCAGAAGCTCAATGCCAACCTGGCCGCACAGATTGTTGCCTTCGCACTGGGCAAGAATGACGAGAACCCGAACAAGCAGTTTGACGGTGAGCGCTATTCTTCCCTGCTCTATGCCTCAAGGCTGACGCCTGAGGTTCTCGGAGGCCTGCTCTCGCACTTCGAGAACAAAGTCATGTTCCAGGGCTTCCTGTGGAATCTCAACTCCTTCGACCAGGAAGGAGTCCAGCTTGGAAAAGTGCTTGCAAAGAAAGTGCTCAAGGGCTGTGAGGGAGATGATATCCTGAAAGCCTATGCCGACATCCTGATGTAAGCAGGCAGCCGCAGAAAAACAGGGGGGACCGGATATGCAGTCCCCCTTTCCATTAAAAGGCAGAAAAATGCCCTATCTTGTTCCAGACGGTCACATCTGCCTGCGGACATTGCCTATCAGCAGTCCGAGCTTCTCCCTTACGGGGATGAAGGGCCTTGAGCTCTTGCCGTTGGCAGAGTAATAGCAGTACCAGGTGTCTTCCTGACTTCTGAAGGAGACAGAACAGGAAGTGAAGCAGCGCGAGGCCCAGCCAGTTTCAGGAGAGCGCATCAGCTCCCTTTCCAGCGTGAAGTGCTGTCCGTCATCAGAACTCAGCAGAAGGATCGCGCTCTGGCTCTTATGCTTCTCCTCATCAAAGAAGAAGGCGGTCTGAAAGGCCATAAGCGCATCAGAGCAGACAACAAAGCTGAAGGCTCCGAGAGCCAGATTCGCATACCTGCTGTCAGGGTCTATGCTCATGACCGGACAGGGATGGACCTCAAAGCCGCTGTTGAAGAAGCTGCTCTCAGCATAAGACAGATAGGCGCTGGCCTTCTGTCCCGTGTCATACATCCTTACCTCTGAAGCCGTGAAATAAAGCCTGTACCTGCCCTGCCAGCTGACAAGCTGAGGATGGGCAAGACGCGGCACTGAGTAATCTGAAGCATAGGGAATGTCGGCCGAAGAGAGGATTGTCTGCGGCTTTGACCAGAGCCTGAGGTCAGAGGAGCTGATCATGCAGATTCTGGAAATAGTCTTTTTCATGTCAAGCCTGCGCTTGCCCTGATAGTCATGCTCATGGCTTTCATAGACAAGATACCAGGTGTTCTTTTCCTTCCATATCGACGGATAATGAGCTCTCAGGACCACGAGGCCCGCCCGCTTCCAGTCAAAGCCCGAAGCCGACACGTAATGTTCAATTCCGAGCCAGGTGTGGCAGAAAAGATGCCAGGAGCCGTCACCGGAATCTTCCGGAGTCACAACGCACGGGGCGCTCAGCCGGCTTTCCCACCAGGCAGACTGCCATACCGGCTCCTCACTGTAGCTTGACCAGACGGCCTGAGTCAGAGATGACTTATCCTGCAGTCTCATCGCCTATTCCATGCGGTTTCTTGATCTGTTGCGCTTTGAGGAAAAGAGAGGATCCATCTTGTCCTCAAGGGAGAACTTTGCCATCGCCCATTTGACAAGCTTTGAGTAGACAATGAACGACAGGGCAATAGCAAGCACAAATACAATGAGCATCAGGGCCGGGATCAGTCCGGATGAGGGGAAATACGAAGCTATGATGTTCAGAATTGTGAGTCCTATTATGAAGAACAGGCCAAGCAATACAATGTTGACTATTGTCGCAACAATCATGAAAACGAGGGTGTTTGATTTTTTACTCATCTGCTTTTTCCTTTTCCATCATTGAAGATCATGGCAACTGCCAAGAGTAGCACAGAAACGACAACTGATGCATCAGCTATATTCCAGGTAGGAAACCATTCAAGACCGAAAAGACCATACATCCTCACGCTGATCCAGTCAACGACGCGCAGGGAACGGAAGATCCGGTCAATCAGGTTGCCGGCCCCGCCTGCGACAATGCCTGCAAGGCAGAACAGCTCAAGAGAGGAAAACTTCCTGCTCTGCTTTTCTGAGGCTATGAGATAAGCGATGAAGCTGACCAGCAGGACCGGCAGAATGATGAACAGCACGATTTTCACAGGAGTCTCAAATGAGGCGCCAAGAGAAAAGGCCACTGCATCATTGCGCACATGGACTATTCTGAGAAAGCCGCCCAGAAGCTCGCAGCCCACTCCGTTTTCAGGAATGAAGCGGACTATCAGGGCCTTTGAGATCTGATCGGCCAGCACAATGGCAAGCGAGAAGATAAAGGGCTTGAGCCTCTTTGTCATAAAGCGGTCTTCCTGTCGATGAACACAGTCTCAATGCCGAACTCTTTCGACAGATAGCGTCCTACGGCCTTCACTCCGAACACCTCGCTCTGGTAGTGGCCGCCTGAGATCATGTTCATGCCGCTCTCCTTGAGCACATGGTAAAGCTCATGCCTGCACTCACCGGTGATGAAGCAGTCCAGGCCGGCATCCATTGCCTGATACACATCATCTGCAGCCCCGCCGGAAATGATTCCGACTGTCCTGATCTCTTCTTTTCCAAATGGAAGGATGTTAAGCCCGTAAAGCTCGCTGAAGCCCAGGAGGCGTGCAATTTCCTGACAGTCCATCTCAAACGGAAGCTGTCCCTTGTAGCCAATGCAGCGTCCATGGTAGAGGCCGAAGGGATCAAACTCCTTCATGCCGAGCATCATGGCCATCTGGGCATTGTTTCCAAGCACAGGATGGGCATCAAGCGGAAGGTGGCAGGCAAAGAGCGCTATGTCATTGTCAAGCAGGGTCTTCACTCTGGTGTAATGGATGCCTGATATCGCGACAGGCGCCCCCCAGAACAGCCCGTGATGGACAAACAGAAGGTCGCAGCCGGCCTCAACGGCGCCGTCAATGCTTGCCTGGCAGGCATCCACAGCAAGACCGACCTTCTTTATTTCCTTGTCCGCAGAACAGGCGATCTGGACTCCGTTAAGCGAAATGTCATCAAAATCAGCAATTGCAAGCTGACTGAAAAGCTTTTGTCTCAGTTCTTCAAGTTTCATACGGGAAAGTATAATCCGACAAAGAAATCTTGACCACTGAAGATTATTGTTCACAAATCTTTTACAGAGAATGATGCTGTCTTTTTACAATTCAGTCTTATGTTGTAGTCAGTAAAGCGGGACAAGAGCCCGGACAATACAAACTGAGAAAAAGAAGCAGAGTGAGCTGGAGGTGCATATCCCCTGTGAAGGGTGCACACAAAAAAGAGCTTATCCTGGCTTCTTTTCCTGTTTTCAGGAGGCAGGATAAGCCCAGTTCTGTCAGGCAGGAAGACAGAAAGGAAGCCGCCGCCTTTGCACGGGCAGCGGCTCAGCAGCATGACAACAGGAAGGCAGACGCCTCAGGTCATGTGATTCACTCTGCTTCTTTAATGCCCCTGAGGATCTTTGCCTTGTTCCTCCTTCTCGGATCAATGGCCTTTTCGACAAGGCCGACAAGCTTTGTCAGTATTCCAGAGATTATGAAGTACATAATGGCAGTTACAATCAGAGGGAAGAAGGCCTCATAGGTCCTGCTTCTGACCAGATCGCTGATCTTCGTCAGGTCAAGAACGGCAATGTAGCCGACAACAGAGGTCTCCTTGATCAGTGTCACGACTTCGTTGCGGTATATGGGCAGGAAGTGGCCTGCAGCCTGAGGCAGGATGATCTTGAAAAAGCTCTGGCTGTTTGAATAGCCCAGCGCAGTCGAGGCTTCAAGCTGTCCCTTTCCGATTGCGTTGCAGCCTACTCTCAGCATGTCGACCATGGAACAGGCGAACATAAGAGAGAAGCCCACTACGGAAACCCAGGTGCCGCTCAGGGACGAAGAGCCGAAGACAATGTAATACAGTATCATCAGCAGCAGGACTGTCGGCATTCCGTGAATCAGCCACAAAAAGACATTAGTGGCCTTGTTCGCAAAGATATTGCCTCCCCTGCACAGCATGTAGATGATGAAGCCGAGGGCAGTGCCCGCCAGAATGGAAGCGACTGTGATCAGTATCGTGATACCGGCACCCTGAATGAAGAGCTGCCAGCGGTTTTCCCTGATGAAGGTCTTGTAGAAGCTGTCTGCGATCTGCTCGAAGAAAGAGAGGCCTGACTCATCCTCGCCCAGGACCACAAGCATGATCGGAGTCGTGTAATACACATCTGAGAGCGTTCCGGTCTCGTTGCGCTCAGCGCTGACGACAATGTTCATTCCGATATCGTACTTGCCGCTCTCGACGCCGGGAGCAATTGCCTCAAAAGGCACTTCATAAAATTCCGGAGTATAACCGTAGGCACGGGCGAAGCGGCAGATGAAATCAACATCAAAACCGGAGATCTGACCGTTGCTTATGAAGCTGAACGGTTCATAGCCGCCCTCAACTGCAACGGCTATGGTGCCGTTCTCGCCGGTGAAGCCTGTAGTGTCGCAGGTGTCATTGACAGGATCGAAATCCGCAATCCAGTAATCATAAAGCTCATCAAGAAGCCCGTTTTCCCAGCTGTCCGCGATGAACTGGTTGAGCTGGGAAAGCAGCACATCCTGTCTTTCATTCTCTCCGATGATGCAGGTTGCGCTGATGTAGCCCGCGGGTTCCTCGATCACCTCAAGCTCCGGGTGGTTCTTCTTCTGAACGCCGAAGCTGACTTCCTCAATGAGGTAGGCATCGACCTTTCCGCTTGTGAGGGCCAGAATCATGTCATTAGGCATTGTATAGTACTGGATAGTGCTGTCAGGAACCCTGTCCTGAATCAGCTCCTCGTAAAGCACGGCTGTCTGCACGCCGATGTTGCGGCCGTTCAGGTCCTCAATTGTCTTGTACTGGCTTTCCGCTGCCAGAGGAAGGAGAGCCAGAACCAGCATTGAAATCAAGAGAACAGTCTTTCTCACTTTCTTACTCCTCCACCCATTTGAAGCGCATTGAGATCATATGCTCATAACCCATCGGATCATCCTTGATGTCATCCTGACGGGCCTCCGTCGTGCTCTCGGCAAGCAGTGACTGGAAGAGCCTGCTCTGGGAAGAATGAAGATCGAACTTCTCTCCTTTGTAGCAGACAAGCATTGTGAGAATGTCAAGCTTCTCGGAATACTCGACCTTGACCAGGATGTCAGGAACGCCCTCGCGTGCCGCAAGGTTGTTGATGCAGATCTCCTCAAGGGCAAGAGAGAGCTTGCTCAGACGCTCGGCCTCGATCAGCAGCTTCTCGCCGTAGGCTCCAAGCTCATCATTCATTGCCTCGATGTCAAAATCAGTGCTGTCGATCTTGTAAGTAAGGGAAGAAAGGCGCTGGATGAACTTCTTCGTGATCTCTTTCTGCGGGTGCTCAAAGATCTGCTTGGGGCTGCCGTCTTCATAGATGATGCCGTCATACATGAACAGCACGCGGTTTGATATCTTTCTGGCGAAGTCCATCTCATGCGTCACGATCATCATGGTGCGTCCGCTCTTTGCCAGCATCTTGATGACAGACTGGACCTCTCCTATCATCGACGGATCAAGCGCGCTTGTAGGCTCATCGAAGAGAATGATGTCAGGATCCATCGCAAGGGTTCTGGCAATGGCGATTCTCTGCTGCTGTCCGCCGGAAAGCTCGTCCGGATAGGCAAAGACCTTAGAGGCAAGACCGACCTGCTGCAGCAGATACATGGCCTTGTCATAGGCCTCCTGCCTTGAGCGGCCCAGAAGCGTAATCTGCGGATTCATGATGTTCTCAATGATCGTGAGATGTCCGAAGAGATTGAAAGACTGGAAGACCATGCCCATCTTCTTTCTGATTTCATTGAGATTGCAGCCCTTGGCCGTGATGTCCTGACCGTCTACGATGATGCTGCCTGAAGTGGGCTCAGTCAGCATGTTGATGCATCTGAGAAGCGTTGACTTTCCAGTGCCCGATGGTCCGATAATCGAAATCACATCCCCGTCGTTGATTGTGATGTCAATATCTTTGAGGGGAATCGTGTCGTCATCGAATACCTTTCTGAGGTGCCTGATTTCTATCATCTGTCCCTTGCACTCCCATACATGATATTTAATTTGTCCGCGTGTACTTTACACGTCAGAACCCTTTAGGTCTACCTTTTGAGCCAAAATATTTCAACAAATTTCCGCCGCTGCTTCCTGCTGACAGTCTAAAGCAACATTAATTTGTTGTGAAGCTGTCACTTATGCCGGTTTTGAAAATATGTGAAATTTTGCGTCTCAGGCAAAAAAACGCACCCCGGCCCCGGCTGAGGGAGGGGTGCATGCAGGGATGCAGCAGGAAATCAGCTGATCCTCTTTTCCAGCGTCACGACATTCCTGCCGTTCGAGTATTCATAGCTCACGCTGTCCATGAGCCTGCGGACAATGTGAATTCCAAGGCCTCCGATCTTCCTGTTCTCGGAAGACTGAGTGGTATCTGCCTCATCGACAGCCGTGGGATCAAATTCAACTCCGTCATCCTTCAGGACCATGAAGACAGAATCATCCTTTCTGCTGATCGTAAATTCGACTTCCCTGGCTCCGCTGTAGAAGGAGATGTTCGAGAAAAGCTCATCGATGCAGACGCAGGAATGATTTACAGCCCTCTCATCCAGCCCGAATTCCTTCAGATTGTCCTCTGCGAAGGAAAGAAGATAGGAAAGGTTGTCAAGTTCATTTTTCACCATCACGCTCTTTGCCATGTATTCATCCTCATCCATTACGTACTCCTTGACTTCGAAGGCAAGCATTGTCAGATCATCAAAAGCCTCTGCTTCCTTAACGAAGGCAGCCACACCCTTTGTCATGCTGTCAAGAATCTCATCCGCGCTTGCTCCGCTGCACTCATTCAGGCAGGCAAGCATGCGCTCCTCGCCAAAAAGCTCATTGCTGCTGTTTGTGGCCTCAGGCACACCGTCTGTATACAGGAAAAGCTTGTCTCCTGGCTCCAGCGTCAGGCTGTGCTGCCTGTACTTCATGCCCTCCATGCCGGCAACGACGAAGTTGGGTTTTTCCTTGATCAAGGAGAAAGTCCCGTCCTTGATCCGGTACACAGCCGGATACTCGTGTCCTGCGTTGACATAGTCCAGCTGTCCCGTGCGGATGTTGTAAATGCCTAGCCAGACAGTCACGAACATTCCCGCCTCGTTGTTCTCGCACAGCTGGCTGTTCACGTTCTCCAGGACCGCAGCAGGCTCCTCGCCCTGCTGGCAGCGGTTCTTGATCAGGGTCTTTGCGATGACCATGAAAAGGGCTGCCGGCACTCCCTTGCCTGACACATCGGCCATTACAAGGGCAAGACGGTCCTTTCCGACAAGGAAGAAGTCATAGAAGTCTCCTCCGACCTGCTTTGCAGGCGTCATAGAGGCAAAGATGTCAAACTGCCTGTAGGCAGGGAACGCCGGGAAGATGCAGGGAAGCATGCTCTCCTGAATGTTCTTCGCGACATCAAGCTCGGCGCTGATGCGTTCCTTCTCCTTTGTTATGGCAGTGAGGTTGTCAATGTACTCGTTGATGTCAACCTCCATCTTGAGGATGCTCTCGGCAAGCCGCTGCACTTCATCATGCGTCTGGATCCTGGCAAGCTTCTGTGAAATCCGGCGCTCGCCCTCGCCTACAAAATCCTCTGCCTCATGAGCAACAGTGTTGATCGGACTGATGATGTTCTTCGACAGATAGAACATGTAAATGATGATGAACAGCAGCAGAAGCCAGACGGCAATTGTCGCGGCATAGAGTATGTAGTTGTTGAGAGACTCCTCGATTGTTGACATCGGAATCTCAACGCCGACCATCGCGTAAGTCTCGCCATGGCTGTCAAGCAGAGGAAGCAGCGCTGTCGTGATATAGCCGTACTCGCTGTGCGAAATGTAGTAGCAGTCAACGCGCTCACCCGTGATCCAGGTGTCGACAGCCTCCTGGATGTATTCAGGATTCATTCCGCTGACATTGCCCAGCACATAGCTCAGGTCTTCCTGGCTGAAGCTGTCGAAGATGTACCACAGAGGCGTCCAGCCGTCTCTGGTTCCGCTGTAGCTCAGGGCCTCCTCCGTGTCGATCCAGATGATGTAGATGTCATTGGCATTCATTCCGCGCCGCAGTTTGATCAGCTGTTCGTGAATGTACTGGTACTCCGGGCTGCTGATAATCGCCTGCCGCTCCTCCTCGCTCATCAGCCCGTTGACATAGTCTCTTGCTGCCTGGGAGTAAGCCTCCAGCTGAGACGGCTCAATATAGGTTGAGGCAACTGTCGCGATTTCGACCGCAGTCTGGTTGTACTGGCGCTGAATGCCGTTGCGGAACTGAATGTAGCCGACGAAGGCACAGCAGAAACAGATGACAGCACCAAAGAGAACCGCAGAAAAGTTCAGTTTGACTGACAGAGATATCTTTCGTCTTCTCACCCCTCTTACCTCCTCATTTTCAATATGAATGTATTAAGGCCAAGCGTATCCTGATAGCTGACCTCGCTCGCCATGCGTTCTATCATTCTTATCCCCATGTATTCATCGCTGTCATCAAGGACAGCCAGAGGGTTGAAGTACCGTCCCCCTGTTCTCAGCGTGAGGATGATCACATCACTGTACATGGCAAGGCGGATGGAGATCGTGTCATCAGCTGTCAGCGAATGGTCCTTCATGACCATCATGATCTCCTCGATTCCCAGTCCGATTGTCATTGCCGTTTTCACCGGGGCATTCTCTTCCTCCGCCCAGGCGGAGACAGAGGCGCTGGCCTCGCAGATCTCATCCTCCACCGCCCTGATTTCCTTCTTCAGCACCTGGCCTTCCGCCTCATTCTGGCCTGCGAGCCTCATCAGGAGTGCAGCGATGAGTGCTGTCAGGATTTCGCTGACAGGCAGGAAGAGCCAGACGCTGAGGCCAAGCGCGTTCAAGACTATGATGCTGGCCACCGGAAGGATCAGAAGCCTCAGAGCAATCACGAGGTTTGACCTGAGTATTCTCCCTCCTGCATTGAAGTAGGAGGCTGCCAGTGTTGACAGGGATGAGAATATCAGGGATGAAGCCAGGCAGCGTATGGCAAATGATGAATCTGCCTCGACATTGAAAAGTGCCGAGACAAAGGGAGCCAGAACAAAAAGCGCCGCTGTCACGGCAAGACAGATGAGCAGGGCAGTCTTTGCGGCAAGGTGAAGTATTCCCTTCGCCTCCTTCGCATCGCGCTCTCCTTCCAGAACGCCCAGAAGAGGACTGGCCGTATTCATGACGCCGGAATTCGGCATGCACCAGGCAAAATCAGAAATTGAATTGATCATTGCCGCAATGACAAGCATCGGATCCGGAATCAGCATATTCACCGTGACAATTCTCAGGGAAAGGAAGAGGTTGTTCAGCGCGCTGGGAGAGCCGAACCTGAACACTTCCCTGCTCAGGCTGAACTGCGGCCTTATCAGTCTGATCTTCACGCCCCACTCTCCGCACATCAGGAAGCAGAAGCCTGAGATCAGCACGGAGGCTGAAGAGACGACAAGAGATAGGGCGCTGCCTGCGATTCCCAGATCAAGAAGATAGACAAAGACCAGCACTCCGAGCACATTCATGCTTCCCATGATCACTACAGCCAGGGCTGAATACCTCACCTTTCCAACCAGGCGCAGGAAGTTGAACGGCATGTAGGCCATGATGACCGGAACAGAACCGGCAAAAACCACTCTCACATAGGTCAGGACCATGTCCTGAAGCCCCTGAGGGGCCAGAAGCGAGGCGATGAGGGGAGAAAGGGCCAGGCCCAGCAGCATTATCACGGCAGAGACTGCCGCAGCCAGCCAGACAGATGCAGAGATTATCCTTCCGCCCTCCTTCGTGTCAGCCCTGCCGTAAGCCCTGGCCGCAAGGTAGAAGGCTCCTGAGCCCAGCAGGCTTCCCAGCGCGCACAGGAAAAGATAGACAGGCACTGCCGCATTCAGCGATGAGAGCACGGCATCGCCAAGACGGCGGCTGGCCAGCATGCTTGTCACGGAAGTGTCTATAATGGCAAACACTGATGAAATGAGATTTGGAATCAGAAAGCTGAAGAAACAGTCTCTGAAACAGCTGCTTTGTCTCTCGCTCACGAATATAATCTCCCCAGATATTCAGCTTCCATGCTCCTCAGCAGCACAGAAGCCTTGTTATGCCCGCCTTTGAAGAAGCGGCTCCTCATCTGCTTCAGCGCGCCCGGCGGTATCTTCTTTATCTCAGGCTGCCCGATGAGGCCGAACAGGCAGACATCAGCATATTCCTCATGCAGCTGCCTGAGCCTGTAATCCAGCATGGAAGCTATTTCACCGCAGCTTCTTCCATCTGAAGTCTCTGTATAGACGAGATAGCGTGCGGGCATGGCTGTGCAGTCAAGCGTGACCGCATAGTCGGCAGGCGCCAGGCCAAGGCTGTCAAAGGCATCCTGGAACACTTTCACAGAAAGCTTCTCGCCTCCTGCGTTAAGTATCTCATCACACCGTCCCTCGACAGTGAACACGGGAGCTTCAGAGCAGAAGTCCTGAACTGCAATTATGTCCTTTATCCTGTAGCGGTACAGGCCTGAGAAGGTGGTGACGACAGGAGAGACAAGCATTCCGGCCTTCAGCTCCTCCAGATTCACAAGCTCACCGGACTGGGTGAGGAACTCATAGTAGGCGCAGTCAGGAATCAGCAGGTATTCAGCCCTGTCAAAACACAGCGGCACGCCCATCTTGCATTCACTTGCAGCATATGTGTAGTAATAGACAGGAACAGAGCCGGTGAAGCGGGACAGGAGCCGTGTATGCCTTGAATAGGCGGCACCGCCTATTCCCGTGATGAACTCAAGCTCAGGAAACACAGTCTTCAGGCCGCCGTCAGGATGCTGGAAGAACTGTTTCAGCCTTTCCGCCCGACCGGCAGGCACAGCAGGCAGGCTTTCAGCAATGCGCCTCATCTGAGGCGGAAGAGGAACGCTTATCCTGCCTGAAGATGCATCAGCTGCGATCAGGTCAGCATGTTCCTCAATGTATGAGAACAGCACAGTAAGATCGTACAGGTAGTTTGCGATAATCGCTGTCAGCTCCTGCGAGGCAAAGAGAAGACGCGCCTTTGCATAGAGAATATTGTCCACATCATCCGTGAAGAGAAAGGGAAAGCCTCCGATGAGGTTCTCTTCCCTCAGCACGCCGTTCTTCCTCTGCGCCCAGTAAAAGGCCGCAGAAAGGATTGTGTCCCTGAACGGACCTTCCGGCTCACGGTAGGCCCCTGCATGAAACTCATGGCGGCTTTTGCTTCCTGCAAGCTCAAACGGAAGGGAATACCAGTAAGAGGAATAGCGCCTGAGCGCCTCATGCGTCAGAAGAAACCTGCTGCGCTTTCCTCCGCTTCCGGAAGAAAGGAGATTGTAGGCCGCAGGATAATTCGTGAGGGCATGCTCCTCTCCGGCAAGGTACTTCTGCACAAACGGCTCATAATCCTCATAGGAACTGACTGGAAACGAGCTGAATGAGGAAAAGTCCCTGAGGCGGCTCTGGACGAAAAGCGCTGATGAGTTGTCGCACAGGATCCTGTCCCTGTTCTCATTGTTTATGGCCCGCGCCCTTGAGGCACAGGCCTTCAGATACTCATACAGGCTCATCTACTCTATTGTCAGGATATCGGAAAAGCCTGTGACTTCAAAAATATCCATGACCTCCGGCTTCACATTCCTGATCACCATGCTTCCCTGGCGGTTCATGACCTTCTGGGCAGAAAGCAGGACTCTCAGTCCGGCTGATGAGATATAATCAAGGTCAGCAAAATCTATTACAAGCTCAGATGCATCCCCAAGCTCCATCTTCAGCACCTTTTCCAGCTCCGGAGCTGTAAGAGTATCCATCCTTCCATCAATCTTGATGGAGAACTTTCCGCCTTCATGTGTCTTTGAAATTGTCACGACAAACCTCCTTCTCGCATTGTGTGAAAAAGTATCTCAGACTTGCTGTCTTTTAACAAGTTCCGTAAAGAAGCCGCCCCTGGCAAGCAGTTCGCTGTAGCTTCCGTCCTCAACGATCTTACCGTCATCAAGCACGATGATCCTGTCACAGTCCTCGATTGTCGTCAGCCTGTGTGCGATGACGATGCGGGTGCACTTCAGCTGTGACAGCGAGCGGGAAACAATCTTCTGGGAAATATTGTCAAGCGCGCTGGTTGCCTCATCAAAGATAAGCAGCCTGGGTTTCGCCGCAATGGCACGCGCTATCATGAGCCTCTGCCGCTGTCCGCCGGAGATTCCTCCGCTGCCTTCAGTGATCAGAGTGTACATTCCGTTCGGCATTGACCTGATGTCATCGGCTATGCCGGCAAGCTCAGCTGCCTTCCAGGCATCTTCTTCCGTAAGCCACGGGGCTGAGACAGTTATGTTGGACAGGATGTCCCCCTGAAAGAGTCTGCCCTCCTGCATGACGACGCCGATCTTGCGTCTCAGCGACTTGAGATCAATGGTTGCAATATCCTTGCCGTCATAGTAGATGGCGCCGCGCTGAGGAGTCTCAAAACCAAGCAGGAGGCGCATCAGCGTGGACTTTCCGCAGCCGGTCCTTCCTACAATGCCGACATACTGGCCGGGCCTGATCTTGAGCGAAAGGTTGTCAATGACATTGGGCATGGACGGATTGTAGCGGAATGATACATTGTTCAGCTCCACTCCTCCTGTCAGATGGTCAATCACAGTCTTGTTCTCAGCCACTTCAGGCTCAGTCTCAAGAATGGGCTTCAGGCTGGTCACAATAGGCCTGATCTCAGCCACGGCTGAAATGATTGAGGCAAGCGAGGCCACAGCGGCGCTGACAAGGGCAAAGGATGAGTTGAAGACATAGTAGTCCGAAGCGCTTATCGAGTCGCGTATGGCGATAAGATAGAAGACAATCACCCCGACAAGGGAGATCGCGTTCGTGATCACAGGCGTGATCTTTATCGCAAAGGAGGGATTGTACTCATAGCGCGCCTCACGCGCATATGCTTCCGCCCATTTCGAGAAGGCTCTCTTTTCCGCTCCGGCAAGCCTCACCTTCTGTATTCCAGACATCAGCGAGTAAGCTGTTCCGTTTTCCCTGGCTTCTGCCTCAAGCCTCTCATCCGTCGCCTTTATCTGCAGCAGCATTGAGATGACAGCCACTGCGATGATGGCGGCAAGCACAAGGGCCGCAGGCAGCACAAGCGTCGGAGTATAGGCGCTGATCTGGGAGAAATAGGCAATTGAGAAGACTGAGGTCAGTCCGACTGAGACAAGAGAATTGACCAGGACATTGCACAGAGTCTCCATGTACTCGACCCTCTTTGCAAGGTCTCCTGAGCTGTAGTTCTTGAAGAAAGAGGCAGGAAGGGAGAAGATTCTCATCATCGCCGCTGCCTCGCAGCTGACTGTCATCTTGCCCGTCATCTTCGAAAGTATTGTTCCCCTGAGGTCTGTAAAGAGTTTCTGGGACACAGTGGCGCAGATGAAGAACACTGTGATAGTGAGCAGGAGGCTCACAGAGCCGAGCCGCACGACCTGATTGAGGAAGATGTCATTCAGGCGGGGAATCAGAAGACCGAAAAGAGTGACGGCAAGCGTCAGCACAGCAAGGGTCACCACATCCGCGGCGTCAAGGGTTGAGAGGATGAACCTGAACAGATCCCTGCCTGTCATCTTTCTCAGGGGGAAAGGCCTGTAAAATGAAATCGCAGTGCTCTCAAAGTTCTTCTCAGTTTCAGACGTGATCCTGACCTGCCTCTTGAGCTTTGTGTCATAGTAGGCATAAGACTGAATGCCATGAGGCAGAATCGCCACATACTCATCCCTGTCTTTCAGCTTTCCGATCATCGCGCCGGCAGCACAGCTGCTCCAGCCTGATGAGAGGCGGACTGTCCTCCTCATTATCCCGTTGGGGCGCAGCAGATACTCCAGCTGTTCGTTGATGTCAGTTATCTTTGACGGAATATCAGAAAGGCGCAGATGGAAATAGTTCATCAGGTCGCGGATCGCATTTATGCTGCTTCCTGAGGATGAAGAGAAATAGGCATAAGCCTTGTCGCCGGTGATATTGTAGGCAAGATCTGCAAATGAATCCGAAAGCATCTGCTGATCTTTCTTTATCCTGTCCTGTATCTGTTCGTTAAACCAGCCCATGATCCGCCCCCTCTACTCGCTCAGTATCAGCTTTGTGTACAGTCCGCCTCTGCTGAAGAGTTCCTCATGCGTTCCGCGCTCTGCGATCTGTCCCTGATCCAGCACGAGAATCTCATCGCAGTCCCTGACTGTCGACAGTCTGTGTGCGATGATGATGCAGGTGATGCCTCTGGCCTTGATCGCATTGACAACCTTGTACTCGGTATCCGCATCCAGTGCGCTCGTCGCCTCATCCATTATGATGATAGTGGGATCCTGCGCGAGCACACGCGCGATTTCCAGACGCTGGCGCTCACCGCCTGAGAAATCCCTGCCGCCTTCCGTTATCCTGTACTGATAGCCTCCGACCCTCGATATTATCTCATCATGGATCTGGGCATCCCTTGCGGCAAGGATCACCTCATAGTCCTCAATGGTGCTGTCCCACATTCTTATGTTGTTGGCAATCGTGTCTTCAAAGAGAATGATGTCCTGATCGACGACTGCGACTGAGCCGGTGAAGACGCTGTGGCTTATCTCGTCAATGCGCCTGCCGTCAAACAGAATCTCGCCTTCCCATGGCGGATACAGTCCTGACAGCAGCTTTGATATTGTGGACTTGCCGCTTCCGGAGGCGCCAACGACAGCGATTTTCTGCCCGCTTTTCACGCTGAAGGAGACATTGTTCAGATAAGGCGGAGCAAGACGGCTGTAGCCGAAGGTCACATTCCTGAACTCGATATTTCCTGAAAGCTTGTCAGCTGTCTCATCTGCTTCTCCTGATGAGATGGCAGCCGGATCAAGAGGATACTTCATGACCTCATTGACAGTGTCCATGTTGTTGCGCATTTCCTGAATCGTCTGCGTCGCCGCAAGCAGGCTCTGGGCAGGAGCGACAAAGGAGGCAAAGAAGCTCTGGAAGGCCATGAGCATGCCTGTCGTGAATTCCCCCTGCATTATCAGATAGACCCCGCTTGAGAGAATTATGATGTCTGTCAGGCCTGAGACGATACTGGCAAGCAGCGTATAGAAGCTCAGGATGTTCGAAGAGTTCATGTCCTTCGTGTTGACATTCGACTGATAGCCTGACCAGTGCTCAAAGTAGCCGTTCTCGGCCCCGCTCGCCTTGATGGTCTCTATCATCTCGATGCCGTTCACTGTTGAGCACTTCAGCCTGGACGAGTCCTTGCTCATGAGCTTTGACAGGCTGAGCCTGCGTCTTGCCACCATATTCGTGAAGCACAGGTTTATCGCGATCGAGGCAACGCCTATCAGCGAAAGCAGCACATTGTAGCGCATCATCATGATGAAGAAGAGGATCATCGTGGATGCGTTCAGCACAATCGGCGCCAGTGTGTTGACGAGCGTCTCAGCAATTGTCGAATTAGTCTTCTGCCTGCTGATCAGATCGCCTGTGAACCGCTTAGTGAAAAACTCAAACGGCAGATGCAGCAGGTGCCACATGAAGGTCGAGCTTCCCACGACTGCCATCTTTCCATAGATTCTGTAGGAATAGACCGCCTTGATGGTATCGGCAATGACTCTGATAAGCACAATGGCAGAAAGCAGGATGATGAAGGCATTGAGCCATGAAGCACCGCCTCCGTCATCAAGCAGGTAATCCATGAAGACTCTTGAGAAGGCAGGGTTTATCACGGCAAGGATTGATGCGATGAACGTCGTTATGACCACGAAGGCCACTGCCGCGTGCGTTCCGGCAAGGCGCTCTCTGGCAAAGGCCATCACGCTGCTCTGCTTTCCCTCCGGCCTGAAAGCCGCGCCCGGCTTCAGGCAGAGTGCAGTGCCTGCATACAGTGAGGCGACATTGTCTTCATCCAGAAGCAGCACGCCGTTGGCAGGATCGTTGACAATGTACTTGCCGCTCCTGCTGACGCCTGCTATGACCACATAGCGGTAACGGTCCCAGGTCACGATGCACGGAAAGGCATCTTCAGAGCAAAGCTCACTGAAGCTGACAGTCTTTCTTTCCGCTTCAAGACCGTAGAAGGAGGCCATCTGGGAAATGCTGTCCAGATCAGGCACTTTCTTTATGCTGCCGCAGTCCGCCTTTATCTGCCCGAGAGACACCAGCTTCCTGTGATAGGCCAGAATCATCGCAAGGCAGGCATAGCCGCCCTCCAGCGGTTCAAGCTGCGTGACCAGAGGCACCTTTCCTATTTTCTGTCTTTTCATGCGGCCCCCTAATTGAAAAGGAATGTGATGGGACTGACAGAACCGATCTCTATGCTCCCGCTGTAATATCCTTCAGGCAGGTCGGTCTCGCAAAAGATCTCATAGACAAGGTCAAGGTCATTGTACTGGCTTGCAAGATAGCGGTCCTGGATGAAGTCCCTAGAGATCGGACTTGGAGAAACAGAGGTGATCGGATACAGCTGTCCGTCAACCGATATCTGCATTCCTTCCTGCACTCCTCCGGCCTCGCTGTCGCGCAGATAGAACACAAGGCTGTCCTCCGTCTGCAGAGCCGTGAAATCGACAAACATCTCCAGATCGGTGCCCAGTGCCCAGAAAAGGAATCCGAAGAGGAAGACTGCGATGGCAGCCAGCACAGACCAGATTGCAGGATTGGACACATGAATGAACTCATCAAGATGCTCGGGAGAAGAAACTGCCTTAAGGTTCTTTTCTGATTTACTTGTCATACTCACCCCATCAGTCAGGAAAACACCGGAAGAATCATAAGGGAATCATGATTCAGCCGGCGATGACCGGCAAAAGCAGCCATATCAATGGCTAGGGGACAAGCTCAGCCCGGTCATTCGGGTTTATTCTACAGCATTGGAGCTGTCATAGTGAATGGAAAAAACCAAAAATACACATAGTTTCAGTCTTTTCCGCGCTCAGCAAGAAAGCTGTCCAGGCGCGTCTTCACATTCTGCTGGAGATTCCTGTAGAAGAACTGGTAGTCATAAATATGATACACACCGTCCGGAAAGAGGGACAGCGACCATGAGGAAGGATTGACTCCAACGACTTTCAGGACTCCTCTCTCATCATCAATGTAGGCCCCGCAAAAGCAGGGAATCTCGGCGGTGATGCGCCCGTCATAGTCAGTGAAGCAGGCTCCGAGGTTGCTGCTGGCGGGAGCGTATGAAGAATCAGTCTTCCAGTTCAGCGGGTTGATTGAATACGTCTTCATTCCCTCAGGCACGATAATGGACTGGCTGACAGCCTCTGCCTCAGTACTGAATGTTATGATGACGCCGGTGTCTGACTCGCCGCTGGCAAGGCACAGATGCTCATTGCCGGCAAGGTCCTCCTCCGTCACAGGCCAACCGATCAGGTAGGCCGCAACCAGGAGATCCTGGAGTTCCGGATCTGAAAAGAAATCCTGCAGCAGATGCAGCGCATGCTGCGCGCCCTGTGAAAAGCCGGCAAGAATCAGCGGCCTGCCGTCATTGAAATGCTCCAGATAATATGAGAATGCGGCCTTCACATCCTCATATGCGTAATCGATATAAGGATGCATGGCTTCTCTGGGCCCTTCATAGAAAGAGAAAGTCATCTGCCGGTAGAACGGAGAATAGAGAGTGGCGCACTCTTCGTATATCCCCCTCTCCATATTCAGCGCGCCGGCAAAATCCGCCTTTGCAGCTTCGTCGTCCATGCTCATGTTCGTATTCCCCTTTCCGCCCCAGTCAACAGTCGGACAGATCAGGAAGACATCTGCGCTTCTGTCCTCCCCCTCAGCCAGATAAGCCCAGCTGGAAGGATCAGAATAATCAAGGCTCCGGGCAGAAAGGAGCGATGCGGCAAGCACAAGAAAAACAGAAAGGAAAACAGCAGTTCGTCTCATGCCTGGAATTGTAATACAGTTCGCAGCCAAATCAAACGGCCAGCATCCTCTGCCGCACTCTAAATCCCGATTTTCAAGTATTCCTTAGGGCTCAGGCCGTAAAGCTTTGTGAAGGCACGGTAGAAACCGGAATAATCATGAAAGCCGCAGTCCTGCCAGACTTTTGAGGGAAGATCTCCCCCCGCCATGAGAATTCTGGCATGCATGAGCCTCCTGCGCGTCACCCACTGATGGACATTCATTCCCGTAATATTGACAAACAGATCACTGAGGGCCTGTCTGGACAGGCAGGCATCCGCATTGTGGTCTCTGCAGTCCTGGCAGACATGATGGAAACAGCTGTTCGATTCAAAAAACCTCTCAAAGGACGCTGTTGCCTTGTCTCAGTTTGGAGAAAAGCTTCAAGGTGGTGTTCTGGCTGGGAGAGCCGCAGCTGTAAGCGCGGGCGAAGGAATGTCCCACGTCGCCGACTCCGGCCAGAATGCACATCTTCTGCCTGGGAATGTTTCTTTGCTGCCACGGCTTTGTGCATCTGCTGCCATAATCACCTTTATAGCCTTATTGGCATTGTCAGCCAGTTCTTTGTACATGGTGTTTTTCAAAAGGGCTTGCGGGCTGTTTTTAATTTCATCTATGCAGAGACTAAGGTGCTGCAATATTTAACATTGACTGAAAGATATTGATCGGATCCGGGATGGTACTAGCGGAAACAAAATCAGGAAGTAACTTTTTGTCATTTTCCATTGGACGGCTTATACGTTTTCCACCTTGTGCTCTTTCACCCATACAAGCAGGTCATCGTAACCCTTTTGTCCTGAAGCTACTGCAAGCCCGGTTTCGATAATCTCCTCATCGGTGCAATCAATATGTATCCCATTGACTTCAAGAAACGTCAGCATCACATACATCCCGATGCGCTTGTTGCCGTCTATGAACGCATGGCTGGAAATCAGGGAATACCCAAGCCGTGCTCCTTTCTCCTCTTTAGTCGGATACAGTTCCTTTCCATCGAATGTCTGGAAGATGCCTTCCAACGCCGAATCAAGCAGTTCCTCAGTCCTTATGCCGAAAGATCCACCGGTTTCCTCAACCATCAGCTTGTATAGCAGCTTTACCTTGTCCTTAGAGAACTTGATCATTTCGCAAGTTCCTGGAATGCAGCCTTGTATTGCTTCAGGATTCTTGCAGCGACGATGTCTATCTTCTCATCATCGGTGAGCTCCAAGACCGGCGCTCTGTCAAGGTCTACAAGCATGTACTTCGGCTTGTTGTTCCGGAATATAATCGCACGACCATTCCTGCCTGCAATTCTTGCAGCGTTGGAGAAGTTCTGATTCGCTTTCGAAATCGAGATGATCTCTTCTGTCTTCAGATTCATATATTCCTCCTCAGGAAAGTGTAGCTATTTTTTTAGCTATCATCAAGGCTTATACATGCAATAAGGACCTCATTCCGCCACCTACTTCGCCAGGTACAGGCAGCAAGGGGCTTGTTCGAGCAGGTCATTGACCGTCTTGTGGAGCATATCAACATTATGAAGATCACTGAAGACATGGCTCAGCTGAAGACCTTTGAGGATGACGTGATGAAGCGCTGTCCCTGGGTGCCTGCCGCCTTCAGTGCGAAAAAACCAGTAAAGACCTGGTCCGCAGAAAACACTTCACTCAGCGAAGGTGAAGTTTTCCTTTCCCGCCCCCACTTCAAAATGGTATTTTGCGATGCCGAGATCGATCCTGCTGTAAGGGGCAAAAGAGCATTCAGCCTTAACCTTATTGCTGTCTGTCAGCGAGAATCTGAATTTCTGCTGATTCATTGCGGTAGGAGCCAGAAGCGCAGCATCAATGCCATCCAGGAACCAGGCAGGAGGATTCTGGGCGCTCATCACTTCCTCCCTCGCCCTGCTCTTATGAGCAGATCCGGTATTGTCTGAATAGCCGAAAGCGACAACTAGATACAGCTTCTCGCCGCTGTTCACCCTGTATGCGTCCTTTATCTTCTTAAATGTCAGGGCAACCCAGCAGGAAGAAAGCCCAAGCTCAGTCAAATGGAGCACGAGCTTTTCTCCGTAATACCCGACATCCTCATCCCTGTCCTTTCCAGCGACTAAGGCAATGTAGTTTCTGACGCCGCGAAACCTGCCATAGTGCGCAGTTAAGGAAGAAAAGGCCTTCTCCTCATCAAGGACCAGCTGGAAGCTGAGATTTCCTTCCCTGTTGATGCAGGCGGTGAAAGCCCTCAGATCATTCAGCTTCTCTTCTTCGATTTTCCTGCCGCTGTATGCTCTCACGGAATGTCTGTGCAAAATTGCCTCTTTCTCATTCATCTGTTTTTCACCTCCTGTCATCAGCTGCCAGAGTGCAGAAAGCTTTCCGAACTTCCTGCCTTCAGTAAAAAATAATAGCACAGAGAGGAAAGAAATCAGTGAAACATCATGAAAGCAGCCAGTTGCAGCCATTCTCTCTCAGCTGTTTCCTTTTTATCTGCCGGAAGATAAAATATGCTGAATGAAGAGCACAGCCATCATATACTATTCATCTGCACAGGCGTCAGCAGAGCTGCAGGGGCTCATTGAAAGACTCACAGGCCTCATCGGAGGACAGGCTGAGGTCTTCAATCTGCGCACAATGCCTGCTGAAAGACTTGCTTCCTGCGACATAATTCTTCCGCTGCTCATACAGAAAGGACAGCTTTGGAAGCGTCTTGAGGCGGCAGGCAGGCCGGTCTCTGCCCCGCTGCTTTCCAGCAGGCAGGACTGCCTCTTTCTGGCCTCGGCTGTCAGCAGTAAGTGCATTGAGAAAAGCGGAAGGAGCTGGCTCCTCGCCGCACATGGAAGCGAGAGAGAGGAGGACAATGCCCAGCTGGTCGTCCTTGACAGTCTTCTCAGAAAAGACATCATGCTGAGGACGCTGAAAGCAGACTTGTCAGACATTGATGCAAAAGAAGTCACAGTCATTCCGCTGCTGCTGACTGCGCTCAGGCATCTTGATGCTGACATCAGGAAAGGCATTATCCCGCAGCTTGAAGAAAGAGGAATCGCGGCACACCTGCACTCTCAGTCCTTTCTCTCGATGTTTGAGAGCGAGACGGCACAGCTCTATTATGAGCACTTTCTCAAAGCAGCCGGGAGCTGATGAAACCTGCAGGGCTTCAGTCACGCCGTGCAGGCATAAACAGAAGGTGCCTGTTTCCGCTGCGGTCCGTAAGCTCTTCTGCTTTCAGACCAAGAACTGTCTGAGAGACATCTGAGCGCATGAAGTCCCCGCATGTGCCGAAGAAGGCAAGCCTGCCTGAGGACAGCAGTATGATGCCGTCAGCAAGAGAGACAGCTCTTGAGATGTCATGTGAAGAGAAGATCACTGTCCTGCCCCGTTCTCTCAGAGCCCTGACCTGCTCTTCGACAAGGTCCTGCCGGATGAAGTCAAGGCTTGACTGCGCCTCATCAAGACAGTACAGACTCACATCATGAGCCGAAAGAAAGGCCAGAAACACAAGCTGCCTTTCACCTCCGGACAGGCTGCTGATCTTCCTGTCAGCCAGACATGGCGGAATGAAGGACAGGCCTGATTTCACAAAAGACATGAGGCTTCTTACACTCAGATCAGGCGCAGGCAGGCTCTGCGGCAGGAGCGCATGAGCCCTTTCTCTTTCCTTTCTGGTCATATCTCTCAGCTGCCTGCCGTCAAAGCTCACTGAACCTGTGTATGGATAGCAGGAGCAGAGAGTGCGCATAAACGTGGTCTTCCCGCTTCCGTTTCTGCCGATAAGAGCATAGGCCTTCCCGTCTTCAAGAGCCAGGCTGAGATCTTCCAGCAGAAAGGCTTTCCCGCAGCGAACGGACAGTCTGTCAATGCAGATCATCTGCGCCTCCTTAAAAGAAGAATGATGAAGAACGGAACTCCCAGAAGGGCCATGAAAATCCCTGCAGGAAGTTCAGAAGGAGCAAAGAGGGTGCGTCCCAGCAGATCTGCCAGCATGACCAGCACAGGCCCGGCAAGAGCGCAGACAGAGATGAGGCTTACTGACTTTCCGCCTGTCAGGAACCTGGCAATATGAGGAGTCACAAGTCCGACAAAGCCAAGAAGACCGCAGAAACTGACTGCAGAAGCTGCGAGCAGGCAGGAAAGTGCCATCAGCATGATCCTCACTTTTCTGGGCCTGTAGCCCAGCGATGAGGCAATCTCATCACCAAGCAGGAGAGCATCCATAGCCCCTGTCATCAGAAATGATGAAGCTGAGGCAAGCAGGATCAGGATGGACGGAATGACAAGATCGGACCAGCTGACAAGGGCAAAGCCTCCGGCTGAGAAGGCGCTGTAGCCGGACACGGCATCCGGATCAAGATTTGTCACTATGCTGATAAGCGCATTGAAAAATGCATTCACTGCCACTCCTGAGAGAATGAGGGAACTTGCAGAAGAAAGGCTGCTCACGCAGCCTGAGATCAGGAAAACAAGCAGCGCTGAAGCCAGGGCACCGCTGAAAGCGGCAAGCGGGAGGATGCCGAACATCGATGGAGCAAGAGAGAGGATCAGCATCACGGCAAACCCCGCCCCTGAATTGATGCCTATGATATTGCTGCTTGCCAGCGGGTTGCCTGTCGCACTCTGCACAAGCAGTCCTGACAATGCAAGCGCCAGGCCAGCGAGCGCTGCTGCTGCAGTACGCGGCAGGCGGATTGAGAAGAGAATCAGGCTGTCAGGCGAGCCGGTCAAAAAGATCATGCCCGGATCCAGCACAGTGCTCCCTGCTGCGAGACTGACGAAAAAGACAAGAATGATGAGAATGCTGAGAACGGCATACAGCCACGGCCTAGTCTTCTTCATCAAATCCTAGCCGAGGATACTCCAGCCTCTGCAGGCTGGAGAGGAATCGGCTTCCTCCTGTCTATAAGTCTTGTATTTACACGCTCAACGAGCGTTAGATTTCTGTAATGGATGCCTGCATGCACTTTCGCGCCGTCAAGCTTACGGATGTCAAAATATCCAGAGGCTCTTCTGCCATGGATATAGCAGATATTTTTCTCATATCTGGCGATGTCGAAGAGACCGAAGCCTCCTATAAGCTTCTCCGTCTGGTTTTGTTTCCTCACGCCGCCCTTGAGAATCGTATCCTTGTGGATCTTCCTGTTGTGGCTTCTGGTCTTGCGCATGTAATACCAGTTCCCGTCAGAGGAGGCTTTAGGATGCCCTGCAATGCATCTGGCATCAATGTAATGCGATTTCTCAAGCTTGTGGGTAATCCTCGTGTTCTTTGTTATATACCCATATGTCATGGATACATTCTCTTTCCCATACAGCTTCTGCAGCCTTCTGTACAGCTCCCAGCGCATGATGCTCATCAGCGTTTCCGCCTTGAACTGCGGAGCTTTCTTGAAGTCTGGTTTTACTGTACCCTTATGCACACCATCGTGGCAGTGGCTGCAGAGCGTCATGAGGTTGTCGGGGCGGTCCGTGCCGCCATCCGAGCGACGGATAACATGATGGATCTCAAGGACTTTGTCCTTTGATTTTCCTCCGCATATCCTGCATTTGTGTCCATCCCTGCACAATACATATTCCCTTGTGTTCCAGAAACCGAGTTGTTCCCCTTCCTGATAGCTTTTGCCTTCGACATCAGGATTCTTTATCTTCTGGATGTCGAATGCGGCGGTTTCGATTGCGATATGGGACACAGGAAGGAAAGAAGATATGAAGGCTATCATATTCTCGTGAGATAAAATCCTTGCCTCTGCAGAAGGCGGAAGCCAGCCTTCTGTGCGTCTTCTGTTGTCGAAGCGAGCCTGTCTGTATCTTGTCTTTCTGTTCCTTCTCGCACTTCGTTTCTCCCTTCTTTCCGTAAGAAGCTCGGAGACATCAGTGCGCATCTCTTCTTCTGCTTCAAAGAGAACCTTGTT
>CALXRC010000017.1 GCA_944390865.1 uncultured Spirochaetales bacterium | reverse complement strand
TGCTTCCATCCTTCTGAATCAGGATAACGTTCAGTGAAGAACTCAGGAATCGATATGATTGTCCTTATCCTCTTGTCACAGGTGCTGAAGGTCAGCTGACTTCCTCTCAGTGTCACAGTGCGCACATCATAGCGCATCGTGCACTTCTCCTTCATCGAAGGCCTTCTCATCCTCTCGGCCGCTTGTGATATCAAATCCGCACACCTGCCCGCCGTCAGTCGATGATCTTCTGCACCGCATGATTCAGGAACACAGCACGAAGAACATTATCCTGGCTGACTCGATTGAAGGCGTGAGTGTCCTTGCTGAAGCTGGCTTCGGCATTGGCCTCATTCCCGGTCCCGCACTGGCTGAAGGGCAGTCAGTGCGCTGCATTCCGGTCAGGAACAGCAGCGTGCTGTCCTATGGCATCTACCGCTCCAGAACCTGTGAGAAGGAAGAAGCTATGGCCTTCATCCAGATGATGAAGGACTGTTTCAGTCCCAGCTGAAGCCTGAGAACACGGGCCTGCCCGTATACATGTTTGCCTTTTTCTCACCCCGCATGACTTTCAGCACTTCAAAGCAAAGCTCCTCCTGCTCAACCTCTCCCTTATAGACAGAGACCGGAGCGATCCACTCACAGCGCCTGCGTATGCCGTCAATAATATCATCAAAGCGCACAAGGCCGCCTGTGAGCAGGATTGCGTCAACCTTTCCTTCCAGCACAGTTGCCATGGCCCCGACTGACTTGCAGATCTGGTAGATCATAGTCTGCCAGACAAGGGATGCATGTTCATCTCCTGCAAGCACAAGGGAGTGAACAGTATCAGCATTGGAGGTGCCGAAGTGGCTGACAAAGCCTCCGGAGCGCGAGCACATTGCCTCAAGCTCCTGCGGCTCATGTGTCTCAAGATACCTTGCGACTTCCATCACAGGGATGCTGCCAAGGCGCGTCGGAGTGAAGGGGCCGTCGCCTCCAGCTCCTTCCGTACCGTCAATCATGCGTCCGTTTCTGTGGGCGGCAACAGTGATTCCGCCGTCAATATGGCAGACAATGAAAGAGCACTCCTCATACTTCTTTCCAAGCTTCGACGCATGCAGCCTCGCAATGCCCTTCTGGTTCAGTACATGAGACTGGGCCCTGCGGTACACGCCTTTAATGCCCGTGATGCGCGCGGCATCATCAAACTCATCAACATTAGTCGGATTAAGGGTGAACGCAGGCCTGCCGTATTCCAGGGCGAAATCATAGGCCATCATGACGCCAAGCTTGGCAGGATGATCGCTGCCGCCCTTGTCATCGCGGGTATCACAGTACAGTGCCCGGTCAATCACCATCACGCCTTCAGGCTGAGAACAGGCACACCCGCCGCGCCCGACAAAGACATCGACTGACTCTATCGGGATATTATGCTCAGCAAGCAGGTCAAGCACTACCTGCTTTCTGAATGGAAGCTGGTCATTTGTTGTCCTGTACTGGAGCAGCACAGGTGCATCATGGAACACACTCTTTGTGAACAGGGCTGTCTCATCATCAAAGACGCTGACCTTTGTTGATGTTGAGCCCGGGTTGATTACAAGCACTCTCATATCAGGAAAGATGCTACCCGGATCAGCCTGATCTTACAAGAGAGAAAGAAATATGATTCCAGACACAGCTTTCTGCTGTATACTGGAGAAGAAATGAAAACCCCGGCCGCCCATGAGAAGGTTATTTGAGGGAACTGGCCGGGGAATAATAATGGGCTTAAATAAAACTAAAGGTTGGCAACTACATGGAAGTAGATTGTGGAGGTGTAGGTGCCGGGGGGAATCTGATCAACATTTACCTCAGACTTATCCAGTCTGAACATAACAGAACCTCCGTCAGAATAGGAGACAACTGAAGGATTAAACAAACCCCCTGTATTTGCATTTCCTTCCACTAAGAAATTAAGGACATCTACAGAACTGGAACCAGCTGCAATATGATTTGTTCCATCATACCAGACTGTACTGCCAAGACCTTTTTTGATGCCAGCCTCATACGGGAAAGAAAAGCTTGCATCACTGTTAGATAGAGTAAATTTTTCTGCTGCGGTATCTGTCGAATTCTGAGAAGAAGAGAGGAATGCATAGAAAGCTGAATCAGCGTTTACAAAATCTTCAGGCATATTGCTCTTCTCTGTCACTGTATATTCATAAGTTCCAACGGATATACCATCGGCAGTAAAAATAGTATCATCACTCAGATTAATGTTCTTCGCATTGTGGTTTCCTTGAACATTTAATGACATTTCAATATATTTATTTATATTATAATAATTTGCACAAAATTCAAATATTTCTTCATCATTGACAGTGAAAGAGCTTACATACTCATTGTTTTCAGCATATAAAAGACTATCGTCCGTATAATCATCAGGCAGGACCAGAACAACATCAATATAGACCTCTGCAAGAGAGCCAATTACTCCATACTCACTAAATAGGCTATCTAAGTAATCATCATAGCTCTGGTTTTCTCCAAAATGGGAAAATAATCTCAAAAACAAAGAATTCAATATGAAGTTTGACTTTATTATATCTTTCGACATGTTTTTTTCGTATGAGATATTAAATGTAGCAGAAGTATCACCGCTGCTTCCATTATGATATTGTCCCAAATACGTGTATTCAGAAATAGTTTCTATCGTATCCGGAATCCCCCCAATAAAAATCCCAAGAGCTACAATGTACCAAGGTATTTCCCATTTTTGACGATAAACAAGTTCAATGCCATAGGGGAAATAAGAACTTCCTGTTATTCCATCTTTCTTGTACTCATATTGCATATCAGCAGGGAACTCTATAGTGATTTTTTCATCCTGCGCACCACTTAACAAATCAATTTTTGCAATTATTTGCCGGTCATAACCAGAAAGCGTGGGTTCGGTCGATTCATGATTTCCAAGGCAGCTATAAATGCCAAAACTGTTTGATAAATCTACATTACTATTTGCTTCACCAGGTGTTATCGAAAATGCAAAGACAAAGCTGTTTGACAGCAGAAAAACAATAATAAAGGAGAACAGTTTTCTTGAAAGCTTCATAAATCTCCTCCATAGGTCACTTCAATCGTCACATTAGCTGTATAATCTCCTACGGGATAAGAATCATCTGATATATCATCAGCCAGCTTAAAGTAAATACCGTTATCTTCAAAACTCACAGTATCAGGTATACTCTCACCAGAGTACAAACTACCTTCGAATGTGTTTGCTGATGAAACTTCAAATCCGATATCTGTTCCTGAATTGTCATACTGCGTATCAAACCAGAGAACATAATCAACAGTTTTCCCAGTAGAATGAGATAAAGAGCCTGCTGTGACTTTAACATCAATGTCTGAAGTATTAGACGTCAGATTCCATGTTGCAATTTTACGGCCATGAGATGAATTTACCGTAGTTTCTGGAGAAACATCTTCTCCATTTAAATAAAAAGGCATACCCTCCGTTGAAGAAAAATTATTGGAAGGTATCTCTTTTATTATCATTGTGATTAAAGCATCCTGCTTTACTATCAAATCAATATGATCATCAGGATAAACTAAATGATTTGTTATGACGAACCATTCTTTTTGACCGTCTGCGGCGCTCAGCAAAAACACTGCAGCAAAGCTGATTAAAATGATCATAATACTTTTCTTCACTGCACTACTCTCCATCAATTGTCAGAACAGCATCCAGCGTCATGACGTAAGTCTGACCGGAAACAGGCTCTGGGCTGCTTTTCAGGCGGTTGATGTTCACAGAAAGAGTAAAATCAAATTGTCCTGCCTCTGGGCTGTCGCCGACAGGGATAGTGATTGTTTTGGCATCGCCAACAGCAGAGCTCACACTTTCAGGATCAACTTCAGTTTCTTCACTGTCACTGTCTATCACAGGCCCTTCAGCTGTTGTGTATTTCCAGTCAAACAGGAAATGAACAGGGACAGGAACAGCTGATGAGTCATCAATATTGATAAAGGGCCTGAGATAAAGAGTGAGTTCCATATTGGCCGGGATATAGTCACCAGTCACATTGACATCAAAGAGAGGGACATGATCGGCACCGTTTCCGCCAGCCGGCATATTGGCCAGATCTACAAGTATCTGCGTTCCAGGACTCAAGAATGTTCCTTCTTCTGGGTCCAATCCAGCAGCTCCATATGTATTGTATATTGTGGCAGTATAGGTTCCTGTTTCTGTTGACATGGTAGGCTTGCGAGCAGATATCTGAAAACTGCCGGTTGCAGAATCTGCAGCAAATAAAGTCACAGATACGGTCAGAAGCAGGAGAAGAGCAATCATTTTCCTCATACTCAGCCTCCGTTCACTGTCACAGTGACAGTCGATTCATATGTTCCAGGACTTGCATTGCTGATATCAGCCTCTTCGAATTTATAAATGAAGCTGTAAACATATCTGACAGGAGTCCCGAATGTCATATTTGGCCCATACATTGTTATGGCGCCAGAGGTGCCGGAAATATCGCATGAACCAATTGGCTTATCAGAAGACGGATTGTTCTCGAATTCATGCATTGAAACGGTATATGAAATCGAACCAGATGCAGGAGAAGATGGAACAAATGGCGAGAATGAGACTGTTGTATCCCGGGCTGAGTTTGTGTTGATGATCAGATAATAAAGCGGTGTGGTACTGCTTGGGTCAGTTATTAGTGCAGTTGTGAAATTTGGATCAGATGATGCTTCAGGCGTCTGGGAGAAATAGACTTCAAGGACAGGATCGGGAGTGAACTTTTCAGTCACATAACTGAAATAGGTGTTTATCGCTTCAGAATTTAGATACCCCCCCCCACTAGAAATGCGAAGATGAGAATCAGAATGGCAGACCTTCTCTTAAACATGCTTTGTTTCCCTGCTGATTTTCCGTTTAACCTTTAACCCTTTTACAGCTTAGTAATTATAGAGGCATCACAGATGCGGATGCAAGTATTATTTCCCTCATAAATCCTTTTAATATCAGAAAATGCTATTTTTGTAATTAAAGTTCAGCTTATACATTCCCACCCCTTTGTGCATAGGAATGTCACCTTTGGTCATTTTTTTTCCATCTTCAAATATTTGTGTGTTAGAATTTACACAGAGTTTACCCTAACTTTACAGTTTCTTTACAAAAGGAGGAAAAGAAATGAGAAAACTCGCAAAAATGCTTATTGCACTGGCCCTCTGCCTCTGCATTCTGACTCCTGTTTTCGCAAACGGAGGCAGCGAAAGCACTCAGGCAGCTTCCGGTGAACTGTCCCCTGTACAGCAGATTATACAGCAGGCAGAGACAATGACAATGGAAGAACTGGCAAAGAAGGCCATTGAAGAGTCAAACGGAGCGACATTCTACGGCGTCGGAAACTCAAGCCGCGGAAACACTGCCCTTCCTCTCTTCATTGCCTATCTGCAGTCAATCGATCCTACATACACGCTCAACTATGAGTGGCAGCAGCCGAAGAACAACAAGATCTTTGACCAGCTCACAGCTGACAGCCTGAAGGAGACAGGAACCTTTGCAATGACTCTGATCCAGGACGGCAACCAGATTGAGAGCAAGATGGTCAGGACAGGCATCCTCGACACCTTCATTCCTAAAGAATGGGCAGAGGCAAACGGAACGACAGCTGATGAATACACAGGCTACCTTCCGCTGCAGACACTGAACAAGGTCTTCATGTACAACAACACAGGCGCCAAGGAATACAACAACGTATGGGACTTCGTAGCACCTGGCGAGCATGGACTTTTCATGGACATTGACTCAGAGATCGTCGGAAAGAACTTCCTCTACATGCTTACAGAAGATGTATACGCAGCAGAGCTGAAGGAAGCTTTCGATGCCCTTTCAGATGAGGAGAAGGCAGTCTTCCAGCCGACAATTGACGAAGTCGCATCCGATGCACAGGATCTCGGACTCGGCGAGAACGGAGCATATGCCCTTGCATGGATCAAGCTCTGGGTCGAGAGCTACAACGCACAGACAGATGACGGACCTATCTGCAACACGCTCGTCTCTGCATCTGCAACAGATCAGTTCGGACTTATCGTCTACTCCAAGCTCAGAAGCGTTGAAGAGTCTGCAACAGTATCCAAGAAGAATGTCGACATCGCAGCATACAATGATGATTATGTCGGCTTCGGCGGCTTCGGCTACTGCCATTACCTCTTCGTCACCGACAACTCTCCGCTTCCATGGACAGCCTGCGCATTCATCGCCTACATGGTCAACACAGCTGACGGCTTCTCCGCCTGGGGCAAGGATATCGGAGGATATTCATCCAACCCGAACGTGGCAGCTGAGACAGAAGCCATTTACGAGCACCAGACCGGCGGCATGGCAGAAGACGGCGTCACAGTGATCTATCCTGCACTCAATGACCGCGGCGGCGACTGGTGGCTTTCAGAGAACAGGCTCGTCATCGAGGATCCTTCCTACTGCGCATCAGTTTCCTTCACTGTCGGAAGCTGGATCGAAATGCTGACAAAGTACACTCCTTAAAGTCAGCTCATCAACTCGACTCTGTGCCCCTGCTTAATGCGGGGGCTTTTACGGGAACCACATGGGAAAAGCAAAAAAACTGCCTGCAAGCAGGCTATTTATCAACAGGGTGAAGACCTTTTTCTCCAAACCGCAGAACGTGATCCTGCTGCTGATGGGCATTGTGCTGACCTTCAGCACCGTCGCTCCTATAGCGGCAATCGTTCAGGACACAATCAAGATTCACCCGGGAACAATTGACGAATACCTTTCAGGCCGGAGCAGCGGCTACACGCTGGCAAACTACATCGACCTGTTCACATCACCCCTTGCGAAGCGCAACCTGTGGGAGCCGCTGCTTAACACGATCTGGCTCTCTCTCGGTTCCTGCGTCTTTGCGATACTCTACGGAGGCCTCTTCGCCTTCCTGATAACAAGAACAAACCTCAAGGCGAGAAAATATCTCAGCTCAATCTTCATATTCCCATACATCATGCCGCAGTGGACGCTGGCAGTCGTATGGCAGCATATGTTCAGCTCAAATGCGGTGACAGGCACCTCAAACGGCCTTCTCGCCTCATTCGGCATCATAATGCCGGCCTGGTGGTGCGTCGGACTATTTCCGAGCATCGTCGTCCTGGGCCTGCACTACGCCCCATTTGCCTACATCCTGATCGGCGGCATCTTCAGAAACATGGATGCCAACCTGGAAGAGGCCGCAACAATCCTTGACACCCCGCGCTGGAAGACAATGTTCAGGATCACGATACCGATGATCAAGCCGGCAATCCTGTCAACAGTACTGCTGGTCTTCGGAGGCGCGATGGGAAGCTACCCCGTACCGCACTACCTGAACCTGACGACACTGTCTACGAAGTACGTGTCAATGAATGACAAGTACACAGGAGAGGCAAGCATACTGGCCATCATCATGATGCTCTTCGGCGTCGCCATCATGTTCCTCAACCAGCTCAGCATCAGGAGCAGGAAGAACTACACGACCGTCACGGGAAAGAGCGGACAGATTTCAAAGATCAATCTGGGAAAGGCCGGAAAGTATGCAATCGCGATACTCCTGATCATACTCACCTTCTTCACGAGCATCTTCCCCATCATCTCATTCGCATTCGAGACCTTCCTGCCCAACCCGGGCGACTACAGCTTCCTGTACACAGGAGATCCTTCGAACCTGACCGTCAAGTGGTGGATTACGGATGAGAACATAACTGAAAACGGAATGTACGGACAGATGGGAATCCTGCACAATCCGACGATATGGAGGGCGTACCGCGGAACGATACTTGTGGCAGTATGCTGCTCTCTCTTTGCCGGCACAGTCGGCACAATGATCGGCTACGCCGTATCGAAGTCAAGAAGATCCAGGGCCGCGAACTACGTGAACTCAGTGGCCTTCCTGCCCTACCTCATGCCTTCGATCGCAGTCGGAGCCGCCTTCTTCGTGCTGTTCTCGAACCAGTACATCAACATATTCAATACATACACGCTGCTGATCATTGTCGGCACGATCAAATACATCCCGTTTGCCAGCAGGAGCGCGCTGAACTCAATGATGCAGCTGTCAGGCGAGATTGAGGAAGCGGCCCTGATACAGAATGTCCCCTGGGTGAAGCGCATGACAAGAATCATCATACCTATCCAGAAGACATCCATCCTCAGCGGCTACCTGCTGCCCTTCATGACGTGCCTGAGAGAGCTGAGCCTCTTCATGCTCCTGTGCGTCCAGGGCTTCATCCTTGCAACGACACTTGACTACTTCGATGAAATGGGACTGTATGCCTTCTCAAGCGGCATCAATCTCATCCTCATAATCACGATCCTCGTATGCAACACGATCGTCAACAAACTGACCGGCGCCAGCATTGACAGCGGAATTGGAGGTTAAAATGCCACAGATCAGACTGGAACACGTAACAAAGAGATGGGGAAAGTTCTACGGTGTAGACGACCTGTCACTGACAATAAAGGACAATGCCTTTGTGACCCTGCTCGGTCCATCAGGCTGCGGCAAGACCACGACACTGCGCATGATAGCAGGTCTTGAGACGCCCACAAGCGGAAAGATCACGATCGGCGACACTGTCGTCTTCGACAGCGAGAGCGGAATCAACGTTCCGGCCAATAAGAGAAAGGTCGGCTTTCTCTTCCAGAATTATGCCCTGTGGCCGAATATGACAGTCTATCAGAACATTTCCTTCGGCCTGTCAAACATCAGGGAGGACATGGACCAGTACAGTGCTGAGGCACGCGAGGCAGACAGGCTCATCGGAGTGCTGAAGAATCCTGACACTGCCCTGGCCGCAGTTGAGGACGCCAGGGACAAAGCCGGAAAGCCGGATGAGAAAAAGGCCCTGATCCATCTGACAGAGACGCTTCTCATTCCGCTCTCCAGCGCCAGGAAGCTGTACAGGATCCTCGCTTCATCCTCCTCCTATGACAATGACATAAAGGCCCTTGAAGATGTGATCGCAGCTGAAAGGAAGAAAGCCCAGGGCTCAGGCTGCACTCTTGATGAGACATTCCGCCTGGTGAAGAACGGCTCTGTCGTCCGCTCTGTCAGAAAGCTCACAAAAGACGAGATTGACCTGTCTGTCAGGAGAGTGTCAAAACTGGTGAAGATCGGCATGTTCATGGACCGCTATCCGGCAGAGCTGTCAGGAGGCCAGCAGCAGCGCGTCGCCATCGCAAGGACGCTCGCGCCCCAGCCTTCAGTCCTCTTCATGGACGAGCCTCTTTCAAACCTCGATGCAAAGCTCAGGCTGGAGATGCGCTACGAGCTGCAGCGCCTTCATGTAGAGACAGGAAGCACCTTCGTCTACGTCACGCATGACCAGATGGAGGCCATGACTCTTGCCACAGACATCTGTCTCATGTCAAACGCAGTGCTGCAGCAGTATGCAGCCCCGCTGACTGTCTACAACATGCCGGCCAACCTGTTCGCGGCAGACTTTGTCGGCAACCCGTCCGTCAACTTCGTGGAGGCAAAGGGAAGCCAGAATGAAGATGGAAGCATAACGCTCACCCTCTTTGACACGATGAAGGCAGACTTCATCCCGGCCCAGCCTGTCAGCCTTGCTGCCTGGAGAAAGGAAAGAGAGGAAAGCGATCAGGCAAGAGCGGAAGAGCTGAAAGCGAAAAGCAGGGAAAAAGGCTATGTGGAAAAGAGCAACAAGGATGAGATCTTCCGCTACCACATCCAGCGGGCTGAGGAGACAGACGACTCACTGGAGGCGGTCAAGACCGCAGGAGACGATGACTTCGTCCTCGGCATCCGCCCCGAGCTCATCGAACTTGACGAGAACGGAGCCCTGGATGGAGAGATCTACGGCGCCATGCCCACCGGAATGGAATCGACAATCAAGGTCAGAATCAGGGACTACCTGCTGACAAGCGTCATTTTCGGCAATCTTCACTTCAGGATCGGCACCCAGATCAGGATGACAATCGCAAGCAGCAGAATCATGCTCTTCGAGCGCTCATCCGGAAAGCTGATCACTCTCGGAAGCCTGAAGTTCTGATTATCCTCAATATGCGGCATGCCAGGGCTGAAGCTCCATGCCGCATTCTTTATTCAGCCCAGAGAACGCCGGGGCTGGAAGCTCACATCGCCGCCTGCAAAAAATCATCACTCTTCATCCTGCAGCCCGGATACGCCCGGCCTTGCAGGCAGAAAGCATGCCGCTGACCCCTGCCCTTCCGCAGTGCAAACGGCAGCAGGAAAGGGAAAGCAGCTTCCGTCAATTTTCCAGTTTCAGTCTCTTTTTGTCATTTTTCAGTCCTTTCAGTGACAGCCAGAATTCTGCCGTATGTGTTTTTTACGCAATGTTTAACAAAATTTTCCCAATGGTTATTGACACTTTTACTAAAAGTGTTAACCTGTATTACACAGAAAAAATCTGACACCATTTATTCAGGAGATTGATAAAATGACAGAGAATGAAGTATTTGATGCAATCGCAGAGCTTATCGCTGAGCGCACAGACTGTGACAAGGCAGAGATCGCAATGGACAGCAAGTTCAAGGATCTCGGAATCGACTCACTTGACACAGTTGATCTTCTCATGAGCCTTGAGGACAAGCTTGACACAACAATCGAGCTGAACCAGAAAATCGACACAGTCGGCGACCTCGTAAGCTTCATCATTTCAAAGTAAGGTACGACAATGATCAAATCTGCCGTAACAGAAATGCTCGGCATTGAATGGCCTGTCTTCCAGGGCGGTATGGCCTGGATCGCAGACGGCCGTCTTGCCGCAGCAGTATCAAACGCTGGCGGACTGGGAATCATAGCAGCAGGAAACGCTCCTGCTGACTATGTCCAGAAGCAGATCGAGACAGCCCGCTCGCTCACAGAAAAGCCATTCGGCGTGAACATCATGCTGATGAGCCCCTATGCTGACGATATCGCGGCACTGGTGGCAAGAGAGCACGTAAGAGTCGTGACGACAGGTGCAGGCAATCCCGGCAAGTACATGAAGATGTGGAAGGACGCCGGAATCATCGTAATTCCAGTTGTCGCCTCAACGGCAATGGCAAAGCTCATGACAAGGGCAGGCGCGGACGCACTCATCGCAGAAGGCGGTGAAAGCGGCGGACACATCGGAGAGCTGACCACAATGGTCCTGGTTCCCCAGATCGTGGATGCAACATCCCTTCCTGTCATCGCAGCAGGCGGCATCGCAGACGGAAGAGGCGTCGCGGCAGCCTTCATGCTCGGAGCACAGGCGGTCCAGATGGGCACTCGCTTCCTGAGCGCGAAGGAATGCACGATCAGCGATGCATACCGTGAGAAGGTCCTCAAGGCAGGAGACCTGTGCACAGTAGTCACAGGACGCCGTCTGGGCCATCCTGTAAGAAGCCTCAAGACACCTTTTGCCAGGAATTATGCAAAGGCAGAGTACAGCGACATCAGCGATGAGGAGCTGGAGGCAATGGGAACAGGCGCACTGCGCAAGGCTGTCGTTGACGGAGACGTTGAGCACGGCTGCTTCCTTGCAGGCCAGATCGCCACTGTCGTGAACAAGGTGGAGAGTGCAGAGGAAATCGTGCACTCAGTCATTGAAGAAGCAGAACCACTGCTAAAAGGTGCAGCAAAATGGGTAAAATAGCCCTCGTATTCTCAGGCCAGGGAGCTCAGACTCCCGGCATGGGCCTGGATCTGTACAACACAGTTCCAGCCGCAAAAGCTGTTTTTGACCAGCTTTCAGCAATAAGAAGTGACATTAAAGAGCTTTGCTTCAACTCAACAAAGGAAGAGCTGACTGTTACAAGCAACACGCAGCCGGCACTCTTTGCGGTTGAGAGCGCTGCGGCAGCGGCGCTGAGCGAAGCAGGAATAAAGGTGGATGCAGCCGCAGGCTTCTCCCTTGGAGAGATCACTGCGCTGGCATACAGCAGGGTTCTTCCCCTTGAGGAAGCCTTCTCTCTCGTCTGCGAGCGCGGCCGCCTGATGCAGGAAGCATCATCCAAAGTGGACAGCGCCATGACAGCAGTCCTCAAGCTGCCAAAGGAGCAGGTAGAGGAGCTGGCAGCAGGTTTTGAGAATGTCTATCCTGTGAACTACAACTGTCCAGGACAGGTGGTTGTATCAGGACTGGCCTCAGCCCTCGCTCCCTTTGAGGAAGCCGTGAAGGCTGCCGGAGGAAGGGCAATGCGCCTTGCTGTCGCAGGAGCCTTCCACTCACCCTTCATGAAAGAGGCGGCAGATGCCTTTGCCAGGGTGCTTGCACAGCACAGCTTCGCAAAGCCGGAGATCCCGCTTTATTCCAATGTGACAGGAGAAGTCTATCCTGAAGATATCCTGCCAGTCCTCTCCCGTCAGATCTCCTCACCTGTGCAGTGGGAGAAGACAATCAGGGAAATGCTGGATTCAGGAATCGATACATTCATTGAGTCAGGTCCTGGAGCAACCCTCTCAGGACTCATCAGAAAGACAGATTCAGGTGCAAAGCTTTACAGCATTGCCACCGCAGAAGGCCTTGAGGAGACAGTCAGGGCCCTGTCTCAGGAGAATTGAAAAATGGATTTGAAAGGAAAGAATGCAGTTGTGACAGGTGCATCCAGAGGCATCGGTCTTCAGATCGCCGTTGACCTGGCAAAGCAGGGTGCCAACGTCGCCATTGTCGATATCGGCTCAGAAGAAGCGGCAAAGGCTGCTGTTGAGACAGTCTCTTCCTACGGCGTGAAGGCCGTAAGCTACAGGTGCGACGTCTCAAGCGGCGCCTCCGTGAAGGAGACAGTTGCCGCCATCAAGAAGGACTTCGCAACAGTCGAGCTTCTCGTGAACAACGCAGGAATCACAAGAGACAACCTGATGAACTTCATGAAGGAAGAGGACTTTGAGGCTGTCATCAACGTCAACCTCAAGGGTGTGTTCAACATGACAAAGGCTGTCAGCGCGCTGATGATCCGCCAGAAGTTCGGACGCATTGTGAACATCAGCTCTGTTTCCGGAATGATGGGAAATGCCGGCCAGGTGAACTATGCGGCCAGCAAGGCCGGAGTCATCGGCCTTACGAAGTCAGTCGCCCGCGAGCTTGCCTCACGCGGCATCACATGCAATGCTGTGGCGCCAGGCTTCATCGAGACTGCCATGACAAAGGATCTGTCAACCGAGAACAGCCCTCTTATCGCATCCATTCCCCTTGGAAGGATGGGCCAGGTTGAGGATGTCGCCCAGGCTGTCGTCTTCCTGCTCTCAACAGACTATATCACAGGTGAAGTGCTGAGAGTTGACGGCGGCATCGCAATGTAAGGAGAAAGCAATGAGCGAAAACAGAAGAGTTGTCGTCACCGGCCTGGGTGCAGTCACCCCTGTCGGAAATGACGTTGCCACAAGCTGGCAGAATATGATTGACGGAAAGTGCGGCATCGGCCCGATCACCTGCTTCCACAACGACGAGATCAAGGCAAAGGTCGCAGCAGAGGTCAAGGACTTCAATCCGCGCGATTATATGGAGAAGTCTGACATCCTGCGCTCTGACAGGTTCAGCCAGTTTGCAATTGCAGCAGCTGATCAGGCCGTGAAGGAAAGCGGTGTCATCGGCACGCTTCCTCCAGAGAGAGTCGCTGTCTACTTCGGTTCCGGTATCGGCGGTATCCAGACCTTCTCAGCAGAGATGAAGAAGATGGAGACAAGAGGACCAGGCAGAGTCTCGCCGTTCTTTGTTCCCATGATGATCGCCAACATGGCGGCAGGCATGATCGCCATCCGCTTCAACTGCCAGGGACCTGCCCTTCCTGCCGTGACAGCCTGTGCATCAGGCTCAAATGCCATCGGAGAAGCACTCAGGGCAATAAGGCACGGCTATGCCGATGCTGTCATCACAGGCGGAACAGAGGCTTCCATCTGCGAGATCGGAATCGCAGGCTTTGTGAACATGCAGGCACTTTCAACATCAGATGATCCGAATGCGGCTTCACTGCCCTTCGACAAGAGAAGAGCCGGCTTTGTCATCGGCGAAGGTGCTGCGGCTCTTGTGCTTGAGGAGTACGAGCATGCAAAAGCCCGCGGTGCAAAGATCTATGCAGAGGTCTGCGGCTACGGCTCAACCTGCGATGCTTACCACATCACAGCTCCGCGCCCGGACGCAGACGGCGGCAAGAGAGCCATGATCGAGGCCATGAACGAGGCCGGCTACAGCACAGCTGACTCTGTCTACATCAACGCACACGGCACAGGCACTCCTCTCAACGACAAGGGAGAGACGCTCGCAATCAAGGGAGCTCTCGGAGAGGATGCAGCCAGAAAGGCTGTCATCAGCAGCACAAAGTCAATGACCGGCCACATGCTCGGCGCTGCAGGCGCCATTGAGGCAATCGCCTGCATCAAGACGCTCGAGACAGGAATCATCGCTCCGACAATCCACCTTGAGCAGCCGGATCCGGAATGTGATCTCAACTACTGCCCGAACAAGGCTGTCAAGGCTGACATCACTCTGGCACTGTCCAACTCACTCGGTTTCGGCGGACACAACGCCTGTCTGGCATTCAGGAGGGTCTGAGGTGAACCGCGACGAGATAATGAAGATTCTCCCTCACAGGGACGACATGCTGCTTCTCGATGAGGTGGAGCTCGCAGACGGTGTGGCCAAGGGCCTGTACCACGTGAAGGGAGACGAGTTTTTCCTCCGCGGACACTTTCCAGGCAACCCTATCGTCCCTGGCGTCATCCAGTGCGAGATCCTCGCGCAGTCAGCCTGCGTGCTGATCGCAGACCGCTGCGATGAGAATTCTCTGGCGGTCTATGCGGGCCTGGAGAAAGTGCGCTTCCGCTCCTCTGTCCTACCCGGAGACGACTTCAGGACAGAAGTGACGCTGACAAAGGCGCGCCATCCCTTCTACTTCCTTGAAGGAAAGGGCTATGTGGGAGACAGGCTGGCGATCAGCGCAAGCTTCTCCATTGCCATAACACAGAAGCCGGAAAAGTAAAAACCAATCTAAATCTTTTTATATGAACATCTTAGGGCTGATTGAGCTTCATCAGCCCCAGGATGGGTATTTTGGAGCCATTATGAGCATATACCAGAAATTCGCACACGAAGAAATTGATGAGAACGGCGCACTTGTCAGCATAGATATAACCTGGCCGGACAATTTCAACTTCGCCTACGATGTAGTAGACGAGACAGCCAGAGAAACGCCTGACAAACTGGCTCTTGTCTGGCGCAACACAGAGGGAGAAGAGCATTTCTTCACCTTTGAAGACATAAGAAGAGAAAGCGTGAAGGCAGCCAATGTCTTCCTGAATGCAGGAATAAAAAAAGGCGATAAGGTCATGGTGGCCCTGAAGAGGCACTATGAGTACTGGTTCATTGCCGTTGCCCTGTGCCGCATCGGCGCCGTGATGATTCCAGTGACTCACATGCTGACAGCCAGCGACTTCGCATACCGTTTCGATGCGGCCCGCCCTGCTGCGATCATAGTGACGCCGCAAAGCGGAGTCACAGACTGCGTGCTTGAGGCAGTAAAGGGCAGAGAATGCCCGATCCTGTGGACAGTACAGCAGGACAGGGACCACTTCAGGAACCTGAGTGCGGAAATGCAGGGTCAGTCAGACCAGCTTGAGAGAATCCAGACAAAGGCTGAAGACCCGATGCTGCTTTATTTCACAAGCGGCACCACAGGCTATCCCAAGGGAGTGATTCATGACTTCACCTACCCGCTTTCCCATATCGTCACAGCACGCTGGTGGCAGCAGGCAGAAGACGGGGGACTGCACTTCACGGTTGCAGAGACCGGCTGGGCCAAGGCCTCCTGGGGAAAGATATACGGACAGTGGCTCACAGGCTGTGCAGTCATGGCTTTTGACTTTGACAATTTCGAACCCAAGCAGCTTGCAAGCATAATCAACCAGTACAAGGTCACTTCATTCTGCGCACCTCCCACTGTATACAGATACCTGGTCAGAAAGGGAGTGCCTGACATGCCGAGCCTGAAGAGCGCCGCGACTGCGGGAGAATTCCTCTCACCGGACATCTTCCACAAGTTCCAGGAGCGTACAGGCCTCATTCTTCACGAAGGATACGGACAGACAGAGACAAGCCTGGTCGCCGCAAACTACAAAGGGCAGAAGGCCGTCGACGGTTCAATGGGCCGTCCGTCTCCCCTTTACGACGTGCGTCTTGTCAACTCTGACGGAAGTCCCACAGAGCCCGGCGAGATCGGAGAGATCGTCATTCTCCCGAAAAACGGAAAAAAGCCACTCGGCATCTTCGCCGGCTACCTCGATAACCCTGACCTCTATGCCCATGTATGGCGCGGCGGAGTATATCACACAGGAGATGCAGCCTGGCAGGATGAGAACGGCTGTCTCTGGTTCCACAGCCGTTTTGATGACATCATCAAGAGCGGCGGCTTCCGCATCGGGCCTTATGAGATCGAGAACATTCTCATCAATCATCCTGCAGTCTTCGAGTGTTCGGTCGTCGGCGTCGAGGATCCGCTCAGGGGACAGGCCATCAAGGCCTTCATTGTGCTGGAGAAAGGCTATGAGGGATCAAGGGAGCTTGAGAAGGAAATCAGGGATTTCTGCAACAGCAAGCTTGCTGAGTACAAGTGGATCCGTCTGATTGAGTTTGTTGACGAACTTCCCAAGACAATCAGCGGCAAGATAAGAAAGGCCAGGCTGAGAGAGCAGGAAGCAGAAAAGACAGAGGAAAGGAAATGACTGAGGAAATAAAGAATTTTGAAGCAGAGATGAAAAAGAAGGCGGAGGCAGAAGCAGCCCGTTACCAGGCGAAGTACGCCTCGACTGGCAAGCTCTCTCCGCGTGCAAGACTTGCACTCCTTTTTGACGGCGGCAGCTATACAGAAACAGGAGCCCTTGCCCGCGGCAGCGCCGGTGTTGACGGAGATGCCGTCATCACGGCCTACGGACAGATCAACGGAAAGCCTGCCTACGCCTACTGCCAGGACTACACTCTCATGGGAGGCTCTCTTGGCAAAGTGCATGCAGACAAGATCACAAGAATTCAGGAACAGGCCCTCAGGGCCGGAGCTCCGGTGATCGCACTGCTTGAGAGCGGAGGAGCAAGAATCCAGGAAGGCATCGCCTCTCTTGACGGTTATGGAAGAATCTTCTCAAACAACGTGAAAAGCTCAGGAAAAATTCCGCAGATCGCAATTGTCTTCGGAGCCTGTGCAGGAGGCGCTTCCTATTCCCCTGCACTGATGGACTTCATCATCACCGTTCAGGACAAGTCCAAGATGTTCATCACAGGTCCTGAAGTCATCAAGACAGTCATTGGAGAAGAAGTCTCCATGCAGGAGCTCGGCGGAACTGACGCACTTGGAAAGAAGAGCGGAATCAGCCACTTCACCGCAGCTGATGAGAAGGAGGCAGTCAGCACCTGCCGCAGCCTCCTGTCATACCTGCAGGCAGTACCGGCAGCACCAGTGAAGAACAGCGGGGACATCATGAGCGTGCTGCCTGAAAGTGAGAGAGGCGCATACGACATGAGAAAGCTCATCGCCTGTGTCTTTGACCAGAATTCAATTCTGGAGGTACAGCAGGGCTGGGCAATGAATGCTGTCACTGCCTTCGCACGCCTGAACGGATATCCTGTCGCAGTCGTGGCAAGCCAGCCGATGGCCAAGGCAGGCTGTATTGATATCGACGCATCAGATAAGATGAGCCGCTTTGTGCGCACTGCTGATGCCTTCGGCCTTCCTGTCATCACCTTTGTTGACACCCCGGGCTACCTGCCTGGAGTCAGCCAGGAGCACGGCGGCATCATCCGTCATGGAGCAAAGCTGCTGTACGCTTATGCCGAGGCTTCTGTATGCAAGGTGACAGTCATTGTCAGAAAGGCTTTCGGCGGCGCCTACATCGCCATGGGCAGCAAGGCTATCGGAGCAGACCATGTCTTTGCCTACCCCTTCTGCGAGATCGCTGTCATGGGAGCAGAAGGAGCTGTGAAGATCGTCAACAAGAAGGAACTCGCCGCAGGCGTTCCTGCTGAGGATCTGATCAGGGAGTACAAGAAGAATCTGATGAGTCCCGAGTTCGCGGCTCATGAGAATCTGATTGATGAGATCATACTGCCTTCCCAGACAAGAGAGCGCATCAGCCAGGCGCTGATGGCAGCAGGCAGGACTGAAGCGGGCAGCCACGGAAACATCCCGCTTTAAAAAAGAAGTTTCTGGAGGAATCACAGGGCTGAACGGGCATCAGCGATGATGTTCATCAGCCCTTTTTTTCTTTTCTTCTCAGCCCCGGCTTATTATTTTTCGCTCTGAAGGAGAGAAAACATGAAAGTCTTGATAATAAACGGCAGCCCGCGCAAAGGCGGGAACACAGCTGCCGCACTCAGGGAAATGGAAAACGTCTTCAGAGAAGAAGGCATTGAGGTCAGGCAGATAGACATCGGCACAGAAGCGGTCCGCGGCTGCATAGCCTGCGGCAGCTGTGCAAAAAACGGCAAGTGCGTCTTTGACGACAAGGTCAATGAGGCGGCAGCTGAATTCAGGGATGCTGACGGACTCGTAGTCGCATCGCCTGTCTACTTTGCAAGCGCGAACGCTTCTCTTGTCGCCTTCCTGCAGCGGCTTTTCTACAGCATACCCTTTGATACGACGATGAAGGTCGGTGCGGCTGTCGCAGCGGCCCGCAGAGGCGGCCTGACAGCAACCTATGATGAACTGAACAAGTTCTTCGGGATATCCGGCATGCCGATTGCCTCAGGCCAGTACTGGAACGGCATTCACGGAAGAGAGAAAGGAGAAGCGTCAGAAGACAAGGAAGGCCTGCAGATGATGCGCACGCTTGCGCGCAACATGGTCTTCCTGATGAAGAGCATCGCACTTGGAAAGAAAGAGTACGGCCTGCCGGAAAAAGAGAAAAGAATCGCGACAAATTTCGTGCGCTGACAAAAGAGCCATTATTCATGACTGACCGCAGAAGCCTGCTCATGGCTGCCTCTGCGGCAGTCCGGATTTCAGAGGCCAGGCCTTGTACAGCGCAGAAGGGAGCTATTGCCGGCAGCTGTATAAGCCACATATCCAAGAAAAATATTGCAGGGAAAAGCACAACAAGAAAAAAATTCTAGTAGAAAAAATTCTAGTAGAAAAAATTCTAGTAGAAAAAATTCTAGTAGAAAATTTTCTTGTATATAGAGGGACTAGTTCATTGGCCGAAAAGCAGAGATTGATGAACTTAAAACAAGGTTTCCAGCCGCAAAAGAACTGCAATGGGAGAAGGCGTGTCGGCAAGACAGCCCTGTTGAGAGAAGCCCTGAAAAGCGTGGATAAAGAAAGACGAAAGCTATATCCAGCTTACACTTGATGATCTCTATGCGCCAGAATGACAGAAGTGAACATTATTGCCGCTTCCGCTGCAGAAAAAGCCGGCAGCTTATGAGGCAGAAACCGGCTCAGAGCTGCCTCTGCGGCAGTCCTGACGCAGAGGGCAGGAAGAGCACAGAGGCTTTTTCCTGCACCAGGCCTTGCACAGCTCAAGGATGAGCCAGTGATAATACCCGAAAACAGAGACATCGCCGTCAAGCCCCTTCTCCAGATACTCAAGGCGCTGGCAGTCAGAGGAGAAGGAAAAGCCCAGCCTCTCAAGCAGCTGGCGCGTATAGGCATCAAGCACAAAGACAGGACGGCGGAAGGCGTAAAGAAGAATCACACTGGCAGTCTCCTGTCCTACACCCTTTATGGACAAAAGCCGGCTTTTCAGCTCATCCGTGTCCAGGCCGTCCGCCTCTGTCCTGACGGATGCATACCAGCTTGAGAGGGCTCTGATCGTCCCTGACTTTGCCTTTGCAAATCCGCACGGCCTTGCTGCCCTCTCAAGCTCTTCATCGCTCATTGCGCTGACGGCAGAAAGCGAAAGGTCTGCAGAGGCGGAAGTCTTCTCCACATTTGACCAGGCTGTATGCTGGACAAGCACAGACTGATACACGACAGTCCAGGGATCATCTGACCACCAGCGCAGCGGAAACAGCGATGCAAGCCTGTCATACAGCTCTCGCGAACTCAGCATTTTCCGGCTCCTTTCCTGATTTTCTCATGATAGAAGAAATTCACAATGACAGGAGGATCCGAGAAGTCTCTCCTCATGCTGTCGTCATTGATCCTGTATTCAAGACCGAGGCGTGCTGCCAGAGCGGCAGTCTGCCTGTCCAGCTCCTGCCAGTAAGACAGATCATGCCTGGTGTAGATGCGCTCATACAGAGGATAGAGCTCAGGATGCTTCTGGCTGATGTACTTCATTATCACAGGCCTGAAGGCACCCCTGAGATTCAGATTCTCCAGCCAGATGAGATTGCAGCGGTCCTTTGCTGCCATGATGATTTCCTTCACATCCGTAATGCCGGGAAAGATCGGAGATATGAAGCAGGTTGTCCTTATACCGCGCTCATGAAACAGCTTCATCGCCTCAAGGCGCCTTTTTATGCTCACTGCCCTGTCCATGTCGCTGCGGAAGGTCTCATCAAGCGTGTTAATGGAAAACGAGATGCGCGGCTCGTCAAAGCCTGCAATCAGCTCAATGTCGCGCAGGATGAGATCAGACTTTGTGGAGATGCTGAGACGGGCTCCGCTGTCCTTAAGCTCCTCAAGCAGGGCTCTTGTCCTCTTGAACTCTGCTTCCTGCGGATTGTAGGGATCAGTGACGGAGCTGATGAAGATCTCCCTGCCGCTGTATCTTTGCGGGTTCTCAATCGGAGGCCAGTACTTCACATCAAGAAACTGCCCCCACTCCTCGCTGTGAGGAACAAAGCGCTTCATGAACGAGGCGTAGCAGTATGCACATGCGTGAGTGCAGCCGGTATAGGGATTGGCACTGTACTCACAAGCCGGAAGACTGGACTTTGACACAATCTGCCTGACATTTACTTTTCTGATCACAGGTGTGCTCATCACTGCTCCTTTTTCTTCAGTCTGTCAGATTATCCTCTTCATGACAATCTGCAGGCAGGAAGCGGACAGCAGGCTTGCGGAAATGAAAGGCCAGACAGGATAATATCAGCCAGGAGAAAACATGAAGCACAAAGTGAAAGTCACAGTAATCGGCAAAAAGCTCTACCCGGAACTGCAGAAGCAGTACTGCGCGGATCCTGAGGCGGGAGCATGCCCCTGCTACAATGAAGGGGACGAGTTTGTCTTCTTCCGTGATGACTCAAGGGATGATTTCTGGCATATGGGGCTGAATACGCTCACAAAGACAGACGGAGATCCTGACTCTGTCGCCGGCGGCCCTTCGCGTCCCTTCTGTTCTGAAGCCTGGGATGCCATTTCCCGATACATATACGCAGGGCTGGAAGGCGGCTCGATAATGAAAAGCTGGATGAAGGAAGAGAATACCATGATTGCATGCTGCTCAGACGGCACAAGACCCGTTGTATTCAGAATCGAGCGGATCGATTACGAGGAGGACTGATCGTCCAGTCTGAAACAGAAGCACATCACAGCCGCCTTGAAGAGCAGGCCCTCTGTGATTATGATTAACAGAATCACGTTCTGCTGACACAGAAAGGAAAATCACACAGAAAGGACAGAGCACAGCCCTGCTTCTTTCCAAGGGGGATATATGTCAACATCATCAGCTCAAATGCTGATATCAATGGTGCTCTACATGTCTGTCGTCATTGGTATCGGCATCTACTTTGCCAAACGGGCCAACCAGAGCAGCGAGAACTACTATCTGGGAGGACGCTCGCTCGGTCCCTGGGTCGCAGCCTTCTCAGCCGAGGCCTCCGACATGTCAGGCTGGCTGCTCATGGGTCTTCCGGGACTTGCTTACTGGACAGGACTGGCAGATGCCTTCTGGACGGCCATCGGTCTTGCGCTGGGAACCTACATCAACTGGCTGCTGGTTGCAAGGCGGCTGAGGAACTATTCCCATATCGCAGGAGATGCGATAACGCTGCCCGACTTCTTCAGCCAGCGCTTTCATGAGGAAAAGAAAGTCATTCTCACGATCTCTTCCCTTTTCATCCTTATCTTCTTCTGCGTCTATGCGGCCAGCTGCTTCGTCACCTGCGGAAAGCTTTTCAGCTCAATCTTCAACGCAGACTACCGCCTGATGATGCTGTGCGGCGTCGCCTTTGTCGTCATATACACATTCCTCGGAGGCTTTCTGGCAGAGAGCACAAGCGACTTCATGCAGGCCATAATCATGGTCTTCGCCCTTATTGTCGTGCTCGTCTCCGGCACAGCCGCTGCAGGAGGCGTGGGACAGGTGCTTGAGAACATCAGAAACATACCGGGCTTTCTGGAATTCTTCTCTACGGCAAGTCCTGTGCTCGACGAGGCAGGACAGCAGGTGATCTCACAATCAGGCCCTGTCTTCGGACAGGCTGAAGCCTATCCTCTTCTCAATGTGCTCTCAATGCTTGCCTGGGGACTGGGGTACTTCGGCATGCCGCAGGTTCTGCTGCGATTCATGGCAATAAGAAAGGCAGACGAGCTGAAAAAGAGCAGAAGAGTCGCAACAGTATGGGTGCTCATCAGCCTGCTGTCAGCCGTGACAATAGGCCTTGTGGGCAGAGCCTTCGCCCCGACAGCGTTCACGAATGCCTCTGATGCCGAGAACATCTTCTCATACCTTGCCGGGACACTGATGCATCCGCTGTTCGCAGGACTTGTCATGGCAGGAATCCTGGCTGCGACAATAAGCAGCTCTGACTCCTATCTCCTGATTGCGGCATCAGCCTTCTCAAAGAATCTTTTTCAGGGTGTCTTCCACAGAAAGGCCAATGACAGCCAGGTCATGGTCGTATCCCGCGTGACGCTCATTGTCATCGCACTCATAGGAGCTGTCATTGCCCTGGATGAGAACAGCGTAATCTTCACGATCGTGAGCTTTGCCTGGGCAGGCTTCGGCGCGACCTTCGGCCCGCTGATGCTCTTCTCGCTCTTCTGGAAAAGGACCACAAAGGCCGGAGCCGTCGCAGGCATGCTTTCAGGCGGCATCATGGTCTTTGTCTGGAACTTCCTGATCAAGCCGCTTGGAGGAATTTTCGCAATCTATGAGCTGCTGCCCGCCTTCATCATCTCAAGCATATTCATAGTTGCAGTCTCGCTGCTGACAGCTGAGCCTGACAAGACGGTAGAGGAAGAGTTTGAACGCGCTAAGACAGATTTGTGAATGTCTTTACAGGGAGGGAGAAGATCACTGCCCTCCCTTTCTTTTTCAGCACTTCCATTGAAGAGACTGCACTGATGACAGCCTCTTCTTTTTCCTTTTCCACAATGATCATCAGGATTTCCTTTTCAGGAACAAGAGGAGAGCCGAAAAACCTGACATCAGCCTCAGTGCTGGTGCCGTGAGCGTGAATCACAGTGCCTCCGCCGGCTCCGGCCTTTCTGGCTGTCGCCATTATGTCCTCAGAGAATCCCTCTTCGCAAATTATCTGAATCATTGTCCAGGCTGTATCCATCTTTTTCTCCTCATCTTCGCCGGCAATCAGCAGGACGCCTCTGGCATGAGAGGCCCTGCAGGCAGAAAGCACAGCCTGCTCAAGGCTGTCCGGAATAAAGCTTACAAGCACTTCGCGGGAACTGTCTCCCAGCCCCAGCGCCGCAAGAATTGTGTTTGATGCTGTGCCTCTTGCATAGAATACTGTTCCCCCGGGAGCTCCGGCAGTCCTTGCGGCCTTCATCAGACGTTCAGCCTGCCCCTTTCGGATCACAGCCATCAGCATAGAACTCATCTTGTGACCTCCTCTGCCTTTCTGCTTCTCATCGCATATATGATACCAAGAATCTCAGTCAGGAGTATCGGCATCATCGCTATCATTGCAATCATACCAAAAGATGCGCTTAATGAAAGCGCAGAAGAACCGGAAGCGGCCCCCATCGCCAGAGGAAGCAGGAAAGTCGAACTCATCGGACCTGTCGCAACGCCTCCAGAGTCAAAGGCAATGGCAGAGAACAGGCCAGGAGTCTTTATCATGGCCAGCATGATCAGGGCATAGCCTGGAAGCAGGAAGCACCAGATTGACAGCGAGTGCACAGTGCGCAGCAGCGCGAGCACTACTGCCAGGCCCACTCCTAGAGCAAGGGTGGCAAGCATCAGGCGGCGGGGAATCCTTCCGCTGCTGGCTTCCTCGACCTGCTTCGTCAGCACCATCACCGCCGGTTCCGCAAGCACGACGCACAGTCCTAGGACAAAGCCCACGGCATAAAGCAGGATCTCATTGATGCTTATCAGGGCAGCGCCGAGCTCCCGCGCCACATCAGAAAATGAGAACTCAACACCTGTGAAGAAGATCACAATGCCAAGATATGCATAGACAATGCCGGATGCGACTCTCAGCATCTCCACCTTCGGCATTTTCAGAAAGAACACCTGTGCGAACACTATGACAACGAGCAGAGGCAGCATTGACATGCCTGTTTCTGAAAACTTGGATGCCAGCAGCGGGAAAAAGCTGACAGCCTCCTCCCCTGCTGCCGCAGCGGCTGTGCTGGAGGCACCGCCGAAGACAAGTCCCAGAATCAGGACTGTGAGCATCGGTCCTGCAGAAGAAAGGGCGACATAGCCGAACTCTGCTTCCTCGTTGTGCTTTCTCAGCGTGGCGACACCCATGCCCAGAGCCATGATGAACGGCACAGACAGAGGTCCTGTCGTGGCGCCTCCCGCATCAAAGGCGATGGAGACGAAGAAATCATCATTGAAAAAGGCGACTGCAAAGATGAGGACATAGCTTATGAGAATCACAGTCTTCATCTTCCATTCAAGCACAGTGCGCGCAAGAGAAAGCGCGAGGAAGATTCCCACGCCGAGCGCGATGCTCGCACTCAGCAGCAGGGGTGGTATGGAGCTGTTGACCTGATGCACCTGATTCGCAAGCACCTGAACATCAGGCTCCGGCACAGTTATGATTATTCCCAGGACAAAGGCAGAGGCAGCCATGATGGCAAGAGAACGGGACTTCGTGAGTGCGCTTCCTATTCTGCTGCCGACTGGCAGCAGTCCAACATCGACGCCGGTAAGAAAAAGTGTCAGTCCTGCAATGACAAGGACGACTGAGATGATGAAGTTCATCATTTCAGTACTGTTCATGACTCCCAGGCCAAGTGAGAGGATTAAGGCCACAAGGGCTATGGGAAGCACTGATACTGACACTTCCCTGAGCTGTTTGAGCAGGTCCAAGTTTTCTCCTCAGCTTTTTTCTTTTAAAGTAACAGCTGAAGTGCAAATGGTCAAAGAGGTAAGATTTTAAGTAAAAAAGTTATAACCAGGATGCAGACGTGAAGCAAAGTCAGCACAGGAGAGAAAATCTCAACAGAAAGGACGCAGGAATCCCTTGAACTGCGATTTCCCGTTTCATTATCATTCGCACTTGAAAAAAACGTTTCTTACAGTAAAAGAGGTTAAAAAAATGAACACTCTTGTAATTGTACTGATCACGGCAGTCTGCCTCGTGATCGCTTATGCTCTTTATGGCAGATGGCTTGCCAAGAAATGGGGAATAGATCCCAAGGCAAAGACACCTGCCCTCACACACAATGACGGACAGGACTATGTTCCTACAGATGGATGGACTGTCTTTGCCCATCAGTTTTCCTCAATCGCAGGCGCAGGTCCTGTGACAGGTGCGATACAGGCCGCGGTCTTCGGCTGGGTGCCTGTTCTCCTGTGGATCATCCTCGGCGGCATTTTCTTTGGTGCGGTGACAGACTTCGGAGCTCTTTATGCCAGCGTGAAGAATGACGGAAAGTCAATGGGACTGCTGATTGAGAAATACATCGGAAAAACCGGACGCAAGCTCTTTCTCGTTTTCTGCTGGCTTTTCTGCCTCATCGTGCTTGCAGCCTTCGCAGACATGGTCGCAGACACTTTCAACGCTTTCAGCGGCACAGACGGGACACTGGCGGCAAATGCACGCGTCAACGGCGCTGCCGGAAGCATCTCGCTGTTCTTCATTCTCTTTGCCGTCGTCTTCGGCTGCATACAGAAAAAGGCCCGCCTGACAGGCTGGAAGGAAATCGCCCTCGGCCTTGTGTGCACTATTCTGGCCTTTGTCTTCGGCATGAACCTTCCAGTCCTGCTTGCAAAGGATGCCTGGGTCTGGATTGCCTTTATCTACATCGCGCTTGCCGCCGTGCTTCCGATGTGGTTCGTGATGCAGCCAAGAGACTATATGTCAACCTTCATGTTCGTGGGAATGATCATCGGCGCTGTGCTCGGTCTGATATTCGCCCATCCGCAAATGAATCTTCCCGCCTTCACTGGCTTTGAGTCAAACCTCGGAACACTCTTCCCCATCCTCTTTGTGACTGTCGCCTGCGGAGCTGTCTCAGGCTTCCATTCGCTTGTCTCTTCCGGAACAAGCTCAAAGACAGTGTCAAACGAAAAGGACATGCTCAAGGTCGGATACGGAGCCATGCTGCTGGAGAGCCTGCTTGCGGTCGTCGCACTCTGCGTCGCGGGTGCTGCGGCCAGTGCTGACGGCACAGCTGCCGCCGGAACACCTTTCCAGATCTTCTCAAGCGGTGTCGCAGGCTTTCTTGAAATGTTCGGCATCCCAGTCTTCGTAGCCCAGAGCTTCATGACAATGTGTGTCTCCGCCCTCGCCTTCACGACCCTTGACTCTGTCGCAAGAATCGGAAGGATGAGCTTCCAGGAGCTTTTCAGCGTTGATGACATGAGCAGTGCCGCCCTGTGGAGAAAGGTGCTGTGCAACAAGTACGTGTCGACAATAATCACGCTGGCGCCGGGCTACATCCTGACTCAGATAGGCTACTCAAACATCTGGCCGCTGTTCGGCAGCGCGAACCAGCTGCTGAGCGCGCTGGTGCTGATAACGCTCTGCGTCTTCCTCAAGGTCACAGGAAGAGAGATGAGAACTCTCATCCCGCCCTTCGTCATCATGCTCGCAGTCACGTTCAGCGCACTGATCCAGCGCTTCATCGCCCTGGTCTCGGCATTCTCAGCGGGAACAGGAGTCTTCATGGTTGAAGGACTCCAGCTTATCGTCGCAATCCTGCTGATGATACTCGGAGTGACAATTGTCGTCACCTCCTGCAGGCAGCTGATAAGAAGCAGGAAAAACTCACAGAAGGCCTGAACTGTACTCCCTGATGCCAGGGCATGAAGCTCTGGCATCAGGCCTGCCGTTCTCCTCCTTTCCTATGGTGAATTAGGAAAATTGCCTCCCTTAACGGGATCAAAGGCCGCCGTCTCTCACCTGTTGACGCTCATAAATCTAATCAAATCAAACAGACAGGCTTCAAGCTGATTTCGGGGAGGCAATGTGCTTGGTGGAAGTATCATCTAGGCAAGTCTATAGGCTTCCAGAGAATATCTCTGGTCTTTCTCCTGATTTACGGACTCAGTGTATTTTTCCTTGTTCACTGATGCCTTGATTCTAAGCAGGTGAAGCCGGAAAACGCAGCCGTACTGACAGAAAGAAAAGCTGGGAGCTGGCGTACTGTCCTCCGGCTGCAGCGCGAAGCCAGAACAGAAGATCACCTGTATTTGTTATTTGCAAAGAGGAAAGACTTCTGTACACTTTCTTCTATGGCACAGGAACTGAGTTACAGCCAGGTCGCATTCAGCTATGATGAGTCTGTCCTCCCAAAGGACAGGCCGAGAAAAGGCATTGTCGGCCAGGACAGGGCTCTCAGGGCACTGAGAAGTGCGCTGAGAACGGATAAAAGCGGATTCAACATTTTCATCTGCGGTGATTTCGGAACAGGCAGGCTCTCAGCGCTGAGAGAAGAAGTGAAGGCTGTCATCAGTGATGAAAGCTTCATAAAGGATGTGATCTACGTCTACAATCCTGCTGACAGCACCTCCCCCAGGGCTCTTGTGCTTCAGGCTGGAGAAGGAAGAAAGCTTGCAAAAAACCTTTCAGCGCTCACAGAAGAGAACTTTGCTGCTTCTGTAAGAACCCTGATAAGCGAAGAGACAGATGAGAGCGTCTTATCTTATTTGCATCTGATTCAGACAACAGGCTGGGATGAGCACATCGCCCGCCCCTGCCTCATTCTTGACCGGTATAAGGCAGCAGAGCGTCCGTTCATAATAGAGACCCACCCTTCCCCGGAAAACCTTTTCGGCTACACATCCGGCGAGGAGATCATAGCCGGTTCCTACACCAAGGCGGCAGGAGGCTTTCTCGTCCTGTTTGCCGATGAACTGCTGGCCCAGGAAGGTCTGTGGGATGAGCTGAAGCGCCACATCGATTCTACCAGCATGGCTGTAAAAGGCAGCTACGTCCAGGACGCCCTTGGCCGCAGGGAGAGGATAAGGCCTCAGGCCATCGCACTTCAGACAAAGGTCATCCTGCTTGCAGGAGACGAGCTTTATGACAAGCTCAGCGAGAAGGATGAGGATTTCCTGAGGCTGTTCAAGTCATCGCCGCAGTTTGACTACAGAATGGACGCGTCTGCAGACAACATAGCAGGCTGTGTGGCTTACTTCGAGAGCGAGGCTGAGAGAAATGGAAAAGAGATAGACTCATCTGCCCTGCTTGCCCTTCTGCGCTACTCGTCCTGGTTTGCAGAAAGCAGGAACCAGCTGTCAAGCCAGCTTTCCATACTTGGAGACCTGATCAGCGAAGCTGCATATCCTGCAGGCAAAGTGATCACAGCAAGGGAAATCAATGAGGTGATAAAAGAGCGTGACTACGCTGTCAGCACTGCAGAAGAGCGCATCAATGACGAGATTGCCTGCGGGGACATCATTGTCGCGACTGACGGATGGAAGACAGGCGTCGTGAACGGCCTTGCGGTAATGGACAGAGGCCTTGTCTCCTTCGGTACTCCTGCCGTCATAAGCGCGACTGTGGCCCCTGGAAGCGAAGGCATTGTCAACATTGAGCATGAGGCAGGCCTGTCCGGGGAAATTCATGACAAAGGCATCCTGATACTTGAAGGCTATCTGAGAAAGGCCTATGCGCGCTCCTTCCCGCTTTCGATATATGCAGGCATCTGCTTTGAGCAGAACTACAGCGAGATTGACGGTGACAGCGCCTCATCATCAGAGCTTTATGCCCTGCTGTCCGCCGTGGGAGAAATTCCGGTCAGGCAGGACATTGCCGTGACCGGCTCGGTCAGCCAGATGGGCCAGCTCCAGCCTGTCGGAGGCATAAATGAGAAGATCACGGGGTTCTACAGAACCTGTCTGCGCTGCGGCCTCACAGGCCGGCAGGGCGTCATAATCCCGCGCCAGAACATCAGATCCCTGATACTCCCATATGAGGTGGAAGAGGCTGTCCGTGACGGACGCTTTCACATCTACGCTGTCAGCAGCATAGAGGAAGGAATGGAAATAATGACCGGACTTCCAGCCGGCAGCCGCAATGCAAGGGGAGTCTTCACTCCCGGCAGCTTCAACCGCATGATTGAAGACAGGCTGAAAAAGCTATACGAGAGCGGGAAACAGGGCTGAGTCAGACTGGGCCCAGCTGTAAAGCAGGATTCCAGCAGCGACTGATACGTTAATGGAAGCCTTAGCGCCCATCATCTCTATGCTTACCCTGTTCTGGCAGTATTTCAGGCAGTCAGGGCTGACGCCGTCCTCCTCGCTTCCTATCACGCAGACGGCAGACTCGGGGAAGGCAAAGTCTGAAAGGCTCTGTCCTCCTGTCTCAAGGGCAAAGACTGTCCGCCCCTCGAGTACGGACAGATCGCAGTTCTCCGTATACGGTATTATGTCCACAGCACCGCGCGAGGTGCGCATGCAGCGCGGCGAGTGCACATCCCCGCAGCCCTGCCTGAGGTAAATGTGCTCAACGCCGAAGCTCTCAGCGCTTCTGAATATCGCACCGATGTTGTACGGGGAACGTATGCGGTCAAGAAAGAGAGAGTGCGGAAGCACTGTGCGGCCGGAAGCATCAAGGCGTCCATCCTCAGTGACAAAGTCCCACTCTGCAGGCTCCTCGCCGAGCAGCCTCAGAAGCATATAATATATGTCTTTCGCGCAAAGCGGATCGCGGGAAGCAAGGTAGGAAGAGAATAAGGCATCAAGTCCTGACTTGTCACTTTGCGTGAGGACAGGGCTGGAAAGCACAATGCTCCTCAGCCCTTCAAGGTAATCATCATCCAGCCCGCGCTGCTCACTTTCCCTGTACATCAGGAGCGCAGCCTTTCTCAGCTGGGTGCGGTCCTTAAGCGTCCTGATCTTCTTCAGCGTTATCATCATGACCTCCGGGTATGACGGCAAGAGCAAATTCGCCTTTTACCGCAGGACGCGCTGAGAGCGTGCTGATGAGCTGGTCCACAGGAAGGCTGAGGATTTCCTCAAACTGTTTTGTCAGCTCGCGCCCCATGACAATGCGGGCCGCAGGGTCGCAGCTTCTTATATCCTCAAGCGTCTTGAGCACGCGGAAGGGAGACTCGTAGATCACGAAGCACTCACCGCGCCCGATAAGTTCAGCCAGTCTCTTTGTCCGCCTTCCCTTCTTTGGAGAGAGGAAGCCTTCAAAGGTGAACGTTTTTCCCACATTCCCTGCGGCAGACAGCAGCGTGATGCAGGCAGAGGCGCCAGGCAGAGGCACAATCTTATGCCCGCTCTCTCTGACCGCCCCGGCAAGACGTGCTCCCGGATCCGATATCCCGGGAGTTCCCGCATCTGACAGATAAGCCACATCCTCGCCCCTGTCCAGCAGTGCGATGATGCCTTTAGCGCTTTCTTCTTCATTATGGGCATGACAGGCTATGCAGCGCTTCTTCAGATTGAAGTGGGACAGCAGCTGCCCTGTATGCCTTGTGTCCTCACAGGCTACCACATCAACCTCTTCCAGCACTTTCAGGGCCCTGAGAGTTATGTCATCAAGATTTCCGATCGGGCTTGCGACCATGTAAAGCGTACTCATAGGAAAAGAATAGCAGATCAGGCATGAATCAATCCACCGGAACCATCCGTTCTGGTTTTTTTCACCATTTCAGCTGGCATTTTCCGCACTGAAGTGCATATTTGCCATATTTTTCCCGGTTTGGCATGGCTGTTGCATTAAGGGAGAGTGTAAAAAGACAAAACCAGTTATAAGGAGACAATAAAAGAATGAACGTATTCAGGAGAATGAGCGATATCATCTCATCAAATGTGAACAGCGCACTGGACAAGATGGAAGATCCGAAGAAGATGATCAACCTGATGATAGACAAGATGGAAGAGACCTCTGTCAGCATCAGGGCATCGATTGCTGAAAAGCTTGCTGCAATGACGACGCTGGAGCGCCAGATCAGACAGGCAGAGGAAGCGGCCGGGCGCTGGGCAGAAAGAGCGAAGCTTGCGCTTAAAAAGGAAAATGACGAGCTTGCCAGAGAAGCAGTCATTGAGAAGCGGAAGCTTGAGGAGCAGATCAGCGCGCTCAATGAAAGCCGCAGTACAATCAGCAGCATCACCGCTTCCCTGAAAGAACAGCTTGATCAGGTGAACGCGAAGCTTGCCGAGATGAAGACAAAGCGCGACGATCTTGTCAGCAGGGCGAATGCCGCAAAAGAGAAGATCAGGAACAATGAGACTCTGAGGGAAAGCGAGAGTGCTGACTTCGCACGCAAGTTTGAAGAGCTTCAGGCCCGCATTGAGCGCTGGGAGGCAGAGGCAAAGGTTTCAGGAAAGTCTGCTGCACAGAAAACTGTGAGGGAGACTTTTGAGGAAATGGAAACGGATGCAGCCGTGGAAGCAGAGCTGGAAAAGCTGAAAAAAGAGCTGTCAGGCGGAAGTGAGGAGTGAAGATGTACGCAAGATCACCTTATCAGAAACGCTGGCTCCGCTCTCCTGACGGAATCATTGCAGGAGTCTGCTCAGGCCTTGCAAGAAGACTTGGCGTGTCAAGCCTGGTCGTGCGTGCTGTCACTGTCACGGCCTTCCTCTGCACGGGTTTCTTCCCAGTAGGACTGGTTTACCTTCTTCTGGCATTAGTCCTTCCGCCGGGACCTGAGTATTACTGAATGACAAAAAAAGGCTGGCTCAAAACCGCAGAGCCAGCCTTTGTGTCAAAGCAGCGGAAACTGATCAGTTGGCGCCCTTCTCCTTGAGCAGGTTGATCAGGTATGTTCTCTTTGCAACCTTTGCATAGTCGAGAACAGAATGTCCCTGATAATCCCTTGCATTGATGTCAGCACCTGACTTGATCAGCTGGGTTGCCATCTTTGTCTCAGGATTATTGTTGACTGCCATGATGAGAGCTGTCTCACCGAGGTAGTTTCTTGCATCAATGTTTGCACCAGCCTCAAGCAGGACCTCGACAACCTTCGGATTGTCTGAGTTGTTTGCTGCAAGGTGAAGAGCATTTGAGCGGTACTTCGGCTCAGCCTCATGGATGTCTGCACCAAGCTCAATCAGAGCCTTTGTGATTGCAACGCAGTGATTGTACTGAGCTGAGAGCATCACAGGTGAAAGACCCCACTCATTGTGGCAGTTAACTTCTGCGCCTTCCTCGACAAGCTTCTTGATATCGCTGGCCTTTGTAGCAGAAATGGCAGCTGCAAGGAGCTTCTTGTTAAGTGATTCAACTTTCTTTGCCATAAATAAATTCTCCTCCATGTCATGAAGACAGATGTAAATCCAACAACAGGCTAACCACTATAATGAAAATAGTAAAGAGAAAAAACACGTATTTGCCGCTTTTTTTTCATCTAATCCTATCTCTTGTTGAAAGTTACCGGGCTGATGTTAAAATTTTATGACTGCAGGTGGAAAAGTTTGTCCAAATTGCCGCTATTACACTATAATTCTGGTATGGTGACAAAAGAGATGATCAGGAGAATCCCCAAGGTCGAACTGCATGATCACCTTGACGGAGGATTGAGAGTACCGACAATAATCGAGCTGGCAGAAAAAGACGGCATCACTCTGCCGAGCTTTGACGAGCAGGAGCTCAGACAGTGGTTTGTCAGGGGCTGCAGACAGAAAAGCCTGTCCCTCTATCTTGAGACCTTTGCATACACGACAGCTGTCATGCAGAGCAAGGAGAACCTTGAGCGCATAGCCTATGAAGCCGTACAGGACCTTCATAAGGAAAACGTCGTATACGCAGAGCTGCGCTTTGCCCCTGAACTTCACACAAAGAAGGGCCTTAATCTGGAGGAGGTCGTCACTGCTGTTCTCTCCGGCCTGGACAGGGGAAGAGAAGAGACGGGAATGCAGTATGGCCTGATCCTGTGCGCAATGCGCAACGAGAATCCTGACAACACGCTGGAGATAGCAGAACTTGCTGTCGCCTTCTCTGACCGCGGCGTGGTCGCCTTTGACATCGCAGGAGATGAATACGGGCATCCGCCCAAGAAGCACATTGAGGCCTTCCGGTATATAAGAAGCAAGAATTTCAACATCACGATCCATGCAGGAGAGGCTTTCGGGCTTGAGTCAATCTGGCAGGCTATCCAGATCTGCGGGGCCCACCGCATCGGTCATGGGGTGAGGCTTGTTGAGGACATGGTCCTTGAGAACAACAGCCTTGTGAAACTGGGCTCGCTGTCACAGTTCATCTTGGACAGAAGGATTCCGATGGAGATGTGTCTTTCAAGCAATGTGGGAACAGGTGCGGCAGAGTCTTACGAGAAGCACCCCTTCCCCATCTTCTTCAAGAACAATTTCCGCGTCTTCCTCTGCACGGACAACCGCCTGATGAGCGACACGACGCTGACCAAGGAGCTTACAATCGCAGCAGAGAAGTACAACCTCTCATTCAGGGATCTGGAAAAGATTTCAATCAATGCGATGAAGTCTGCATTCATCCATCATGATGAGAAGATCAGGATTATCTACGATGTGATAAAAAAGCAGTTTGCAGACTTGAGAAAAGAGTATGCGATTGAGTGAGAAACAAGCAGCGATGAATGAATAAAGCAAGAGCCGCACCTCAAAACAGTGCGGCTCTGTTTCAACAGTGCTGGCTTTATGACCTGCCGCAATTAATGTCAATGTTGTCGAATAGCCACCATCAGCAGAAATGCTGCTTTCTGACAGCTTTGTATTAACCGCAGATGCTGCGTTTGCTGCCCGCAATTGCACATAGCCTCCTCTTTTCAGTCAAATCTGCAAGATCTGAACTCAAAACCGCTGGGCATGAGAAACTTGGAAGATTTTCACTGAATGATTCTTGCGCCGATGTGTTGAGTTCAGACAAGGCCCTGATCTCAGCCGATAGAGCTGCCGCAGTTCAGCAGGTGGAGGAGAATCAGTTTAAATCAACATCGGCATTATTGGTATTTGCGTTGACAAGGGACGCTGCCTGTGATGATGAGCTCTGGCTTATGCTTCCGCTTACAACAACATCTTTTCCTTCAGCTTCCTGATAAATGTAAATGCCATAGTAAGGAATCTCGTTCTTATTGTGTGATGGTGTCTGGACGATCACATTATCAAGAACCGCACTTGTTCCAGGCGGGTATGTTGAGTCCCCTCCATCCTTTCTGTTTCCGATTACAATAGCAGCAAGAACAGCATCATTGCCGCCGCTCCATTCCTTTTCTGCATAGTTTTCTGCCGTTGAATCCTTCCCGGTTGCCGTGAAGGTTGAATTGACAAGTCTGTGCGGACTGCTGAGGCCGCCGCCTCTCAAAAACAGAGCCTGCCTGTCTCCCGTGACTGAAGAATCAATGATAGTAACTGTTCCAAGAACGTTGAAAAGGATTGCAGTGTTGTCAGCAGCGTTATCGGTTGTGATCGAAGAGCCGGAAATAAGGATTTCAACATTATCAGACAATGGGTTTGTGGCATCTGTCGTGATTGCATATTCACCATCGCAGTTAAAATCTGAATCTATTATTGCAAGCTTCATACTGTTCTGTGTGCACACAAACTTGATGCCGGTTATCTCTGAAGTGTAATCCACATTGTCGAATTCAATGTCAGAGCCGCCGTATATCCAGACAGCAGCTTCTGACAGGGTGTATTCCCTCTCAGTCAGATTCTTCATGTCAAGCTTTCCGTCTGATACTTTCAGTTTCAGCATGCTGCTGTCGGTTCCCATCAGGTTCCATACGACCTGAGACTCAAGAGTGAAGCCGTTGAGGTAAATACTGTACTCCCCGCCTGCCAAGCTTATCTTTGCCTCTCCGCCTTCTTCCTGGCTTCCGGATTTGACATCAGCTACTGTGACTGTCACATCACTGACAAGCCTGACTCGCTTCTCATCCTGAAGCAGTTTAAGGAATTCTGCTGCATCTTCTGCATCATATACTGTAGGCATGTCAGGGTTTGCCTTAATGATCTTGTCGAGGATTGCACTATATTCGCTGTTTGTCTCCGAGATCTTTATTTCACCCGGGCTGCTGCTTGATATGTCAATATTTGTCGCAGCGGCATTCTCCCCGATGATGATTCCTGTTACTGTCTGTCCTCCGCTGCCGATGACTTCGACATTGAAATCAGCAGCAGAAATGTGTCCGCTGCTGACTGAAACAACGGATGCAACCCTGCCTGCAGCTTCTTCATGTACTGCAACAGTGAGGCTGCTGATTATCACACTGACACTATTATCTTCAACAGAGAAGAGCGTGACAGGAGGAGATTCACTGCTGCCGCTGTCCGCTGTACCGGATAATGATCTGCTTGAAGCGGCAGTGATTTCAATTCGGCCTGACAGCTGCTTCACTCCGTTTATTGTCATCGGGAACTGTCCGCCTGCAAGATCATCTGAATCTATTGCAAGATCAAGTCTGGCGATTCCAGAGCCGCTTTCTGCCAGAAAGCTCTTCAGCTCCTCCGCTGTTCCGATCTTTACCTCATCAGGCCCCGGGATATCGCTGCCAGAGTTCTGGCTGCAGGCTGTCGCAGTAAGCAGGAAAATGGCAGTCAAAAGAACAATAATATGTTTTCTCATCTTCACCCTCCTCAGACAGTGCACCCTTATAAAATCATAAGAGGGAAAAAGCAGATAACGCAACAGAAAACTTTATTAACTAAAGAAATAGATCTGATTCATTCAGACTGGAGATGACTGGCGTGAATGGAAGCTGGGAAAATAAATCAGAATTGCTGACAGTCATATCTCTTTTATGAAAGAAAGCTTCAAGGACAACCACGGAGCCAGACTGAAACCAGAGGCAGACAGGCCACTCAAGGATGAAATTAGGCCTCTGATTCAGGAGAAAATCAGAATGCCTCACACATTACCCTATTACAAAAAAAATTGCAGTTAAAAATTCACTAAAAGGTAGCAATTTCTCCGATTAAGTGCAAGCAAAAGCTACACTTTAACTTGCAAGCCGGTTAGAGGCACGAGATGAAAGGTATTGTGGATGCTTCAGATATAGGCCTTGTTCTATCAGCAACGTGTTCGCAGATAATGCAGATTATTTCAAATCTGTATTATCTGGTTGCAGAAATGATAGAGTCTACACTCTTCACTTACGCAGAAATCATCATCTGACTGCGAAAACGATGGACAGAAGATAGCCTGTGATAAAGGATACATTTATATAAAAAGGCCAAGATCACGGCTTATGCGCGCATAAAAGCACTTATACTAGTAATTTGTTACACTCAATGCTATAAATTCAGTCCCCTTTGCAGTAAATGCTGCAAAGGGGATCATAAACAATGCATCAATAAATGATTTATGCTTCAACTGAAGTCTCAATCCACAGCCATGCTTCATAGGTACCAGCATACGCGTTAGCTTTTTCAGTACTGATTTTAATTTTCCATGTAAGAGGGCGGAAACCTTCCCCTGCTGCACCAAGATTATCACCATTATTTTTAGCATCTTCTACAAGAGTAAACCCTTCAGTAGTAGGCTTGGTAGAAGCACTTTCACATGCATTTTCAAACGTTTTGCTATGATTTACAGTAGTAGAATTTTCATCCGCTGTCTCAACAGCTACAGTCAATGGAACCGTTTCGTCTGTATTATAGCTATCATCATTTTTAAGTGTAAGTGCCGTTCCATACACAGAAATTTTTAGAGGATCCAAAATGTTTGTATCAGCAGAGATCCACACGGTTGTTGATCTATCTTTTTCTAAATCATCAGAAGTGATATCGTTTAAAGTTAATGGACCTGAAATCTGTTCAGGGCCGTTTTCAGTTGCTACTTTATATGGTTCGCTTGTAAAAGCAACCCTTGGCGATTTTTCATCTACCGTTACAGTAACATTGATTTGACTTTTAGCAGCAAACACCATACAGGCAGAAATTAAAACCATTGCAAAAACTAAGAATTTCTTCATTTCTTTTTCCCTCTAAATTTATTCTTTAAATAGTTGGTTTATCATTCAAAGTTCAGTCATTGTCATGCGGACTGAGAACAATAAATCTGATTTCAAGCTCAATTCATACGAAGGATTATTCTTTCGTATAAAATCCGATTCCTCCTCCTTTAAAAATCCGGTCTTTCTAAGTCTTCACTTCCTCCGTTCAAAGAAAATCCCTTACTCAAAGTGTGTCTTGATCACAGTTCAGATTGTGCTTACTGCAATCTGGATATCAGCCTCATAGTTTCCACTGGGAAGCTCTCTGGCCGGCCATGCGGCCTCCAGCTCAGCTACCAGCTGTCCGTTTATCGGACTCTGCACAGGAACAAGAATTGTGAATGAAGAATTGTCATCACCGGGGACAACTGTGATTCCTCCTTCTGATCCCGCGCTTCTAGTATTTGCCTCACTGTATGAGACACTCAGATTTTCGAATGAAATTGGAAGAGCTGAGTTTTCATTGTCAAAGAGATCTGTGCCGGAAATAACTCTGGACTGGGCCATCCTTGCAATTGTTCCTTCCCTGTTCCATCCGCTTGTATAGAAACTCACTGAGCAGTCATAGTCATCCGGCTCATTGCCGTAATAACTTGCTCTCAGATATACTCTGTCCTGCTGCTCGCCAAGATTTGGAATCTCGACTGAAGCTTCTGTGACATAGTTCCAGTCATTTATGTCATAGCTGTATTCAATCAGGAGATTGCCGATAAGATCGGCGCCTTCCGGGATATCAACACCGGCACCTCTTGCGACATTTGATGCCAGATGAAGCTCTCCAAGTCCGTCGTTTTCTGTATTGTCATCAGAAGCTGCGAAGAGTGAGAAAGCAGGCAGCAGGCAGATAAGCAGCGCAAGCAGCAATGTTTCAATTAATCTTCTGGTATTCATCTCTTCCCCTCTCCTCAGTTTCCACTTGCAAGCTCTACAGATACCGTCGCAGAGTAATCTCCTGCCGTTACCATCCCGTCATTAGGCCATGACAGAACACTGTAGCCGACAATCTTAGCCTCTTCTTTTTTCGGCTCACCTGTTTTTGCAACCAGAGACAGCAGGCTGTTCCCTGAAGCCATGGCTTTCACATTTGATTCCTCGTCCGTGACATCAGCTGCATTGATGTCAGCAACAATCGTAATAGGTTCAATATCCGGCTTGTCAGCCAGCTGCCATCCGCTTCCAAGATCAAACCTGATGTTCACGGTCGTTTCCTTTGACACATTGGAATCAGCAGCAACATATATGGTGACCTCATCATACAAGCCTGATGATTCTGAATCCGGAGCAACGATTGAGACATCTGCAGGAGTGTTCTGGTTGTCCAGAGGCTTGCAGTCCTTAATAGTCACATCGCTGCTGTAAGGCCCCTCTTTATAGCCGATGTAGAGCTTGATGCCGTCAGCATCATCACCTGTGATATCACCAATGTCATCAACAGTACCTGAGCCTTCACTCACACTGGTAAGCATTGCAAAGTTGTAAGTTCCAAGATCCACAGCACACAGAGAGCCAATAAGCGTGAAAGCAATAAGCGTGACTAATGATATGCGCTTCAGCATTGAAAGCCCCTCCGAATACACTTTTCCCTTGTTCTCTTTTGCAAACTAAATCTTATGTCACAAGTGCCTCAGCTGTCAATAAAAACTGGCCTTAATTCTTTGCAGAATAAGGCCAAACATATGACATAAGTTAAATATAATCATCTAAATTACATTTTTATCATTCAGGCACTGGTTATATGCCATATCAACGCCTGCGCTTTCAGAGATTTCTAAATATTTCCAGCTGAGATTTCAACTTTGATTTCAGCTGTATATGTTCCGGCAAGATAATCCCTGTTTCTTGTCCAAGATGCAGTTGTCTTAGCAAGATATGTATAATCATTGTTGGCAGGGCCTTTTGCGGTTACAGTAATTGTTTCACTTGTAGCATTCTTTTCAGCAGCAGAAGATTCTGCATAAAGCTTTTCATTTGATTCACTGTCAAGCACGTCAGATTTAAAGTAAATGGGAACTGATTCTGCAGCAGATTGTGACTGTCCATCTTCCTGCTGTCTTGTCCAGCCGCTATCAGAAGAGATTTTAACGCTGAGAGTGCGGTCTTTGCTGATGTTGGTGCCTACAGCCAGATAAATATCAATTGAATATGTATCTGTCTCTTCATCTTCTCCGTCAGGAACAAGAAGGGAAGCCACATTGGCATCGCTTCCGTCATAGGGATTTTCTTTGCTGTAACCAGATAGCTGATTCAAATCATCAGAATCTAATTTACTGCCAAGCGGAAGTTCTCCGTTGTTCTTACTGAGCCCAATTGTGTAAAACAGCCCTTGTCCATCGTCTCCAGAATCACCTCCCGGATTTTCCGGTCCTGGAGGATTGGAACCTGGCTTCAGCTCAGTCTTAAGATTCATTGTCACAGGAGAAGTGATATTTATATCAGCAAACACAGCAACGCATGCGAATATCAGGATAAGGAAAGATACTAAAACTTTTTTCATTTTTATTCCCCTCAACTAATTTAATTTCTGAAATGTCTTTTTCTCTTTTGCATCCTGTATCTTATGTCATAAGTTGTGTCACGTCAATGTTTAATTTATGTTTTTGCAGGAATTTAGGCTTGAAACGGGCATAACTTATGTCATATGTGTATTATTTGAGAGCTGAGCAGAACACAGCTATGCAACTTGTGTCATATGTAACGTTTTTGAATATTACATTTATGTAAGAAAGGCTGTTTTCGGTCTTTATTTGCATAAAACTTATGACACAAGATCTTGATTGTTCAAAAATTTCGTGTTTAATTGAAAATTGCACGGATGTGTGTGCAGGCTTCCGCTCTGCTAATAGGGACAGGCAGAGGACGGAAGCCTCTTTTTTTCACCTCCGCCACTCTCTGAGCGGATTCATTCTCATCCTCACGACAATATACAGCAGACCGAAAAGCAGGCCGAAAAGATGTGTCATGTGGGCAACGCCGTCGTAGGACATGATTCCGCTGAAAAGCTCTATCACGAAGTACAGGATTATCAGGAGGGGCGCCTGGACCGGAATTATCCCGAATACGTATATCACTGCTCTCGGGTAAAGCACCGAGAAAAGGATCAGCAGCGCGTAAATGGCTCCGGAAGAGCCCAGGAGCACCACATTTGTGTTGGCAAGGTAATACATGGCGTAGCTTGCAATCCCGGACAGTGTCCCTGTCAGCAGATAATAAAGCAGGAACTCCCTGCTCCCTACTCTTCTTTCAACTGCCGATCCGAATATGTAGAGGCTGAGCATGTTGAACACGAGATGCGAGATGCCGCCATGCGTGAACATGTAGGTCACAAACTGCCAGTAGTAATGGCGGTACAGCACGTAAGAGGGAACCATTGCAAGCGTGTATGTCAGTCTGGGGAAAAGGAAGTATGTCAGACAGAAAACAGCAAAATTGATTCCAATCAGTATTGCTGTCATGTTTGTGTAAGTATAGCGGAAGCGTTTGTTAATGATTGTATTGCGCATGAACATAAGATCCTTACTTGCGTCCTGAGCGTCAAGCATCAGTTTTTGCACACTGTGCAATTATTTCACACCCATTTTGCCCTCAATACGGCATTTTCCGGTCTTAAACAGACTTGGCACGCTCATTGCATAAGGATTTGCAACAGAGCAACAGTTTTTTTCAACCTCCTTTTAGTGTGATAAACAGCATCCAGAGCAATCTGGGTGCCTGTTTTTTTATTATTCCGCCATTTCGGCCTCTTTTGCATGGGATTTACGCTCTTTTGGCACAGCTCTTGCTTACATTCTCACTGAGCAACAGTTTTTCATGCCTCCTTTGTATGAAAAAAACTCAAGTACCAGACGGTCCCTCTCTCCCACCCCAATAATTTAGCCGTCTGGTACTTCTTTTTTATCATCCAAGCTGTTAAAGTTTTTCTCACTATGGCAACAAGCAGAAGAGACAAGGCAGATTCCTATACACTGAGAGCGCACAGAGAGGGCTACCCCGCCCGCTCCGTCTACAAACTTGAGGAGATCAACTCAGCCCATCACCTGATCAAGCCAGGTGACAGAGTGCTCGATGTAGGAGCCGCTCCGGGAAGCTGGACGCTGTACGTTCACAGAGAGCTGATTAAGGGAAAGGGAAAGATTGTCTCCTGCGACCTCAATCCGCTGCGCCTTGATCCGGTACCTCCGACTGTCGTAGAGATCACAGGCGATGCCTTCAGCAGGGAAATCAGGGCGCGTCTCATAGAGGAAGGGCCTTATGAGTGCATCATTTCCGATGCGGCACCCATGACCACAGGAAACCGCACGGTCGACACGACACGTTCAGAGTATCTTGCAGAGCAGGTTGTCCTGCTTGCACAGGAGCAGCTTGCCGCCCACGGCAATCTTGTGATCAAGATATTCCAGGGAGGCGGTCAGGAAGCTGTGCTTAAGCTGATGCGCGGGATGTTTGCAAAAGCAAAGGCCTTCAAACCGAAGGCCTGCAGGGATGACAGCTTTGAAATCTATCTGATTGGTCTGGACAAAAAGGCCTAGCCGTTGTCCTGACTCACATTGACTGTGAGAGTGTTGAAAGGAATTGTGATTCCTTCTTCATTGAGCCTGTCATAAATGTCTTTCTGGAATCTCCAGTTGACTTTCCAGTAGTCTTCATTCCTCACCCAGGGGCGCACGATAAAGTCAACAGAGGAACTGTTGAGCTTGCTGACTTCAATCACGGGCACCGGTTCCTGAAGGATCTCGGGATAAGCGCTGATAGTCTCGCGTATGATCTGCCTTGTCCTTTCAAGGTCGCTTCCATAGGCAACAGACACTGTCATATCAAGGCGGCGCGTATCGCTTGAACTGAAGTTGATGACAGGATCCTCAAGCACGAGCTTGTTGGCGATTGTGACTTTCTTCCTGTCTCCAGTGAGCAGCGTGACGGAAATTCCATCCATTGCGGTCACAGTGCCCTCAACCGAGCCGATGATCACATAATCTCCCAGCTGGAAAGGGTTGTTGAGCGCCAGCAGCAGCCCTGAAAAGACATTGCTTATGGATTCCTGGAGGGCAAAGCCCAGCACGACACCGGTGATTCCAAGTCCGGCGATGACAGGCGCAAGGTTTATTCCCCAGATCTGCAGTATTATGAGAACGGCAAAAAGCCAGACCACAACGGCAAGAACCTTGACGACAAAGCCAGCCATGAGAGGCGTCAGCTTTGCAGGCTCCTTGTTTGACACTTTATTGAAAAAGCGCCTGATCAGCGAGATGACAAGCTTTGCGATGACAAAGACAAGCAGAGAAAGGCCAAGCTTTATCAGGATGCCCATTAGCGCCTCAAGCGAGTTGGCTGCTATGGAGCTGACAACTTCTGTTACTCCGACTTCTTCCATACATAACTCCAAGATAATACAAAAGCGGAGGATAGGCCCTCCGCTTTCATCTTAGCATGCGCTTCTCCTGTCAGCCAAGGAGTCTTGTCACCTGTCTGACAAAGGCAGCTGGATCCTTTGGCATGATGCCTTCTGCGATATAAGCCTGATTCAGCACGACAGAGGAAAGATCCTTAACCATTTCCTCATCAGTGCACTGATCGATCTTCCTGATGAGTGCATTGTCAGCATTCACCTCAAGAATCGGCTTGATCTCGCCAAGATCCTCTCCGCCGCCCATCTGCTTCAATATCTTCTGCATCTGGATTGACGGATCATTCTCGTCCATGACAATGACTGCGGCGCTGTCTGCCGAGAGACGTGATGAGATCACGACATCCTTCACAGCATCGCCAAGCGCACTCTTCATCTTCTGGGCAAGAGCAGACTCTTCCTTCTTCTCATCCTCGCTCTTGGCCTCATCCTTCTTGATGTCATCCATGGCACCTGTCTTGTTGATTGCCTTGAACGGAAGCTCCTTGTACTCATAGACCATGCTTGTGACAATATCGTCAATGTCATCATCCATGATCAGGACTTCATAGCCCTTCTCCTTGTAGCTTGCGATGAGCGGGCTGTTGCGCAGGATGTTCTCCTTGCCGCCTGTGATGTAGTAAATCGCCTTCTGGCCTTCCTTCATCCTCTCTTTATAGGAAGCAAGGGAAGTCCAGCCTTCCACTTCGCTTGACTTATAACGGACAAGCTCGAGCAGGGACTCTCTGTTGGCATAATCGCTGTACAGACCTTCCTTGAGAGGCCTGTTGTACTGGCTGATGAACTTCTCATACAGCTCAGGATTGTTGTCAGCAATCTTCTTGAACTCGCCAAGAAGCTTCTTCACGGAGCCGTTGCGGATAGCTGTCATGATCTTGTTTTCCTGAAGGATCTCTCTCGAGACGTTCAGCGGAAGATCCTCACTGTCAATGATTCCGCGGACAAAGCGCAGATAGGTCGGCAGAAGTTCTTTGTCATCATCTGTAATGTAGACTCTCTTCACATAGAGCTTCACGCCGGGGCGGTAGTCTGCATAGTACATGTCGAAAGGAGCCTTTGCCGGGATATAAAACAGAGTCGTGTACTCTGTGGCGCCTTCTGCATGTGTATGGATATAGAAAAGAGGATCCTCGCTGTCAGAGTAGTTGTTCTTGTAGAATTCCTTGTACTCCTCGTCCTTGATGCTGCTCTTGCTTCTTGTCCACAGGGCAGAGGCACTGTTGATCTGCTCTCTCTTGTGCTCGACTTCCTTTACAGGATTGCCTTCAGCATCTTTCTCGTCCTTGTAATGTTCCTGATCATACTCAAGATAAATCGGATATGCGATGTGATCTGAGTACTTCTTGATCAGCGTCTCAAGCTGCCAGCGGTTTGCATAGTCGGCACCATCCTCATTCAGGTGCAGAATAATGTCGCTGCCCTGGCTTGAGCGCTCGGCCTCAGTAACAGTATAGGTGCTCTTGCCTTCGCTTTCCCAGCGGAAAGCTTTCTCCTCTCCAGCCTTTCTGCTGATGACCTCAACCTTTGATGCGACCATGAAGGCTGAATAGAAACCGACACCGAACTGACCGATGAGGTTGCTGTTCTTCTTCGCATCGTCGCTCAGTGAGGAAAGGAACTTCTTCGTGCCGCTGGATGCTATTGTTCCAAGATTGTTGTTGAGCTCCTCTTCATCCATTCCGATGCCGTTGTCGCTGATAGTAAGCGTTTTGGCGCTGGTGTCGAAGCTGATGTTGATGACAGGATCAAAGCTGAAGCCCTTCAGCTTTTCATCTGTGAGGCTGAGATACTTCAGCTTGTCAATTGCATCTGATGCGTTTGAGATGAGCTCACGCAGGAAAATCTCTCTGTTTGAATACAGTGAGTGAATAATGAGATTAAGAAGATCACTCACTTCTGTCTTGAATTGTTTCTTTGCCATATTCTCTCCCAAAACAGGTTTTGTTTTTCTCAGTTGGCAAAGATAATAAGCCTCAGACCAAAGGGCAAGCGGTTAATTGCCATGAAGGCCTTATGATCCTGTATGAATCTCACGCCGCAGACAGGTCTGAGGACAGTTTCAGCTGTCTTGCAGCTCTTTCGCAAGAGTGCTGGTTTCACTTATGGTAAGTCCGGAAATATCAACAGTATCCTCAGAGGAAACAGCATTTTCTCTAATCATCTCTCTTTAACTATGGTAGTCTTTGCTGATTGCAGTACGAAATAAATCAAGAGGCTCCCCGCCAAAAAAGACAGCAGAAACAAAAACATTTGTATCAATTACTATCTTCATCTACTCTTCTTTCTTCACGGGACGCTTTTATCGCATCTTTAACGTTGTCGTCATCCAGTCCCGCATTCTTTGCATATTCTCTCATATCAGCAAGAGCAGAAAGCAGTGATTCCTCAGAAGGAAGAGCAATAGGTTTGAGAATGATATTCTCTCCATCTGAAAAGATTGCAAGCTTGGATCCTTCATTCAGTGACAGCTCTTTCCTGTAACTGACCGGTATGGCAATCTGTCCTTTGGATGAAACTGAAACAATCTGCATATTCATGTTCTTCCTCCATATGTAAGATTTTCTTACTTAAGACATACCATATTTCTATTCAAAACCCAATATATCTCATCGTAAACACCAGGCAATAAACCATTTCACAGCAAAAAAAGAATCCTTAGACATTACGGGGAAATCAATATCTGACTGTCCTCTGCTTATTTATATACCTGTTTTCTTTTTAATACAGCGTGATACAGTTTTTCTTAAGCCCGCCAGCCCAGAGTAATAAGCCTCATTCCAAAGTGCAGACAGTTAATTGCCGTGAAGACATTATGTCCTGCATGAATCTCACGCCGCAGGCAGGTCTGAGGACAGTTTCAGCTGTCTTGCAGCTCTTTCGCAAGGATATTGATTTCGCTCAGCGAAAGACCTGAAATATCGGCAATGTCTTTTGTCGGAATGGTTCCTTTTCTCAGCATCTTATTAACCATAGCAGTCTTTTCCTTTCTGATGCCAATGGCTTCGCCCTCAGCAACTCCTTCAGCCTTGGCGCTCACTCTCTCTTCATTCACCAGTTCCTGTATGACATCACACATATCACTCCTCCCTTTCATGTCTTGTAATAAATGCTGAGCATTCAGAAACAGCTTTTTCAAAACAAGTGACAGCTATAGCTCAGCGCTGACGAGGGCCTCGCCAGCACTGAAACAAATTGTGTCACAGCTCTTTTGCCAGAGCGCTGACTTCACTTATGGTAAGACCGGAAATCTTTGCAATCCTGCTGACTGGCAGAGATCCGTCCTTCAGCATCTCTTTTACCATAGCTGTTTTCTCTTCAGCCCGGCCCTCAGCCTTGGCACTCACTCTCTCTTCATTCACAATCTTCTGTATGACATCGCACATATCATTCCTCCCCTTCCTGTCTCTCTTGTAATACTCCACCGGCCTTCTCAGAAAATCATAATTCATATCTTC